>NZ_CANLDD010000265.1 GCF_947489355.1 uncultured Microbulbifer sp. | reverse complement strand
GAGGCTTTGGGTGGTGTAGTGATTTATAGCCTGTCCGATGCCTGGATGTATTTTGCTAAAAAGCTAGTGGAGCAGGGGAGGGATATAGAGCTTTATGGCGTGATTGAGCGGGATGGCGGCAACATTGAATACTATGCCGTGCGAGATGGCCTGCGTTTTGTGGGGGAGTTTAGCCGGGAAGGGGATGAGGACAATACCGC
>NZ_CANLDD010000264.1 GCF_947489355.1 uncultured Microbulbifer sp. | reverse complement strand
TCGAACAAACCTTTGATGTCGAACTCAATCACCCAGTCGTACTCCCAGCATCGCCGCCGCACCATAGCCAACGCATCATGCGCTGAACGATTCGGGCGGTAGCCGTAGGAATTCTCGTGAAAGACCGGCTCGACCAGTGGCTCAAAGACCTTCTTGACCACCGTCTGCGCGATACGATCCGACACTGTCGGTATACCCAGGA
>NZ_CANLDD010000263.1 GCF_947489355.1 uncultured Microbulbifer sp. | reverse complement strand
GACTCCTTTGTGTGTTGCTTGGCGGCTCACACATTGGAGTTACTATGGGACTTCCGGATCTGTCAAACTATGCGTGCTTCCCCGGCAAAGCCGGGGGGTCTCCCTTTTGGACTAGAAATCATAAAACGGGAGGGTGTTCAAAACTCTGTGTCAGCCAAGTAGCCTCATAGGCTGATATATTTCTCCAGGCGATCCGGGAAGTG
>NZ_CANLDD010000262.1 GCF_947489355.1 uncultured Microbulbifer sp. | reverse complement strand
TCGCCATGAATCGATTCTACTTTTAGTGAGTGGAAAAATGTTTCTGCGCAAGCGTTGTCGTAGCAGTTTCCCTTCGCACTCATGCTACATTCCAGATTATGCGCTTTGATCAGCGACTGATAATCTCGGGAGCAGTATTGGCTCCCCCGATCAGAGTGCACGATAACTCCCCTAGGCATTTTTCGTCGCCTCAGGGCCATACGC
>NZ_CANLDD010000261.1 GCF_947489355.1 uncultured Microbulbifer sp. | reverse complement strand
ATACTAACGATCGCATCATTAAACACAAGACCGGTCTGCTCAATCTGGCGGAAGAACTCGGCAATATCTCCAAAGCCTGCAAGATGCTCGGCGTATCGCGAGACACCTTCTATCGTTACAAAGAAGCCGTATCCAGCGGCGGCGTGGACGCCCTGCTGGAGAAGAACCGGCGGGTGCCAAATCATAAGAATCGCGTTGACTCAG
>NZ_CANLDD010000260.1 GCF_947489355.1 uncultured Microbulbifer sp. | reverse complement strand
CGGTGCATAGGCGCAGTCGAGCAACCAGTCGATACGCTGCAATGCCAAATTAAATTCCTGACGAATCTTTCTCAGCGGATGGGTTTTCGGGACAAATTCTTCCAGGTGAACCGTGGTGAACAAAGCTTTCTGCGTAATATCTGCACCGCGCATACATTAACTCATTGTGGGGTATCGACCCGAGCATTGTACCAAAGCCAGTAAAT
>NZ_CANLDD010000259.1 GCF_947489355.1 uncultured Microbulbifer sp. | reverse complement strand
CCCGATGAGCTGCTCCGTGTTCCTGTCACAGTGCGTGAGCCGGTGTTCAGGGTCACGGCAAAACTGGCACAACCGACGGTTAATGCCTATGGCCGGCACTTTTCCCTCAAGCCGGGCATGACCCTGTCCGCCGATGTGCAACTGGCGGAACGGAGCTTGCTGCAATGGCTGCTGGAGCCCATTTACAGCCTGCGGGGGCGCCTGTG
>NZ_CANLDD010000258.1 GCF_947489355.1 uncultured Microbulbifer sp. | reverse complement strand
CCACTCGGCACAGCGGGTATCAAGCGAGCATGAAGGTACGCAAGAGAATTGAGGAGGGTTTCGGTTGGGGCAAAACCATTGGCTTGATTCGCCAAGTAAAAGTCCGCGGGTTAGCGCGGGTCAAGGAGGTATTTACCCTCACCTTTATCGGCTGGAATCTAACCCGAATAAGCAATTTACAAAGGGGATCCGCTTAATGGCCGGAG
>NZ_CANLDD010000257.1 GCF_947489355.1 uncultured Microbulbifer sp. | reverse complement strand
AGAGCGCGTAACGCAGTTTACCTTATTTGCACAAGTGGAGAACAAAAGTGCAGAGGCGGTGACAGAGGCCACTATAGCTCTGCTGAAGCCGTATACGGCGGCATTGCATACGATCACGGCGGACAATGGTAAAGAGTTTGCCTATCACGAAAAAATTACTAAGGAGCTTGGGGCGCAGGTTTATTTCGCGCACCCTTACCACTCCT
>NZ_CANLDD010000256.1 GCF_947489355.1 uncultured Microbulbifer sp. | reverse complement strand
GCACCACTCGGCACAGCGGGTATCAAGCGAGCATGAAGGTACGCAAGAGAATTGAGGAGGGTTTCGGTTGGGGCAAACCCGTTGACCTGATTCGCCAAGTAAAAGTCCGCGGGTTAGCGCGGGTCAAGGAGATATTTACCCTCACCTTTATCGGCTGGAATCTAACCCGAATAAGCAATTTACAAAGGGGATCCGCTTAATGGCCGGAG
>NZ_CANLDD010000255.1 GCF_947489355.1 uncultured Microbulbifer sp. | reverse complement strand
CGAAGCTGCCCGTCGGGCTTTTCATGGTCTTGGATGTATGGCCATTTTTTCGGTTGGGCCTGTCCTCGCCAGCGAGGTGCTCCTCCAACTCCGCGCTCATGGCTGCTTCGGTAAGCTGTTTGATCAGGGGAGTCAGGATGCCATCTTTGCCGCTGAGGTCTTTGCCCTCACGCAGCGCCTTGACAGCAGCATCCATATCGAAAGTAGGTTTGGT
>NZ_CANLDD010000254.1 GCF_947489355.1 uncultured Microbulbifer sp. | reverse complement strand
GGTGCCCCGCCCTCATTCCATGAAGTCCGCGGCCTGGCTTCCACCCTGTATCGGGTTGCAGGATACAAGGTCGAGGATATTCAGGACCTCATGGCACATGAGAGTAAAGGCACTACGCTGGACTACCAGGACGAGGAGGCGCTGCCCTTCACACAGATGGATATCCGATTGAGCGATGATGTGTTAGGTGGGGAGTTTTAGAGTTTTTGTGCAGG
>NZ_CANLDD010000253.1 GCF_947489355.1 uncultured Microbulbifer sp. | reverse complement strand
CAAAGCCTGCAAGATGCTCGGCGTATCGCGAGACACCTTCTATCGTTACAAAGAAGCCGTATCCAGCGGCGGCGTGGTAAGCGATCAAGTAACCATTCAATTACCCATATCTAAGGCGAGTTCGAAGCCCGCACGCAATTCATATGTAGTAGTTCAGACTTGATCTGACAGTTACCGGTTTTTCTGACGGTGGTCTGTCAGGTCAGGTTCAGTTCA
>NZ_CANLDD010000252.1 GCF_947489355.1 uncultured Microbulbifer sp. | reverse complement strand
ATATGGATGCTGCTGTCAAGGCGCTGCATGAGGGCAAAGGCCTCAGCGGCAAAGATGGCATCCTGACTCCTCTGATCAAACAGCTTACCGAAGCAGCCATGAGTGCGGAGCTGGAGGAGCGCCTCGCTGGCGAGGACAGGCCCAACCGCAAAAATGGCCATACATCCAAGACCATGAAAAACCCGACGGGCAGCTTCGAGCTGCAGACACCACGGG
>NZ_CANLDD010000251.1 GCF_947489355.1 uncultured Microbulbifer sp. | reverse complement strand
CGACGTGGACGCCCTGCTGGAGAAGAACCGGCGGGTGCCAAATCACAAGAACCGCGTTGACTCAGCTATCGAAGAAGTAGTGCTGGCTTATGCCCATGAGCAGGTACGGGTATCCAATGAGCTACGTAAGCGCGGTGTCTTTGTGTCGTCTAGCGGGGTTCGCAGTATCTGGTTGCGGCATGACCTGGCTAACTTCAGACTCCGCCTGAAAGCCCTG
>NZ_CANLDD010000250.1 GCF_947489355.1 uncultured Microbulbifer sp. | reverse complement strand
GCTGTTCAAGCTGGGAATGTGTGCAGAGGGAAAATGGAGAAAACTCCGGGGCTTTGACTACCTGGCCAAGGTCATCACCGGAGTGAAATTCAAGGATGGAGAGGAGGCGCCAACAGCCGACCAGAGCGCTGCTTGATCAGGCTTGTGGTAGTGTTCAGAATTCTGTGTCATTTCTTTATCATTAGCAAAAAAGAGATGACCTATGACCAAACCTACTTTCG
>NZ_CANLDD010000249.1 GCF_947489355.1 uncultured Microbulbifer sp. | reverse complement strand
GTTTTGTCACCTTCATCAAAACCGGTAAACCCCTTCTTTTCAAGGAGATGTGTCAGATTTGGTCTGAACTAATACACGTAAAGCAGCTTGAGTAAGCTGTTCTCATTGGTAAAGCCACCCTTGGTTTTAGTTAGCTTGCGGAACAGGCGGTGTACAGCCTCAACGGCGTTGGTGGTGTAAATCGGCGTACGCACGTATTCCGGATACTTGAAGTACGTCGAC
>NZ_CANLDD010000248.1 GCF_947489355.1 uncultured Microbulbifer sp. | reverse complement strand
GCTGCAGGATAAAGCTGCTGGGGCTGGAAAGCACCCAGGTTCCTTCGCATGCGTATAAGAAGGCAGAGCAGCCCCATTTCGATATCCCGAACCTGCTGGACCGGAAATTCAACATTCAAGAACCGGATACAGCCTGGACTGGCGACATCAGTGTGCCGCAGCAAGCTGCGGGGGAGATGAGGGATTGTGGCCCCTCGTCATCGGCATGCAGGTGCTGGTGACA
>NZ_CANLDD010000247.1 GCF_947489355.1 uncultured Microbulbifer sp. | reverse complement strand
GAATGTGATCAGGGAGTATATTCGTCATCAGGAGAAGGAAGATCGGCGAGTAGAGCAACTGAACTTGGTATGAAGATTTAGGCAGCCCCCTTTGGGGGCTCAAGGAACGTTAGTTCCGTACAGACCGCTTTGAGCGGTTCACGATTAAAGTGTATTAGTTCAGACCAAATCTGACACATCTCCTTGAAAAGAGGGGGTTTACCGGTTTTGATGAAGGTGACGAAA
>NZ_CANLDD010000246.1 GCF_947489355.1 uncultured Microbulbifer sp. | reverse complement strand
CTTTTGTGCGAGGCCCACGCCTGAATCAAGGTGCCGTCGACGCTGAAATGCTCTTCCGACAACAGTTGCTTCTGCCGGGCTATCCGCACCACTTCTTCGAACAGGGTGGGAATAATGTCGTGGGCAAGCAGGCGCTCACGGTTCTTGCTCAAAGTGGAATGATTCCACACCTTGTCATCGATGCTGAGGCCAACGAACCAGCGGAATAATATGTTATAGCGCATCTG
>NZ_CANLDD010000245.1 GCF_947489355.1 uncultured Microbulbifer sp. | reverse complement strand
AACAGTATTAAAGAGCAGATCAACAGCCTGAATGGTCTGATCGCCACAGACGCCGTCAACGGCTACCGCCAGCGCGCCATTGATACCACCGCCCAATTGCGCGCCCTGGAAGCCCAGCGCAGCCAGATCATCAAGAGCCTTTCCACAGCGCAACCAGGCGCCAGCACTCACGGAGCGTTTAACAGCCTGGCCAGCACACTCAACATAGACCCCGTGCGATTACAGCA
>NZ_CANLDD010000244.1 GCF_947489355.1 uncultured Microbulbifer sp. | reverse complement strand
ACCAGCCTCGCCTTTACTGTGCAGCTGTGGATCGCTATACCCAGCACTACCGGCAGCCAGGTAGTGGCCGGCCTTACGGCCGTTGCTCTGGAACTGTGTAAGTTCTCTTTCGCGCCCTTGGGACTCTGGTTGCGCTCCCAGGGACAGCTCAGTGGCCATGTACTCCTCGCGCTATGGCCATTACTGGTGGTGATCAGTATTGTGGCCACCGTTGGATTTCTCGCCAC
>NZ_CANLDD010000243.1 GCF_947489355.1 uncultured Microbulbifer sp. | reverse complement strand
GCACTACAGACAGGCTGGAGAAGCTCATCCCGTAGACTTCCACTGCACCGTCGGTACCCAGAGTAAAGGATTCACTGTCGGCAGTACCCAGCAGCGTGGCATTAGTGGCGGTAAGGGTTTCTACATCGGAAAATAGGATATCGCTGTTGCGCGCTTCTTTATTATTACCAGTCAGTAACCACTCGGCATCTTCGGCTCCGTTGACCGTGTCGATACCGCCAAGGGCATC
>NZ_CANLDD010000242.1 GCF_947489355.1 uncultured Microbulbifer sp. | reverse complement strand
GAGGTGCTATCAAAGCACAGTAGCTATGGCTTGTGCCTTCCTATGGCTACCCATGTGAAACGGGAACAGCCCCTAGCAAGCCAAAAGACTCAAGGAAAAGCTGCTTTTTTCTATTGTGATGGATTTTTAATCGACTTTTGGCTGAATACACGCCCCTTAATGTTATTTGTAGTAGTTCAGACTTGATCTGACAGTTACCGGTTTTTCTGACGGTGGTCTGTCAGGTCAGGTTCAGTTCACG
>NZ_CANLDD010000241.1 GCF_947489355.1 uncultured Microbulbifer sp. | reverse complement strand
CCTCGCTCATTGGCTCGTCCTGCTCGCACAGTTGGCCAGCAAACTCGGCTGAATGACGCCGCCCCTTCGCTCCACGGCCATTACAGCCCCTTCAACACTACTACAAGCGGCTCCGTCCCTTGATGGCACATCGGTACTATCGGCCTTGCCTTGTAAGCTTGCACCTTTCCCTTGGCATTGCCATCGAAGGTTCCCGCAGTTCCAGGAGAGAGCCCGAAACAGGATCACGCTGCCTCTATGC
>NZ_CANLDD010000240.1 GCF_947489355.1 uncultured Microbulbifer sp. | reverse complement strand
GAAACACTACCGCGCGATTGCCTCACGTTTCGACAAACTCAAGAGGTGCTATCAAAGCACAGTAGCTATGGCTTGTGTCTTCCTATGGCTACCCATGTGAAACGGGAACAGCCCCTAGACCACTCCCACAAGCGCTCGCGAATGCTGATTTCATTGACCATTTTTTCCCCTATCTCGATTAACCAACAAATTGCCGGAATCTCTTCGGCGGCTCAGCCTGGTGTACCTCCGCCGTCCATACATCCA
>NZ_CANLDD010000239.1 GCF_947489355.1 uncultured Microbulbifer sp. | reverse complement strand
CGTCTTCGCTATCTCGCTGCACGGCACGGTCGCGCATATGCTGAGCGGCTTTTTCCAGAAAGGCTGGGGCGCTGTAGATGGCGCTCACAGGAATCCCTCCTGGTTACGGATGCGAATAGTTTTAATGGTGGGTTTGCGCTGGAATCGGGTACGCAGTTGTTCCTGGGAATCGGGCCCGGCGCTGACGAGAATGGAGGCGAGCAGGCCGAACTGGATCAGGCCGTGTTTAATGGCTTTAGCGACGGCATCGGT
>NZ_CANLDD010000238.1 GCF_947489355.1 uncultured Microbulbifer sp. | reverse complement strand
CATTGAAGTTCTGCTTCAGTAGATTGGAAGCCACCGGCAGATTGTGCTTCGAGGAGGTAGTGGCCTTATACTTCTTGGCTGCCTTAGCCCGCAGCCCCTGCCGCCGCATGCTGGCAGCAACTGTCTTACGGTTATACACATTACCTCGGCTTGCCAGTTCCTTTGTCAGCCGCGGAGCGCCACTGCGTTTTTTGCTGGCCGTAAAACACTCCTGTACCTGGCGATCCAGCTGGTCCCGATGTTGCTGTCGCTT
>NZ_CANLDD010000237.1 GCF_947489355.1 uncultured Microbulbifer sp. | reverse complement strand
TTAGTATTATTGCCACCATCAAGGCCGCCAGTTAACTTCCAGGTTTTTAGGTTATTTGTTTTTAATATCGTAGATTGTGTATCGGATTTACGGCCACACCAGTAACTCCAACAAACCCGATGCTGGCTATATTACTGATCACTTCACTCGATAAAACCTGGCATTAGTCTTCCTCATACCCCACCGAAACCTGGGTTAAAAAATACTCCTGTACGTCATTTGGCAATACAGCTAACCATTCGGTTAAAGCGGTA
>NZ_CANLDD010000236.1 GCF_947489355.1 uncultured Microbulbifer sp. | reverse complement strand
GCTTCTTTATTATTACCAGTCAGTAACCACTCGGCATCTTCGGCTCCGTTGACCGTGTCGATACCGCCAAGGGCATCAACGCTGCTGATACCATCAAAGGCAATATCATTGGCCATCAGCGCATTCAGACCGGTAATCTCGAACCTGTCCGCGTTATCCGAGCCTACCAGGCTGTCGCCTGTGACACTGTCGATCTCGCCAAAACGGATTCCACTGGTTACGGCTTCCTTACTGTTGCCAGTCAGGCTTACCAG
>NZ_CANLDD010000235.1 GCF_947489355.1 uncultured Microbulbifer sp. | reverse complement strand
TCCCCCGATCAGAGTGCACGATAACTCCCCTAGGCATTTTTCGTCGCCTCAGGGCCATACGCAAAGCATCACAGACCAGTGTGGCCGTCATTCGCTCTGACATCGCCCAGCCGACAACCAGGCGGCTGTAGAGATCTATCACTACAGCCAGGTATAGCCAGCCCTCTTCTGTCCATAAATAGGGGTGAGTAGACCGGCGGAGTCTCACCGCCAGCCCCTCGCAGAACCGTACGTGACACTCTCGCGTCATACGGC
>NZ_CANLDD010000234.1 GCF_947489355.1 uncultured Microbulbifer sp. | reverse complement strand
TTTAATGCCAGAGACATCGAAAATTAACAACAACGACAAGACAACTCCTCTTTTGTGACGTAGTCGTTTTCAAATTGGCTTACCGGATGCCAAAAAGCCCGCATGGGACGGGCCAGAAACTATTTCGTCTATATTATTAACTGCGACAAAATCAACTTAAAAGCGGTCTTCGCTCTGGAGAAAACTATGGATGACACCACTCGTATCAAGTGCCTTCCCTTTGCCCTGAAGGCTATAGGTCTATTTTATATTTTTGGC
>NZ_CANLDD010000233.1 GCF_947489355.1 uncultured Microbulbifer sp. | reverse complement strand
CCTGGGCTCCCAGGACACCTTCTACGTTGGGACATTCAAAGGCGTTGGACGTGTATACCAGCAGACCTACGTTGACATCTACGCAAAAGTGGCGCACTGCAAGCTGTATACAACAAAAACACCAATCACTGCAGCAGACCTTCTGAACGACCGTGTGCTGCCATTCTACGCTTCGCATGAACTACCACTACTGCGTATTCTGACTGATCGCGGCACCGAGTACTGTGGCAAACTGGAGCAGCATGATTATCAGCTGTATTTGAGC
>NZ_CANLDD010000232.1 GCF_947489355.1 uncultured Microbulbifer sp. | reverse complement strand
TGTAAGTTTAGTTTTGCGCCTCTTGGGCTCTGGTTGCGCGCACAGGGACAGCTCAGCGGCCATGTCCTCCTCGCGCTCTGGCCATTACTGGTGGTGATCAGTATTGTCGCCACCGTTGGATTCCTCGCCACTCACAGCGAAGAGCAGCAGCAACGCAACACCCAGGGCAGCCTCGAGTACCAAGCGCTTAAACAGCAGCTCAACAGTATTAAAGAGCAGATCAACAGCCTGAATGGTCTGATCGCCACAGACGCCGTCAACGGCTAC
>NZ_CANLDD010000231.1 GCF_947489355.1 uncultured Microbulbifer sp. | reverse complement strand
TCATCCGCGTCCAGGGCGTTGAGCTCGTCGATAAAGGCCTTGGCCTCCACGCCGTAGTAACCGATGTAGTCGTAGATATAGACCTCTGCCGGGGCGCTCTCGGTCTGCGCTTTGATCTCAAACCATTTAGGCATTGTTTCCTCCTGCGCTATTGGGTTCGCGGGATTGGGTGATCGGAGCCATGGCCAGTTGCAGCCAATGCTGATCACCGCCTTCGATGCTGTTCATGTTTTCCAGGCGGCGGATATCGTTAATGCTGGCAGCCCC
>NZ_CANLDD010000230.1 GCF_947489355.1 uncultured Microbulbifer sp. | reverse complement strand
TCGTACTACTCCTCAAGGCTACCCAAAATCATGCATCAAGTCACCTTCGCCGAAGCCGAATACCGCAGCAAGCGTCGTCAAACCCGGCGCGAAAAATTTCTGGAAAAGATGGATGCGCTCATTCCCTGGCAGCGCCTGCGCGACCGTAGTGAGCCCTTCTACCACAACAACGACCGCGGCCCACGGGTGTATTCTCTGGATGTCATGCTGCGCATCCACTGCATGCAGCTGTTTTACAACCTCAGCGACCCGGCAATGGAAGATGCGCT
>NZ_CANLDD010000229.1 GCF_947489355.1 uncultured Microbulbifer sp. | reverse complement strand
GCTCAGCTGGTTAGAGCGCACCCCTGATAAGGGTGAGGTCGGCAGTTCAAGTCTGCCCAGGCCTACCAAATTTTCCTGTAGCTTCGTTATTTCATTGCCTGCCTATTTAAAATAGGCGGCGCAATAAAATGCCTAACTACAGAAAAATTACCACTCCCGATTCTTATTAAAATCTTAGTGGCTTATCGAAATGGGGCTATAGCTCAGCTGGGAGAGCGCCTGCTTTGCACGCAGGAGGTCTGCGGTTCGATCCCGCATAGCTCCACCAT
>NZ_CANLDD010000228.1 GCF_947489355.1 uncultured Microbulbifer sp. | reverse complement strand
TGCCGCTGAGGTCTTTGCCCTCACGCAGCGCCTTGACAGCAGCATCCATATCGAAAGTAGGTTTGGTCATAGGTCATAGGTCATCTCTTTTTTGCTAATGGTAAAGAAATGACACAGAATTCTGAACACTACCACCTGACCTGACAGACCACCGTCAGAAAAACCGGTAACTGTCAGATCAAGTCTGAACTACTACAAATTATCCATTAAATCTTCTGGTGTTTCAAAGCCTAATGTTTTCCTTGGGCGGTTATTTAAATCGCATACCACTGCA
>NZ_CANLDD010000227.1 GCF_947489355.1 uncultured Microbulbifer sp. | reverse complement strand
CTCACCATGCAGGCGATCTGCTTGTTTTTCCATGGCTTGCTGGCGGAACAACCCTGTCACTACAACTTCCTTACTACCGCTTATTTTTTATGGCGCATTTTTTATCATTTCGTGGCAGAAAAATCTACACGATTAGATTACAAGCCATTACAGTGACTGTTCAAAGAGAAGAGATGGGTAACTGTGTGAGATAGCTGCTAATCTGTAGTAGTTCAGACTTGATCTGACAGTTACCGGTTTTTCTGACGGTGGTCTGTCAGGTCAGGTTCAGTTCA
>NZ_CANLDD010000226.1 GCF_947489355.1 uncultured Microbulbifer sp. | reverse complement strand
ATCAGGCCATTACGGTTTTCCATGGTGGTGTGACCCAAATAGGCCAGCTTGGCTTCAGCACCTTTGGATTTTTTGTATAGCCGAGCTTCTTGATCGGTGCGCGATTCGTGCGTTTCATTGCTGCGCTTTTCCTTGTGGAAGTCTCGCTCGCTGTTGCTGCCACCGCCCTCATCGTCGTCGCTTTCCTGCTTGCGACGAAAACTTTTGTGCGAGGCCCACGCCTGAATCAAGGTGCCGTCGACGCTGAAATGCTCTTCCGACAACAGTTGCTTCTGCCG
>NZ_CANLDD010000225.1 GCF_947489355.1 uncultured Microbulbifer sp. | reverse complement strand
GGTTATTTGCTGTGAAAACGTGATTTTTGACTGATCCTTGATCAACTTCTCCCGTTTTGGTGTAGGAGCGCGGGAGGAAGGTGAATTAATCAGAGGTTCCCTCGTACGATTGTTTATTTCTTTGTGCAGTCGACGTAATGGCTTGTAATCCAATCCTGTTGACAATACTTCGGGCAGTCTTAGCCTAGTCCAAAAGGGAGACCCCCCGGCTTTGCCGGGGAGGCACGCATAGTTTGACAGATCCGGAAGTCCCATAGTAACTCCAATGTGTGAGCCGCCAA
>NZ_CANLDD010000224.1 GCF_947489355.1 uncultured Microbulbifer sp. | reverse complement strand
ATTCACTTCCCGGATCGCCTGGAGAAATATATCAGCCTATGAGGCTACTTGGCTGACACAGAGTTTTGAACACCCTCAGGCTTGTTGAACACCAGAATTGACAATAACTCGATAAGTGTAAAGGTCACGTTTCCCTGTGGGCAACGTATATGGCAGTCAAAGATTATTAGAAAAATAAAAATAAAAATAAAAATAAAAATAAAAATAAACGCGGATTCAACCTTGAAGCGCATACCATTTATGCGGCTTGTGCCGCCAAGTAATTATCCATTAAATCTTCTGG
>NZ_CANLDD010000223.1 GCF_947489355.1 uncultured Microbulbifer sp. | reverse complement strand
GCAGACCTTCTGAATGACCGTGTGCTGCCATTCTACGCTTCGCATGAGCTACCTGTGCTGCGTATCCTGACTGATCGCGGCACCGAGTACTGTGGCAAGCTGGAGCAGCATGATTATCAGCTGTATTTGAGCGTGAATGAGATTGAACATACGAAGACGAAAGCCCGGCATCCACAAACGAATGGTATCTGTGAGCGGTTTCACAAGGCTATTCTGCAGGAGTTTTATCAGCCGTCACTACGACGCAAGATTTATGGCTCGCTGGAGGATCTGCAGATGGATCTA
>NZ_CANLDD010000222.1 GCF_947489355.1 uncultured Microbulbifer sp. | reverse complement strand
TACAGACCATTCTCAACTCTTGCCGTACCTCAAAGCAACTGCAGGAACTCCTTCCAGAGGGCGCTAAATACCTGCCTAAACCAGCGGATAAGGGCAAAAACCTAGTTCCCTCAGAGCTGGCCGCTTCCATCACAGAGATGCTGCAAAAAGGTATCCCGCGGGTACAAACGACTGCGGCTTAACCAATACACCCCCACTGCTTGGGCCGTAGGTACTGGGCCCCTTTTTAGGGATTAATCATGGACGTTTCAACTTTACAACTCAATAAAAAAGCCACCGCGATAATA
>NZ_CANLDD010000221.1 GCF_947489355.1 uncultured Microbulbifer sp. | reverse complement strand
AGGTAGTCAAAGCCCCGGAGTTTTCTCCATTTTCCCTCTGCACACATTCCCAGCTTGAACAGCATGTGCAGCATTCCTTCTCTCGACCGACAGCCTTTAGAGCGCTTCGTCCTATGTCGTATCGTTCCGAACGTCGACTCGATCGAGTTCGTTGTCCGGATGCTCTGCCAATGTTTTGCCGGGAAGCCGTAGAAGCTCATCAGCTCCTCATAGTCTTTTATGTAGTGGCATAGTAAATTTGGCCATCTGACTTTGGGTGATAACATCACTCACAACGAAGATCAGGTGAATAAAT
>NZ_CANLDD010000220.1 GCF_947489355.1 uncultured Microbulbifer sp. | reverse complement strand
CTGCCGCGGGTAAGCTCGATAAGAGAACCGCGCCCATTACCGCCGCGACAGGAACCCAAAAAACCACGCCCGCCATTGCTGGGGGTACCGCGCAGGGTACCCAGGTGCCAGTTGTCGGGCAAAGTATTATTAGTACCGAGCACAAGGCCAGTGAGCAGGGCATAGGCCAGCTGCGGGCCCGGCCCTTCCAGATAGATAAATTCCTCCACCGCAATCCCACGCTCGTCGTCGTTGTCGGTGGGGATCACATGATCGCGGGCATAGGTGCCGAACAGGCCGCGGGCACAGCCGGTAAA
>NZ_CANLDD010000219.1 GCF_947489355.1 uncultured Microbulbifer sp. | reverse complement strand
ACCCATGTTACTCCTAGGTTCGAGTTGTCCCCACAATTCGAACGAAAGGAAATAACATGAGCCGTTTTGAAAAGCTAACGCATGTTCTGTGGCATTACCAATACCACATTGTTTGGGTTCCCAAGTACCGCTATAGAGTACTGAAGGGGCCGGTTGCACAGGAAGTGTACAACTGCATTCAGGTGTATTGCAGTCAGCTTCGTTGCAGGATGGTAGAGCTAAATGTCCAAGCAGACCACGTGCATCTTCTCGTGAAAGTGCCACCGAAGGTGTCAATATCAAAGCTCTTGGGAGTCGT
>NZ_CANLDD010000218.1 GCF_947489355.1 uncultured Microbulbifer sp. | reverse complement strand
GCAGGAGAGCTACGCTGTTCAGCGCCTTTGTGAGGCGTTTGATATACACCGCAGCAGCTACCGGGTTTGGCGCGATAGGCCAACAGCTCCGAAGCCAGAAGAGCTTCAGTTACAGACCTTGGTGAAGGCCGCACATACAGTCAGTAACGGCTCAGCGGGAGCCCGGTCCATTGCCAAGATAGTGACGCAAAGTGGAACACCTCTCAGCCGATACCGTGCTGGCTGCAGGATAAAGCTGCTGGGGCTGGAAAGCACCCAGGTTCCTTCGCATGCGTATAAGAAGGCAGAGCAGCCCCAT
>NZ_CANLDD010000217.1 GCF_947489355.1 uncultured Microbulbifer sp. | reverse complement strand
GATATGGAAGCGGCGGCGCAGGCCGGCGAGGTCGGTATCATAGCCGTGAAATCCAGCAATCATCGCCAGACACACCAACCCGCATTCCGCAGCCTCAGTCTGCAAAATTACCGGCAGTTGGCGGCCTGTGGAAAAATGCAGAAGCTTTTCCGGCCGACCTTGGCCGGCTGGTTGTTGCGTGGTCGCCTCCATCACAGGCGCCCCCGCAGGCTGTAAATGGGCTCCAACAGCCATTGCAGCAAGCTCCGTTCCGCCAGTTGCACATCGGCAGACAGGGTCATGCCCGGCTTGAGGGAAAAGTGCC
>NZ_CANLDD010000216.1 GCF_947489355.1 uncultured Microbulbifer sp. | reverse complement strand
AGTTGGATATACCGGTGTTGGCGCTGTGCCAGTTCAACCGCGAGGCAGCCAAGGGTGGCCGGCCCAATATGTCCCAGTTGCGTGATTCCGGCTCTATTGAGCAGGACGCCGACATAGTGACTCTGCTGTATCGGGAGGACAAAGACAATCCCGATTCCCTAAACCCCGGACTGGTGGAAGTGATCACCGCAAAGCACCGCCGTGGTGAGCCGGGTATCGACAACCTTAAGGCCAAGCTCAACCAGTTCCGCATGGATGTATGGACGGCGGAGGTACACCAGGCTGAGCCGCCGAAGAGATTCCGGCA
>NZ_CANLDD010000215.1 GCF_947489355.1 uncultured Microbulbifer sp. | reverse complement strand
CAAGCCCAACCGCAAAAATGGCCATACATCCAAGACCATGAAAAGCCCGACGGGCAGCTTCGAGCTGCAGACACCACAGGACCGCGCCGGCACCTTCGAGCCACAGATCGTCTTACACCATTCTTGGCCTGAACATCGAAGACAAGAAAGAGTTGTTGGGCCTCTACCTGTCTGACCAGGAGGGCGCGCACCACTGGCTGAGCGTTCTGACCGATCTTTACAATCGTGGAATCAAAGGCTGTAGTGGTCTACTAATCCCGGACACCAATTTAGGTGGTAAAGTCGCTGCCTGAGACAGAGGTGTTCAATGAGTAA
>NZ_CANLDD010000214.1 GCF_947489355.1 uncultured Microbulbifer sp. | reverse complement strand
GTTTGTAAACGTTTAGCTAAACGGTCTAAACGGTTTTCAACGCCAGATAAACAGTTTTCAACGGATTCTAAACGGTTTTCAACGGACGCTAAACGGTCGCCAACAGAGCCAAAACAGCTGCTAAATGACGCTAAACAGCTACCAACGGTAGATAAACGGTTGCCCAGGGAAGGGCAGGGCTCCTCAACGGATTCTAAACAGTTTTCAACGGTTTCTAAACGGTCCTCAACGCCAGCTAAACGGTTTTCAACGGAGCCTAAACGGTTTGTAAACGCCGACCTCAGCCAGGAACAGATTGAACTGGCCAACCAAATTTGCGCCGG
>NZ_CANLDD010000213.1 GCF_947489355.1 uncultured Microbulbifer sp. | reverse complement strand
CAGCACAACGATGGTATACCACCTGCAAAGGCGGAAGAAAATCTTAACTTACTGTCCGGTAAAAGTTGACCACTACAGTAAACTCAACAACGGTATTCTTGTCCATAGCGGCGTACTCTTGGTTGGCTGACTGTTTGGCAACAACAAATCAACCAGATACGCTGCTTTCTTTCAAATCCTCAAACACCAGAATTGGTTATAACTCGCTGCTTTACGCCGGTATACTGAAAGCCTCCGAGCGCTGGACGCACCCAATCCAGAACTGGAACTTGACGCTGTCACAGCTGACGATCCACTTCCCGGATCGCCTGGAGAAATATATCAGCCTATG
>NZ_CANLDD010000212.1 GCF_947489355.1 uncultured Microbulbifer sp. | reverse complement strand
TCTAGTAGTATCTGGTAGTCAATCCTCTCCAGTTGTCTTTAAGCCAACTGTAGAGGCCTGTGATGGTATCAGTACCAAGAGGCAGGATTGGCCAGGAATTGAGGTTGTTGCCGGGGCCACGACATCAATTGAGTATGCCGAAATACACTGCGCTGCTAAAGGGGTGCACTATAACGGGGGCGACGGCTCTGTACGCAATTCACAGTTGCTGAACAACTACACCGGTATCGATACCCGGGCTGCTTCGGCAGAAGCGGTGATTGCCCCACAGATAGCCGGTAATACAATTCGCGGTAGCCAAAACGGCATTTATGTGTATCGCAACAGTGCCCCGCAGATCAG
>NZ_CANLDD010000211.1 GCF_947489355.1 uncultured Microbulbifer sp. | reverse complement strand
CTCTACTCGCCGATCTTCCTTCTCCTGATGACGAATATACTCCCTGATCACATTCTCATCACGACCAACGGTGGACGCAAAGTAACCTCTCGCCCAGAAGTGTTGCCCTACATAATTTCTACGCTGGCCAGAGTAGGTCCTCGCAATGTAAATAGCACTTTTACCTTTGATATACCCCACTACCTGGGAGACAGCATATTTGGGCGGAATCGATATCATCATATGGACATGATCCGGCATTACGTGCCCCTCCTCAATCAGGCTCTCCTTTTGCCGGGCCAACTGGTGAAATACCGTGGGCAACTCTCTGCGCACCCGTCCAAACAGCACCTTTCTACGATA
>NZ_CANLDD010000210.1 GCF_947489355.1 uncultured Microbulbifer sp. | reverse complement strand
CCACCCCTCGCCTTGTCGGTCCACACATGTTGATAGATGCACTCATGGCTCAACAGTATCAAGTGCTCCTTGAGCAGCCAGCCTGAGATTTGCTCCGGGCTCCATTTTTCAGCAAGTTTATCCTCGACCAAGCCAATCAACTCTGGTGTCAATTTTGTTACCTTTCTGGCCACTTCACGCCGCCAAAGCGCAAACCTCTGGGCTTGCTTGTGTCGATACCCGCGCTGACCACTATTCCGCGCTAACTCCCTTGATATCGTTGACTGACTCACGCCTAGAGCCACCGCAATCTCTGCTTGTGTAAAACCGCTTTTCTTGAACGCCTCAATCTGGCATCTTTGCTCAT
>NZ_CANLDD010000209.1 GCF_947489355.1 uncultured Microbulbifer sp. | reverse complement strand
TCATCCACCACCGTTTGCATATAAAATGGCGTAACCACGGCAAACAGCTGAAGCAGCAGAGACAGCAGCAGCACCTGTATCAAGCTGCGCTTTAACCCGCTGATACGCGACCAGAAATGGCTGAGTTTCAGGCGCTGGCGGTCTTCCCCCGATTGGAATTCATCCGTTGGCGTAAGCTCCAGGGCAACGCCAGTAAAGTGCTGGCCGAACTCCTCCCATGTCAGCACCCGCTCCCCCACTGCGGGGTCATGGATGGTCACCTTGTTACGCTGTACCGATTTGAGCACGACAAAGTGACTCATATCCCAGTGCAGCACACAGGGGCGCTGTAGCTCTTCCAAGTGTTCCATCTC
>NZ_CANLDD010000208.1 GCF_947489355.1 uncultured Microbulbifer sp. | reverse complement strand
GTAGCGGTGCTGCCAGTGATCAGGATGAGGCGATAGGGAAAAGTCGGGCGGGGAACACAAGCAAAATCCATTTAGCGGTTGACGCTTACGGGCTTCCGGTTGCATTTGAGGTCACGGGTGGTCAGGTAAATGATTGCACGCAAGCTCCAAGCTTGATCGCCAAGATTGAGGGTGCGGAAACAATTGTCGCGGACAAAGGTTATGATAGCGAGGATCTACGGAAGCAGATTGCAGAACAGGGTGCCAAGGCAGTGATCCCTAGAAGGCGCAATTCTGTGAAAGGCAACGCGGATTTGGATAGGGGGCTCTACAAAAATCGGCATCTGGTAGAAAATGCTTTTGCACGATTGAAA
>NZ_CANLDD010000207.1 GCF_947489355.1 uncultured Microbulbifer sp. | reverse complement strand
TTTACCACCCAGGTTTTACCTTGACCAACCTTCCTGCACACATCCCGCATTTCCCACCGGTAGTAATACCGCAACCAGAAAACCTCCCTCTCCAGCGCGGCCTTCTCCTTGTCCTGGCGCCTGGCAATTACATTCAGGTAAGCCAATACTGCGGCATCCGTGAGTGCTGCTCTCTCGTAATCTATCGGGTCCGGGCCCTCCCTATGCCCTGAGATCATCTTTCGCCCAAATGCTGCCATACGAGGCCAGTTCACCGAGTCCCCCGCACGCTCAGGGTAGGCCCTAGGGGCTGTTCCCGTTTGGGTGTAGCCTATTGATTTGTAAGAGCAAGCTCGCATTGTTGAGGTTCTAACACAACG
>NZ_CANLDD010000206.1 GCF_947489355.1 uncultured Microbulbifer sp. | reverse complement strand
ATGACCTATGACCAAACCTACTTTCGATATGGATGCTGCTGTCAAGGCGCTGCGTGAGGGCAAAGACCTCAGCGGCAAAGATGGCATTCTGACTCCCCTGATCAAACAGCTTACCGAAGCAGCCATGAGCGCGGAGCTGGAAGAGCACCTCGCCGGCGAGGACAAGCCCAACCGCAAAAATGGCCATACATCCAAGACCATGAAAAGCCCGACGGGCAGCTTCGAGCTGCAGACACCACGGGACCGCGCCGGCACCTTCGAGCCAAAGATCGTCAAGAAGCATCAAACCCAGGGGCTGTTCCCGTTTCACATGGGTAGCCATAGGAAGGCACAAGCCATAGCTACTGTGCTTTGATAGCACCTC
>NZ_CANLDD010000205.1 GCF_947489355.1 uncultured Microbulbifer sp. | reverse complement strand
CTGTGATGATTGCCAGGGCGAGGAATCCGGCGTGCTGTAATCGCACGGGGTCTATGTTGAGTGTGCTGGCCAGGCTGCTAAATGCACCGTGTGCGCTGGCGCCTGGTTGCGCTGTGGAAAGGTTCTCGATCAACTGGCTGCGCTGGCCTTCCAAGGCGCGCAATTGAGCGGTGGTATCAATGGCGCGCTGGCGGTAGCCGTTGGCGGCGTCTGTGGCGATCAGGCCATTTAGGCTGTTGATCTGCTCTTTAATGCTGTTGAGCTGCTGTTCAAGCGCTTGGTATTCCAGGCTGCCCTGGGTACTGCGCTGCTGTTGTTCTTCACTGTGGGTGGCGAGAAATCCAACGGTGGCCACAATACTGATCA
>NZ_CANLDD010000204.1 GCF_947489355.1 uncultured Microbulbifer sp. | reverse complement strand
GAGTAATCGGCTTTGCCTGTTACGAAAGAGGCGACCCATGTTACTCCTAGGTTCGAGTTGTCCCCACAATTCGAACGAAAGGAAATAACATGAGCCGTTTTGAAAAGCTAGCGCATGTTCTGTGGCATTGCCAATACCACATTGTTTGGGTTCCCAAGTACCGCTATAGAGTACTGAGGGGGCCGGTTGCACAGGAAGTGTACAACTGCATTCAGGTGCATTGCAGTCAGCTTCGTTGCAGGGTGGTAGAGCTAAATGTCCAAGCAGACCACGTGCATCTTCTCGTGAAGGTGCCACCGAAGGTGTCAATATCAAAGCTCTTGGGAGTCGTGAAAGGTAAAACGGCCCTGAGAGTGTTTACGCGATT
>NZ_CANLDD010000203.1 GCF_947489355.1 uncultured Microbulbifer sp. | reverse complement strand
GCTCAGCTGGTTAGAGCGCACCCCTGATAAGGGTGAGGTCGGCAGTTCAAGTCTGCCCAGGCCTACCAAATTTTCCTCATACGTCGTTACATAAAAGCTCGCGTACTAGAGTACGCTACGCTTTCATGTGCCTAGTCTGAGAAAAATTAACCCTTAATCCGCAAGGGTGATAACGCAGAGATTTTTTTGACTGGTAAGGCGCGCGATGAGCGAGCGAAGGAGCATACATCAGTATGTGACTGAGTGAGTGAAGAGCAGCAACGCAGCCAGACGAAAAAAGATCCAGTTAGCACGGGGCTATAGCTCAGCTGGGAGAGCGCCTGCTTTGCACGCAGGAGGTCTGCGGTTCGATCCCGCATAGCTCCACCAT
>NZ_CANLDD010000202.1 GCF_947489355.1 uncultured Microbulbifer sp. | reverse complement strand
CGGCTCGACCAGTGGCTCAAAGACCTTCTTGACCACCGTCTGCGCGATACGATCCGACACTGTCGGTATACCCAGGATTCGCTCGCCGCCGCTCTTCTTTGGGATCGCGACACCTTTGACCGCCGGTGGAAAGTAGCTTCCCGACGATAGACGGTTCCAGATCCGGTAAAGGTTCGGCCCCAAGCGCTGCTCAAACTGTTGCAGCGACTGCCCATCGACACCCGCTGTCCCTCGATTAGCCTTTACGTCTTTGTACGCCTCCCAGACTAAAGATTTTGCAATCGCAAATGGCTTTGCCTCGCTCATTGGCTCGTCCTGCTCGCACAGTTGGCCAGCAAACTCGGCTGAATGACGCCGCCCCTTCGCTCCACGG
>NZ_CANLDD010000201.1 GCF_947489355.1 uncultured Microbulbifer sp. | reverse complement strand
CGCGATCTGGAGGCGGTTTATCCTATCGTCTGGCTCGACGCTATCCACTACAAAATCAAGGAAAATGGCCGTTATACAAGCAAGGCCATTTACACCATTCTTGGCCTGAACATCGAAGGCAAGAAAGTGTTGTTGGGTCTCTACCTGTCTGACCAGGAGGGCGCACACCACTGGCTGAGCGTTCTGACCGATCTCTACAATCGTGGAATCAAAGATATCCTGATTGCCTGTATAGACGGCTTGCAGGGCTTTCCTGAGGCCATTGAGAGCATCTACCCCAAGACCGAGATTCAGCATTGCATCATCCACCAGATTCGCAACTCGATGAAGTACGTGGCCTCGAAGAGCCAGAAGGCCTTTATGGCCGACCTCAA
>NZ_CANLDD010000200.1 GCF_947489355.1 uncultured Microbulbifer sp. | reverse complement strand
TAGATCACCAACAGGTTTTCCAAACCAAACAACAGGCGATTGATGGTGTTGTAGCCGATATTCCAGCGGGCAATGCGGATATCCTTGTTGATAGCATCGGCGAGGCGGTTGTGCCACTGCCCCTGGCGGTCGTTCTCGCGCTGGAACAGTTTGACGGTCTGAATAGCCCGCACCGATTCCATAAAGTGCGAGTCGTGTTTTGCCTGGGCAACAATTTGTTCTTCAGTAAGTAGCCGTAATGGGCGATAAAGTAACAGACGCAGAACGGCGTACAGGACGACCACCAGCAACACAATCAAGGTTAGCCATAGATCGTAAAAAAACATGGCGGCCAGTGTGATCAGCGCCATAATACCGTCCACGACCGCAGCCACCA
>NZ_CANLDD010000199.1 GCF_947489355.1 uncultured Microbulbifer sp. | reverse complement strand
CTTTTGTGCGAGGCCCACGCCTGAATCAAGGTGCCGTCGACGCTGAAATGCTCTTCCGACAACAGTTGCTTCTGCCGAGCTATCTGCACCACCTCTTCAAACAGGGTGGGAATAATGTTGTGGGCAAGCAGGCGGTCACGGTTCTTGCTGAAAGTGGAATGATTCCACACCTTGTCATCGATACAGAGGCCAACGAACCAGCGGAATAATAGGTTGTAGCGCATCTGTTCCATCAGCTGGCGTTCACTACGCACACTGAATAAAACCTGTAGCAGTAGGGCTCGCAGTAATCGTTCCCGGGGAATGGACTCTTTGCCGTTCGGTGCATAGGCGCAGTCGAGCAACCAGTCGATACGCTGCAATGCCAAATTAAATTC
>NZ_CANLDD010000198.1 GCF_947489355.1 uncultured Microbulbifer sp. | reverse complement strand
CACTTCCCGGATCGCCTGGAGAAATATATCAGCCTATGAGGCTACTTGGCTGACACAGAGTTTTGAACACCCTCGCTCAAAGCGGTGCAGGGAAGCGCTGCTGCCAGTTACCCCACACCAAAGTATCCAAACACCCTACTCCAACACCCGGGTGGAGATACAAAGCCACGGAGTAAACTGGAGACCTTTGTCAGGCCAGCTATTCAACTATGACTGGAATTACCGATATAACCAGTAATAAGGCCATTGAGATATTAAACACTCGTTGATAAGACTGTTTTTTTAGAATTTTCTTCAAATAAACCCCGCGGATTCAACCTTGAAGCGCATACCATTTATGCGGCTTGTGCCGCCAAGTAATTATCCATTAAATCTTCTGG
>NZ_CANLDD010000197.1 GCF_947489355.1 uncultured Microbulbifer sp. | reverse complement strand
GGGTAAAGCAGCTTGTGGCTGAACGTGGTGGTGAGACGCCTACCAGTAAGGCCCTTACCCCTGAGCAGCAAAGAATCCAGGAGCTCGAGGCCCGGATTAATCGCCTGGAACGGGAGAAAGGGATACTAAAAAAGGCTACCGCTCTCTTGATGTCCGACGAGATGAATCGTACGCGCTGATAGACCGATTAAGTGAGCAGGAGCCCGTGGAACTGGTCTGTGAAGCGTTTGAAGTACCTCGATCATGCTACTACGAGTACAAGAACAGGAAGAACGTTATTGATGCGTCCAGGGTTCAGCTCCGGGCCAAGGTCAATGAGGCCTTCAATCGTAGCCGTAGTGCCGCGGGCAGTCGAACAATCGTCGGGCTGCTCAACGATCAG
>NZ_CANLDD010000196.1 GCF_947489355.1 uncultured Microbulbifer sp. | reverse complement strand
TAAAGCGCATTTCATAGGTTTCCACCTCACCGCCGGCACCCAGGGTAAAGGTATCGCTGTCGGCAGTACCCAGCAGGGTGGCATTGGTGGCGGTAAGGGTTTCTACATTGAAAAAGGCGATGCCGTTGTTGCTGGCTTCCCAATTATTACCAGTCAGTAACCACTCGGCACCTTCGGCTCCGTTGACCGTGTCGATACCGTCAAGGGCATCAACGCTGCTGATACCATTAAAGGCAATATCATTGGCCATCAGCGCATTCAGGCCGGTAATTTCGAACCTGTCCTCACCATCCGAGCCCGCCAGGCGGTTACTGCCCGAACCCGCATTGACTGTATCCACTTCGCTGAAGTTGATGTTCGCTGTATTCAGGGTATTTGTGCCGG
>NZ_CANLDD010000195.1 GCF_947489355.1 uncultured Microbulbifer sp. | reverse complement strand
GAGCGTCCCCATCAGCACAACGATGGTATACCACCTGCAAAGGCGGAAGAAAATCTTAACTTACTGTCCGGAAAAAGCTGACCACTACAATCTCTCCCGGCTGCCCGAGCCGGACGTTGTGGAAGCACTCGATTTCGAGGCCAACTTCGACGCCTGAACTGAAGCCGACCCCGCCTATAAAAGCCTGGAGGTGACCACCTACCGCGAACTACTGCTGTGCCAGCGTGACAGCTAACCAAGTTAGCTAGCCACTGCTTTTTATTTGTTGCTAAGCGCTAGCGGTACCTAGTCCAAAAGGGAGACCCCCCGGCTTTGCCGGGAAGGCACGCATAGTTTGACAGATCCGGAAGTCCCATAGTAACTCCAATGTGTGAGCCGCCAAGCAACACACAAAGGAG
>NZ_CANLDD010000194.1 GCF_947489355.1 uncultured Microbulbifer sp. | reverse complement strand
AAGGATAAACCCCATGATTCATACTAACGATCGCATCATTAAACACAAGACCGGTCTGCTCAATCTGGCGGAAGAACGATGCTGCCTTTTCTTGTTAAATGCATTTACGCACCATAGGTATGCTCATTCCGTGTTCGAGAGCTTCTTTTGCGAAATTATTATTTTCAACGCTAAAGCCGTGGGACTCAAAATACTGAATTTGATGACTTGAAGCGGCTGAAAGTGTAATTTTAGAAATGCGATTTTTCTTGCCGAAAGAAATAATATTTGAAAGCAATGTAGAGAACAGGCCAAGACTACGATACTCGTGAAAATGATACTTTGAGGGTGTTCAAAACTCTGTGTCAGCCAAGTAGCCTCATAGGCTGATATATTTCTCCAGGCGATCTGGGAAGTGGAT
>NZ_CANLDD010000193.1 GCF_947489355.1 uncultured Microbulbifer sp. | reverse complement strand
AGCCCACGGCTGGCGGGGGTTTGCGGTGTTTTCCAATTTCACTGGCTAAGGAAAAGCGCAAAACCGGCAGGCGTGGGGAGGAGTGATCGCAGGCCCTTTCGTGGTTTCATAAATCGTTTGCTTTATAATCAATATTTTGGCTAACTCCTTGAGTTTTCTTGATTTCTCTATTCCTGAGATGCAAGCGATCATTGCTGCTAGCCCTGCTGCGGAATGAAGAAAAGTGAAATCCCAGTTCAAAACATGGAAGGAAGATTTAGGCGAATTTTGTGCATGGCCCGCAGGGCTTCTCCCAGGCTTGAGAACATCTATCCCAAGATCGAGTTCAGCACTGTATCATCCACCAGATTCGTAACTCGATGAAGTACGTGGCCTCAAAGAGCCAGAAGGCCTTTATGGCC
>NZ_CANLDD010000192.1 GCF_947489355.1 uncultured Microbulbifer sp. | reverse complement strand
CTAACACAACGACAAAACGAGCTTGCAATGCCCCGATTAATGCTCAGCGATGAGCACTGGTCGAAGCTGTGGGGAATTCTGCGGCAACTGGCCATCTATAACAAGCGTGATCTCCGTATGACCGTTGAGGGCATGCTCTATCGAATGCGTACAGGTTGCCCATGGAGAGATCTACCGAAGGATTTCGGATGTTGGAGTAAGGTGTACAAGCGCTTCAATGCCTGGTAAGCATCAGGCAAGTGGCAGAAAGTATTTCAAGCGCTGGTAGTAGATCCGGACATGGAATGGGCTTTCATTGATGGAAGTTACGCTAAAGCACACCAACACAGTAGCGGTGCTGCCAGTGATCAGGATGAGGCGATAGGGAAAAGTCGGGCGGGGAACACAAGCAAAATCCATTTAGCG
>NZ_CANLDD010000191.1 GCF_947489355.1 uncultured Microbulbifer sp. | reverse complement strand
AATCATGGGGTTTATCCTTGGTTTTGGTTTCAGGTTTCGTCACCTTCATCAAAACCGGTAAACCCCCTCTTTTCAAGAAGATGTGTCAGATTTGGTCTGAACTAATACAAGTAATCAGACGGCAATCCGATCTAATTATGTTTTGTGCTATAGCGGAATTCTCTCTCTGTGGTCGCCTTGCATGACCGCAGGCTGCAGTCGTGTGACTTACTACCGGGTCGGAAAGAAAGAATACCTCTCCCAGGACACGCTGTGGATACTTCCCTGTACCCTTGTAATCGGCATTCATGCTTCATACGATCCTGGGAGAGGGGTATTCTTCTCTCCTGCCTTGCTAGTCCAAAAGGGAGACCCCCCGGCTTTGCCGGGGAGGCACGCATAGTTTGACAGATCCGGAAGTCCCATAGTAA
>NZ_CANLDD010000190.1 GCF_947489355.1 uncultured Microbulbifer sp. | reverse complement strand
CTAGTTCATCTATATTATTGACTGCAGCTAAATCAACTTAAAAGCGGTCTCCGCTCTGGAGCAAACTATGGATGACACCACTCGTATCAAGTGCCTTCCGATTGCCCTAAAAGTTATAGGTCTTTTTTTTATATTTGGTGTTTACCCGATGATGCGATTGGCATGGCCTCCGGGATGGGGATGGATACCCCCGTATCAACAGTATCAAGTAATTGGGCTTGTAATATACGCAACGCTGGGTGTCTGCCTGATTCTCTCCACCCGAAATATTGCTGCAAATATCGGCCTGATTTGGTTCACCATTTGGTTGAACTTGATATGCGGAAGCACCATGCTTCTGATGGAGTTAGCTAATCGAACCGGACCAGTAGACTGGGTTGTAAATATTATTGTGCAGTATTTTATTGCCGG
>NZ_CANLDD010000189.1 GCF_947489355.1 uncultured Microbulbifer sp. | reverse complement strand
GTTACGGGGCTGAGCGAGTTCGGTGAAGTGGCGGGCGTTTGTGCCGATATCGCTACGAGTGAAGGAAGGGCTGAGACACTTAAACAAGCTATCTCGATTCTTGGTGGTCTGGATGTGCTTGTGAACAATGCAGGTGGTATTCGGGCAGGATCACTTCAGGATTTAGAGAAATCTGAAATAATCAAGATGCTGGATGTTAATTTATTGGCTCCCATTTTGTTGACAAAAGCCGCTCTGCCCGCATTGAGAGCAGATGGTGACTCAATGGTTGTCAATATATCCTCTGCGCTAGCTTTAGTGGGCATACCTTTCTACACAGTTTATGCTGCAGCGAAGGCGGGTTTGGCTCAATTTGGAGAATGTTTGCGTCGTGAACTCAAAGGGGAAGGGGTCCATGTGATGACGGTTTACCCAGG
>NZ_CANLDD010000188.1 GCF_947489355.1 uncultured Microbulbifer sp. | reverse complement strand
TGCCGCCGTATACGGCTTCAGCAGAGCTATAGTGGCCTCTGTCACCGCCTCTGCACTTTTGTTCTCCACTTGTGCAGATAAGGTAAACTGCGTTACGCGCTCTACAATAGTCACCAGAGCGCCGCTATGTCCCCTGCCAATGACGGTATCAATTTCCCAGTCGCCAACCCAACTCTTCGCATCTACCTCCACCGGGCGCTCATCGATACTTATACGGTTCCTGATTTGGCCGCGATTGGTTTTACCATTGCTTCGCTTGTGATACTTTCTACCGTGCCGCCGGAGGTTCATGAACAGTTCTCCACCCCTCGCCTTGTCGGTCCACACATGTTGATAGATGCACTCATGGCTCAACAGTATCAAGTGCTCCTTGAGCAGCCAGCCTGAGATTTGCTCCGGGCTCCATTTTTCAGCAAGTT
>NZ_CANLDD010000187.1 GCF_947489355.1 uncultured Microbulbifer sp. | reverse complement strand
ACTTCGCGCTCCAGCTCTTTAAGGCGGGCTGCGGCACCACTAGTGGTGCCGGGCTTAGTGCCGTTGTCGACTTCCATCTTGTTGACCCATGATCGTAGAGTCTCACGTGTACAGCCGATCTTAGAGGCGATAGATGTAATCGCTGCCCAGCGTGATTTATGTTCGTGCTCACCGGTCAACACCATGCGAACTGCGCGTTCCCGTACTTCGGGGGAGTATTCAGGTTGTTTGCTCATTGGCTAATTCTCCCAAGAAAGTTAGCCTCCGAGAAACCCGGGGTGATTCAATTATTGTAATAATTGAGCCATTCATCTAGATCCATCTGTAGCTCCTCCAACGAGCCACAAATCTTGCGTCGTAGTGACGGCTGATAAAACTCCTGCAGAATAGTCTTGTGAAATCGCTCACAGATACCATTCGTT
>NZ_CANLDD010000186.1 GCF_947489355.1 uncultured Microbulbifer sp. | reverse complement strand
TTTAACCATCGCCGCATTCTCGAGCCGATTGGCGATATGCCTCCAGCCGAATACGAAAACCTGTATTATCAGCAAGCTGAGTCTGCCCAAATGGCATGACTCAAATCAAATTGCCTCCGACAAACCTAGGGTGATTCAATGGATGGTCACCTCCACAGATTCAAAAGTCTTTATGAAGCTCAAGAGTGGTTGCTGGAAGATGAGTTCGTATCTTTTGCATCCTTAGATGTCGATGATGAGAAGGAATACGAAATTACTCTGTCAAAAATAGTTACACCAAGTGCGGAATGTGAGGAAGAAGTTGTTAAATTAATGTATGTGCCAGCCAATGCATAACAAATAAGGATAAAGATACTAGGGGCTGTTCCCGTTTGGATGTAGCCTATTGATTTGTAAGAGCAAGCTCGCATTGTTGAGGTTCTAACACAA
>NZ_CANLDD010000185.1 GCF_947489355.1 uncultured Microbulbifer sp. | reverse complement strand
CCTGACCTTGACTGGCAGTGATAATCAACTGTCGGCAGGCACACTGACTTTCGAAGGTATTTTCAGTGCAACCACAGCGCTTTTAACCGGCAGCAGTGGCGATGACCAGTTTACCATCACCGGCACAAATACCCTGAATACAGCGAACATCAGCTTCAGCGAAGTGGATACAGTCAATGCGGGTTTGGGCAGCGACAGCCTGAAGGGCTCAGATGGCGAGGACAGGTTCGAAATTACCGACCTGAATGCGCTGATGGCTAATAATATTGCCTTTAGCGGTATCAGCAGCGTTGATGCCCTTGGAGGTATCGACACGGTCAACGGAGCCGAAGATGCCGAGTGGTTACTGACTGGTAATAATAAAGAAGCCCGCAACAGCGGTATCCTGTTCTCTGAAGTGGAAACCCTTACCGCCACCAATGCCACGCT
>NZ_CANLDD010000184.1 GCF_947489355.1 uncultured Microbulbifer sp. | reverse complement strand
TTTGAGCATTCCAATATTTTTCTTCAGCCACATTCGGCGGCAAACCGTCGTTGTTCTGGTGTGGCCGTATCTGGCTATAGTAGCCGATGATGTAATCGTTGATCGCCTGCTTTGCTGCCGGGAAGCTCGAGTAGCCAGTCTCCGGTACCCACTCCGTCTTCAAGCTCCTGAAGAAACGCTCTGTCGGCGCATTATCCCAGCAGTTCCCACGGCGACTTAGGCTCTGCTTCATCTGGTAGCGCCACAGCAATTGCCGAAACCCCAAGCTGGTGTACTGGCATCCTTGGTCTGAGTGAAACATTACACCTTCAGGCTCACTTCTCGATTCATAGGCCATCGTCAACGCCTTCTTTACTAGCGCCGTATCTGGTGATAGCGACAACGCCCAGCCAACGGGCTTGCGCGCGAACAGGTCCAGAACCACCGCCAG
>NZ_CANLDD010000183.1 GCF_947489355.1 uncultured Microbulbifer sp. | reverse complement strand
AAAAGCGAGAAGCCTACGGGCAACTGGCCGCTTTTTCTAGCTCCATTGAGATATGCACTTACAAGTTGAATCTAGGGTATCTTTTTGACAATTTTTACACTAAAAATAATTTTCTCGATAAAGCTAATGTTGATGAAGGGAGGCTTCTGTAGCTTCAAAATTTGGAAGTAATGCCTAGAGCCTCATAATAGTCTTGAGACTAGTATTCAATGCGACTCTTTCTTTGGGGTATACGAGGCAAGTGAAAATTCATAATTTTACTCTAAAGGTTATTTATCTTGGGTAAACATTTTGCTCTCTTTGGAAAAAGTTGAGGATGTCAAGCAAATATTCAAAGACAGATACCGTCAACAAACTGATTAAGGTTGTATTAATAGTAGTTTTAGCTGCAAGTATTGTGGGTTTTGCGGTTAAAGTTTTGGCCCGCACAGGC
>NZ_CANLDD010000182.1 GCF_947489355.1 uncultured Microbulbifer sp. | reverse complement strand
TGATGACGGTTTACCCAGGGGGTACGGATACCCCCCTGATGAAGACCAGCAACGCGGGTCCTGCCCTTGGGTTTACCCTGGAGAAAACCGATACGGTCGCTGAGGCTATTATAACCGGAATGGAGGATGATGCCTTCACAGTTATTCGGGCTGGCGAACAGCGCCGGGAAATGATTGCCCTTAATCGGACTGATCCTGCCCAGCTGGATGCGCATTTTGCTAAATTGAAAGATGCCCTAGCGGTTGCAGTAAAAGATCACGCCGCTTTATAAGCGAAAACAATCGAGGTAGAGTGCTGGCAGATATTGTCGATAAGAAGGCGCAGGCTGAAAGGCATATTGTTTGTGGTGGGCTATTGCGGCCGTTTTAGGTAGTGTTCAGAATTCTGTGTCATTTCTTTATCATTAGCAAAAAAGAGATGACCTATGACCAAACCTACTTTC
>NZ_CANLDD010000181.1 GCF_947489355.1 uncultured Microbulbifer sp. | reverse complement strand
TCTGGGACGCATCGCTAGAGTACCCATCGACATAGATACCGTAACGATTCTCCGTGATTACGTTGCCGTCATTAATCCGTGGATTACTATTACGTCTCACATAAATCCCATGCTCGCTACCACTAATTGTATTTCCAAAAATCTTCGGAGTAATCTGCCCCCAAGTACGAATACCGGTATAATTATTAAGAAACTGTGAATTGCGTATAGAGCCGTCACCTCCATTAAAGTGCACTCCTTTGGCAGCGCAGTGTATTTCGGCATATTCAATTGATGCCGTAGCCCCGGCAACAACCTCAATTCCTGGCCAGTCCTGCCTCTTGGTACCGATACCATCACAGGCATCTGCAGTCGGCTTAAAGACAACCGGAGAGGATTGACTACCAGATACTACTAGACTGCCTTTAACCCTCATCGGATAAGCAGAAGGGAGATTGATTCTGGT
>NZ_CANLDD010000180.1 GCF_947489355.1 uncultured Microbulbifer sp. | reverse complement strand
GGGTGAGTAGACCGGCGGAGTCTCACCGCCAGCCCCTCGCAGAACCGTACGTGACACTCTCGCGTCATACGGCTCCCATCATTCGGCCCCTTGCTCGTTCACTCCAGTGCACGAAGGCGTGCGGATGACGTTGCTTCAGTGTATCGAGATATCGCCACGCTCTGGTTTTATGGCCTGCGAAGTATTTAAACTTGCGCATCAACCATCGAACCAGGTAACTATCCAGATGCTCGCCAATACCCGCCAGCTTCGAGCGATAGAACCGCCCGTAGTACTGCCACCAGCCCCGCAATACCGGGTTAAACATGCGCGATAAATCCATCAGCGACTTGTCGTTTTTCAACTGCAAGTGCCAACTACGGATTTCCTGTCGCATGCCTTTCAAGGCTGCCGGACTCACCGCTGGTGAAAAGTTGACGTAAACGCGTCCGTATTTATCCACCGCTTTGCGAGGGCGAAAGCT
>NZ_CANLDD010000179.1 GCF_947489355.1 uncultured Microbulbifer sp. | reverse complement strand
GAGGTGCTATCAAAGCACAGTAGCTATGGCTTGTGCCTTCCTATGGCTACCCATGTGAAACGGGAACAGCCCCTAGAGTACCCGTTAATTCGTACAGCCACGCAGTTTATGTTCAGCGGTTTATGACAATAGTTGAGAAGTATGGACTCCGCTTTTCTGAGCAAGAATCAACCCAAATTTTGGCGCGATTGAAGGAGTAGGAAAAATACTACTGATAACCAGCTATGTAGCAATGCCGCCGACACCCCTTGGCAATCCCCATAACGACCTTAGGAGAAATCATGAGCCTTATCGATAAAGAAAAATTTGACCACAGTGTTGAGCCGATGCCAGACAAGATTTATAGGGGGGCTAGGACAATATGATCTTGCCCACCAGCAACGGACACGCTATTAAGCAGCTTGCTGTGCCTCAAACGCTTCTGGGCTGAGGTAGCCGTTGGCGCTGTGAAGGCGGGTTCGATTGTAATCCACTT
>NZ_CANLDD010000178.1 GCF_947489355.1 uncultured Microbulbifer sp. | reverse complement strand
GTTTCATGTACCCCTGGGTATCTCCAATCCGAATAGCGAGCCCATCCATACGCCCTCTCCCTCAGCAACTCCAGTTTGTGAAACCTGAGGAAGAAGCTTTCTCCAGGCGTAAAAAAACCGGCTCAGTGGCCGGCTTGGGTGGTTGGCTAAAAGCGGATAGCGCTATCCTGCAAGGGGTCCTAGTTTATTGCTTGCGCTTGTTAAGTGCCCAATTGTCACACGCATAAAAACTATGCTTGTGCTTCACTAACATAAAAATGATTATTAAAGAAACAACTGTTCCGATTGGGAATAACAGAAATACCACGATAGAAGCCGCAATTGAGACTCTAAAAACCCATGGCCGACGATGCCTAAAAAACACAATGGATACACACAAAAGAATTGCGCCAGGCAAAGAATAAATTGTATTAGTTCAGACCAAATCTGACACATCTCCTTGAAAAGAGGGGGTTTACCGGTTTTGATGAAGGTGACG
>NZ_CANLDD010000177.1 GCF_947489355.1 uncultured Microbulbifer sp. | reverse complement strand
GCAATGTAGTTCTGATCATCTTTAGATTTCTGTATTTCTGTGGTTATCTCTTGCTTTTCTTCCAGAGATATTTTTTTTGAGAGATAATTTCGATAAAACTTCATCTAAAGAAAAAATAAACTCTTCGATATTGTATATATTCTTCCAATCAAGGTAGCCCATATAACCAAGCTCTGCCATAACCGTTTTAAACACTGCACAAGGTATCATCTGGTCTTCAATATCTTCTTGAATCCACCCTATAAAGTTATTTCCAAAATCATTTCGCGCCAGATTATAAAAGGCTAAATCTTCCCCTCGAACATCATCATCATTTTTCCAAGAAGTATATATTCTTTAGCCTTATCTGGATTGACAGATATTTTTGATGACACGACAATCACTTTATCCCATACAGTCGGCACCTCTGCGTCCTTGCCTGTGCGGGCCAAAACTTTAACCGCAAAACCCACAATACTTGCAGCTAAAACTACTATTAATACAACCT
>NZ_CANLDD010000176.1 GCF_947489355.1 uncultured Microbulbifer sp. | reverse complement strand
CGTCTGAGTTTTCCTACCCTCCAGAATCGCGCGAACCATTGGCCCGTTAAATAGGATTGGGCGCTCTTTTGCTATTTCACCCATCTGTACTTCCCTCCGTTGTTGTGCCGGTTTTCGAGCCTCAAATGAGACTCTAAAAATTAACCTGCACCTATTGTTACTTCAGAAAATGAGTGCGGCGATGCCGGTGAGGGATTGCCAGAGTCTCACTGGGTGGCTGCTATAAATTTTCATTTTCGCCCTCTGATCTCTATCACAGCCTCCCAGCCAACAATGAATACAACCCCGCAATTTTCGCAGCGAAGATCAACATCATCACAAGCGTGATCTGGCAAATCTTCTATTTCGATATCTGCTTGTTTAAGGCAGTCTTCACATTCGAAAAACATGCTCAAGCCTCCTTTCGTATCAGTTACCGGCCTTCCACCGGCTCGGGGATTTCAATCCTTGGATGGCTCGCTAAACGCCGGCATGACTTGCTGTAAAAGCCAG
>NZ_CANLDD010000175.1 GCF_947489355.1 uncultured Microbulbifer sp. | reverse complement strand
TAGCCCAGAAAGCTGAACTCAATGCTCTTGTGCTCCCGTTGTCGGTTGATATCTTTACAATACACAATGCTCGTTTTCTCTGGATGGATCTGCAAGCCGCAATCCACCAACCGTTGGCTGATTCGGGTAAGCACCCATTCAGCTTGCCGCTGACTTTTGCAGTGGATCACCCCATCATCGGCATAGCGACACAAGCGCACGCTTCGACAATGCGTTTTGATCCAGCGATCCAGTGTGTAGTGCAGAAAGAGGTTGGCCAGTACCGGACTAATGACTCCCCCCTGCGGGGTACCTCGGTCGCGTTGCCGTTCCTCACCATCTGCACCCACCATCGGCGCTTTCAACCAGCGCTCGATGTAGAGCATCACCCACGGTATTTGACAGTGATGTCGCACCGCTCGCATCAGTAGGTCATGGTCGATGTTATCGAACAAACCTTTGATGTCGAACTCAATCACCCAGTCGTACTCCCAGCATCGCCGCCGCACCATAGCCAACGCATC
>NZ_CANLDD010000174.1 GCF_947489355.1 uncultured Microbulbifer sp. | reverse complement strand
GGAGAGGATTGACTACCAGATACTACTAGACTGCCTTTAACCCTCATCGGATAAGCAGAAGGGAGATTGATTCTGGTTCCTGCATCTATAGAAAGAGTTACGCCGGCCGCAACCTCTACCCGACCAAGCAGCAAATACTCACTGCCCGTCAGAGTAAGAGGTTCGAAAATAGGACCGTAGAGAGTTGCTCCAGTGTAAGCGGGGTTGCCACCGGGACCATCCAGATAACCACTGTAATCTACTACTGGCGGGCCACCCGAATTGTCCGCCCAGTCATAGATCTCCTGTGCAATTTCCCCCTGATCTGTGGTGCCCCACCAGTTGCCGGTGGCATTAAAGGTGGTCTGTGCCGCATCAGTAAAGTACCGGTTGTAATAGTTGTAATAAGCATTGTCGTATATGCTGTTGCCAGTCACTATCGGAGCAGGGTTCTGCGCCGCATCGCTACTGTAGCCTTCGGCGTAGATGCCATGGGTGTTCCCGGTAATCACATTGCCGCCACTGATCTGCGGGGCACTGTTGCGATA
>NZ_CANLDD010000173.1 GCF_947489355.1 uncultured Microbulbifer sp. | reverse complement strand
GAGCGATGATGTGTTAGGTGGGGAGTTTTAGAGTTTTTGTGCAGGGTTTTTGTGCAGTTTTTGTGCGTTGTTGAATTAAATGCCTGCGGATTTCAGAATATTTATTGAAAACAACGGGTTATTGGTCGGAGCGGCCGGATTTGAACCGACGACCACCACACCCCCAGAACCAGCCTTACAAAAATGGAGCCTATTGATTTGTAAGGAAAATAGGCGTCAAAAAGGGGCAAATAAACGCTATCAGAGAAATAACAGCAAAACTGTATAAATAGCCAGTTCCGCATTAATCTACTTGAATCACCTCAACGTGGGCCAACTCTACTTATGGCAGAGTCAGCCCATACTTCTCAACAATTGCCATAAACGGCCTGTACTGGCTCATCCGATCCAGAACTGGAACTTGGCGCTGTCACAGCTGACTATGCACTTCCCGGATCGCCTGGAGAAATACATCAGCCTATGAGGTGTATTAGTTCAGACCAAATCTGACACATCTCCTTGAAAAGAGGGGGTTTACCGGTTTTGATGAAGGTGACGAA
>NZ_CANLDD010000172.1 GCF_947489355.1 uncultured Microbulbifer sp. | reverse complement strand
GGCCGTGGCGATCGGCAGCACCACCGTCACGGCCAGCCTGGGCGATATTGTCAGCAATCGTGTGGCGGTCACCGTCACCAATGCCGTCCTGACCGCCATTCAGGTGACACCGCCAAGCGCCAGCCTGCCCAAGGGCAACCGCCAACAACTCACCGCGCTGGGTACCTTTAGTGACGGCAGCACACTGGATCTTACCGACAGCGTCAGTTGGAGCAGCGACAGTACCGCCATTGCCACCGTGGACACCCTGGGTGAGCTCACCGCAGTGGACCTGGGTAATACCACCATTTCTGCCAGCCGGGACGATGTTGTCAGTAATCGCGTGGCCATCACGGTGACCAGTGCCATTTTAACCGGCATTCAGGTCACACCGCCCACCGCCAGCCTGCCCAAAGGCAACGTCCAACCGCTTGCCGCCCTGGGCACCTATAGCGATGGCACCACTGCGGATCTGACCAATAGCGTCGCCTGGACCAGTAGCGATACGGCGATTGCTGCCGTGGATAGCCAGGGTGCGCTGATTGCTGTCGACGAAGGCAATGCGA
>NZ_CANLDD010000171.1 GCF_947489355.1 uncultured Microbulbifer sp. | reverse complement strand
GCTTTGCGGCTGGTCTCATCACAACTCTAAGCAATCCAAAAGCTATTTTGTTCTACCTTAGCTTTTTTCCTGCATTCCTAGACTTATCAAATGTAGCAGTCTCCGATGCGGTTTTATTGTATGCCATCGCAACGTTTTCTGTTGGCGGCGTGATGTTTGGCTATGCCTACATAGCTTATAAAGCCAAATCCATTTATTCTAACTCCAAAAAAGCGCGTCTACTTAGGGCTAGTTCTGGTTCAATGCTCATAGGTAGCGGCATTTACGTAGCGGTAAGGGGTTAACAAGCGCATGTTATCGGACTGGTTGTTAGCTACACTTCAAAGCAGCCGCAATACGAGGATTATGTGTCATATAGATCATCTTGTTATGGGACCGATACTCGACCTCTAACTTGGGGTAGCCATTCTTAAAAAATGGACAACCCCAAGCCAGATCTATCGTAAGTTTTGGGGTTACGCAAATTTGGCACTTTTGCGTTTTAGAGCTATAAATTAGCTACTTTGTGATTGCTGTCTCTACCAGACACCCAACCACCCAAACCGGCC
>NZ_CANLDD010000170.1 GCF_947489355.1 uncultured Microbulbifer sp. | reverse complement strand
CCCCATACCCGTGATCATAGTGTCGTAAAGCACATCGTCGGTGTGCTCATGCACCTCATCCAGAATGGCGCAACTGGGACTGGCTCCATCACCGGGTTTACCGATCACCGGCTCAAAGCGGCTGTTGTCCGGCAACCGCTTGGTGCCGCGCTGATCGCACTCCAGTCGCTTCGCATGGGAGGTCACGCCATAGGCTCGACGAAATGCCGGGGTACGCTCTGCCATTTTCTGTGCTGGCCGAAAAATTTCCCAAGCTTGCTTCTCTGTAGTGGCTCCACAGTAAATCTCAGCCCCATACTCACCATCTTCAGTGAGCATATACAAACCAATACCGGCAGCAATGAGGGATTTTCCATTTTTTCGCGGTACACAAATGTAAGCGATATGGAAACGGCGCAGACCGGTATTCCTGTGAACCCACCCGAACAGGGAGCCGATTATATATTTTTGCCAGGGCTGCAAGCGGATACGCTTGGCGAGGCCTCGCTTGGCTGCCCACTTGCCCCTCACGTGTGGCAGCAGTTCAATAAAGCGAATAGCCTTTAGGGCTTTATCCTTATCAAATACATAG
>NZ_CANLDD010000169.1 GCF_947489355.1 uncultured Microbulbifer sp. | reverse complement strand
CTCTCCCGGCTGTCACACCACTGGGCAGGTGTCGCCATTCCCGGTATGCTGAAAGCTCCCAAACAAACAGCTAACAAGGAAGTACTATGCAAAACATCAACGTCAAACTGGACCTCACAAAAGTGGTCGCCATTCAGGATGCGAAACTTCAGGGTGTTTGTGTCGCTTTGATCTCTTTAATCCTCGAACTCTGCAAGACCGAAGTGGTCGATCGAGAAAACCTCTACAAACGCTTGAGCTTGGCTATCAATAAACCAAGCAAGCTCGAACACAGCGAAGAAGTTAATAAGTACATTAAAGTGATCCGCACTTTTATTTCTCCAGATCAGAAAGCTACAGAGGGTGAAGTCATCGGCTTCCCTGAACCAGCTCCTGAGAGCCCATAAGGCGGCCCAGATTAGCAACAAGCTGCTCGGTGCTTTCTCCCGATGCTGATTCTGCACTAGCGACAAACTGAACCTGATCATTGCGAGCCAGGTGGCCAGATAGGCTTTCGGCCACCAGCGCTGCTCCTTGCTCCGATTTGAGGAATTCCGCGACCTCACTGTGTATGCTTTGCTTGTCCATCCTTTTCTCCTGTATGAATGACCATGG
>NZ_CANLDD010000168.1 GCF_947489355.1 uncultured Microbulbifer sp. | reverse complement strand
CTGGGTGGTTGTTGTCGTTCTCTGGCTCGCCGGCAGCCACTATGCCCGCAAGGAAAGCGTAACTGGTTGGCTGGAACCGGCTTCGGGTGTCGTGCGGGTTTACGCTGAGCGCTCGGGAGTTATCAAACAGGTGCTCGTGCGTGAGGGTGATCAGGTATTGAAGGATCAACCCTTGATTGTGGTCAACGGCGACCGAATATTGGCAGATGGTAAGCACCTCGAGTCCTTATTGTTGGCGGAGTACGAAAGCCAACAAAAATTAGTCACCGAACAGTTGGGGCGTGGCGAGAAAATTTATCGCCAACAACTGCGTGATCTTGACCAGCGCATTGTTGCCAGTGAGGAAGACCTGGCTCTGCTGGAAAAGCAGATAGAGACACAAGCGCAACGCTATGCCCTAATATCGGAACAGGCAGAGCGCTATCGTCGGCTCAAACGCGATGGCCATATTTCCTCAGCAGAGCTGGACGCGGTTATTGCCCAGGAATTGGAACTGCATGTCGAACGTCAAGGTCTCGCGCGCAGCCGGGTGAATCTGCGCAACCAGATTCGGCAACTGGAAAGTGATCGCCTGCTGCTTCCCGAAGAGTTTGCCAACAGCGGTGACCAGTTG
>NZ_CANLDD010000167.1 GCF_947489355.1 uncultured Microbulbifer sp. | reverse complement strand
AACCTGCCGTTGATCCAGTCCGGTATCGCCAGCCTGCCCACCAGCTCCGCACTCTCCGCTGTGGATGCTGGTAGCACCGCCAGAATCTCCATTGCCGCACACTCGGTGCAGTTTGGCTTTGGCACTCGCAGCTACAACGCCGGCAGTATTAGTGGCTTGTCGTTCAGCCGAAAATACTATGTCTATTGTGATGATCCAGGCATCAAAGGTGGAGCAGTCACCTATAAGGCCACCACTATCTACTCCCAACTCGCCGCCAGCACTTGGCGCCGCACCATAGGCACTATCAGAACCCCTTCCAATGGCGGTGGCGGCACCGTGCCGGACGATCCCTGGTGCGTGGCTGCCGGCAGCTGGTTGACAGAAAAGCTGCAGGCGGATCACTGCCAAGCGGGAGATCTGATCGACTGCTGGGATATTGGTGACAGCGATACCCACCTGGACGCGATTCATGCAGTTAAACCCCAGGACGAAGTCCCTTGTGTACTACTCACCATGGTTAGCGGTGCCCAGGTGATTTGCAGCCGTGAAACCCCCGTCACTAATTCACACGGCACAGTGTACGAAGCCCAGCATTGCCAGGGGGTAACACTGGGTGTACTGCACGAAGAAGAACCCCTCACCTGGGAAACCGTCGAGC
>NZ_CANLDD010000166.1 GCF_947489355.1 uncultured Microbulbifer sp. | reverse complement strand
TTTAGTTATTTTAAAGACAATCCATTAAAGCCTCACCAAGTTACTAGCCTGCAACAAGCGTTGTTGGAAGGAAGGGTGGGACAATTTGCTCACCCTCAAGATGATGCCTATTATGTGTGGAACCTTTGGGGGGATACCTGGCTCCCAGAGTCAATTATAAAAATTGAAATTCCTACAGAAGAGCCGATAGTCCCGCTTGACGCAAGCTTTGCCTATAGCTGTGCTATGCGGAACCTTACGAGCTGGTTAAAAGATACGGACAATAACAATATCGGAAGCTATTTAGAATATCTACCGCGCTTTATGGATGCTATGCCGCCATTATTAGACGCCCGGTTATTTGATTTCAAGCATTATAAGATCAGGCAGACACTATCCCCTGAGTTGCCAGTGCGTATTGGGCCGGCTAAATCCCGTATGAAACAATTAATCCGTAATGCCCATGGTCTGATAGATCCGGCCGATAAAAAACGTGATTATAAAGTGGCAGTGGCTAAAAATTTTTTTGACGTATTTGATGCCCATAGGGACAAGCTGGGTGAAGATTTCCCACGCTTTGTGGCCGAAGCCTTGGAAGAAGAGTAGGGGACTGGATAATGGAAGCTGATGGAACTCTCTTACTACTGAACCCGAAAGTGGTT
>NZ_CANLDD010000165.1 GCF_947489355.1 uncultured Microbulbifer sp. | reverse complement strand
AAAGCGAGAAGTCTACGGGCAACTGGCCGCTTTTTCTAGCTCCATTGAGATATGCACTTACAAGTTGAATCTAGGCCCCAAAGAAAAGCCAAATGCCCACACATGGAAAGGCTGCGATAAAAAACACCAAAGAAATCAACAATACCTGAGCGTATATATCAAACGAAACTACCGTATAAGCCGCAACAGCTCCTTTTAGGGTTTAACCACTGACACAGTGCAGCTTGAAAGAACGTAAGTGGCTTTGTACTCGTACCCTGAAGCTCAGAAGGCTTGGACCTGGCAACCAGCCATGAATGATAGAGTAAATAGGCAACACCAAGAATTTTTATGCCTTCATGCATTAATGGAAATTTTTTACAAAGAACACCCAAGCAAATGCAAATGACCATTAAGAGGAAACCAATACAGATTTCCAAGAAGTGCGGAAAACTCCTTTTTGTTCCATAGTTCATTCCCGAAGCCATTATCATCACATTATTTGGTCCAGGTGTATTGGTTATGGAGAACGCAAACATAAATACCGTTGATATAAGTTCTATTCTTTTCATTTCCCGGTAGCATAATATGATTTTTAAAGGTGGTAGTGTTCAGAATTCTGTGTCATTTCTTTATCATTAGCAAAAAAGAGATGACCTATGACCAAACCTACTTTCG
>NZ_CANLDD010000164.1 GCF_947489355.1 uncultured Microbulbifer sp. | reverse complement strand
AATTTTTATGCGCGTTGAATTAAATCGAAAAAACCCACTTGGGCATTTTTAGGTGATATTGGAATGGCAGGGAGATATCCGCAGGCCGGGAATGTTGTTGATCATCCCGCCGCTGCGCAGAGCGAACAAGCCTCGGCAGAGAAAGCAGCCGAACTCAAGAAACTGGTTAAATCGTTGCGTCCGCGTGGTATTACCAAAGAGACGCGCCGGGTTTGGGACCGTGTGGCGTTGGAGTTGGCCAAGGTTGGGCGGCTAAAGCCACTGTTTGTGGATTACGTTTACGAATACTGTCGCACCAAGGTCGAGATGGATGAGTTGCGCCAGTTTCTTGTAGATAACGGACGGACCTATACCGTCGATGGCCGCAATGGTGAACAAATAAAGAATCACCCGGAAGTCGGCCAGCTGCGCGAAGTAGCACGGTTCTGGAACAGTATGGTTGCGCAGCTGGGTATGTCCCCCGCAACGGAACTCCGTTTTAACGACAAACAGGGCAACCTGTTTGATGATGAGTTCGACCGCCTATGACTTGGGATATGGATCACCTGGCAGATATCAATGCCTACTGCAATGATGTTCTGACGGGGGTAAAGCCCGCGTGCCGCTGGGAAATCCTTTCTGTTCAGCGCCATGTGGATGACTTGCAGAAAGGGGAGGCATTTCCCTA
>NZ_CANLDD010000163.1 GCF_947489355.1 uncultured Microbulbifer sp. | reverse complement strand
GTACGGCAAGAGTTGAGAATGGTCTGTACCTGGTCGTGGAAATCTCTGGCTGCGGTTAGCACGGATTTTGTACGCAGCTCTAACGCTTCAATGTCTGCAATAAGCTCGGGATCGTCTATTAGATTGCCGCCGCTCATACTCGCAAGTGGTTTTGGTGCAGTAAATACAAGAGTCAGGTCTCTGCTAAAACTGACTCTTCTATCGATTCTCTTGCGCAGTGTTTCCATTAAGCCGCTGTTAAGCCAAGTACTCATAAATTGCACAGCATTGGAGTCACCATCGATACGCAGGGCTTCCTTAGCCCCCTTCTTTGCTGTAACGCTGGGGATGTATTGATGAGATTGAATGGCGATCCCCTGCTGGATGAGTTCCGGCCAGCGGGTTGAAGGAATGCCGGAAGCTGCACGCAGTTTCTTTTCGTACTGCTTCCAGAACACTGCATTAAGCCGGTCAGCCTCCTTGGCAATTGCACGGATTTCCTTCTCAACAGCCTTTGAGGTGAAAATTCTGGCGATGTTGTTACGCATCTCTTTAGTAATGGGAAAAGATTTCATGTCTTTACCTTGCTGCAGGTTTTAAAAGAGGGCCCATACAGGCGGCCCATACGGTTACAGCTGACTGAATGCGCCAGGGGCGCGGTGGAAATTTATTCCGATTTGCTTCCGTTCAAATATGCAACACGTTGG
>NZ_CANLDD010000162.1 GCF_947489355.1 uncultured Microbulbifer sp. | reverse complement strand
GGGTATAGCGATCCACAGCTGCACAGTAAAGGCGAGGCTGGTGCCGCAGAAAATGAGTGCGGCGATGCCGGTGAGGGCTTGCCAGAGTTTCACTCGGTGGTCTCCACCCGCTTAAATTTGACAACCCATACCCAGGGGTTGGCATCCCAGCTGTTGGCGCCATAAATTTCTTTCCAAGTGTCACAGAACTCCAGAAAGTGCGTATATTTGTCTGTGTATAGGCTCACCATTCCTTCTGCTTTAGCATCCTCTTCACTGATGTCCTGTAATCGTTCGACACCAATACGGGTAATTTCAAGATCAATACGGCTGGCCCAGCGGGGCATGTGAATTGAGGGGCGTTTTTTCCAAAATTTATTTGGGTCTGCCGCTGAATAGGATTTTCCACTTAGCCCGTTTGGATAAAACTTGTTTGGTTCATTAGGTGGTGGCCCATCAGCTGAATAATGAACTCTTCTACTCCCGAGCCACTTTTCCTCATCATCATCTGGGTATGTAGGGTGGCTGTCTCCGGCCTGCCACCAAGTTTCCCGCACCCACAGACGGTCCCCTTTATGCCCATATGGACACATTTCCTCTGTGTCAAACCATCCACCATTTTCATCCTCAAAGCCCAATGATTGCTCTTTCCCGTCAATAAATTGGGTGTCTTGAATAAAAGTATCTACAGGCTTCTTTTTTGACCCAATAATGCGCCGCGTCTGAGTTTTCCTACCCTCCAGAATCGCGCGAACCATTGGCCCGTTAAATAGGATTGGGCGCTCTTTTGCTAT
>NZ_CANLDD010000161.1 GCF_947489355.1 uncultured Microbulbifer sp. | reverse complement strand
AAAAGCGAGAAGTCTACGGGCAACTGGCCGCTTTTTCTAGCTCCATTGAGATATGCACTTACAAGTTGAATCTAGGTGTATATTGTATTTCAGAAGTAGAACATTATTGGAGCGGACTATATTTTTTATAGCCAAATGGCTATGAATATGTCAGCTATAGATAGCCATGCAGGACCTTATCAGGTATATCCTGCCATAGGGTCAGAAGCTCCGAGGTATTAAACGCCCGTGCGGTTGGATGCTTGCCAAAGCGTTTACTGTGTTTTCCTGAAAATACGGGCCAGTCTTCTCCGGGGCAGCCGGTCTCTGCAAAACTCAACCAGGCTTCCTGCATAGAGGCACACAGTAGATGTGCGTCCGTATCTGCGCCGTAGAGACCGCGCAGGGATTTTTCACCATGGGTTCCAAATACATAACCCAATTCCACGGCATGACAGGCTCCAAGCAGAGGTTGGTCTACCAGGGGCTGGGTGAAATGGTAGTGAAACCCTTCACCTTGATGGTTTGCCAAATGCCTCAAGCCGGGTAAGGTAAATACCATATCGGTTAACAACAGATTCCAGGCTTTACTCCACTGGGGCCAGGGGCTGTTCTGAATGGATAACGCCAATTGGTAGTAATGGTCCAGTAACGGTTTTATTTTTGTTTCCGGGAGCAGCCAGTCTAGGTGATTGCAGATCTTTTGGAAATCCAATGCATAAATTTCTGAATTAATGGCGCTAAATAGATTCCATTCCTCTCCTAGATTCAACTTGTAAGTGCATATCTCAATGGAGCTAGAAAAAGCGGCCAGTTGCCCGTAGGCTTCTCGCTTTT
>NZ_CANLDD010000160.1 GCF_947489355.1 uncultured Microbulbifer sp. | reverse complement strand
TAGCCTTCGGCGTAGATGCCATGGGTGTTCCCGGTAATCACATTGCCGCCACTGATCTGCGGGGCACTGTTGCGATAGGCAGAGATGCCATTTTTGCTGCCGCGAATCGTATTACCTGATATCTGTGGAGCAATCACCGCTTCTACCGAGGCGGCCCGGGCATCGATACCGCTGTAGTTGTTCAGCAACTGTGAATTGCGTATCGAACCATCGCCGCCATTAAAATAGATACCGATATTGGCACAGTGCACTTCAGCGTATTCAATCGTCGCTGTAGCTCCTGCAACCACTGTAATCCCAGGCCAGTCCTTTCTCCTGGTGTTGATACCATCACAGGCCTCTGCCGTTGGCTTGAAGACAATAGGCGATGCCTCATTACCTTGTGCAGTCAGGGCGCCTTTAACCAGCAACGGATAATTGCCGGCAAACTGGAGTTCAGTGCCAGAGCCAATACTCAGGGTTGTGCCTGCGGCAACTTCCACCCGGCCGAGCACCAGATAATTGTCTTCTGGCAGGTTCGTATCTTCCGTGAAATAGCCAAACAGTGCCTCTCCGGTATAGGCCTGGTTACCATCGGGACCGTCGAGGAAGTGGCGATAATCCACAATCGGATAAGTGCCCTGCCCATCTGTCCAGTCGTAGATCTTCTGTGCAATTTGTCCCGCATCCGTGCTGCCCCACCAGTTGCCGGTGGCATCCAGGGTGGTCAGTGCCGCATCCGCAAAATACCGTGTGTAATAGTTGTAAGAACTGTTGTCGTAGAGACTGTTGCCGGTTACTACCGGTACCGGGTTTTGCGCCACATCACTACTGTGGCCATAGGCATAGATACCATAGACGTTCCCAGCAATCACATTGCCGCCGCTGATCTGCGGGGCACTGTTGCGATACACATAAATGCCGTTTTGGCTACCGCGAATTGTATTACCGGCTATCTGTGG
>NZ_CANLDD010000159.1 GCF_947489355.1 uncultured Microbulbifer sp. | reverse complement strand
TCGAAAGTAGGTTTGGTCATAGGTCATCTCTTTTTTGCTAATGATAAAGAAATGACACAGAATTCTGAACACTACCAATAGCTGTCTCATACAGACAGTTACACCGCTCAGGATTTGATTCAACATATTTGTTTATAGTTTAACGTTACCGCACACCTCTTTGTTTGATTTGTCCAAATGTATACCCTGTTTCGTTTCGGTGCAACCATTTGGCACTGAACCCAGAGGCGTTACTGCTTACTGGTATCCGCAACGATTTGTAGGATTTTAAAAACTGGGCCAGGGATTTTTGGTCCTGCACAGACAGCGCCAGAAAGGCTTCGCGGGAAGGGCGGCCTTCGTCGCCGTGGAATAAAATGGTTTCAGTAATGGTGCTTACATCCCCGCGATGGCCGTAGGGAGCCGAATTGCCAACATCCCACAATTTTCGGGTAAGGAAAAACTGGGTACCGTCTATCGCGTCCACTCGCCCCTGTGCAAGTTGTTCATTGCAGAAAAATGGATATCCGTATCATACAGGTTGTGGCGCTTCAGGTCGGTGTGGGCGTGTACAAGGAGGGTGCCATGGGGCCCCTCTTAAAACGCGCTTCTCTGGTCAAGTTAAAGGTTACCGGCGGGAAGAGGTCTTCAAAGTCAGGTGCCCGGCGGATTGAACGGGTTTGGTTCCAAAAAGTAACGGGTATTCAACACCATTTGCGGCCGGTGACACCCCGCGCAGCCAATTTCTTCAAACAACTGTTCTCCATGTGCAACCATTTCGCGGGCGGCTTGTTTGTTTGGCAGTACTTGTTGCGGGGTATCCAGCTGCGCCTACCAGAGAGTGAGCGCGGTAAGATCACTCAGGGTCAGCTCTCGCGCACTACCGTCACCGTCTGTAGTGGTCTACTAATCCCGGACACCAATTTAGGTGGTAAAGTCGCTGCCTGAGACAGAGGTGTTCAATGAGTAA
>NZ_CANLDD010000158.1 GCF_947489355.1 uncultured Microbulbifer sp. | reverse complement strand
AGGAACGTTAGTTCCGTACAGACCGCTTTGAGCGGTTCACGATTAAAGCCACCGGCTTTGCCGGTGGATATTTACTCGCATTATTTGGTGAGGGATTTATGACAGATAAAGAAAGATATGAAGAGGCCAAGAGAAAGGCTAAAAAAAGATCTAAGGATCTCTTCAAGCCAGATCCCGATGATGTTAAAGAAGAACTTGAGGATGAGACAACACTTGGTTCTCCAGAAAATTTAGTGGATCGTAGTGATGAGGAGGAATGAGCAAATCGGCTAAGATTGTATTCATAATCTGGTATCCATGTCTAGATTTGAAAAATATAGGAAAGGAAAGTGGTACCCATGTGGTCATTATTTAAAAAATAGACAAAAACTTCCGAACCAATGGAGGGTCTTCTGCAAACTGCCGCTTCAACTTTACAGTCCAATCTGCTCCGCCATGCTCGTGAGCCCATGAAAGTGGGACAATATGCTCAGCATCCAGGTCAGAGGCCAAGGTGAAGAATTGGCCGGTGTAGGGATCTAGCCACAGGCCAGTAATAACTGTGCAGCTCTTGGCATTGGTAAAAGTCACTGGGGCCAGGCTAAACTGGATCAGCAGCTCGTGACGGGTGCTCTGGCAGTCGCCATCAGAGTCAGACCAGTGGGGAGCCACTCGTGGCGGTCGTAATCTTGAGTTTCTGCTTCAACTTCCAAGCAGACAACAAGCAGTATGGATAAAAAAATAGGTATAATCAGGCGCATTATTCTCTCTTTTTAAAATTTTACATAGGAACCTTTTACCATTGCCTTCAGGGTAGGGGTAGGGTATTTTTAAGTGAAAGCGTGATAAAAAACATACTTACTAAAAAGACGGAATAGAAGAATACACTCCGCTCAAGAGCTACCGTGAAAATATCCGAGGGTGTTCAAAACTCTGTGTCAGCCAAGTAGCCTCATTGGCTGATATATTTCTCCAGGCGATCCGGGAAGTGGAT
>NZ_CANLDD010000157.1 GCF_947489355.1 uncultured Microbulbifer sp. | reverse complement strand
AAAGCGAGAAGTCTACGGGCAACTGGCCGCTTTTTCTAGCTCCATTGAGATATGCACTTACAAGTTGAATCTAGGAGTTGATTTTGAATTATTGGGTCGGATTTGTAGGAAGTGCTGGACTAGGGTTGATGCTAGTCTTTCTACTTATGCATTATTCGAGTTCAAAAATTCCCGAGTGCGGGTCACATAATAAGCACAGGCTATCGGACAGGTAAAACTGTTACGTCTTTTACATAAAAAGTCGCATCGGGTTTGCCTGCCGTTGCTGCAAGCTTTAGGAGTCTAAAAGCATTGACTTAGAGAAAAATATGGACAAAGAAACCGCTAACCAACTAGGAGAGGCTCTACTACAATCACAACGAGCAAAAGAACCTCCATACAAAACTGAGACTCCTACCCCCTCATCCTTTCAAAAAAAACTAGTGCCTTTCATTCTTCCGATTTTAACCTCTGACATATTTACAATGGTCCCACTAGAATTCTGCCTATCCCCAATACTCTCTGTTCTTGTGGGCACGGTTATCGGCATACTATTTGCCCTCGCCACAACATTTTCCAAGAATGACTAAAACGCATACTTGCCATACAGAACGTCGCATAACGAATGGTTGCAACGGATGCGTTACCGCCGCCTTTTGCTACCATTCCAGGCTGCGCCCCTCAAACGCCGTTGAACCTGATATTATCCATCGTTTAAAACTAGAATGTGGACAACAGAAATGAAGCTACTGTGGTTTTTAGGTATGCCGTACTACGTCTTTATTACGTTGGCACTTGGTAAAGCTGCCAAGGGGTCTTTGTGGTATTTTTTATTGCTAATCCCCTTACTGCTGGCTTATGGTAAACTTAGCCAATCAGCCTACACATCAATGGTACTACGCCGTGGCGTTTCAAAAGTTACTTTTGGTGTTTATTTGGTACTGGCACAGATATTACTAGGGGCTGTTCCCGTTTGGATGTAGCCTATTGATTTGTAAGAGCAAGCTCGCATTGTTGAGGTTCTAACACA
>NZ_CANLDD010000156.1 GCF_947489355.1 uncultured Microbulbifer sp. | reverse complement strand
CCCACTGATCCCACTGATCCCACTGATCCCACTGATCCCACTGATCCCACTGATCCCACTGATCCCACTGATCCCACAGACCCTACAGTTCAAAAGTGGGATAGTAGTCAGGTCTATACTTCGGGTGATGTGGTAACTCACAGTGGAAAAACATGGACAGCAGGCTGGTGGACAAGAGGTGAGGAGCCAGGCACAACTGGGCAATGGGGAGTCTGGCGTTAAGTTTGAATAATTTAAACGTCAACAACTGAGGATGGTGTATGCAGGCTGATAATTAATCCACAATGTTGTTGAGCCTGTATACCAACGAAAGCCCTGGCAATCCCGGGGCTTTTAATGTGTCGAGGAGCCTAAGACTTGCTAACAAGCCAAAACCTTAAACCGGGACACCTCAGGAGCTACTGTCCACATTATCATGCTTTGCAGTGCAGCCCTTTGCGTTGGTCTTTTTTTAGCAGGTACAGTTCCAAACTCTCAGATCTGTTTCCTTTTTCCTGGTTATAAAGTCAAGCAGAACTGCAGCCGGAATAAGTGCAGGAATATTTTCATAGGGGCAGGCTATTTAGCTTAGTGAAAAAGACTATTTTATTACATTTCTCCCGCTGTGTTACGCTATCAGTTATTCAGAGCACAGGAGGGGAATATGAAAACTATTATCGCGATAATAGATAGGCTATTTAGGGGGGGCAAATATCATCAAGCCCCTTGTGTGGATTGCAACTACTCCAACAACTACTATGGAGATCAGGCGTGTCAGACAGTTGCAGGTGACATGTCAAGAGTCTGCACTCGACCCGGCAACAGAAATTCTGCTATCTGAACGCAAACTGCTGCAGACCCAGATCGAACCCCACTGTCTTTTCTACATGCTTTGCAATAGGATAGGATCGGTTCGTGACGGTCTGGATGTGGCCCAGAAATTCCTTCTCAACACCGTAATGCTAGTGTAGTGGTCTACTAATCCCGGACACCAATTTAGGTGGTAAAGTCGCTGCCTGAGACAGAGGTGTTCAATGAGTAAACAACG
>NZ_CANLDD010000155.1 GCF_947489355.1 uncultured Microbulbifer sp. | reverse complement strand
CCGGTAGTGTGTGTCATGGTGGAGCCGATCCTGGCGCAGTGGTCCCGGCAGCGGTAGCCGGAGTTGATTACCATCGGCTTAGCAAACCGCTCCCTTACCCTGATCAGTCGGCGCAGCGTGTCATCCGAGAAGTGGAGTTTCCCGCAACAGCGGCAGGACAACTCCTCTTCCGTGAAGTAGTCGTTCTTGAACATGGGATCACCAGAAACGAAAAACCCCTCGCTGAACGGGGCTCAGAAATGGTTTAGGCTATAAATCTGCGCATCTTTGTCAGCGTGAAGTTTTTATACTGAAATGGCACAAAGCGGCCCGCACCTCGGAGATAAACATGGATGACATTGCTCGCGCCAAATATCTTCCCATCGCCCTGATTGCTACAGGACTGATATTTATCTTTGCCATGTATCCGTTAATGGTTTGGATATGGCCTGCGGGATGGGGCTTGACACCATCGCAGCCCGAATACGAACAGATTATTTTGGGAACATTCGGAGTTTTGGGTGTATTCCTGATTCTTGCCGCCAAAAATCCCACTGCTCATATCAAACTAATCTGGTTCACTATCTGGCTGAATCTAGTCTATGCGACCATTATGTTGTTGATGGTGCTAGCTGACCGAACTGAGCAGGCAAATTTAATCGGAAATATTCCGGTACAATATTTGATTGCAGGGATCCTCTGGTATCTACTACCCAGGCACAAAAAGCGCTCTTCTTGACGCGCTAATGATCTTGTCTCCGGTAGGAGCTGGCTCCAAGTTAGCCTTGCCTCAGCGGCCTTACTGGAATCCCCAACCACTCTTGAGGAAACCCCATCAATTCAAAATCGTCTGGGTGTACCACTACGAGCTTCAACTAGAAATCGTTATAGAGAATCCACCTGTTCCAGCCCTTGGCTATTGCAAAGCATCTGAGGACTTCTTCCATAGGGGAGCAGTGACTCCAAGGCAAACAGTCGAATTCCGAACACAAAAAAGTCTTCGCCAAGCGAACTAGGCCCTAGTTCATCTATATTATTGACTGCAGCTAAATCAACTTAA
>NZ_CANLDD010000154.1 GCF_947489355.1 uncultured Microbulbifer sp. | reverse complement strand
GGGTCTCCCCATGTGAGAGTAGGTCATTGTCAGGCTTCTATTACAAAGCCCTGATCCTTCGCGGTCAGGGCTTTTTTATTTGTGTTGAGGCAATCATTGCTTAAATATCTTGAATAACATAATACCGTCTCAATCTGTTCGATGGTGGGTAGTTGCCAAAACGAGACTCGATCGTGCACCATCGTGGGCATGGGCAGTATCTTCATCGTAGTCAATCTTTCCCGGCTGCCCAAAGCAGCCATTCTGGAAGCGCCTGATTCCGACCCATATCGGTCTGGTTACACACCGGCAGTCCTGTTTGGGGGAGATTGCAGGATATGCAGAAAGTTGTCAGTATAAGCCAATCGGTTTTTCAATCAGTTGTATAGAAAATGGAGGGGGCAATGTTTAGTCATGTTATGGTAGGCGCCAACGATATAGAGAAAGCCAAAGCATTTTATGATGCTGCTTTAGGGGCCCTCGAGCATAAGCCAGGGGTCATTGATGAAAAGGGGCGTTGTTTCTATATTACAAACTCCGGGGTGTTTATCATCACCAAACCGATCAATGGGGAACCGGCTTGCCATGCCAATGGCGGAACCATCGGATTTTCCGCGAATAACACCGGGGAAGTTGATGCTTGGCATTCGGCTGGGCTTGAAAATGGCGGTATCCGCTGTGAGGATCCACCGGGGATACGGGAGGCACCGGTAGGAAAATTGTATATCGCCTATTTACGGGACCCCGACGGGAATAAGGTCTGTGCCGTTTACAAGGTGAAATAAAAACCCTCACCGATTTTTCCCAGCTTTAGAGAGTAATCTGTATACGCAGATACTAGCGCCTGAGAACCTGCGTACTAGAGGAGCCGGATGAGGGGGAAACTTTGATGTCCGGATCTTTGAACAGCTGAGGAACTGCCCCTGGTTGACTCGGCTGGAGAGGGCGGGCTAGAAACCCGCTTTGTCGGTAGTGTTCAGAATTCTGCGTCATTTCTTTATCATTAGCAAAAAAGGGATGACCTATGACCAAACCTACTTTCGATATGGATGCTGCTGTCAAGGC
>NZ_CANLDD010000153.1 GCF_947489355.1 uncultured Microbulbifer sp. | reverse complement strand
ATGATCTTAGCAACCACGCCGGCACCGACGGTGCGCCCGCCTTCGCGAATCGCAAAGCGCAGACCATCCTCCATGGCGATCGGGGCAATCAGGGTGACAACCATTTGAATGTTGTCTCCCGGCATGACCATCTCGGTGCCTTCCGGCAGCTCTACCGCACCGGTTACGTCGGTGGTGCGGAAGTAAAATTGCGGACGGTAGCCTTTGAAGAACGGGGTGTGACGACCACCTTCGTCCTTGGACAGTACGTACACTTCCGCTTCGAACTTGGTGTGCGGCGTAATAGAACCCGGCTTGGCCAGCACCTGACCACGCTCCACTTCTTCACGCTTGGTGCCGCGCAGCAGGGCGCCGATATTCTCACCAGCACGGCCTTCGTCCAACAGCTTGCGAAACATTTCCACACCGGTACAAGTGGTCGTGGTGGTTTCCTTGATACCGACGATTTCGATCTCGTCGCCGGTTTTGACGATACCACGCTCTACGCGTCCGGTGACTACAGTACCGCGACCGGAGATGGAGAAGACGTCTTCGATCGGCATCAGGAACGGCTGATCTACCGCGCGCTCCGGCTCAGGGATGTATTCGTCCAGGGTTTCAACCAGCTTCTTGACCGCGGTGGTACCCATTTCGTTATCGTCTTCGCCATTCAGGGCCATCAGAGCGGAACCGACAATGATCGGGGTGTCGTCACCCGGGAACTCGTACTGGTCGAGAAGTTCGCGCACTTCCATTTCCACCAGCTCAAGCAGCTCTTCGTCGTCGACCATATCCGCTTTGTTCAGGAACACAACGATGTAAGGGACACCCACCTGGCGGGACAGCAGGATGTGTTCGCGAGTCTGCGGCATGGGGCCGTCAGCAGCGGAACACACCAGAATGGCGCCGTCCATCTGCGCGGCACCGGTGATCATGTTCTTGACGTAGTCGGCGTGTCCTGGGCAGTCTACGTGGGCGTAGTGGCGTGTGGGGGACTCGTACTCAACGTGGGAGGTGGCAATAGTGATACCGCGCTCACGCTCTTCCGGTGCATTGTCGATACCGTCGAAAGCAACTGCGTCACCGCCCCAAACTTCCGCACAGACGCGGGTCAGCGCTGCGGTCAG
>NZ_CANLDD010000152.1 GCF_947489355.1 uncultured Microbulbifer sp. | reverse complement strand
GGAACGTTAGTTCCGTACAGACCGCTTTGAGCGGTTCACGATTAAAGCCACCGGCTTTGCCGGTGGATATTTACTAATTCTGGGGCTGTAGCCCTATAAGGGTGTTTATCGCAACTCGCGTCTACCCCAGACTTGTGATAAATACACGTTATTAAAGTGCAGGCTTCGTATTATCAGGGCCTGAACTCAAAAAACTGTCCGAAGTATTTCTTGACAGAGTTGCCATAAAATAATAAAACAATAGTTCGGACAGTTTTTCAGTATGGGTATCGGCGAGCAAGGGGATACTTTCATGTCATTTAGTGTCCACCCGGAGTTTCTATAAATTGACTCTTCCTGTCTGTGGCCAAAGCCCTGTAGGTTCAGGGCTCTAGCACTTTAAAACTATTCTAAGTTTTGATAAAAAGTACGCTATAAAAACTAAGCCATAGTAAGGAGGCTGTAGTGGCAGGGTTGTTCCGTCAGCAAGCCATGGAAAGACACGCAGACCGCCTGCACGGTGAGATTCTGCTCCTGCCCCGCCTTTCACACGGTGTCATTTTGTCATTGCTACTAGTCTGGGTGGCTCTCTCCATCATCTGGCTTTTCAGCAGCAACTATGCTCGTAAGGAAAGCGTAACTGGTTGGCTGGAACCGGCTTCGGGTGTAGTGCGGGTATACGCTGAGCGCTTGGGTATTATCAAACAGGTGCTGGTGCGTGAGGGTGATTGGGTATTGAAGGATCAACCCTTGATCGTGGTCAATGGTGATCGAATATTGGCAGATGGTAAGCACCTCGAAACTTTATTACTGGCGGAGTACGAAAGCCAACAAAAATTAATCACGGAGCAACTGGAGCGCAGCGAAAAAATCTATCGCCAGCAGTTGCGGGATACCGAGCAGCGTATCGTCGCTGGCGAGGAAGACCTGGCTCTGCTCGAAAAACAGATAAAGACCCAGGTCCACCGTTACGACTTGAGTGCAGAACAGGCGGGGCGCTATCGACAACTCAAGCGTGAAGGTTATATTTCCTTGGCGGAGCTGGACGCGGTTATTGCCCAGGAATTGGAGCTGCACGCAGAACGTCAGGATCTCGCGCGCAGCCGGGTGAATTTGCGCAACCAGATTCGGCAACTGGAAAGTGATCGCCTGCTGCTTCCCGAAGAGTTTGCCAACAGTGGCGACCAGTTG
>NZ_CANLDD010000151.1 GCF_947489355.1 uncultured Microbulbifer sp. | reverse complement strand
TGTCACCAGCACCTGCATGCCGATGACGAGGGGCCACAATCCCTCATCTCTCCCGCAGCTTGCTGCGGCACACTAATATCCCAGCTCCAAACTTGGTTAGGACCGTTTGCCTGGTATCCTTTGGGCTTAGCAACTGTACGCAGTGTCTTGGTTTTTCCTCGTTGGTGTAGTTGATCCGCCTCCCGCAAGATCCGATAGAAGCTGGACTCAGAAGCGATGTAAATTCTCTGGTCTGCCAGGATCGGCACAATATCCGACGGTGGCAGGCTCCGGTAGCTGCCGCCTCCCGCCAGCGCTGAATCTGCTCAGCGTAGAGTCCCTTGTGACGGCAATACTCCACCAAGTGCTCTTCATTTAACGGCGCAGTCTCTATGACCACAGTCAGCTTGCTTTCCCCGCTCCAGCGTTCGGGACTCTTTGGATAAGCGGGCACGGCTTTACCCTGTTCACAGACTTGATTACGCCAATTGTACAGAGTTTGCTCAGGGGCCCCGGTCTCCCGACTCACTTGGGCCACCAACACGGCATTCGGCGACATCATCAGCTGCACGGCTCTTTCTTTGAAGTGCTCACTGTAACGAGAGATTCTCCATTCAATTACCGCCCCTGATACGCTATTGGCTAAAATAGTGGGTCTAACATCTTGGTTGACACAGGGAGATGTTACCCAAGCACCTAAACTTATATGGTAAAAATCAACAAGTTGACAAACAGAAAGAAATTAGCAACACATAACCTTTATTCCTTTTCGATTTTTAAAGAAGATGAAGCCCTTTTTGCTTAACCGAGTTTTCAACATGCTTGAGCAGAAATAAGGACAACAGCGTATAAAATAGACCAAAAAAGACTAATACCAGCCATTCAATATAAACTGGCTGTAACGTTTGCCACTGGCCAGAGAAACTATAATAACGGACCAAATCAAAACCCCAGGTAAACGGTAATATATATGCAAAGTACTGAACACTCGTTGGAAATGCAGTGATGGGGAAATAAGCTCCAGCCAGTAATTCAAAAGCAACGCTCAAAACGGTAACAAGTGCCGCGACTTGACGCCACATTAATGCTAATAAAGACAGTATTATACCAAATGCCACAAGAGTAAAAAGTGCAACGACACAAACAGCCAGCAGCAACAAAAAATTAGTTAAATTTATATCACTAACAATTACCAAAATTATTAGCGCGGATTCAACCTTGAAGCGCATACCATTTATGCGGCTTGTGCCGCCAAGTAATTATCCATTAAATCTTCTGGT
>NZ_CANLDD010000150.1 GCF_947489355.1 uncultured Microbulbifer sp. | reverse complement strand
CGCTATCCACTACAAAATCAAGGAAAATGGCCGTTATACCAGCAAGGCCATTTACACCATTCTTGGCCTGAACATCGAAGGCAAGAAAGAGTTGTTGGGCCTCTACCTGTCTGACCAGGAGGGCGCGCACCACTGGCTGAGCGTTCTGACTGATCTCTACAATCGTGGAATCAAAGACATCCTGATTGCCTGTATAGACGGCCTGCAGGGCTTTCCTGAGGCCATTGAAAGCATCTACCCCAAGACCGAGATTCAGCACTGCATCATCCACCAGATTCGCAACTCGATGAAGTACGTGGCCTCGAAGAGCCAGAAGGCCTTTATGGCCGACCTCAAGTGCGTCTACAAGGCGGCAACACTCAATGTTGCCGAGAACGCCTTGGACGAGTTGGAGGCCAAGTGGGGAGAAAAATACCCGGTGGTGATCAAGTCCTGGCGAGCCAAGTGGCCCACCCTATCGACGTACTTCAAGTATCCGGAATACGTGCGTACGCCGATTTACACCACCAACGCCGTTGAGGCTGTACACCGCCAGTTCCGCAAGCTGACTAAAACCAAGGGCGGCTTTGCCAATGAGAACAGCTTACTCAAGCTGCTTTACGCCGGTATACTGAAAGCCTCCGAGCGCTGGACGCACCCTATCCAGAACTGGAACTTGACGCTGTCACAGCTGACGATCCACTTCCCGGATCGCCTGGAGAAATATATCAGCCTATGAGGCTACTTGGCTGACACAGAGTTTTGAACACCCTCAACGATCGCATCATTAAACACAAGACCGGTCTGCTCAATCTGGCAGAAGAACTCGGCAATATCTCCAAAGCCTGTAAGATGCTCGGCGTATCGCGAGATACCTTCTATCGTTACAAAGAAGCCGTATCCAGCGGCGGCGTGGACGCCCTGCTGGAGAAAAACCAGCGGGTGCCAAATCACAATAACCGCGTTGACCCGACTATCGAAGAAGCAGTGCTGGCTTATGCCCTGGAAGAGCCTGCTCATGGGCAGGTACGGGTATCCAATGAGCTGCGTAAGCGCGGTGTCTTTGTGTCATCCAGCGGGGTTCGCAGCATCTGGTTGCGGCATGACCTGGCTAACTTCAGGCTCCGTCTGAAGGCGCTGGAAGCCAAAGTGGCAAAGGAAGGTCTGATTCTCACTGAATCACAGGTTCAGGCTCTGGAACGCAAACGTCATGATGACGAAGCCTGCGGCGAAATTGAGACCCAACATCCTGGTTATCTGGGCTCACAGGACACCTTCTACGTTGGGACATTCAAAGGTGTTGGACGTGTATACCAGCA
>NZ_CANLDD010000149.1 GCF_947489355.1 uncultured Microbulbifer sp. | reverse complement strand
ATTGAAAGTAGGTTTGGTCATGGGTCATCTCTTTTTTGCTAATGATAAAGAAATGACACAGAATTCTGAACACTACCTTTCTTGGTATTGCCAGCCTTATAGGCGTGATTGTCAGTCATATCATAGTGCTGTTTGACTTTATTGAAGTGCGCCACAGGGCGGGTGACCCTTTCAGGGAAGCCCTGCCGGATGCCGGCATTATGCGATTGCGCCCCATTCTCATCACTATATCCGCAACCACTGTGCTTTGCTCAGGTGGGTGGTCTGATATTGGCCACCTGCGGCACTTTGCTACTGGTGCCGGTACTTTTTGCCACCCTGGTGATGGATTTGAAATGGATTCGTTGGAGGGGCCAGGCCACCAAAGTAGCACCTGGAACGGTGGCATAGCCCGATTACTGTGAAGTGGCGAATAGCGGATCCCAGCGGAGATTTAGCAGGCTCTATTTGGCCCTGGGTGCCACCAGTGGTTTCTGAATGGCAAGTTCTGCAGCTGCTGTCTAGTATTGAGCCTAGGTGGCGTGATTTTTTCCCACCCATATCGTTTACTGTCGTTATTGTTACGAGGTTGATCATGAGAAAGACAGCAAGAGAAACCTTGCACACCAAAGAGCACACGCGGCTCAATACCCCCACCGATTTGGGTGAGCGTGCGCGTGAAGACATTACTGGCTCGGTGAATACGCTGTTGGCGGATGCCTTCGGGCTGTTTATGAAAACCAAGAATTTTCACTGGCATGTAAGCGGCCCACACTTTCGCGATTACCACCTGCTGTTTGATGAACAGGCAGAGGAGATTCTGGGCATAACTGACGTACTGGCCGAGCGGGTGCGAAAGCTGGGTGGCACCACGCTGCACTCCATTGGCCATATCGCCAAACTGCAGCGCGCCTCCGATAACAATGCGGAGTATGTGGACCCGCAGGACATGTTGGCGGAGCTGTGTGAGGACAATCAGGCAATGATTGCCCGTATGCGTGAGGTGCACGCACTCTGTGATGAGCACCGCGATGTCGGCACGAGCAGCCTGCTGGAGGAATTTATCGATCAGGCTGAAAGGCGGGCCTGGTTCCTGTTTGAGGCGAGCCGAAGCTCGGGCTTGATCCGGCACTAGTCTTGAAAAGCACGGCCAAAGACCACGCAGTGGATGTCAAGCCTCGGGAGGCCAGTGCTAATTTAGTGGGCTGTTGAAAATATTCCGTGCCATCAGTGGTTTTGGTAAAATTTGCGGACGATACAATCAAGTTTCTTTCTCAATATTTAGTGTAGTGGCATAGTAAATTTGGCCATCTGACTTTGGGTGATAACATCACTCACAACGAAGATCAGGTGAATAAATGA
>NZ_CANLDD010000148.1 GCF_947489355.1 uncultured Microbulbifer sp. | reverse complement strand
GCATCTGTTCCATCAGCTGGCGTTCACTACGCACACTGAATAAAACCTGTAGCAGTAGGGCTCGCAGTAATCGTTCCGGGGGAATGGACTCTTTGCCGTTCGGTGCATAGGCGCAGTCGATCAACCAGTCGATACGCTCCAATGCCAAATTAAATTCCTGACGAATCTTTCTCAGCTTAGTCCATTTGCTTCTGCAATCGCACCCAGCATAATAGTGCGCATCGTGCTCACTGCATTAATATTATGTGGCAGAGATACAATATAGTCTGAAGTCAATCCATGGAAAGAATGGCTGTCCTGAAAAACGATATTCAACAATTAACTTTCAAACTTAGTCGGTGCTTCAGCTGTGGGAAATCGTTACCATCACAGAAACAACCGAATGGAATGTTAAGCCCGAAGCCTGCCCAACAATGTTGGCCGCCCAGCGCGATGGTGATACGTTTAAACCAGAAAGTGATCTGTTCCGGCTAACATCAGAATGATTTGCGTTGATAATTAAAAAAGGGGGCGCATAGTGCTGCAACTATACCTATAGCGTTTGGAAATTCGGCTTTACAAAAGGTCATGCTTTATTGAAATTGGGAAAATTTTATCTATGGTCAATGTCTATGAAAAAATTTTTTCTGACAGGGAATTCAAGCCCTGGAACTGCGTGATGCTCACAGAGTCGAGCGCAATCACAATGCCTCATACAAAATCAACGCAGTTATTCTGCTTGGTACGGGCTGGAAATTAAAAGCGATTCGAGAAGTGCTATTACTCGATAACGAAACGTTAATGAACGTGCACGAAATAACTTCCGGATTTCAATAGATTACAACTTCAGGTGAAATTTTATTTTTCGCTAACGGATTATATTTTTCCGCATATACCACTCTGAAAAGAACGAAGAAGAAATGAACAGATTCTATGACAGTTTGCCCGAAAAAGATAAGGGGCGTTTGAGGCGCAAAAAAAGGGCATGGAGGGCAATCTTATATTTGTTCGCTATTTGGCTGTGATGATAAAACTGTTAGAAAAGGTATAGTAGAGCTTCAAGACGAAGGACACTTAACCGAGAGAGTGTCCCAGTACCTGGTGGTAGAAAGACGATTCTCGAAGCCGCAGTTGATATCAACCAAGTGTTTCTCGACGTATTGTCAAATCATACTGCGAGAAATCCAATGGATGACAAGGTGAAGTGGACAGCGCTGAGTCGGTCAGAAATAGCTAAAGCGTTAAAAAAAGGAGTTACAGTAAACCACCCGCGGAGCGGGTGGTATGATGAAATGTATTAGTTCAGACCAAATCTGACACATCTCCTTGAAAAGAGGGGGTTTACCGGTTTTGATGAAGGTGACGAA
>NZ_CANLDD010000147.1 GCF_947489355.1 uncultured Microbulbifer sp. | reverse complement strand
TTACTATGGGACTTCCGGATCTGTCAAACTATGCGTGCCTCCCCGGCAAAGCCGGGGGGTCTCCCTTTTGGACTAGCCCGGCCCCAGCTGGACCTCATCCACTATCTTGCTCAAACAGCACGAAATCCTTACTAGCGATGTGGGCAGAAAGGATTTCAACTACTAGTGCTCTCCCTTGCTCCGTTTTGAGGAATTCCGCGACTTCACTCTGTATGCTTTGCTTGTCCATCTCTCTCTCCTGTATGAATGACCATGGTTGGCTATTGATTAACCATGCTCTCCTCAATCTTCACAATGTGAGGCAAGATAAAGGAGCTACTTCAAATGCAGATATCTATGCACTGCGGTACTGGCCGGTTAGCTGATTTAACATTGCTCTTCAACTGCAACTTCCGCTGTCAGGCAGAACACGTCCGGACGCAACTGCTCCTTGCTTACTTCACCACTTGTCAGGCGTTCAATCTGTATTGCTCGCTCTACCGGCACCCACCTGCGCTTCCAGTTGCTGACAGCCATAGGGGACACCCCCAGCTGTCGTGCAAGCGCTCCTTGAGAGCCGAAGTAGTTGGCGGCTTCTGCGATAGCTGCCGGTTTGGGTCTTTTCACCTGAAAGTATCCATATGTTTATAGTTTACAGTAAATATAACCGGACGTTTATATCATGGCAACACATCCGCATATAAACTTCGCGTTTATGCAGAAGCAAACAAAACGACCAAAAGACAAAGGAAAGGACTTCGAACGTTTAGCCAGAGCCGCAGGGTTCAGGTGGGCACAGATTGCTCGCGAATTGGATGTGCAGCCTCAGACCATTACTCATTGGCGAAAGAGGGGGGTTTCCGCCGTCTTTGCCTTGCGGGTTGCGGATCTACTCAATTGTAAACCCACGGAAATCAGTGCGATATCGCAGTCGGTAGTTGAAGTTGTTTCTCCGGAGCAACGGATGACACCGAGCCAGAAGCAAGCACAACAAGCCCATATTGCGGAGGAGCCAGCCAGCTACGACATCACTCATCCCCTACCAAACCATGTCCGACAACTAATCACTCTGATCGAGAAGCGTGCTCTGGACGGGTCCCTGACTAAAGCACATACAACAGTGCTGAAGAACAGCCTGGAGCTGATGACCGGGCATGAAAAATAACTTTGATTTATGAGTTAAGGGGCGGCTAACCTACAGTTTTTCAGGAACTGACGGTCTTAGTCGCAAAACACCTCTTTCCTAGATAAGGGCTGGCCCCAGCATCAATCAGGCTTCGAAGAGAGATAGTCGAGGTATCTCCCATCAGTAAATATCCACCGGCAAAGCCGGTGGCTTTAATCGTGAACCGCTCAAAGCGGTCTGTACGGAACTAACGTTCC
>NZ_CANLDD010000146.1 GCF_947489355.1 uncultured Microbulbifer sp. | reverse complement strand
CCAGAAGATTTAATGGATAATTACTTGGCGGCACAAGCCGCATAAATGGTATGCGCTTCAAGGTTGAATCCGCGTTTCAAAAAAATCGATAACGTACCTATTTAAAGAAAGCGGTTGCCATTACTGTCAGCTAATAGGTATGATCACCGGCAGCCTGGTGATCATACTCCTCTGAAGAGAAGTTTCGCATCATTGGTACACCTCAATGCTGGACGTATAAAAATCCAGTAAGGTATACAGTAAATTGCGCCCATATTAGAAGCTTTATGTGCATCTACACTTAACCAAGCTAGGAGCGCTAAAGATGTATACTTTTAAAGAATATTTAACTTATGAAGTTTTAAAACCAAAACATAAATTTTCTTGGATAAAGGCTCTAAAAAGAATACAAACTAACAGGGAAGCCAACTATATATTTTGGTATCGTGCAGCATATGTTTTATATCGTAAAAATAATTTTTTAGCAGATAAACTAGCCAAAACAATCAACAAAAGAATAAGATTCAAGTATTGCTGCGACATTCATAGAGAAAGCAGCATAGATATTGGATTTTGTATTGGGCATTTGTCTGGAATAGTTATCAATCCCAAGACAAAGATTGGTAAAAATTGCAAAATTCGACAAAATACGACCATTGGGACGACAAATGATGCAAGCTCAGAAGGTGTTGTAATCGGTGATAATGTCAATATTGGAGCAAATAGCTGCATCATTGGTGATGGCGTACGCATTGGTGATAATGTTACATTAGGGGCAATGAGCTTCGTAAATAAGGATATAGAGTCCAATACAACTTACATCACAAAAAAAGAATCAATAATAAAGCAAAAACAGATATCGTACACATGAAAAAGATTTCAGCGCATGCCTTTAGCACTTTGGCAAGATCACAGATAAGCAGGCTTGATTTGTTATGGGTTGCTTGAACAGCAGGCCATAAACAATCAGATGTGATCGATCGCGAAATACATTATTTATGAGGCAGCAAAACGATTTGCTCGCTGCATAAGAGAATTGCCGTTATCGCCGGAAACTAGGCCTAGAGTCAAGCGCCCAGGAAAAGCGTCTTTACATTAGCAAAGATCGCGGCGATCGCTAGGCTTTCTACACTCAATGAGTGCCACAGTCGCTCTATTTTTAGAGTGCGGAATCAACCCATGCACCACTAGTGGCGATACGTTCCAGCAGCACCTGTTGTGGTAGTTTCAATTTAGCAATTGATACTGAAAAGGGAAATTCCACTATTGGTTCGAAGTTCAAATCTATTATAGTTGATAATTGTCTTGTTGAGATTTGATACTATTTATTTTTCTACTTATTTTACATACTGCCTTTAACAGGCTGTTGAAATCCGGAAGTATTATTTGGAAAAAGTTTCTAGCAAGCCAAACAACTCGAGGAAAAGCTGCTTTTTTCTATTTTGATGGACTTTTAATCGGCTTTTGGCTGAATACACGCCCCTTAACGTTATTTTT
>NZ_CANLDD010000145.1 GCF_947489355.1 uncultured Microbulbifer sp. | reverse complement strand
TCACTTCCCGGATCGCCTGGAGAAATATATCAGCCTATGAGGCTACTTGGCTGACACAGAGTTTTGAACACCCTCGCTGATATCCGTACAGGAAGACAAAACTGATAGGTTATTTGTTCACTGCTGATAACAGACTACTACTAAAAGCGCTCACAGAGATCAATTATCATTCACAATTTCCCTTGAGGCTTCCAATTTCCATCTAATTCGATCATATTAGCGGCTTTGTCTGTAAATAGAGCCGAATATATGAGCAAAGCGATGGATAAGAGGCTGGGAATTCCCCCTCAGAGCAAAAGTTCACTGACCTCCGCGAATGATTTAACCGCAAAGTTGGAGTGCCTCATTGGAGCGCCCTTTACACTAACTGGAAAATCAAGAACGGATGGCTCCAACTTGAGAAAACTGGTTGGAAAAGTGTTGCTTGAAGGGAGCCACCCTGATGTCGCGACTAAAGGCTCGTATGAAATAGTCCCACCCAAAGGGACCCCAAAGATTCTTCTGGAGTATATTGACACATACATTGTCACAACTGGTAGTTCCTATAATCTACAGGTGTGGAATAGAAACCCAGCATCTGAATCCGTTCAAGTTCAATATGCTAATGGGGATAATTTACAATCAGGTGAGGTTCGATTTGTTCTCGCCAAAGTTTGTCCAGAAAATCATGTAATAACAGCCGTTGCTGTCTTAACCCCAGATTATATTGTCGATAGATTTGGCAAGTTTGGCAAACCAACAGTAAAACATCAGTTGATAATTTCGGCATCCGCTAGGCAGTCAGTTTTAGATATGCCCAATGGTATTCTATTTTATGATGATGACTCTAATGTGGGTAACATATCAAACATAAACAACCTCTCAGAAAAAAGTATTCACGATGAACCAAGGCAAGACACCCTTGTGCCTTTATCTCATATCCGGTCGATAGTTGAGGAAAAACTGATTGGATTAGAAGTAAAACCTGCTGCGACGAAAAATAGAGGGCAAATGCTTGAAGAAATTTTTTCTTCTGCAATGGGATATAGCATTTCTGATCAGGAACTTCTTGCTGGAGGATATCCAGACATCAGAAACCAAGCCTTAGAAGTAAAAATACAAGATTCTCCAACAGTCGATCTTGGAAAATACAGCCCTGAATTTGAAGATGTGGTTCCAGATTGCGGAAACTTCACCACACGAACCATGCGTTATTTAATCGCACTGACTAACCCTGAAACCAACATAATAGAAGGGGCAATACTTTGCCCAGGAAATAAGTTAGGCCTTCATTTTACCTATGTTGGAGATAAGAGTTATAAGTGCCAAAGATCAATCCCAATGGACTTCTTTGAAAGTTTTAACGGAAAGTCTGTATTCAATCCGTAATTAAACTGTATTAGTTCAGACCAAATCTGACACATCTCCTTGAAAAGAAGGGGTGTACCGGTTTTGATGAAGGTGACAAAACCTGAAACCAAAACCAAGGATAAACCCCATGATTCATACTAACGATCGCAT
>NZ_CANLDD010000144.1 GCF_947489355.1 uncultured Microbulbifer sp. | reverse complement strand
AAAAGCGAGAAGTCTACGGGCAACTGGCCGCTTTTTCTAGCTCCATTGAGATATGCACTTACAAGTTGAATCTAGGCCTTCTTTCTCAGCATCCCACATTAAATAAGACTCATCCGGAGCAATGAACGGGTGGGCAATATATTTCCCTTTGTTAATCGCTTTGCTCATTTTTTGAGGTTTTTCATATTTGCCATCTATAAGGCGTGAATAACTCATATGCCCACTGCCATCATTTAAATCTAAAACATAAAAATAATACGTTCCTTTAGATGAGACCGAGAAACCTACGACGGGAATGTCTTTGAAAGGTTCAAGGCTTTTCATTTCTGATACGCTCGGGCTGAACCTCTCCTTATATTTATTGATATCGGTTGAAGGAATAGATTTCCTACTCCACTTTTTATTTTTGTATTGCATAACAAACAATGTAGGTTCTTTATATTTTCCTCCAGACCTGGTGAAAGAGAGTTCCTTCATATCCGGCAAAAACAATACTTCACTTTCAAGATGCTCCTCTGTAGAAACAATACCAGGAGCAAACAATACAGGCATTATACCTGGTGGTTTTTGTCCTAAATAGCGATCTTCTAAAACTGGAAATTTATCTTGACTATAACTAATGCCACTCATGGATATAATAGAAAGTAGTAGAACAATTGAAATACAAATACGATTCATAATTTATCCTTAATTTGAAATCAACACATTATTTAACTTCAATATTGAAGTCGTTTTCATTGATAAATTGCCTCAATTTGATTGAACAAGTACTCACCTTAGCAAAGAAAGCTTAAAACACCTGACGTCTTTATGACTTTTATATGATTTTATTCTGGCGCAACACTGGCCCATGGAAGACTTAGTAAAAGCTATTTTCGCCAGGATGTCTAACATTAAAAAGCTGCAAAAGAAGTTTATGCTCACGCTGCTTGCAGTGCTGACAGTTTTTCAAGGCAAAGCGACATTCCTGAATATGGAGCGATACAGTTGCGCGAGCGAAAAGCGGTTTCGTCGCTGGTTTCGCCGAAAGTTCGATTTTTCAATTTCAATACTGAATTATTTGTGCAAGCGTTTCCAGGCAATCCTGAATCTGTAGGCGCCATAGATGCCAGCTTTATCTGTAAATCGAGGCGTAAAACAGAGGGCCTTGGCTGGTACTGCAATGGCTGCGCCGGTACATCACAGCGAGGCATTGAAGTCTCAATGATCAGCATCACCAACCTAAAATCAAATACCGCTTATGCATTGGACGCTCAGCAGACAATCGATGAGGAGGACCGATCAAGAGTTGATATATGCCGAACATACAGCCAGGGTCGCCTCAACACCTCTTGGTCTTGGCATTAAACGGTAGTGTTCAGAATTCTGTGTCATTTCTTTATCATTAGCAAAAAAGGGATGACCTATGAACAAACCTACTTTCGATATGGATGCTGCTGTCAAGGCGCTGCATGAGGGCAAAGGCCTCAGCGGCAAAGATGGCATCCTGACTCCTCTGATC
>NZ_CANLDD010000143.1 GCF_947489355.1 uncultured Microbulbifer sp. | reverse complement strand
AATGAATCGCTGGTTAACCAGCATATTCAACAACTCGCCATCACCCGAATATTGGTTGCTCATAGACCGGAAACGGTCGAATCTGCAGGGAGGCAGATAAGTCTGGCTGACAATAAGTTGGCATAATCTTTAACTTGATGAGAAAGTAAAATGAAAGAAATTACCAAATATGAACTTGAGGCGATATCTGGTGGTTTTGACAGATTCCATAAATTATGGAATCCAACTCATGACCAAGATCCCAATGAAATTGCTGAGCTATGGGAGGAATGGAATAGATTGCATGGAGGTTTTTAGGTTTAGAGGTAAGTTGAACTAATGGCAGAGTGAAGCCGTCAATCATAATTAGTAAATAGTCTAAATGCTTAAAATAAAGCATTTTATGGTGATAAACCAGATGTTTCCCATGAGCATTAAGTGCCGATACATGAACGGACTTGGTTCTTCTGAGTTGCACTCAAGTAGACTGAAACGATTGGCTTTATCGTCCGAATAATAAATGGACAGTAGAATTGTGCCTGCCGCTGTTATTTTTTGGGGGCGGATATTTATGTTGTCGAAAATATTTTCTTCTAAAAAATAATTTATCATTGGTTTGTTCAATGATTTTGCTTCTATTCGTAATGAGTATTTCAAAAGAATAATTAAAATAACTGTATATTGAACTACCAATTACAATTGACCGATTTCAGGAGATTTTATTTTGGAAAAATTCAATATCGATGTTAACTTTCCGGCTTGCAAAAGCATCAGAGAATTAATTACTGAAGAAGTTGAAAGTGTAAGCGGCGGTGATAGATGCGCTGAAGCTGAAGAAGGGCCTGCTTTTCCGCCATGCACTCTTCCAACAATATCCGCTACACTATAATTAGGGATAATTATGCAATTTTTCAATAAGAAAGCGTTAGAAATTTCTCTAGAAATTAAAGAGCTGCTAAATGAGGAAATGGAAAGTGTTTATGGCGGTGTTAAATGCATTGAGCGTGGGTCAAGGGAAGGGCCTCCTGGGCACGGAGGAGGTACCGAGCATCCGTGCTTTGACCCTCAATAGCCAAAAACCAGAATGATATAGCTTTAAAAAAGCAAAGAGTTATTAACTGAAAAAGTTGAAAGTGTAATTGGTGGTGATAGATGCGCCGATGCTGAAAAGGGCCTGCTTTTCCGCCATGCACTCTTCCAGCAATATCAACTACATTATAATTAGGAAAAGATATGCAATCTTTCAATAAAAAAGAGTTTGAGAGCTATCGAGAAATTAAAGAGTTAATAAATAAGGAAGTAGAAAGTGTTTATGGAGGCGTTAAATGCGTTGAAGGTATTGAACAACCGATAATTGACATGGGAGGAGAAACAGACCGGATTCCGTGTTTTCCTTAGCATTATTGGTCACAGATCAGAATAAGAGAGCCTTTCAGATCTAGAGGGGAGAGGCTTACGTCCCTCCCCCAAAGTTGTTCGTTATGATTTTTCTAGTGGTAATGTGAATTTGGCTCCCTGTTTGCAAGTAGTGCTATCAATCGCAATAAGAATTGAGTGAAAAAATTATCACCGAAGACTAGACTTAGTGCGGAGCTTAGCACATGACACTAAAAATGAGGGTGTTCAAAACTCTGTGTCAGCCAAGTAGCCTCATAGGCTGATATATTTCTCCAGGCGATCCGGGAAGTGGA
>NZ_CANLDD010000142.1 GCF_947489355.1 uncultured Microbulbifer sp. | reverse complement strand
AGAGGTGCTATCAAAGCACAGTAGCTATGGCTTGTGCCTTCCTATGGCTACCCATGTGAAACGGGAACAGCCCCTAGAAAAGCGGCAACAATAACGCCAGAGCTGATTAAAGTGGTGGAAGATAAGCATACTGAAAAATGGGGCTAGAAGTAGAACGTAGATTTGCTGCTTTAGGGGCACTTGATACTGTTGGGCCGTGAGCGGCTCTATCAGCATGTGTGGGCTGATAGGGCGAGAGGTGATGAACTATCCATGAACCCAAGCGGCACAGTAGAAAGTATTACCACCGAAGCAATGATAAAACCAATCGCAGCCAAATAAGGAATCGTGTAAGTATTGATGAGTGTCCGGTGAAAGTAGATACGAAAAGCTGGGTTGGCGACTGGGAAACTGATACCGCCATTGGCATGGGACACAGTGGCGTTCTGGCGGCCATTGTAGAGCGTGTCACGCAGTTTACACTAACTGCGCAGGTGAAGGACAAACACAGATACGATGACGGAGGCCGCTATAGCTCTGTTGAAGGCTTATACGACAGCGTTGCATAGGATCACGACGGGCAATGGTAAAGATTTTGCCTATCACAAAAAAATTACCGGGGAACATGGAGCTAAGGTTTGCTTCGCGCACGCCTACTACCCTTGGGGACGTTGTTTGAACGGGAATACGAATGGTATGTTGTGGCAATGTTGACCAACGAGTACAGGCTCTAAAAGGATAATTCAAGAAGAGGTTAATACAGTGGCATCCGATTTAAATAATCGGCCCAGAAAAATATTAGGTATTGAAGCATCAGAAAATTTAATGGATAAAAATTTGACGCGCAAACCGCATAAGCGGCATGTACTTCAAGGTTGTATTCGCGGTTTATTTTTTAGGTTTTGCTTTTTATTAAACGCCGTGAAGTCAATCTTTTTAATTCTAAAGTTATAATTTTCATCTGATATGTTATTTCAAATATAAAATGAATTTGAATCGTGCAGATTGCTAATCTTAGGCTTTCATTTGGTTGGAAACTCTGGTGCGTATGATAATGTAGAGAGGACGGGGGCTTAGGTTTTACTGGTGGAGAGTGTATTTTAGCGCACCTCTAAAAATCACCTGATTACTGGTAAAATCGATTCAACTTCTCTCAGATAGAAGTTATGCAAAAAATGCAGCCGGGCTTCTTAGATTTCGAAGACCGACATCGTAAACTGAGCGAGCGTGAATCGCTGATTAATCTGTGAGAGCTGATTGATCGGGAAGATTTTCGCAACACTTTGAATAAAATTCACACAAAAACGCGAAAGAGAAATACAGGACGAAAGCTCTTAGATGTCATTGTAATATTCAAAGCGCTGGTATTGCAGATTTGTACAACTTATCAGGCGATGAACTGGAGCATCATTTACGCAACCGATTTACATTTTTCCGGGTTCTCAACCTGAATACGGAAGACAGAATGCCGAACACTAAGATGAACTGTCTGTTTCGCGAACAATTGAAGAATGATGAGCTTATGAAGTCTCTCTTTCTCGAGTTCGATTTACAGCTTGATGCACAGGGCTACAAAGCTCAAAAAGGGCAAATAGTTGATGCCAATTTTATTGATGTATCGAAGTAGTGCAATAGTCGAGATGAGAGCGAAGAAATTAAGGCCGGCAAAGTACCGGAAAGAATCGAGAAACAACCAAACGTCAGAACGATCTGGATGATCGCTTGTACAAGAAAAATAATGAGGCCCACTACGAGTATAAGAACCATATCTGCGTGGACAACAAGCGCAAACTGATCCGAGATTACGAGATTACGAGATTACGAGATTACGAGATTACGAGATTACGAGATTACGAGATTACGAGATTACGAGA
>NZ_CANLDD010000141.1 GCF_947489355.1 uncultured Microbulbifer sp. | reverse complement strand
AATCTCACCATGCAGGCGATCTGCTTGTTTTTCCATGGCTTGCTGGCGGAACAACCCTGTCACTACAACTTCCTTACTACGAGCTTATTTATGTTATGGCATATTTTTTATCATTTCACGGCAGTGTAGTCAACGGGATTAAATTACAGATCATTACAGCGGCTATGCATAGAGATGGGCAATCGCAAAAGATGACAGGCTATACCGAAAACGCAAGGCTTCTGCATCGGGCGCCACTTCTTTGGTAACAGGGTCAGCCAGACTGGCTTACAACTCGTTTTTATACAGCGTCTCCTGTATTGTAATACTGCCCTCAATAGCTGAACTGCTCTGCGCTTCTTGTAAAGACAAGCTCGACCGTAAACTTCCCTCTTAGAGAGAGCTTTTCCGAGAGCAGTTTTTGATGAGAATACTGCATCTAAAGTTATGCAAAAGCTTCCATACGGATAGACAAACTAAAATAAAGAGGCCTAACTTTGAGCAAACTCTCTTAACAGAAAAAATTAAATTTAATCAACCAGCACTTAAATCCTTTCTTTTCTCTACAATCCATAAAATGCTAAAATAAAAAACAATAACGACAATGTAAACTGCTAGCGTGGCTACGATATCCCAAATGTCAAATGTTCGCTCAGGAAGATATAGTTGAATTATTTCGTAAATGGCCACACCGATAGTATATGACGATGCGTTCTGGAAGAATGCTTTACTCCCAAATATCAGCGCCGCCAGCAAAATTCCCAGCATCGTTGAGATTGCATTAGGAAGAGAGCCCACAATTATATCAAAACTACCGCCAGTTTTTTGGTAAGCTGCACGATAACTTTCAAACTCTTCCATAAAGACGTATGTTAGCACTGACACAAAAAAAACTAAGAAGTATTTAAACATGCGATCACAACTGAGGAATCACACTAAGCGACCCCTCGCCACTCTATTTTTCTAAAGCGCTACCTAGCGCTCATAAAACTGTTGGTACCTGCTGCCAGATTTATTGGCACTAGCAAAACCGGAGAAGAACCCATTGATTCCTGCTGCTCCGCCAACAGATTCATATATATAGTTTGATACTAGACCAATACCTATACCTATACCTATCGCTGCTGTTGTACTAAGTTCTGCTCCGTGTACATTTTCAATTTCATTCACAGTAAGTTCTTTCATTTTACTTTCTCATTAAGTTAAAGATTATGCCAACTTATTGTCAGCCAGATTTATCTGCCTCCCTGCAGATTTGACCGTTTTCGGTCGATGCCCAACCAAAACTCAGGCAATAGGAAAAAATTGCTGAATATGCTGGTTACCCAGCGATTCATTCGCCACACCCAAGTGACTGGTTGCTTCGTCCATGAATAGGATGCGAGGTGCGCGATAAACCGCACGCGCCAGCACAGTTCGCTGCTTTTGTCCGCCGCTAAGACTGGTGCCCATTTCACCCATCAGGGTGTTGTATTGCATATGAATAGGCATAATTTCTTCGTGAATGTGCACCAACTGTGCGCAGTGGACTATGCGCCGGGGATATAGCTGAGCCTCAAAGCAGGCAGTATTGTCACCGATGGTGCCGGCGAGTAATTGATTGTTCTGCATATCGGATTCCTCCAACACGGCACCGGGGTAAAGGTCAAATTTTTGGTAGGGAAAGGCATCGAAGCGAAGTTTCAATGGTTGGCCTGCACTGAGAAAACCCGCAGAGTGCACCGGTACCAGCAACTGTGCCGTGAGTACGTGATTCTCCGGCACCAAAGATAAAACTGGGATATCGGCTTGTGCCTGCTGGCCCTCAGCCGCCTGCAAATTACTGACAACTCCGGCTCGGGAAGCCTTGACGATATAGGCCTGCTGACCATGCAGTTGGGCAATCTGCTGGGCGA
>NZ_CANLDD010000140.1 GCF_947489355.1 uncultured Microbulbifer sp. | reverse complement strand
TTTGCCGCCGAATGTGGCTGAAGAAAAATATTGGAATGCTCAAAAGACGGTGGCCAAAAATACTTGACCACTACAGTTCACGATTAAAGCCACCAGCTTTGCCGGTGGATATTTACTAAGTCGGCATCAATGCCCCGTCGATGGCTATTACAACACCGCCGACAATCTTGATCATAAAATTCACCTCCCTTGGCGCGGAGGCTGTGTTGGGTTTACAGCTGTCTGCTCAAACAACAATTCAAAAAAAGGATCAGCATGTGTAATGGAGAGTATTTTTAAAGGCGGCAAACCAGTCACTCACGATTTTTTTTGTGATCAGATGTATTATATAGCTAGATGACAGTCTCCTTTCCCGGAGAACCACTTCGAAAACAGTAGGCATAAGATTTTCGGCTTGCTGGTCGGCCAGGTTCATTAAGAAGCTGGGATGATGTGGCATTCAAAGCCTCAATATCGTAGCCAAAGACCCCTTCTTTAGCAAATTGATCAGTGGCCGTAGGGGAGTAGCACAATCGATAACAGCGCGGGATATGGTTTGACGGGGAGTAACTATTCAGCACATGCAAAAATTGCACAAAATGCAAGCAGGGTGTCGAAAACTCAGTCAAACCTTGCGTAAATTAGATTCATAAAGCGGCATTCTTAGAGCAAAAGTTAAGCAATTTGGCATTGTGCTGAATAGTTACGTTTGAATTTACCCTGCTCGGTGTCAGCATCAGATTCAGGCTGCTCACAAATCCCCGCAAAACGCCTGTTTATGGATGGGCACAACCTAGTACCAGCCCCTACTAGGGATTGGTATAGGATGCCTGCGGATTGGTGCCTACGGCACCAGTGATTTGGCAGGGAGCACCACCAGGAGGGCTGGAAGGAATCTCTGCAGCATCGAAGGTGAGTATGCCGGTGGCTTGATCAAAAGTGCCGATCAGGTCTCCAGCGCAGTCTCCGGTAATGCCAACAACAACGACACCCTCCAGCGTTACCGTACCGCCAGTATTGCCTTCAATATTGTAAGGCAAACCGTTGAAACTGATGGTACTGCATAGAAATCCGGTAAGTGCCAGAGAACCGACAGAGGCATCGGCGCCATTAATATTACCAGATCCGCTCAAGCCACAAGTCAAATTTATACCTTTGAATACTGATATATTTCCCACATTGAACAAGGCTACGGCCCCGGTGGGAGACCAGGTTTCCGCATTGGCCAGCCCAGCAAAACCGGTGACGGCGAGGGTAAGAGATACAGCAGTAATAAATTTTTTCATGGTAATCATTCTCTCCAAGTTAGTAAGTGCACTGCGCGGCACAAAGGATCGTTGCCTGCGAGTACTGCCCGGCATTGACCGGGTATCCTGCAGCCCAACTGCCCCAGGTGTACGGGACATGGCAGCGCGATTGCAACACAGAGAATTGTCGAATTTTTATATAACCACAGCACAAAAAAAATCTACTAAAATCTACTAATATAACTATTATGACAATCCATTGCTGTAGATACAAAACACGCAGCCGTATCCTTGTGTCGTCACGGAAAAACCACAAACGTTTTAAGGCATTACCCTTTAACGAAGGAAATTAAATAAGAAGTGGCCTTATGGGTCTGTGAGTTTTCAATAGGGTAAGACGCGGTAAACCAACTGTAGGGGGGATAGCTGCGACAAGTTGGCGTAAAGTTTATCTTTTTGCCTAAAAAATCGGATGCATGTTCAATTCGAACATCCATTCCGGGTTGACTGACAGTCTCTGGAATGTGATTTTGTCGAAGAGTGGTTTATTTTGGAGAATGGTGTTGCTGGATTTTTCTAGTCCAAAAGGGAGACCCCCCGGCTTTGCCGGGGAGGCACGCATAGTTTGACAGATCCGGAAGTCCCATAGT
>NZ_CANLDD010000139.1 GCF_947489355.1 uncultured Microbulbifer sp. | reverse complement strand
TCCGATTTGAGGAATTCCGCGACCTCACTGTGTATGCTTTGCTTGTCCATCCTTTTCTCCTGTATGAATGACCATGGCTGGCTATTGATTAACCAGTTCTTGCCCTGCCTCCATACTGCTATTGGTGGCAGCTTCAGGGGTGATAGCAGTAATCAGCGCCATCTTGCTCTGTTAATACACCACCACTAATGTCAACAATCGCCTTGGCGAGTCCTGGTCTGGCTTTTCGGCGACCACTTGCCACTTGGTGTAGGTACGCTGCCGTGCAGGGCTCTCCAACCTCTGCGCATAAGCGGGCGAGGTCCTCACGCTTGCGATACCAGTCATCCCGTACGTGGGTGGCTAGACGAGAAGCTGCACGACTTATCTGTTTGCGTTTCTGTATGTCCATGACACACATACTATGTCGCTTTGGCTAAGTTTTACAAGTATATGCTAAATGTAACTGGAGCCAAACTGTGCCAAAGTTACAAAATCACCTGCCTGTCCAGAGTTACAACACAGATAGAATCGAGATTGACACGTGTACACAGCCAAGGGCCGCATGGACATAAAGACAATTAGGAGGGAGAACGCCCGCCGCATTGCCAAGAAGTTGGGGGGGCAAGCTGCACTCGCGCGCGCACTTGAGTTGCCCGACTCTGGCGTGTCGCAAGTGATTGGCAAAAGCCCTCGCCGGAATATTGGCGATTCTCTGGCTCGCAGGATCGAGGATGCGGGCGGCTATCACCATGGATGGTTGGACGCCTATCATGGCCACGGACAAACAGAGGCTGCAGGCGCTCCAGGGGATGTCAACATCGATTTGCTAGTTGACGCCCTCATCAGAAGTCAAAAAGAAATGAAGCTTTTATCGCTTAATCTCAGCGAGGAAGAGCGTATGGAGCTTTTGGCTAAAACAGCAGCAGCCGTATATGCGTACACAGAGTCAACCGGCGGTACCGCCCTAGTTGATCCAAGTTTCGCACTCAGACTTCTACTGCCTCGAGACTCCTAACTTGGGGTTCAAAATTCTGACAAGTTCGATATATGCCGGCCTCCCGGCACTCTAATAGCCTACTACAAGCTGCACAGCACGAGCCCATCGTGGAAAGCCCCCTCCTTAGAGCAGCCAAAACCTTTGCATCCCGCACATCTTCACCCGACTGGATCGCGATCAACTGCATCCTGCACTCCCTCTATCTTGCATATAAGATGGAATAAAATCCCAAAACTAACAGCAGATTTAGTTTTTTCCTTTTTTAATTTTATTGAAGCAAGCAAATTCTTGATCAATAAGTAGCAACTTATCAGGTTTTTGTATCGTTGCAGATAGCAAAAGCACTACAATTCGAAAAACTTTGTATTAAAAACACTACAAACTATCCGAATTGCACCATTTGCCAAAATCCATCGGTATCCGAGTAAGAAACCGCGCTAAAGCACTCAACCTCACCCAAAACGACATTGCGACCCACTTGGGGGTATCCCGTGATTTCGTCGCCCGCCTATATGCCGGGAAAAAGCGCGGCCTATCTTTTGAGCAGTTGGACGCCTTATGCCATTTACTGGAGCTGGATACCAACTTCCTCCTTGGTCGCAATTCCACCCCCAATCCCCTCAGCGATGAGGAGTTGGGGGACCTGCTTAACGAAATTGGCGCAATTGTTAGCACAAAAATCAACAAGTGTTAATCTTTTAGACTTTACACGCTTAGTCTTTTTGCATAACCTGTTCTAATCAGCTCACAGAGAACGGTTATGCACGCCACCAGCTCAACCCCTAAGTACAGGAAACTGGCCCCCCGCCAGGCAGAAGCCCTGACACACCGCGCTCGCGGCCTTAGCAATGCTGAAACCGCCGCCGCCATGCACTGCTCTATCGCCAATGTCGCCAA
>NZ_CANLDD010000138.1 GCF_947489355.1 uncultured Microbulbifer sp. | reverse complement strand
CTCATTGAACACCTCTGTCTCAGGCAGCGACTTTACCACCTAAATTGGTGTCCGGGATTAGTAGACCACTACAAAAACCTTTTGGCTATTCCGGGAACAATTGGTCACTACAGGCTTGATGGGGGCCTTGTTTCTAGACTTTAACCTGCAATTGGATGCCAGAGATTACAAAGGCGGTGTTTGTCAACGAAGTTGTCGCGATCACTTGGATATGGGGTATCCATGTCGGAAGAATCTGCAATGGATTGATTCGGTGGATATTTGCGCTTAAACTCTACAGCTATTATGGCATAATAGGTCTTTTAGACAGAATTGACGCAAGGACACCTCTACAAATTACTTTTTGGAGGCATTACTTCATCGTATTCCGGGACTTTCGGGGCATTAAAAACAGAAAATTCAATTTATAGAGGTGCCCAAAAGGGAAATCAAGGAACTTATCCCACCTCTCCCTGCCTGTTAAAACTGGAAAAAACAGTTTGCCCACCTAAAAGCCTACATGGAGAGGAATTTTGCGCCTGACACTTCCATTTCTTTTTAGCCCCCTACTGCTTCTCGGCTGTAGCCTGGATGACCTGCCTGAACTAGTGATCCCAGTCAACGTGGATTACGACCAGGAAATGCGCGAACTGGTGGAAAACATCAGCAGCTATACCAAGGGCATTAATCGCGACTTCATTGTTGTTCCACAAAATGGCATTGAGCTAGTCACCACAACAACCACCATTACAGGTTCCGTGGATGAAGGCTACCTGAATGCCATTGATGGTATCGCCCAGGAAGCCGTATTCTTTGAATTTTCTCGTGTGGGTGTGGACCAGCCCACCCGCACCTCAGAGTCCCGGCGCCTGCAAACCTATCTTGATCTGGCCAAAGATAACAACAACGTCATCCTGGTAACTGACTTCGCCCAGATTGAAAAAAATATCGAGGACTCCTACGACGCCAACCAAGATGCGGATTATATTTCTTTTGCCGCCGACCAAGTGACCCTGAATAATATCCCGCCCTACCCGCTCGACCCCTTCAACGTCAACAGTCGCGAAATCGATAGACTGGACGCAGCCCGCAACTTTCTCAGCCTAACCAACACAAGCCTCTACTCTACTCCCCAAGAATTTGTCGATGCGCTGAGTGAAACCGATTTTGACCTGCTTATCATTGACTTTTTTTTCAATGGCGAGCCCTATACTGAAGAACAAATTGATCAGCTTAAAGTAAAAAGAAACGGCAACCGCAGGCTGTTAATGGCCTATATAAATATTGGCGAAGCCCAGGACAACCGCTACTACTGGCAGCCCTCTTGGCCAACCAATCCCCCCAGCTGGCTACTGGAGGCAGTGCCTGGAGAGCCGGACAACTACTATGTGGAATATTGGAAAGAAGGTTGGCAGGATATCATTTACGGCACTAATGATTCCTACATTTACAGGATTGTGAATGCAGGCTTCGATGGTGCCTATATGGACAGTATCGACGTATTTGAGTATTTCGACTCTCTCAGTACAGTAGAAGAGGGTCGGTAGCTCCAGATTGTGGAATGGGTATGCTCGGCCGGTTGAGGTTCCAAATCGTCGAGCTGCAGGCACCCTGCAATCGGAGAACCCTACTGCTTCACGCCGGTATTAGTAAAGCCTTCTTGCAGCGCGATTCCCAGAACGACCCAAAGCCCCAGAGACATCGACGGTCTGCCCGGTGAAGCATGTCATAATGGAGCCGATACTGACGCAGTAAATCAGGCAGTAGTAACCGGAGTTACTAGCGGGCCGAAAGGAAAGAATGCCCCTCTGCCAAGACGCACTATGAATACATCCCCGTACGCCAATCGGGTAGTGTTCAGAATTCTGTGTCATTTCTTTATCATTAGCAAAAAAGAGATGACCTATGACCAAACCTACTTTCGA
>NZ_CANLDD010000137.1 GCF_947489355.1 uncultured Microbulbifer sp. | reverse complement strand
AATGGCGGGCGTGGTTTTTTGGGTTCCTGTCGCGGCGGTAATGGGCGCGGTTCTCTTATCGAGCTTACCCGCGGCAGGGTAGTGACCGGGCGCAACCCGGTGATGCCGCCGTTGAATATCGTCAACGAGGGTGGGGATCTACAGGGCATCCCTGACGATCTGCGCGGTACTGGCGGCGCCAGGGGCGGCAACAGTTATTACTATTTGCGCGGCGATCGAAGTTATGAGCTGGCGGGTACCGGCGGCCTTGGTGGCAGCGGCGGCGCCGGTCTGGCGGTGATCGCCCGTGGTATCGCGTTGGGTGTGTCCGGGAAAATGGAAAACTCCGGCAGTGCTGGCGACCCCGGCAGGGGCGTTGAGCCAAGACCCATTCCCGGTGGCAGCGGCGGCGGTGGTGCGCCTGGCGGTACTGTGCTGTTGGTAGACGGTACTCAAAATCCAATGCCGATGCTCAGCAACAGCAAACTTATTGCCTGCTATGGCGAGAGCCCTGGTGCTCCCGGCAGTGCCGGGCTGGGGGATCACTGTCTCGGCACCAGTGCCGTGCGGCTTCTGTTTGTGCCCAAATCCCGCACCCCCTACGACGACTACGAGGATCCGGCCCTGGATCCCAGTGTGCAACAGGCCATGGATGCCGCTGCCGAGGCCCAGGCCGATGCGAATATTGCCCTGGCGGATCTGGATAATATCGCCGCGGACGGCATACTGCACCAGAGCGAAAAACTGCAGATTATCCGCGAGTACGCGCAATTACTGGCCCAGCAGGCGGGGATTGAAAACCAGGCCGACGGCGCCGGCCTGACCACGGAAAAAGCCGATTACAGTGGCAACCTGGCCGCGCTCACCAGTTACCTCGGTGGCCTCACACCCGCCTGGAACAATACCAGCGCGGATACTCCCATCAGTCGCACCCTCTGGAACGCCAACTGGCAAGCGGCATACCATGCCCGCAACACCCTGCTGGACGCCATTGCGCAGCAGGCCCGCGAAGCCGGGATGCTCGGTGCCGCACTGCAATTTAAATGGGACCGCAGACCCCTGGGGTTGAGCTGGCCCACCAGCACTAATTATGCCGGCGGTACCAAATACACCTTTAACGCCAGCGCCGGGCGCGGCTATCTGCATGTACTGGCCAATGATGCCGAGGGTGGTGCCCGGATTGGTCTGAACGATGCCCAGGTCGGGGTAATGAGCGGACAGGATGGCGTTACCCAGTGGTACAGCTTCCCAATCACGCTGGTGGCGGGTATCAATGAGCTTTCCGTGTGGGCCAGTAGTAGCGACAGCGGCAGCTATGGCGGCCTGGTGGTCACCCTCGGTGGCAGCGGTGACCCGGAGGCCCTGCTGGATGCCTCCGTGGCCGACGCCAGGGCCGCTGCCGCCGAAGCTGCCGCTGCTGATGCCCAGACCGATGCCACCGAGGCACTGGCCGACTTAAATACGATTGCCGCAGATAGCAAGCTGCACCCCGGGGAAAAACCCCAAGTCATCCGCGAGTACAGCCAGTTACTAGCGGAACAGACCGGTATTGAAATCCAGGCGAACCGTTACGGTATTACCAGCGAGAAAACCGCCTATAGCGGTGCCATTACCGCCCTGTCGGATTATCTCAGCGGTACCGGCTGGAACAATACCACCACGGTCACCACCATCAATCGCAGCACCTGGGATAATAAATGGCAGGGGGTGTACACCCAACGACAGGCACTGCTCAATAAAATCAACCAGATTGCCGGTTCCCAGGCCGACTGGGACAAAACCTACGGACCCAATAAACCGGAGGATAATGCCACCTTAGGGGCCACAGCCCTGGAACGGGCGATGATCCGCACAAAGAGCCATACGTTTTTGGAGGATTTTTCCAGTGCGGAGTATCCCCAATCCTGGGAGAAAATCTCCGGCTCCGGCGCTATGAGTTACTACCCTGGCGGCTCCAGCCAAGTCGGTGGCGGTGCGGCCCGCCTTAACGACTATGTGGTAATGCACCACCGGGATAAGGTGCCCTTTGATCCCGATAAA
>NZ_CANLDD010000136.1 GCF_947489355.1 uncultured Microbulbifer sp. | reverse complement strand
TATTCAACAACTCGCCATCACCCGAATATTGGTTGCTCATAGACCGGAAACGGTTAAGTCTGCAGGGAGGCAGATAAATCTAGCTGACAATGAGTTGGCATAATCTTTAACTTAATGAGAAAATAAAATGCAAGAACTAACTATGAATGAGATCGAGCAGGTTAGTGGTGGGGTTAGTAATGATGCTGCTTATGGCGCATCTGTGGGAGTAGCTGGAGGTCTGTTGGCTCTTGGACTAACTGTTACAGCCCCTGTTTGGGGTACTGCGGCACTTATTGGCGGTTCAATTTTCGCTTCAGGCATGGCTATTCATTATGCGATGAGGTAGATATTACGGCTTGGCCTTAATTAAAGGCCAAGCCTCAATCGTACAAGAGGAGTAACAATATGAAAGAAAAGCTGATATACCCTACTGCATTAACGATAGCTTTATCAGCCGCAGCATTAGGAGTTTTAATTTTGGCCGGTGTAGTCAAACAAAGTGAATCAAGCTGGGTGTTTTTGTCAACTTTTATTGTTGCAAATTTATCGCTTTGGTTAAGTAGAAAAAAGAAAGGGTTATAACCAAATCTGGTGTTTGAGGGTTTGAAAGAACGCAGCGTATCTGGTTGATTTGTTGTCGCCAAACAATGAAACCAACCGAGAGTACGCCGCTATGAACAAGAATACCGTTGTTGAGTTTACAGGTCGACAGGAGGCCGCTGACCCACTGACCGAGCTTTTGCGCCGAGGCGCACGTGAGCTGCTGCAGCAGGCGATTGAAGCCGAGTTATCGACCTTCATGGAAGGATTTGAAAGCCGCCACCTGGATGATGGCCGCGCTGCTGTCGTCCGCAATGGTCACCTGCCAGAGCGTGATATACAGACCGGGATTGGACCAGTAAAGGTGAAGGTGCCGAAGGTTCGCAGCAAGGACGGGGAGCCGGTGACCTTCCGCTCGGCCTTGGTGCCACCGTATGTACGCAAGGCCCGCTCGTTGGAGGCGGCGCTGCCGTGGCTATACCTGAAGGGCGTTTCAACCGGTGAAATGGAAGAGGCCCTGTCGGTACTGGTTGGCCCAGAAGCAAAAGGCCTGTCAGCCAGTACAGTGGCCCGCTTAAAGGCGCAGTGGAAAGGCGAGTATGATACCTGGCGAACCAAGTGACTGGATAAAGATCGCTGGGTGTACATCTGGGCAGACGGCATATACAGCGGCCTGCGCTCGGAAGAAAGCAAGCTCTGCGCCCTGGTCGTCATCGGCGTAAATGAGCGCGGAGAGAAGCACTTTCTGGCGATCGAAGACGGAGAGCGAGAATCGACGCTGAGTTGGAAAGGTGTGCTGGGTAAGTTGAAGGAGCGCGGCATGAACGCCCCGGAGCTGGCGGTCGGCGACGGCGCGATGGGGTTCTGGGCGGCACTGGAAGAAACTTATCCAGAGACCCGCCAGCAGCGTTGCTGGGTGCACAAGACGGCCAACGTTCTCAACAAGTTGCCGAAGTTGAGTCAGCCGAAAGCTAAACGCTTCCTGCACGACATTTGGCAAGCTGAGACAAGGGCCGATGCAGAGAAGGCCTTCGACACCATAATCAAGACGTACGAGGCCAAATATCCGAAAGTCGCTGAGTGCTTGCTAAAGGATCACGAAGAGCTGATGAGCTTCTACGACTTCCCGGCAAAGCACTGGCAGAGCATCCGGACAACGAACCCGATAGACTCGACGTTCGGAACGATACGACACAGAACCAAGCGATCGAAAGGGTGCCTATCGAGAGACGGAATGTTGCACATGCTGTTCAAATTGGGAATGTGTGCAGAAGGAAAGTGGAGAAAACTCCGAGGCTTTGACTGTCTCGCGAAGGTCATCACCGGAGTGAAATTCAAAGATGGAGAAGAGGTGCCAACAGTAGATCAGAGCGCTGCTTGATCATGCCTGCTGAACACCAGAATTGGCAATAACTCTCAAAACTCTGTGTCAGCCAGGTAGCCTCATATGTAGTAGTTCAGACTTGATCTGACAGTTACCGGTTTTTCTGACGGTGGTCTGTCAGGTCAGGTTCAGTTCA
>NZ_CANLDD010000135.1 GCF_947489355.1 uncultured Microbulbifer sp. | reverse complement strand
CTTTCTGACCTCGCCCAGCAGATTGCCCAACTGCATGGTCAGCAGGCCTATATCGTCAAGGCTTCCCGAGCCGGAGTCGTCAGTAATCTGCAGGCGGCTGAGGGCCAGCAGGCACAAGCCGATATCCCGGTTTTATCTTTGGTGCCGGAGAATCACGTACTCACGGCACAGTTGCTGGTGCCGGTGCGCTCTGCGGGTTTTCTCAGTGCAGGCCAGCCCTTGAAAATTCGCTACGATGCCTTTCCCTACCAAAAATTTGGCCTTTACCCCGGTGCCGTGTTGGAGGTATCCGATACCGTACTGCTGCCCGATGAGCTGCTCCGTGTTCCTGTCACAGTGCGCGAGCCGGTGTTCAGGGTCACGGCAAAACTAGCACAACCGACGGTTAATGCCTATGGCCGGCACTTTTCCCTCAAGCCGGGCATGACCCTGTCTGCCGATGTGCAACTGGCGGAACGGAGCTTGCTGCAATGGCTGCTGGAGCCCATTTACAGCCTGCGGGGGCGCCTGTGATGGAGGCGACCACGCGACAACCAGCCGGTCAAGGTCGGCCGGAAAAGCTTCTGCATTTTTCCTCAGGCCGCCAACTGCCGGTAATTTTGCAGACTGAGGCTGCGGAATGCGGGCTGGTGTGCCTGGCGATGATTGCCGGGTTTCACGGCTATGATACCGACCTCGCCGGCCTGCGCCGCCGCTTCCATATCTCCAGTCACGGCACCAACCTCAAGACCCTGATGGATATGGCCGGGCGCCTGCACTTGGCTGGCCGCGCCCTGCGCCTTGAGATGGAACACTTGGAAGAGCTACAGCGCCCCTGTGTGCTGCACTGGGATATGAGTCACTTTGTCGTGCTCAAATCCGTACAGCGTAACAAGGTCACCATCCATGACCCCGCAGTGGGGGAACGGGTGCTGACCTGGGAGGAGTTCGGCCAGCACTTTACCGGCGTTGCCCTGGAGCTTACGCCAACGGATGAATTCCAATCGGGGGAAAACCGCCAGCGCCTGAAACTCAGCCATTTCTGGTCGCGTATCAGCGGGTTAAAGCGCAGCTTGATACAGGTGCTGCTGCTGTCTCTGCTGCTTCAGCTGTTTGCCGTGGTTACGCCATTTTATATGCAAACGGTGGTGGATGACGTCATCCTGCGCGGCGACGCCAACCTGCTGCTGGTGCTGGCGATCGGCTTTGGGCTGTTACTGGTGATACAAACCGGCACCAACGCCTTGCGAGAATGGGTGATCCTGCATATCTCCAGCCGGCTCAATATGCAGATGGCTGCCAACCTGTTCCGCCATCTGATCCGCCTGCCGATGAGCTATTTCTCCACCCGGCATATGGGCGACGTGGTTTCCCGCTTCGGTTCTCTGAACAAGGTGCGCGAGCTGCTCACCACCGGGCTGGTGGCTGCGGTCGTGGACGGTATTATGGCGCTGATCACACTGGCCGCCATGTTTTTTTACGATCTATGGCTAACCTTAATTGTGTTGCTGGTGGTCGTCCTGTACGCCGTCCTGCGTCTGTTACTTTATCGCCCATTACGGCTACTTACTGAAGAACAAATTGTTGCCCAGGCAAAGCACGACTCGCACTTTATGGAGTCGGTGCGGGCTATCCAGACCGTCAAACTATTCCAGCGCGAGAACGACCGCCAGGGGCAGTGGCACAACCGCCTCGCCGATGCTATCAACAAGGATATCCGCATTGCCCGCTGGAATATCGGCTACAACACCATCAATCGCCTGTTGTTTGGTTTGGAAAACCTGTTGGTGATCTACTTCGCTGCAACCGCAGTGATGGGAAATATTCTCACCGTCGGTATGCTTTACGCCTTTATGAGCTACAAAACCCGTTTTGTGGGTTCTATGGATGCGCTGATCGCCAAGTGGATCGAGTTAAAAATGCTGGGTCTGCATCTGGACCGCCTGTCCGATATCGTATTTACCCAAGTCGAGGATATAGATCGACCCGACAGCCTGCCAATGAGCGTCGATCAAACGCATGCGCTGCAGGGCAAAATCGAAGTGCGCAAGCTGGGTTTTCAATTTGGTGAGG
>NZ_CANLDD010000133.1 GCF_947489355.1 uncultured Microbulbifer sp. | reverse complement strand
ATCAGTGGCAGCTTCCCGGCTTTCGCTGAGGGCGTTTTGTATGGCCTCTGCACGGTTTGCGCCGTGGCCCTGTGCCAAGCCTGCCCCCAGAGCACTGGAGAGGTTTACATTCAGGCAGACGTGGTAGTTCAGGCTGCCGTCGAGCCCACGTTGGCAAGTTATCCGCCCAAGGATATTGCCCTGCAGCACAACGTTTTCTTTGCTAAGCACCGGCCTGTTGGGATTTCCCCCTGCGTCGGTGATCGGGATTGATCTAAATTCGATGCCATTCATACGGTGCTCCCTCCCTGATTGCGTATGCGAATAGTTTTAATGGTGGGTTTGCGCTGGAAGCGGGTACGGAGTTGCTCCTGGGAATCGGGCCCGGCGCTGACGATGATTGAGGCGAGCAGGCCGAACTGGATCAGTCCGTGTTTAATGGCTTTAGCGACGGCATCGGTACTGTTACGGGCGTGCAATTTAAAGAAGCACTCAGTCAACAGGTTGGCGACATTGGCGATAGAGCAGTGCATGGCGGCGGCGGTTTCAGCATTGCTAAGGCCGTGTGCGCGGTGAGTCAGCGCTTCAGCCTGGCGGGGGGCCAGTTTCCTGTACTCCATCACTTGGCTTCCTTTCTTTGTGAGGCTGTTAACAAATGTTCGATTAGGTTTTTTCTAACTGCGTTTTTATATAGTTTATGCAAATCCTAAACTAAAGCAATGTGAAAAATCATCTTTTGTTGGTATTTATGCCATTATTTAGGCTTTACATTAATTTGATTGACCACGATAGTGGGCTGATGCAGGTTATTGCTCGCCGTAGGGCTTGTGATCTTGTGGGAGGTGCTATAACGGCTGGCGTGCCGTTGAAGTGGTAGGTTTTGTAGCAGTCTTGCTGCATATTCACTGCAATATGAAATTGCTGCAGTGGCTTTCTGGCATTGGCGCATGTCTCCTTATGGTATTCTCCGGATGTTCAAGTTGATCTGCTTATTGTGCGGTATGGACTGAGCTAACCCAGAATGTTATTCCGAGGGAGATGGATTATGGGGAATATAACTAGAGTAAAATTCCTTAGGGTAAGTGAGCCCCCTCAAAAAGATAATGGTTGTAGTGGTCGGGAATTGGCTCTGGTGGCTGTGGAGGAAGCCATACCTTCTCAATGCGGGTTATGCATAAAAAGAAAGAGGTGTGGCAAAAAGGGAGAGCAGGAGTATTGCTTGGACTGGGAGCGAGATTAATGGCTGCTATCTAGAGATTTGATTGTGCTGCGAGCAATACCAATAGATTGTGCCACATCATTAGAGTTGGATTCGCCCCTCATGTCTTTTAGCTGAATGTATATGAGTGCTGCACTTACCAAGATGGTAGGGGTTATTTTCTCGCCCTGAGATTCCATAGCGTCCCACACATCTCGAACAGCGACCATTAGCTTGTCTGGATCAACTAGCCTGTCAGGAGGAGCGACCTGCTGTTTTCCGGTGACTTCTAGGTGCTCTCGATCAAGCCAGCCCGCATCTTTACCTCCAGCCTTCTCAATTCGCTTTGCGATTGATGCCCCGATATTTTCAGTGGGGTTTGGGCCTATTAACTGGCTTAGTTGCGAACTGGTCAAGTCTGCTGCATCCGCAAACTCTCTTCGATTTTTGAATTGCATCGCCAGGTGACGTGCGTTTGATCGTCTAATTTGGTAGATCGCCATAGTTCTTCGCTAGCCCGCCTTGCCTCTATCAAGCAGTTTTGCAGAGAGTTAGTGTTTGTTCTATATGGGGAAACCTAATTTTTAGTGCCAATATATATAGTTTTTACCTAAAAAAGTTGTCTGAATTTATGATTTGGCATAAAGTTTCCATATGAACTTGATAGCCTACCTCAAAATCAAGCCCTGCCTGAAGCGCCGTGAGTGGCTGGCTAAGTCAATCGGCTGCTCTGTAGGACACCTCAATGCCATTGCCTGTGGGGCTGAGCAGCCAGGGCCAAAGCTGTCGATGGCCATTGAGAGTGCAACCCAGGGCGCCGTCACTCGGGAAGATTGCCGCCCGGACATCTGGGGCGAAGACCCCTTACCTACCACCAATAGCAGTATGGAGGCAAGGCAAGAACTGGTTAATCAATAGCCAACCATGGTCATTCATACAGGAGAAAAG
>NZ_CANLDD010000132.1 GCF_947489355.1 uncultured Microbulbifer sp. | reverse complement strand
TTCGTCACCTTCATCAAAACCGGTAAACCCCCTCTTTTCAAGGAGATGTGTCAGATTTGGTCTGAACTAATACAAATTAGAATTTCCCCCGTGGGGTGCTAATGGAGCACGCAGTCAATCCTGTAACTATTGTTTTGTCTGCTTAACCGAAATCACAATCTTACTCTCGGGCTTTGTCCATTTGAGCGGCTTTGTGCTCTCCGCATTTTTGTAGGAATAAAAGTAAGCGACTCATGAACTACATTCACCTTATAAAAGAATGTGGTTTATGTACCGCTTACGTGCGATTTGGTATGCCTTACCATTCCTTTTCTTGATTCTTATTGGATTGAAATTCCTTTTCAACGGACTTAATTATAGCTCTTTGACCATCTGTTATCTCTTCAAGGCTGGCAGCCTCATTGAGCATTTTTATGAGCTTGGCAATATGATTAGAAGTGAAGTTCTCTTTGGATGGCTTTATTATATGACGCACCTCTTCGCTTATATTTAAAGCATCTTGCATTAAATATGTCGAAGAAGAATACATCTCAATTGCTTTGTTGCGTTTGACGCCAAACTTTCTCTCAAACATAGTTAATATTTCAAGCTTCGACTCACGGGTTATATCTCCATGCTCTTTTGCAACGGCAACTACCAACAGTGCAGCCACGTCCATAGAATCCGTAAGCGCGTGCATTGGCTTTGTCCCTAATTTCCTTTCCCACCTCCTGCGCCTCATCCAAAAAAATGGGTTAAATGCATTTAGATTCACTCCTGCATTTTGCAGGCTGTTTAATGCCCATGCCAAGCCAGCTATTGCAGTGATTAGTCCAATTATTATATGCATAAAATACTTTATAAATATCTCGGGGGTTCAAACTCGAAGTGCGTACCATTTATGCGGCTTCTGCCGCCAAGCAATTATCCATTAACTCTTCCGGCGTTTCAAAGTCTAATATTTCTCTTAGCTGATTATTTACTAAAAAGGCGGATTAATATCAGACTGCCAAGTCTTATACGGTCACGATCAAAGAGCATGCTTCTCTATCGACCCGGTAGTAAACTGTATACCGTTGCATGAACCTCTCCCTGAATTCTCTTTTATAGTCAGTACCCTTGGGTCAATATTGGCGCAACAGGCCATTTGTATTCTTGTTCAAATCCCGCTTCCTTTGTAGTCGGCACTGTTACAAGGCCGCCTGACTGCGCCCATGCCGTCGCTCGCGCACCATCGCGAGCATGGCCAATACCTTTACCGCTGTCGATCTCTCCCGGCTGCCCGAGCCGGACGTTGTGGAAGCACTCGATTTCGAGTCCATCTTCGGCGCCATGCTGTCCGATCTGCAGGGCCGTGACCCTACTTCCGACGCCCTGACCGAAGCGGACCCCGCCTATAAAATTCTGGAAGTGGCCGTCTACCGTGAATTGCTGCTGCGCCAGCGCGTCAACAACGCCGCCCGCGCCGTGATGCTCGCCTATGCGGAAGATGCAGACCTGGACCAGCTAGGCGCACTGTTCGGGGTACAGCGTCGGGTGCTGGACCCGGGTGATCCGCAAACCGGCAGTGATCCCACCCTGGAATCCAATACCGAATTCCGCCGCCGCATCCAGCTCGCTCCCGAGGGCTTTAGTGTGGCCGGTCCCGAGGGCGCCTACATTCATCACGCCCTGGGCGCCGACCCCGGTGTGCTCGATGCCAGTGCCACCAGCCCCGGCCCCGGCGAGGTGGTGGTCTCCATTCTCGCCCGCAACGGCGACGGCAGCGCGGACCCGGCACTGCTCAATACCGTGGCCGCGGTATTGCAGGCGGACGATGTGCGCCCCATGACCGACCGGGTGCCATGCAGGTGGCTGCGCACAATGCCCTCAACGGTAACCGTGCCTTGGTTTTTTCTTTGGAAATGAGCCGCAGGGAACTTTACCGCCGGCTGGTGGGCATGATTGGGCGAATCCCCATAGGGCTCGCTGACTCCGACAACTCCGATGACCGCAAAGGTTTTTACGCGCAGCACAGTCAGGGTATGACTCACGCCGTAAGCCAACTCAAGGGCATCGACATGGGGGTGGATGACCAGGGCGCGCTGCATATTAACCAGATTGTCAGCCGTGCCCGCCGTGAGCACCGCAAGAGCCCGTTGTCACTGATCGTGGTGGATTACCTGCAACA
>NZ_CANLDD010000131.1 GCF_947489355.1 uncultured Microbulbifer sp. | reverse complement strand
AAAAGCGAGAAGCCTACGGGCAACTGGCCGCTTTTTCTAGCTCCATTGAGATATGCACTTACAAGTTGAATCTAGGCAATTTAATTCAGTGAAAGGTGGCCCAATAAGATACAAAATTTTCGATCCTGCTTTTACAGTTTTGCTGATTAGCGGCTATTCTCACGAAGGGCTAAACCTGGGAGATAACAACATGCGAACTAAAATGGTTTCATGGGTAGTTGCATCGGTATTGGTTTGCTTTTCGTGCTTTGCCATTAGTCATGGTTGGACGGAGTTTCCAAAGGCTAGGCAGATATTCTGTGCCGAAGATGGGGGATATTGGCACCCCTCGGATGGTTCCGCCATTCCTAACGCCGCATACCGTGCTGTATTTCTGGAGTCAGGAACTTATCCATTTGTGCAAAAAATGAGTTTTCCGCCAATGTGGCAAACTATAATGATGATTCATCTGTTCAAACCGTAGTAATTGATGGATATCTTTGCGGTGCCGGATCGTCAGCCAAGGCGGGAACGGATATTCCTTCTACAGACTGGCATAAAACTAAATTAGCTACCGGGCAGCATAGGCTGAAATTTCGAGCAACGGCAGCGCACAACCCAAGCTATTGGAGAATATATCTAAGTAAGCCTGGATTTGACTCTGCCACACAACGCTTAAAATGGTCTGATCTTGAGATCATTAATAGTTATGGTGACCTGCCTGTAGTTAATGGTTACTACGAAATGGACATAAACATACCAGTTGGAAGAAGCGACACTGGGATACTTTATATTAGATGGCAACGAGATGATCCCGCAGGTGAAGGGTTTTATAATTGCTCAGACATTATTTTTTCGAGTGAAATAATGTCGTTCTAGCAGATAAAATTTTTCACCTATCGATAAGTATCCATAGCAATCAGTGCGTAGTCACTGTTTTTATATCCAAGGTGGGCAGCCCGCGGCTGTATGGGCTGGGTGGCCGTGGCCCGCCGTTTATCGCCGTCTACCTGCGCACCCAGCGCAAAGCCAGTGAATAGGTAGAAACCTGCACCCGCCGCGCACTGCTGCTGTTTGTATTCACCGCCGCCTGTACCATGCTGGTCGTCGGCATCAAGGCCGCGTTTGCGAACCTGATCAAATGATCAAGTCCGAAAGTCTGTGTGCCTTTATAAAAGAAGCGGTTTGACATATGCGACTTGCCCAAGCTTATCTTATGAATTGACAACAGCTACATCCCTCATAACCAAGCGGCAACCTCAGGATTTAGATTTCCTTTAATTTTATGGTTAACCGAGGCTACATCATCCAATAAAGAGGTTACATTTTTGTAATAATTCTTAGCAATTGCTATAGCAGAGGCAAACAATGTTACTGGGATAAAAATATTGGCTCTTTATGAATTTCGGGGGGCTGAGAATTTGAGACGTTATCGATGGAATTGACTGCTGAATGCTTGTGAAAAAATCTCATGATAAAAATTCACGATCTCATCGATAATACAAAGTGCTACGAACAGATATGGCAGCATCATTGGCCCGATGGAATGAGCTGTTCTCACTGTATGAGTCAGGACGTTATCAAGGAAGTGAAGATGCGCGAATTGGATATCAAAGTCAAGGGTCACAATTGTCTCACTTTCAAAAAAAACATCCTGCGCAAGACAAAAGGTAAACCCTGTCATTTTTGGGGCTGTAGAGGTTATTCCGACTGTAAGGCCATATTTCCAAATAAGGGAAATAAACTGGATTTTAACTCCAAATCAAAATTCGTCGGCAAGGCAACCGACTACACTTGTCCAGAATGCGAAAAGGGTAAGCTGGTCAAAAGAATGGGAAAATTGAAGAAAACGAAAAAGGCCTATAACTGGTATGGTTGTGACTAGTTCCCGACTTGCAAGGCTCGTTTTTTTGAGAAGGATGGTAAAGCGAAAATTCCTGACAAAGAAGGTGTGTGATCAATTTGGCGCAGAGAAATCCCGTTCTGATAGTGCGAGGAGGATATCAACTTCAGGCAGAGTGATGTATCTGATCTTAAACTTGGGAGTAAGCCTTCACAAAAATTAGACAACCCAAGAGGGGGTAAGGTCACTACTACCAGAAAATCCCAAGTCTAATTCAGCGTAAGTTTTTGGGAAGCTGTGTAGTGGTCTACTAATCCCGGACACCAATTTAGGTGGTAAAGTCGCTGCCTGAGACAGAGGTGTTCAATGAGTAA
>NZ_CANLDD010000130.1 GCF_947489355.1 uncultured Microbulbifer sp. | reverse complement strand
ATCTCGCGCTGGATATCCCGGCAGCGCACCCGGTACACCCCTTCGCTGTAGGCAATGGATTCCTCGGCGATCTGGGTTTGCTCCAGGCGAAAATCCGACCAATCCAACCCGGCAAAGCCTTGGTACAGACGTACGGTGCGGCCCTTGATGCCATTGCCCTGTTCCAGTTCATCGCGCAGCACATAGGAGAGCTGGCCGGCGATATCCACCACCTCAAACTGGATGGTGCCGATCTCCGCTCTGCCTTGTTCCGGCAACAGGCGCTGGCTGGTGGCCGAACATTTTTTTAAGGCACCGAGAATGGCATTGGCGGGCAGGCCGGGAATATCCCGATGCGAGGTAATATACAGCGGCAGGTCATAGCCGATCTCCACCACTAGGCGCAGCACACGCTGGGGGGACTGGTTTTCCAGGTCGAAGGTTTCTGAGTTGTTACGCATCAGGCCAGGATTTCCACAATGGTAAAACTGAACACAAACCGCCAGGCGGGCTGGCGCTGCTGTTTGAAGGAGCCGAATTTGAGCTGCACAGTACCGGGGGTGTCCGGCGCGGCCTCGGTGCCAAAGGGATCAAAGGTAAAAAACTCGCCGGCACCGCAGCTGGCCGCGAAGGCGTCCCACACCGCCAGTCCGGCAGGGCTCAGGGTGATGGGGGCCGTGCGACACGGGTATTCCCGCTCGATGCGGTACACCGTGGTCTCGGTCGCACCGGAAAGAGCCCTGTGCTCCCTGCCCTCCACTCTCGGTGCGCCGCTCTCGTACTGTTGCAAGATGGCTTCCAGCTTGCCGGAGCCGGTGGGGTGCAGGCGCGTAGGCGTAAATTCAATAAACACGGTTAACCCCTCAATTCCTGTGCTTGACGGGAGTTGGATCCGATCAATACAAAGTCCTGGTTATTGATCTTGTTGGCCATTTGTTCCAAAAGCGCTTCGCTATTGTCTCCGTTCACATCACCGGCAATCTGGAAAATGATTTGTGTGGGGAGCTGTTGCGGTTCCCTGTTGCCGGCAAAGGTGTCCAGCGGCGTGGCGGTGGCGCCGGTGGTACTGGGCAGGGTTGCGGCAGGGGCGGTGGCGCCGGCACTGACCCCACTGGGCGCCTTCAGGCCCGACAACATGCCGGCAATTTGCACACCCTGTGCAACGGCACCGGCAATCATGGGAATATTTTGTGGATATCCAATTTTTGACGCATTCCCAATATTTGTTACCAGGGCAACGCCCGTCTCAAAGATAGCCGCAGCCTTACTCAGTTTTGCCATCTTTTTACTGTGAGTGGAAGCTGCGGAAAAAATTTGTTTTGCGCCGCTGGCAAACAGTTGCAGTTTGCTTTTATTGGTGTCCTGCTCCAATTTCTGCCGCTCTTTTGCATGCTTTTGCTCCAGTTGAAACAGCGAGCGCTCGTATTCATCCTTCTGGATCAATTTACTGGCATAGGCCTGGTCGAGCAGTGTCATCTCCTCATCCTGCTGCACCTGCAGCTGCTCCATCTCGGTGAGCCAGGACAGTTGCAGGGTTTCCAGGCGCGCGACCATGCGCTGGCGTTCGGCATCGGTGAGACCATCGGGGCCGGCTTTATTACCCTCGCCCTCACCATTAGCGGTGCCCGCTTGCAGCGCTTGTAGTGCAGTTTGATAGCGGGATACCTCCCGTGCGGCGTATTCCTCCCGCAGCGTTTCAAGGGAATCGAAGCCGCGCCGGCGCAACTCTTCCTCGGCGATCTGCAGGGCGGCAATCTGCTGCAGACGCGTTTCGTGGTCCAGGCCGATCTTGCCGCGCTGATCAGCCAGGAATTGATCCAGCTGACTCAACTGGGCTGCGCCCACATCCTGCTGACGTTTTAATTCCGCCGCAGCGCGGTCCCGCTCTGCCTGATCGCGGGCTGCCGCTGCTGCATCCGTAGCTTTTTTCTGTGCCTCCCGCCGCGCCAGTGCCGCTTTCAGATCTGCGCTTTGCATTTCCTGTAGCTGGGTGCGGTATTTTTCTACCCAGTAACTCTGCTGCTGAATTTGCGCCGATACGCCCTCGGCAGTTGCTTTTTTAAGCTGTTGCTGGTGCCAGAGATACTTATCTTGCAGTTCGAAGTATCGGTCTGCGCTCTTCTCCGCCTCCGTTGGCATCAGCACAGTGCGCCACCAGCTCACCGCATCGGCCACAAAGCCAACACTTTTGGATGCCTCTTCCGTCCTCCCCAATGCCTCCAGAAACTCTTCCCAGTTCTGGCTGAGGGTATCGACTTGCCCGGCAAGTCCACCCGCCTCGCCAGAACCGGCCCCATACCCGTGATCATAGTGTCGTAAAGCACATCGTCGGTGTGCTCATGCACCTCATCCAGAATGGCGCAACTGG
>NZ_CANLDD010000129.1 GCF_947489355.1 uncultured Microbulbifer sp. | reverse complement strand
TTTTGGCGCAGAATGCCGCATAACTGGCTTTTAATACAGTCTGTATGTATTGACAGTGCGCACGTGTATCTACTATTATAAGCTAAGCTGTCGCGAAGTATGCGCAGCGGGACCATACCCCCCCTTCGAAAGCCCCGCCTGGTTAATCCGACGGGGCTTTTTTATGGCTGTAGTTTGGGTATGGGCTATTCGTAATGTAATTGGGATAAGGTGTTGATCAACGCCAAACCCGATGTATACTGTAATAAGATAAATGCCAGTAAGGCAAGATTTGGATAGAGGCAGGGCGTTTTTGTAGAGACTGCTAGATCTGCTTCCGGCCCACGCTCTTCGACCCATAGAAGGTGTAGTCACGGTCAATAAAGACCGGTTAAAGCCTTGTGACACACTTTTAACAGGCGCACATTGGTTGCCGTGTAGAGGGGTATTTGATAATTATGGAGTTGGTTAGGTATCTTTTTGATAATTTTTACACCAAAAATCAATTGCTCGATAAAGCTAATGTTGACGAAGGGAGGCTTCTGGAGCTTCAGGATCTGGAAGTAATGCCTAGAGCCTCGTATAGTCTTGAGATTAGTATTCAATGCGACTCTTTCTTTGGGGCATACGAGGCAAGTGAAAATTCAGAATTTTACTCTAGAGGTTATTTGTCTTGGGTAAACATTTTGCTCTCTTTGGAAAAAGTTGAGGATGCCAAGCAAATATTCAAAGACAGATACTGTCAACAACTGGAGTCTTTGAGAGAAGACGGAATTTATTCAAACAATCCAAAATTAAACAGTGAGTTAGAGCTGACACTTGACAGTGAGTGGAAATATTTTCTTGATGGTACCTATGGCTTATGTACAAAAAATGGCCTTCCAGAGCAGATAGCCTCAAAAGAAATTTCCATACTCATCGCCAGCGATTTTTTAGACTGCGGTTTAATTGATGGTCAAGGCAGAAAAAAGCTGATAAAAATAATAGATCTTCTCGACGACGTAAGCTCATATTTTGCACCACATGAACGAGCAAGTAGCTCAAGGCAGAAGTATATTAATGAGCTACGGTTAAGGTACGATTTAATAAGTTTATCTGGTAAAGGGAACCCCTAATACTTGTCTTTACTCGGAAAATAGCAATCAAGATAATGGTGGTCAAGATGAAAGAATTGCCAAAGTCAGTTAAAAGCTATAAGCGGACGCCTGAGTTTTCAAGCGAAAGTATTCCCCAGGGACTGTTGCGCGCACACAAAACAAAGGAAGGCACGTGGGGTAAAATTATACTTTTAAAAGGCAGCCTCCGTTATCGTATACTTGAACCTGAAATTGAAGAAATTGATCTATCACCAGGGAAATATGGGGTTGTTGAGCCAGCAATTTTACATGAAGTAGAGCCGCTTACAGAAGTCAGTTTTTACGTTGAATTCTACCGCTAGTTCATCGTATAAAAAATCTAACCATGTCCGCCTACGGATGGCCTTACAGTTTACGGCTTTACCTTTCTTCTACAAGTATTGCAGGGGTGCGCTGAGTGATCACCTGGCTCCAGTATGTAGAGTCTGGCTGGTTGGAGTGTCAAAAAAATACTAACAAACTCAGCAGGTTAAAACCCTTGACTTTCCGTGCACCACGATGGTATAAAAATCCTAACATGCCTTTTTTGCGCATTGCAGGATAAGAACCCGCTATTTGGCGGGTTTTTTGTTTGGAGTGAAAGCTGTGCCGGTAGTTGAGTAGGAGGATATAGCTAATGGCAAATGAGATTATAAAAGCAACCCATGAGCTCAGTGAAGAAGTCGCTGACTTGGTGACAAAGCTACTTCGCGATCTTGTTGGTCATAAGTGGGAAATAGATCCTGTGAAATTGACGTCTGCTGCGAGGAAGCTTTTGTCTGAGGAGAGTGGATTCCATGCTTTCCTATATCAGGTTGAGGGTTCTTTTGTGGGGGTCATCACTATCTCCAAGTCAGCAGCTATATATGCCGGTGGCTATTATGGTGTGATTGAAGAGCTTTATGTGGAGCCTGAATTTCGGTCAAAATCTATTGGAAAGGCGTTACTGGATGAGACAGTCAGTTTTGCCAGGGAGCAGGGTTGGCCACGACTAGAAGTTAGCACACCCAAGAAAGAAAATTGGCAAAGAACGATAGATTTTTACCGGAGGGAGGGGTTTTCAAATACCTCTGTTGGAGAAAGGCTTAAGTTGGAGCTATAAAATAAAAGAAACAAATGACAAATAGTGTGGATGACTTTTAGCCGGTCTGGGCACATAGTTTTAGAGCCCAAATAATTTCTCAAGCGAGGGTGTTCAAAACTCTGTGTCAGCCAAGTAGCCTCATAGGCTGATATATTTCTCCAGGCGATCTGGGAAGTGGAT
>NZ_CANLDD010000128.1 GCF_947489355.1 uncultured Microbulbifer sp. | reverse complement strand
ACTACAACTGGGAGCGTCCCCATCAGCACAACGATGGTATACCACCTGCAAAGGCGGAAGAAAATCTTAACTTACTGGCCGGTAAAAGTTGACCACTACAACTTTAGCTATCCTTAATCTGAGAATTGGAATTTGAACGGTAAACAATGTCAGAAATTTCGAGTAGGATACTTTAGGTCAAAGGTAAATAGGTGATTTATACTTCCTATGCTCTCTTGCGGAACTTTATAATGTGAACAAATGATAGAGATTGCCCGCCATACCACTTAATAAAATAAAAGATAGCGGTATTATTGATAACACGACTATTCTTATTTGTCGGTTGGTGATGGTCCTTCGGGCCAAAGCAATGATAGTAAAGAGTATCGAAAATATAGCTCCATTGAGCAAAACTCCAAGCAGCCAGGGAGATGAGCAGTTTATATGTTGGCATAGCGGTCTTAGCAAATTGGTACCGGGCACCAATATCGGTTTTAAAAATTCAACAGCTACAATACTAAGTCCCAAGGTGGAAATAATTAGCAACACTGTGCCGACAATATAGCCTGAAATGAAACAAACTAAAATTAATCTTTTCATACTATTTTTTGATGTTTTCAATAGTCGATACTTTATGGGTTCTAAAAAATCCCGGTATCAATACCGGGATAATAAATTAGCTGTGCGTTGTATATCACTAGTAGAGCGCCATTGTAAACCAACGACAGCTATTTAGCGAAACTTATTGCTCAAATTCACAGCTCCCCGGAATCCATAAAGAGCCTTTTTAGTTAACGCCTGGGCAGTCCGGAGAAAATAGGAAGTCATCGGATGCCGCGCTCCACTCATCGGCACAAACGCCCAGTTGTTGGTTTTCAACATCAGCACATGCATCATGATTCATACAGTCTTGTGTGTATTGAGGGTCACCAAAAACAATACATCCTGCACCACAGCGTCCAGCACAGAAACCATGTCCACCTACAATATAAGTGGCGGAGCGTGCACCGAAATCATTATCCCATCTCGCGGTAACTCTCTGGCCATATAACGGACAAAGATCAGTCCAAGCTAGGGAGGTTCTGCGCTCGACTGTGAATGGTAGTTTTTTATTCAGTGGAATGGATGTCATAAAGTTACTTATTTTAAACAGATAAGAAAATGCAGCATTGTTTTCTGAAGTTTTCATTGTTGCCAATTCGTTTATATTAAGCTCAAGTTGATGTTGGGTCTCTTTAAAAAATTCCCGAACGGCCTTGCCAATAACTAGAGCTTCACCTGTTTCGAACTCAATACCTTCGACTTTTGCTAGCCCTTGTACGTTATCAATATCGACGTTAAATGAGTAAAGGTTATTTGAAAGTGAGAACAGATAAATGTCGTTTACACCAAAATCAACTCGCAGTGTAGACGTTGATTCTTTATCGGTTAACTGAATTTCGATGTTGTTAACTTGGCTCGTCACCTGAAAATCTGTTGCTGCGGTAACAATAAGGCTAAAGCTTAGCAGTAAGATAGTCGAAAAAAAATTGATAGATCTCATACAAACTCCTTTTATGTATCATTTTATTGAATCCCAGATTCAACTTGTAAGTGCATATCTTAATGGGGCTAGAAAAAGCGGCCAGTTGCCCGTAGGCTTCGCGCTTTTTCTCCTACAAGAGATATGCAATGAGACACTACAAGCAACTGACCTATGAGCGAAGATGCCAGATTGAGGCGTTCAAGAAAAGCGGTTTTTCGTAAGAATCTCCTCAAGCTTGCGGACAACAGCCCGGTCAAGTCCTCTCTAGTCAGGCAAAAATCCATCAATCCGGAGATTTCTTCCACCGGTAGCGCGCGCCCGGCGGGCAAGCGTTTGGCACTCGAGCGTTTTACCGTGTGGATCCGTTCCAAACGTTCGGCGTTAATCTGGCCGGCGGCATAGGCCTCCCCCGCCACGCCCTTGATCGCCGACAGATACAGGTTGCGGGTTTTCGGGCTGCGTCCCAGTTTTGCCAGAACATTGAGCACCATGAACACATGCATCCGGTCCATCTTCTCCCAGGGCATCTCCAGATGATTCCGGTAATTCAGCATTTTCGCAATTATCTCCAGCACCTTGCCCATGGTCTTGCGGCTGTTAGTTGAGCCCAGCGACGCCAGGTACAGCACAACGGCATTCAGATTGCCGAGGGAATCCGAAGCCATCCCGTGTTCCAACACGGCCTGGCTGGCGGGGTTTAGCAGCAGTCCGCGCCCGCTGTCTCCCGTCTTGGGCTCAGGTTCATCCGCCGGTACCTGGCCACCCGTGACCTCAAATGCAACCGGAAGTCCGTAAGCGTCAACCGCTAAATGGATTTTGCTTGTGTTCCCCGCCCGACTTTTCCCTATCGCCTCATCCTGATCACT
>NZ_CANLDD010000127.1 GCF_947489355.1 uncultured Microbulbifer sp. | reverse complement strand
AAATAACCGCCCAAGGAAAACATTAGGTTTTGAAACACCAGAAGATTTAATGGATAATTACTTGGCGGCACAAGCCGTATAAATGGTATGCGCTTCAAGGTTGAATCCGCGACCTGTAATCGTAATCAAATAATCCCGTTTGGGCTGTAATTATTCGAATCTCATCTTCATGCTCCCAGCGTTTAGATTTTGTACCCAATAGTTTTTTTTGAAGAATATCTTGTTTTTCATCCATATAAAGAACATCTAGAGACGTTATCTCTGGTATTTCATCTTGATACTCAACGTTGACAGCAGGTTCACTTTGTATTTTGTATGCTTTGAGCTTTTCCAAATCATATTCGACACAAAATCCTCTGTGAGAATCAGCAGAATAGGCCCATAACAGCTCATCATTATAAGACTGACTCAAAGAGTATACCCCCCAAGACTTTGACTCTTCGATAAATCTGGCAACTAATTCAACGAAAGATAATTCTGATTTTTTGACAGTTTCATTGTATTTAAAACTCGGAAATAGTTGCAGAAACTTCCCAAACTCAAAACTCTTATCATGTACTTTTACTTTAGCTTCGAAAGGGTCATTTAATGACTCAATAGGTGCTGAGAAAAATTGGTTCTTAGAAAGAGATTTAAGGTCTCTTCTTAAAATTGAGTCTCCACCACCTCGATACTTAAATACTCTCATAGGCTTCCTTGTGCGTATAACATTTATATACTGATCACCATGGTCAATATCTCCCGAATCACTATCTCAGAACTTATCTATTACTTTCGAATAGCAGCATTGCTGACCTAAGACCACATAGCCGCCAACTATAACTACTTGGACATTTTCGTCAAATGACAAAATCCTTGCTCAGTTGAAAAAATTGGCTGGTCATGGGCCCACCCCCACAAAGCTGCGCACCATGGCCCCCTGGGAGGCGATAGCGATCTCACCTGAGTCCCAGCACTCGGCCAGGCGGCAGGCGATGTCGTGAAGCTCAGGCTCTCCGCACTCCGTGAGTTCCGCCGTATTGCGGCACAGCTTCAGCAGGAAGGCCTGGGCATAGTCTCGTGCGGTGATGCTCCCCTCTATAAACAAATTCATTTGAGTAGTGATGATCAGCAGCAGAAAGCGTCTACTGTGCTCCTCGGGACAGTTACCCAGACCACTGCTATCCGCCTCAGCGTGGCAGCGATAACAAAGGTGTGCAGCCATCGCATCGTGGGGCTTGATCCCCCGGCCCTTACCGTAGCTGTGACTGCGCTGACCCTGGTAGTGGGCGGCTACTGTGCTGCCCTCGTTATTGCCGCAGCGTACACAATCACGGCCTTTGGCCAGCCTCAGTAGTTTCGGGATGCGGGTGGGTTGTAGGTTCACTTTGTCTCCCTGGGTATCTCCGACCAGAACACTTAACCCTTCCATACGCCCGCCCTTCAGTAGCTCCAGGTTGTGGCCTGGGGAAGTAGCTTCCTCCAGGCGTAAAAAAACCGGCTCAGTGGCCGGCTTGTTTATTTAGGTGTAAATGTTGCAGCAAGCGCAACATATCCTTATTAGTTATGCCTTTTAGTAAATTGAGGTTGCAAGGTATGCGAGAAAATCCGAAAATTTCTTTGTTTCTGATCCCGGCGCCATGTCAGATGAAAATACCGCACACTGTCTAGATGCCAGCTCCAGAGTGTCTTTTAGACTGGTGGAAACAGATCTTTCAGGACCGTCACTGCTGCCTTCATAGTGCATGCTTTCATGCCCCTGCAACTCCTCGATTACTTTCTTGAAATCTACTGATGGTATATCCATTTCTCCCTCTCCTTAAGATGCATAGCGCCCAGCACACGGGCGGCGGAAATGAAGCGAAGCGCAATGTAGGCCGTCCTGCCCGGCGTTTTTTGCCGGGCTTACGTGCTGCTGTTTGTTATGCATTTAGCCTCTCCGCCAGTCTTTGATAATTGCAACAACTAGGGCCATGAAAATTCCTACAAAGAAATAGGCAATTCCATAGCCCACAACACCATCTACTTTTACTCCTTTGGCCTCCCAGTACCCATGGGTTTTAAGCTGGTATAACATGACAGAGGAGACAAAGCCACTAGCAAATAAGGCTAGAAACATATGCCGTAAATCGAAAAGCTTTTTCCCAAAGGCAAGCTCTCCCCATGAAGGGATCTCGGTTTTTTTATCGAGGCCTTTTCGACGCCATCTACGCTCTTTGAGGCTAGACATGGTTTTATGTATAACATTTAAATACTGATCATCATGGCCACTATTATCCTGATTACTGCCCAGGAATCAATTTTGCGCCGTTTACCCACAATCCGCATTAAAAACAGCCAGTTACATTGATTTGGTACAATGGTACAAAATACGATCATTCTCTCCAGAGTAAAAAACCGGCTCAGGGGCCGGTTTGGGTGGTTGGGTGTCTGGTAGAGACAGCAATCACAAAGTAGCTAATTTATAGCTCTAAAACGCAAAAG
>NZ_CANLDD010000126.1 GCF_947489355.1 uncultured Microbulbifer sp. | reverse complement strand
AACAGCCTGGCCAGCACACTCAACATAGACCCCGTGCGATTACAGCACGCCGGATTCCTCGCCCTGGCAATCATCACTGATGTGGTAGGGCTGGTGGCGTTACTAGGGTTTAACGCTGCTTCAACGGTTTGTAAACGGTTGTCAACGGATGCTCAGCCGTTGTCAACGGCTTGTAAACGGCCGTTAACAACTTGTAAACAGCTGTTAACACATTTGTTAACGGTCGGTAAACGGTTGTCAACGGGTTGTAAACGGCCTTCAACGCCAGCTAAACGCTTATCAACGGTCGGTAAACGGCATGTAAACGCCGATCTCAGCCAGGAACAGATCGAGCTGGCCGACCGTATTTGCTCCGGTGAATTCGGCGCCCGTCCCGTGTTGAGGCGCATCAACAACGCCGTGCGCGGCGGCAACAGATTCGTTAAACCCGTTTTCGATGCCCTGGAGCAGGCAGGAGAAATCATTCGTGACGGCCATGGATTTTGTTTGGCTGGACGCCAATAGGCACGGTTTTGATTGCACCGTAGTTTTCAGGAAGGAACAACAATGAACGACGTTGAAAATATCGTAGATACAATCACTGCTGCGCTTAGAGGTGCACATACTCGACTTTGGACCAGCGAAGATATTGCAACTTATTTGAGCTGTAGTGAGTCAACCGTTTTCAGGATATCAGCAAAGCCTGGATTCCCACAACCAGTAAAGATCAATGGTGTCGGAGGGCGCCGGTGGGTTTCTGAGGAAGTACGGGACTGGGCTAAGAGACAGCGACCGTCAAGAAGGGTTGGGCCTGGCCGCCCGCGGGTCATATAGCCAGGTAAGGGCGCCTTTCATTGTCTAGAAAAGTAGCGGTTTCTGCTTGCCGGTTTCTCAGCTGGTTCTCTATCGCAGAGATCCTGCAATTGCCAAGGGTAAGAATGATAATTTTAGGCGGGTGGCCAAATCGGCGTTGCAAGTCCTTCATATCCTCGCCATCTTTGGTGACAATTGTCAAATTGTTTTCGGTGGCGTATTTCCAAACGTCCGAGTCTTTTTTCCCTAGCAGGCCTGCAGTCCTTGCCGCAATGATCCCTGGATAAATGTCATTTAATCGAGGAGCCAGTTTGTAGGAAAGGTTCTCATCCAGGAGAAGCACTTATGCAGCCCTCCCCTTACGTTGCTGAGCTGCTGCGTAACTCAGTGCAGCCCTGATTTTGGTTGAATTGAGGTCGGGGTAGTCATCAATGATTTCACTAAACGACATCCCGTCGCCCAACATTTCTAGAATATCTGCGACTGCAATCCTTGTTCCTTTGATACATGCTTTGCCCCCTCTTCTTTGGGGGTCTACCTCAATATAAGGTTGGTATTCCAACTTGCACCTCCATAGGCTTTTTCACTAAATAGCAAAAATACCGAGCGATTTACGACCATGGCTGTAACCATATGCAGGATGCTATATAGGGCCCAAGTAGCGGTCAAGCATTGACTATATTACCAGGGTAATCACTACATGAAGCATGCATCTATACCTGTGTGACTGCTTAGTCTAAGCGCAAAGCAATTTCAGTGGCTGTCGCATTGTAATAGATCATTAATGAGCGTGGGTCACGGTGCCCCACCATGCGTGCCAGGTCGAGCACGTCCAGCTTCCTAGCCAGCCGCGTAAGAGCTTCATGGCGAGTATCATGAAAACGCAGATCATCAATCTCGGAATTAATACGAGCACGCCTAAATAGCGCACTGGCTACATCCCGTCCAACCTGTAAAAAACTCCCGGACCTATCCTGTACCATTTTGAATAGCTCTACCGCTCGTCGAGACAATGGTATATGCCTTTTATCCCCGTTTTTCGAGACTTGCACAGTAACATAGCGCCCCTCTAAATTCAGATCTTCATGGTTCAGTGCCAATATTTCCCCTAGCCGCATTGCTGTCTCCAGAGCTACCAGGAATGTCCAAGCAACTTCCTGACGGCGGGTTTGAGGCGCCATTTCCTGCCAACCCAAGGCTGCACAGATTTGATCTATTTCCTGCATGCTGATACGCCGATCACGCGGTCGTGGATCGCGCGGACGCTCCAGCCCCTGGATTGGATGATGATCAAGGAGATGCCATTCGCGTAGCGCATAGCGACATACAGAGCCCAATAGATTAATTTCTCGATTTACGGACCCTGGTGATATAGCGGTGAGGCGGCGATCACGAAACTCTGCAAAATGCTGCGTTTTGAGCTCGGACAGCAATATTTGAGAGATGGGATCTGATGAAAATTTCTTCAGCCGTACTATTTCCCACCTTGCCCCAGCTCGGCCAGGTGATACCGACTCAGCGAAGCGCTCCATTAGGTCGCCAAAAGTGCCCGCGCGGGGCTTGCCGTACGTTCCTTGACGTATTTGATATTCAGTATCTTGAGCCCATTCCTGAGCCTGCCTCTTTGAGTCAAAGCTCGCACTAGGGGCTGTCCCCGTTTCACATGGGTAGCCATAGGAAGGCACAAGCCATAGCTACTGTGCTTTGATAGCACCTCTTGAGTTTGTCGA
>NZ_CANLDD010000125.1 GCF_947489355.1 uncultured Microbulbifer sp. | reverse complement strand
CAGCACAACGATGGTATACCACCTGCAAAGGCGGAAGAAAAGCTTAACTTACTGTCCGGTAAAAGTTGACCACTACAATCAAAGTACAGTAGCTACGGCTTGTGCCATCCTATGGTTACCTAGGTGAAGCGGGAATAGCCCATAACCAAATTTTATCTAGTTTAGTCAGGCTATAATAATTGGAGTCTGGGCTTATTTTAATTTAATCAAGAGGTAACTCACTCCCTCTGGTGGTGAGATTCGACAAGTTCCTTTCATTCCGATGTGCAGGGTAAAATGACCTCCTACGAACTGGCGAGTTCCATGATGAGGCCATATGAGAGATTCGCAGAGAAAAGCTCGGGTTAAGAATTATTGCATGTATAACGTTGTCTTTTCTGAAATATAGAAAGAAGGCGATATTTGGTGCATTGCGAAATAGGATTGGGGCTACTTTCCGTGATTTTTGCTGCTAAGCAAGGATAGAATTGGTAGAGAGTTACACTATGAGAGATCACAACCACAAGCTGCTAATGACCCCTCCTAATTTCAACGTGTCCAATACAGTGTGATTTTTCAAGGGTTAGTCTGAGATCTGGATCTTCCAGAAGTGCTTGCAACTCAAAGGAAGTTTCACTGACCATCACTTTTGAGCTAGAAGTTAGCGGGTATGCACATAGGGTTTAGGTGAAGAGGTGGTTAGGAAGCGCATCAAGAGCTAAGAAAGTGAGGAGCGCTGTCAGGAGCTCATGTGCCTGGAAGGGCTTTGACCAATAGCCCTCTCAGGGGGCTTTCATTATACCCCTGCTTCGCGGGTGGTTTCTGATTTGTGAGGTGCTATGAAAATTGTTATTGTTTCTACTTTTCGTTGTGGAAGCCTTAATATAGGGGATCGCTTAATTACACGCTCTACTATTTCAGCCTTGAATATGCTATTTGAAGAGGATATTAAATCTTCTACAGTATTTCGTGCTGACAAGTGGGAAAGTGTTGAGTCGATAGTATTGAAGTCTGATTTTGTGATTTTTGCATGCCTGGCTATTAGAAGAAATATAGAAAAAACATACAGGTTTTTACCTGAATTACTGAAGTCTGGAGTTCCTTTTGGGGTTTTAGCTGCCGGAACGTCACTAGGAGTTTCTTCATCCTCTCTTAGTTTTGAAAGGTCGTTTACGGATAGAGATATTAAAGTTTTAAAAGATCTAACTGAAAAAGCGAATTTTTTTTCAACTCGAGGCGCCTTAACCTATAGTGCTTGCAAATTTCTTGGTTTAGAAAAATCTGTGTTATCTGGAGATATTGCTTTTTTTGATGATCGATTTAAAAATAGACGTTTTGACGCACCAGTAAAAATTAGAAAAATAGCAATTTCTGACCCGCATTATGTTAGTGTATATGAAGAGTCATTTAATTATCTGGTGAGTAGGTTAAGAAATATATTTCCCAATGTAGAAATTCATTTGCTTTTGCATGGGAAAAATGATGAAGCGGTCAAGCTAGCTCGAAAGGCCGATGTTTTAGTCGAGCAAATCTATAGGGACAGTGAGAATGGACTGGATAAATATGATAACTATGATCTTCATGTTGGCTATCGAGTTCATGGTCATGTTTCTATGCTTGTTCGAAGGCATCCATCTTACTTACTGGAGCAAGATGGGAGAGGGTGTGACTATGGCTTGACTTTTCATTGCAAAACTTCGGTACCACATTATAGAGTTATCAAAGGAGATAAGTATAATCAGGTCAGTACCACTGGAATTGAAATCCTTCTGGCAATGATCGTTTCTGATTATGAGAATGGGTTTTCACGATTCTCGAGTTTTAATCAGCAAATATATAAATTTGTCTCTTCAAACCTTGAACTTATAAGAACTATTAGTGACTCAGATTCAATCTGTAAGTGCATATCTTAATGAGCCTAGAAAAAGCGGCGAGTTGCCCCTAGGCTTCGTGCTTTTCTACGGCAAGAGATATGCAATGAGACACTACAAACAACTGTCCTATGAGCAAAGATCCCAGATTGAGAAGTCCAATAAAATCGGTTTTTCACAAGCACAGATTGCGCTGACTGTAGGCGTGAACCGGTCAACGATATCGAGGGAGTTAGCACGGAGTAGAGGTCAGCGCGGCTATCGGGACAAGCAAGCCCAGAAGTTTGCGCTCTCACATCGTGAAGAGGCCAGAAAAGTAACAAAGATGATCCCAGAGCTGACAAACCTGGTCGAGGATAAGCTTGCTGAAAAATAGAGTCTGGAGCAGATCTCAGGCTGGCTGCTCAAGGAGCACTTGACACTGTTGAGCCATGAGTGCATCTATCAGCATGTATGGGCTGATAAGGCGAGAGGTGGCCAACTGTTCATGAACCTCCGGCGGCACGGTAGAAAATACCACAAGTGAAGCAATGGTAAAACCAATCGCGACCAAATATGGAACCGTGTAAGTAACTATGAGCGTTTGGTGGAGGTGGATGCGAAGAGTCGGGTTGGCGACTGGGAAATTGATACAGTCATTGGCAGGGGACACAGTGGAGTTTTGGTGACCATTGTAGAGCGTGTAATATAGTATACTCTATCTGAAGAAGTGAAGCGCAAAAAAGGGTAACAGAGGCCGCTATAGCTCTGCTGAGGCCATATACGGCGGTATTGCATACGATCACGGCAGAGGATAGTAAAGAGTTTACCTGTCATGAAAAAATTCACATGGAACTTGGAGCTTGGAGCACAAGTTTAGTTTGATGTAGAAACCCACGTCCTTAGGGCGTGGTTATGAGTATGTAGTGGTCTACTAATCCCGGACACCAATTTAGGTGGTAAAGTCGCTGCCTGAGAC
>NZ_CANLDD010000124.1 GCF_947489355.1 uncultured Microbulbifer sp. | reverse complement strand
GCAATGCCAAATTAAATTCCTGGCGAATCTTTCTCAGCGGGTGGGATTTCGGGACAAATTCTTCCAGGTGAACCGTGATGAACAAAGCTTCCTGTGTGATATCTGCACCGCGGATACACTATCTCATTGTGGGGTATCGACCCGAGTATTGTACCAAAGCCAGTAAATACATGAGTCTATTCCAACAGCCTGCTAAACCAATAATGGATTAGAAGTCAACTTGGCAGCCTAGAAAATTTCCTACCATTTATCAAAATAGATACGGTAAAATACCCACTGAAGGATCACAAAAACTGATGACTTTCTAAGCTTTCGCTTCGAAGCACTGGTCAGCTATCCTAATAAGGAATACAATAAAATTGACCTTCAAGAAGGCACCGGATAAAACGATTAAAGAACCATCTATTCAGAGAGAATGTTGTCTATGCTATTTAGGCTTGGCATGCAGGTTGTGGAAGAATAAAAAAGCTGCAGGGCTTAGGGTGCTTGGTCAAAATTAGAACAAAAATAATATTCACGGATGGAGAGGGAGGACTCTTCGTCGCCTGAAGCGCTGCTTGATCAAGTTCGAGAAACAGCAGATTTGATAATAACTCAATTATCTGAGGGCATAGGTCAACTTTTACGATAGCGCCCCGTTTCTTCAGGTTGAAAATCTGATTCTACCGGTGTCTGCATCATATGATCCGCAAATGCAAATTGGTTTTTATATATTGGTTGTTTTTATAAGCAGGGATATTACCAAATGTTCAGTAAATTCATAAAGTGTGCTGTTTTAGCGTTTTTGCTCTCACTATTTACCGCTTGTAGCGACTCGGGCTCCAGTAACGATGGTATCAGCGAAGCTAGCAAAGGAAGTCCCGACAACGAAGAGCCAACGTTAGGGCAACCCCAAGGAGTCACTCTGAGTTTTGAGGCCGTGAAGCGCTTTCGCTTTGACTGGACCGATATCGAGGGTGCTACCCATTACCAACTTCTGGAAAATCCCGATGGGGCTTCCGGTTTTAGCCCAGTTGGTGCAAGCGTTGAGCAGGGCGTTCAGACCCTGATTTTGGAAGTGCCTCTCTATACCCGTACCAATGCACAATACATCCTGCAGGCTTGCAATGGGGAGGGAGTACAGGAAATATGTAATGACTCGGAAACCCTCTCGGTCAGTGGTACTCTGGCCGACAGCATTGGCTACTTTAAGGCCAGTAACACCAATGCATACGACCTCTTTGGTTGGGCTCTCAGCCTGAGTGGGGATGGCAATACCCTGGCCGTGGGAGCATCTCGTGAAGCCAGCAGCTCTACCGGAATCAATGGTGACCAGGGTAATAACGACGCCCGAAGTGCCGGTGCCGTTTATATCTTTAGCCGTGATGATGGTGCCTGGAACCAACAGGCCTACCTCAAAGCTAGTAATACCGATGTAGACGACAATTTCGGTGGGCGTCTCAGCTTGAGCGCTGATGGCAATACCCTGGCCGTGGGGACTTATAAGGAGTCCAGTAGCGCCACTGGAATCGATGGCGACCAATCCAGTAACGATGCACATTTTGCTGGTGCCGTGTATCTCTTCAGTCGCACCGAGGGCACCTGGGCTCAACAAGCCTATGTGAAGGCCAGCAATACCGAGGCAAGTGACTACTTTGGTAGTTCCCTAAGCCTAAGTGAAGATGGTAATACCCTGGCTGTGGGGGCTGCCGGTGAATCTAGCAGCGCCACTGGGATTGATGGTGGCCAGAGCAATAATGACGCCCCAGGAGCCGGTGCCGTGTATATCTTTAACCGCAGTGAAGCCACTTGGGCACAGCAAACTTATATAAAGGCCAGCAATACTGAGGCGGGTGATCAATTCGGTTGGGACCTCAGCCTAAGTGCGGACGGCAATACCCTGGCCGTACAGGCGACTGATGAATCCAGCAGTGCTAGCGGGATCAATGGCAATCAAAAGAATAACGACGCTCCAAGGGCTGGGGCCGTGTATATCTTCAGCCGCAGCGAAGACTCCTGGGTACAACAAGCCTATGTTAAAGCCAGCAATGCCAATGAGGGCGATCTCTTCGGGAGACCCAGCTTAAGTGGGGATGGCAATACCCTGGCCGTGGGGGCAAGCCATGAATCCAGCAGTGCCACAGGGATCAATGGTGACCAGAACAACAACAGTTCTGGTGAAGCTGGAGCGGTCTATGTGTTTTTTCGCAGCGATAATACCTGGTCTCAGCAGGCCTATATAAAAGCCAGTAATACCAATGAAGGGGACCTCTTCGGCTTGGCGCTCAGCCTGAGTGAAGATGGCAATACCCTGGCCGTAGGGGCAAGCAATGAATTCAGCAACGCCAAAGGGGTTGGTGGCGATCAGAACAATAACAGCGCCAATGACGCTGGGGCGGTCTATGTGTTTCTTCGCAACCAATCCTCCTGGGCCCAGCGAGCTTATGTAAAAGCCAGTAATACCGGTGCAAGAGATTACTTCGGCTCTCCTGGACTCAGCCTCAGTGGGGATGGCAATACCCTGGCCGTGGGGGCAGCCGATGAAGATAGCAGTGCTACCGGAATCAATGGAGATCAGAGTAATAACGATACCGAATATGCCGGCGCCGTTTATGTCTATTAAACTTTTAGTTTGGATGTAGAAACCCACGTCTTTAGGGCGTGGTTATGAGTATGTAGTGGTCTACTAATCCCGGACACCAATTTAGGTGGTAAAGTCGCTGCCTGAGACAGAGGTGTTCAATGAATAAACAACGTAGATCCTTCTCACCCGAGTTCAAATTAGAGGCGGCCCGGTCACTGGATGTCGGCACCACCGGCATCCGTCGCCGGGTAAAGCAGCTTGTGGCTGAACGTGGTG
>NZ_CANLDD010000123.1 GCF_947489355.1 uncultured Microbulbifer sp. | reverse complement strand
TTACTATGGGACTTCCGGATCTGTCAAACTATGCGTGCCTCCCCGGCAAAGCCGGGGGGTCTCCCTTTTGGACTAGACCAGTATGATTAACAGATACAGCGTCAGCCAAACAAACCCCAGCACGCGCGCATCCTTACTATGTCCTGGGCGCAGTAATAGCCAGGCGAAAATATACGGCATCCAGAATACTCCGACACCTAGCCAAAATGACACCTTGCGCTCTGCAATTGACGAGAGTGGCACAGCCTTTTGCTTCGCCGAGGCTGCCCCAATAGCCTTGGATACGGCGAGCGACTTTTCTGGATTAGGGTAGTGTTCAGAATTCTGTGTCATTTCTTTATCATTAGCAAAAAAGAGATGACCCATGACCAAACCTACTTTCAATATGGATACTGCTGTCAAGGCGCTGCGTGAGGGCAAAGACCTCAGCGGCAAAGATGGCATCCTGACGCCTCTGATCAAACAGCTTACCGAAGCAGCCATGAGCACGGAGCTGGAGGAGCACCTCGCCGGCGAGGGCAAGCCCAACCGCAAAAATGGCCATACATCCAAGACCATGAAAAGCCCGGCGGGCAGCTTCGGGCTGCAGACACCACGGGACCGCGCCGGCACCTTCGAACCACAGATCGTCAAGAAGCATCAAACCCAGCTTACCGACGAGCTATGGTGTGTCCCTCAGGCAGATTGGTGGGAAGCCATGGCTCGCCGGGCCGGGTGAACCACCGCGCCCAAACATGACGCCACGGAATGATGACGAACAGCACAACCACGCCAGCGCATTCGAAAAAGACCCGTTCAGTGCTGCTGGTCCACCGATCATCCAAAGCGGCGGGAAGGGCTATCAGAAGCATCCAGATCATCTTCCACACAAGTTCGAAGATCAGCACGGGCAGCAGATCGAGCGGGTATCGAAGGCCAAACAGGCTCAGAATGACGAGGGTGGCCATCATGGCTTTCGCAATGCCGGTCATGGTGGCCAGTTCGGCCGCTTCGAACAGCAATTGCTGCCAGACAAAACTGCTGAGGCCGAGGACGATAAGCAAGTACACAATGCGCAGCGCTGTGATGCGCCAATAGGGCACGTCGGTGAGGGCGTTATCGGGCTGTGGCATGTCTGTATCCTCTGACTCGGGGTGGGTATAGGAATTATATGTAGTAGTTCAGACTTGATCTGACAGTTACCGGTTTCTCAGGCGGTGCTCTGTCAGATCAAGTCTAAACTACTACAACTAAATATTAAAAACCTCAAAGCGCAATTCAAGGAATCACTTTACGTCCCGTTGCTTCCCGCTCTTAGCTCGAACCTTGCTTTCTGTGTGAACATAAACAGTATCGGTTGTGGCCATACTGGATTGCCCCAAATCCCTAGATAAGTCCTTTAGGGCGCGGCCGCGCTCAATTTCCATACTAGCTCCTGTATGCCTCAGCCAATGTGTAGAAGCTTCTTTCAACTTATGCGCGCTATCTTCACCCTCAGCCTGACGCATTTCGTCGTAGGCACGGTCGAAAACTTGTTGAACGACCCGAGTAAGCTGACGGGAAAATTCTACTTTTCGTTTCGGTGGGTTTTCGGGGTGATTACCCCATCCCTCCTTGTTGTTATTCACGTTCCCCCAGGTGGGAACCCAGTGTAAATGAGCCCATGTCTCATTCACTAGACCCCAGGCATGTAATCACACATCTTTAATGTTTATAAACAAGTGTTGACTTTATTTATAACCATATGTTTACATTTACTTAAGGATACTGGAGAACAACATGGAAGCCACCTATCGCAAGCTGGCCCCCCGCCAGGCTGAAGCGCTGACACACCGCGCTCGCGGCCTTAGCAATGCTGAAACCGCCGCCGCCATGCACTGCTCTATCGCCAATGTCGCCAACCTGTTGACTGAATGCTTCTTTAAATTGCACGCCCGTAACAGTACCGATGCCGTCGCTAAAGCCATTAAACACGGCCTGATCCAGTTCGGCCTGCTCGCCTCAATCATTGTCAGCGCCGGCACCGATTCCCAGGAACAACTCCGTACCCGTTTCCAGCGCAAACCCACCATTAAAACTATTCGCATACGCAACCAGGGGGAGAACACCGTATGAAGCGCATCAAATTTATAACAGCCCCAATCACCGACACAGGGAAAAACCCCGATAGGCCAGTGGTCGGCATGGAAACCGTTGTGCTGCAGGGCGATATCCTCGGGCATATGATCTGCCGGCGTAGGTTCGACGGCAGCCTGCGCTACCACGCTTGCCTAAACATCAACCCAGACGATCTCCTTAGCCCTGCTTCAGGCCTGGCACAGGGCCACGGCGCAAACCGTGCAGAGGCCATACAAAACGCCCTCAGCGAAAGCCGGGAAGCTGCCACTGATTACCTCGCATCCCTCGATCACCTCGCACAGCAAATCAATGGGAGCGAAGCCGCGTGAGCTCTGAAACGGTTTCACCACCAGACAACAGCGCCCACTCCTTCCTGAAAAAAGCCGCTCAGCATATGCGTGACCGTGCTGAACAACGTGATTCGGAAAACGGCGAACGCTCCATGGCCAAAACCGTTGCAGCTTTTAATGCCCTCTACGGGTTTGATCTCACGGAAGAGCAGGGATGGCAGTTTATGGTGCTACTGAAGCAATCTCGTGCAAGCTGCGGGGTGTTTGTACCAGACGACTACGAAGACGGCGCTGCCTACTTTGCCCTGGCCGGTGAAGCCGCAGCAAAGAACAGGAGATAAAGAATTTCCACCGCGCCCCTGGCGCATTCAGTCAGCTGTAACCCCCAAGCTTAGGGCCTTTGGTACTGGGCCCCTTTTTAGGGATTAATCATGGACGTTTCAACTTTACAACTCAATAAAAAAGCCACCGCGATAATAAGGGAGGTGCAACGATTTATATCTGAATTCCAACGTCGTAAAAACATTCGTCCCTCAACAGTAGCTCT
>NZ_CANLDD010000122.1 GCF_947489355.1 uncultured Microbulbifer sp. | reverse complement strand
TGCTATCAAAGCACAGTAGCTATGGCTTGTGCCTTCCTATGGCTACCCATGTGAAACGGGAACAGCCCCTAGGCCGGTGACAAATACGCGCCAAGAAAATGATCTCCACTCTCCACTCTACACTCCTACCGCTCCTCTCAGCTTGCTTTAGGGCAGTCATCCGAGCAAGGCACAAGGTGATAGAGGATGGCCTCAGCATTGAAATAGAACTTCACATCTTTTCAAAATCTTTCACTTTGAGAAATCCCAAATAGCCCTAGAGCCCGCACCAGCTCAGGCCAGGGCCGCTAGTCTCATTTCACCAACCAAAAGAACGCCAAAAATCGGCAGGCGTGGGGAGGAGTGACCGGCGGCCATTTTCACTGTACGTTTTTTGATCGAGGTGGCCGTAAGGCCTTAGAGATCGTGGGGTTTGGCGGGAAATTGTTGGTTTGGATTGCTCCAAGAAGGTTTGAAGAGTTTTGAAATGTGGTAGGCGTGTGATTTCTATGCGCTACAGATTTTAAAGCTTCTTCTTTGGGTGATAGGGTTTGGCCGATACCTAACCGGATAAAAAATAGGAGTGGCTGAAATTAAGTGGATTTAATTCTGTAACAAACCCATCATCAAAGAAGTGCTACTTGGCACTAGAAATAGAGGCGACCACAATGAACGAATGGACAGATTGGAAAGCTTTTCCAGACCCACGCAAGAATGATATATTCATCGCTCCTTTCGGGCCAGGTGTTTATGATTTGCAGAATAAAAAAACAGGTGAGCCTATCTTGTTCGGCTCGGGTAAAAACTGCGCTTTCCGAATGTCCAGCCTTCTCCCCAAACCCTTTGGCTGCGGCACCAGGAAAAACATCAAAAAACGTGAGTATGTACTGGAACAACTATTGAATGTTGTGTATAGAGTCTTACCTTGTGCCGACGTTAAAACCGCGAGAAAAATGGAAAAACAGTTAAGAGAAGAAAAATCCTATTTATTTCCAACATAGAACCCCTCATAAAGAATAACCACCTATGAAAGATGGGTATCCTGATTTATAAGTTGAAGACGGCTATAAATGCCCTGCCTCGATTATTAATCACCAACGTCTGATCTGTGATAATATAAAGTTTAATATTCATGGAAAGTTGATAATGCAAAATCAAGATTTCTTTTTTGACCAAGGTAACCTTCCGACGGAAGAAAAGCTCTGGGGCTACACATTTTCCGGTACCCATTTCGTATGTAACGCTTTGCTGAACCCAAACAGCACACCCTTTGAAGCAGACAGTGATGGATGCTATGCCCATGTGCGCTTAAAAAGCGATTGCGCTGTGTTGGAAACGGATTATCGTGGGTATTTCCCAGTCTATTTTTATCAGAGCGGTGATAAGTGGGCTATCTGTAGTTCTTTCCGGCAGCTTGTGCAGATTGCAAAAAATCGTGGCTGAAATCTGACCGTTCTTCCCCATCATTTACGTGCTTGGTACGCTCAACGTACATTTTGCCTCCAGTCAGTGTCTGAACAGACCATCTATAAAGAAATCAAGCAGCTTTCTGCATCAGAGGTTCTTGAAATTAGGCAATCAGGTCTCAAACAGGTTTCTAAAAATCGTAGTTTCTTTAAGGAAATGAGCTACGAAGAAGCAATTGCACAATTCGTATCGGTCTGGTCTTCCCGCATCGCGGCTATTTTGCAATCAGGCCGCGTCATCCGCTTAGACTTAACAGGTGGGCTGGATAGTAGAGTGGTGTTAGCTCTGCTCATCTACGCTGTCAAAATCTATGGCTTGGAAAGTGCATTCACTGATGGTTCGATCCTTTTTCATTCGATCAAGCGCAAGGAGGAGGATTACAACTGCGCTACGCAGATCGCCCAAAAGTTTGGCTTAAAATTAAATGCAGGAATGAAAATTCAACGGATAGGTATTCCAGCAGAGCAAAGCGTCGAGAATTGGCTGGACTACAACCTGGGACGATATGCACCCCATATTCTATCGCTCGGTAATAACCAGGGGCGAGTTGTAAATTTCCCGGGTGCAGGCGGTGAGGATCACCGGGATTTCTATCTGAAGTTCGGCTCCACGAATTTTGTGAGCTTCCTCTTTGGCTACCAGGAGCATTTTTCGACGACCGAAAACTTCAAAGCATGGATGGGTGACGTCATCTCCAATACCGAGAAATCGGCCGCATTGCCTGAAAATCGTGGCATTGAAATGTCAATCCGCCACTATCGGGCAAATAGAAGTCGCCATCACGCGGCAAAGATGCCTCGTACTGAGGTGATGGGTGTCACGCTTGGCAGTAAGTATTTTTACCAACTTGTCCTGAGTGCTGACCCATCGCGTGTAGGCAACGGCCAGGTGCTTTACGATATCATGCATGTGTGCTGCCCCGACCTTGTGACAATGCCCTATGACACACCGAAGAAGATGCCCACTTCAGATATGCTGGAAAACTTGCCCAACTCGATAGATATTCCGGCATTGGAGCCAGGCCAAGCAACCCCTATTCAATCTGAACTGACTCTCACCGCCTCTGAGCAAAGTCTTTCTGGGCTGAAATGGGCCAAATCACTTCTGTCAAAGGGTAAGACGCATCCAAATGAAGTCCTATTTGACCGTACCAGATCAATACTTAAGGAGCTTGACTTCGTTTCGTCCAAAGAAAAAAAAATGGCTGAGAAATTGACTGCAAATCTGGATAAATGGCAGTCGGAGAAAGTCACCCGTAACCTGCATGGAAGCGGCGCCGCCATTCATTGGGCTCATATTCTCAAGCTCAGCCGTACAGGCTCAATCTAGAAATTTACGGGATCGATTGCGAAGAATCTATCAATCCCGAATATTTCGGTGGCAGCTACAAACGCGCGTCACCTTGTTTCGGGAAAAATAATTAATTAGCTGTATTAGTTCAGACCAAATCTGAAACATCTCCTTGAAAAGAGGGGGTTTACCGGTTTTGATGAAGGTGACGAAACCTGAAACCAAAACCAAGGATAAACCC
>NZ_CANLDD010000121.1 GCF_947489355.1 uncultured Microbulbifer sp. | reverse complement strand
TACTATGGGACTTCCGGATCTGTCAAACTATGCGTGCCTCCCCGGCAAAGCCGGGGGGTCTCCCTTTTGGACTAGAGCGCAAGCTCAGACGTGTCGAAGAGGAGAAAGAAATCTTAAAAAAGGCTACAGCTCTCTTGATGTCGGACTCGCTGAACAATTCTCGATAATTGAGCGATTGCAGGAGAGCTACGCTGTTCAGCGCCTTTGTGAGGCGTTTGATATACACCGCAGCAGCTACCGGGTTTGGCGCGATACCCTACGCTCCATCGCAGAGACAAGCCGGGACATCAGTCACTATCTGATGACTGATCTTGCCCACCAACGACGGACACTCTCTTAAGCGATAAACTACGCGACAGAGGTGACCCATGGCAAGACCAAAGAAATCAACCAAAACCACTCGCAAGCAATACTCCGAGGAGTACCGGTCAGAGGCCCTGGCGCTGGCGGCTAAGGTGGGCGTAAGCGCTGCAGCCAAACAGCTCGGCCTGCATACCTCCCAGATCTACGGCTGGCGGAGTAAGGCTAGATTACACCAGGATCGAGGAGATGCCGAGAAACAGCCAGCGGCTGAGAATGCCCGGCTGGAACGGCAGCTGGCGGAGCAGGCAGAGGAACTGGCAATCTTAAAAAAAGCCGCGGCGTACTTTGCAAAGAGCCTGAAATGAGGTACGCCTTCATGCAAGAACACAGGCAAGAGTTCAGCGTCAAGGCAATGGTGCGGGTTTTGAACGTATCCCGCAGCGGCTTCTACGACTGGGTAGCCAGAGGAACACTCTGTTCCAAGCGACAGCAACATCGGGACCAGCTGGATCGCCAGGTACAGGAGTGTTTTACGGCCAGCAAAAAACGCAGTGGCGCACCGCGGCTGACAAAGGAACTGGCACAAGCCGAGGTAATGTGTATAACCGTAAGACAATTGCTGCCAGCATGCGGCGACAGGGGCTGCGGGCTAAGGCAGTCAAGAAGTATAAGGCCACTACCTCCTCGAAGCACAATCTGCCGGTGGCTTCCAATCTACTGAAGCAGAACTTCAATGCTACGGCGGCGAATCAGAAATGGGTTGGGGACATCACCTATTTATGGACAGAAGAAGGCTGGCTATACCTGGCTGTAGTGATAGATCTCTATAGCCGCCTGGTTGTCGGCTGGGCGATGTCAGAGCGAATGACGGCCACACGGGTCTGTGATGCTTTGCGTATGGCCCTGAGGCGACGAAAAATGCCTAGGGGAGTTATCGTGCACTCTGATCGGGGGAGCCAATACTGCTCCCAAGATTATCAGTCGCTGATCAAAGCGCATAATCTGGAATGTAGCATGAGCGCGAAGGGAAACTGCTACGACAACGCTTGCGCAGAAACATTTTTCCACTCACTAAAAGTAGAATCGATTCATGGCGAACGCTTTCCAACAAGACTGGCGATGCGTGAAACGGTGTTTGAATACATAGAAGTGGATTACAATCGAACCCGCCTTCACAGCGCCAACGGCTACCTCAGCCCAGGAGCGTTTGAGGCACAGCAAACTGCTTAATGGCGTGTCCGTTGCTGGTGGGCAAGATCAGCCATCCCCCACTTGGACCAGACCGAGAGTGATGAGAATCTGTTGAGCCGTCTCGGCAAACGCCTTGATGTTGTCGCCATCATCAAGGTCTGGGGGTTGATTCTATAAGCAACACAATCGATCCTTATTGACATGCCAGTGCAGCGTCAGATCAATGCGCTGCCGCTTGAAGGCGCTATACACCCTTAAATGAGCACGGCGTTTCATACCTCACATTGAGAGCCTTTTGTTCACGATATTGGCCGAGTAGTGAGATCCCTATTCCAGCCATGATGATGATCCCTCCAACGATTTGAGCAAAGTTGGGGATCTCTTGCAGGATAAGAAAAGCGAAGAAGATGCCGGCAACGGGAGTGATGGCTGTCGAGATAGAGATGTCAGCAGAGCTCGCCCCGCCTTGGAGCCCTTTAAACCAGGTGATTTGCCCAAAAACGATAATGATCGCTCCATATACAAGCATCCACACCCAGAGGAAAGGGGAAAGGAGATCGTTAAAGTGGTTGGGGCCAAATACAGAGAGGACAATGATCGTAAAGAGGATCACCCCTGCAAGCATGCGGAAAACTGAAAAGACGCCAATAGGGATGCGGTCGAGTAGTTTCCGGCTCACCTGAACGGCAATGACACCTAAGAGTGTTGCTATAGCGGTTAAAATTTCTCCGGCTTTGGGGAGGGTTTGTAGGAACTGGTTCACTTCAGGGTTTCCAACGTCCAGCATTTTCATGCTCATCGGCCTTTCCATCGGCGGTTGATTTAAGGCAAAAATAGCAATAACACCAACCGTTACAACTAGGGCCCCCACTATTGAGAACTTTGTAGGCGCCTCCCGAAACATGACATAGGCTAACAAGAGTCCTAAGGGAGCATCTAGAGTTGAGATCAAAACGACATTGGTCACTTCCGTGATCATTAGAGCAATAAAGAAGAAGGCGGGAGCAAGAACTCCAGACATCAAGACAAGCACAAACATGTAAAACCAGTCTTTGAAAGGGTACTGTTTTAAAATGCTGAGGCGCCAATCTTTCCTGTAGATGATAAAAAGGGTGATACCCGCCAAGAGATTTCCAGCGAACAAGAGGTTACAAAAAGATATGGGGTTGTTTCCATGAATGGGATGATGGGCTCCGAGCTCCCCGATTTTTGCTACGACTGAGTTGGAAGCAGCAAAAATAAGAATCGAGATCCATAGCCAAAACCGAGTGCTTTTTACAACAGGCTGATTTTCCATTTAGTATCCTTTGAGCGCTGCGACAAGCGCCAGTGGATCTACCTCGTTCTGTGCCATGTACGCCTCTACCAGCGGGCAGTAGGGGGCCAGATCAGTCTGATCTGGATTAGTTTAGACCAAATCTGACACATTCCCTTGATGGAGGTTGAGGCAGATCCAGCATAGCCAGATATGGCTATGCCAGCTGGTAAACAACTGTAGTGTAGTGGTCAACTTTTTCCGGACAGTAAGTTAAGATTTTCTTCCGCCTTTGCAGGTGGTATACCATCGTTGTGC
>NZ_CANLDD010000120.1 GCF_947489355.1 uncultured Microbulbifer sp. | reverse complement strand
TTTAATGCCAGAGACATCGAAAATTAACAACAACGACAAGACAACTCCTCTTTTGTGACGTAGTCGTTTTCAAATTGACTTACCGGATGCCAAAAAGCCCGCACGGGACGGGCCAGGAACCATTTCGTCTATATTATTGAACGTGACCAAAACAACATACAAGCGGTCTCCGCTCTGGGAAAGACTATGGACGACATTACTCGCGCCAAGTATCTCCCCTTTGCCCTGAAGGCTATAGGTCTATTCTGGATCTTTGGCACTTATCCGATGATGTTATGGACACACCCCCCAGGGTGGGGATGGACATCGCCGTATCTAGAGTACCAACTATTTATTCTGTCGTTATATGTAACCCTGGGCGTTTTCCTGGTTCGAGCTTCCAAAAGTCTCTTGGCGAGCTTCAACCTGATTTGGTTCGCTATTTTCTTATGCTTAGTATCCGCCACCATGCTTCTGATACTGGTGATAAGTGATCGAACCGGCGAGGCAAACTTAACTGAAGTTATCTCCATACAGTACTTAATCGCTGGAGTTCTCTGGTACCTAATGCCCAGAAACGTTAAAAAATTACAACAATAATTAAAGAGTGACGGCGAATGACTCAATTTGCCACAGATCACGGTAATTTGTCTAGATACAGACACAAAAAAGCCCCGCCGGATCAACCTGACGGGGCTTTCAAAGGGGGGGTATGGTCCCGCTGCGCATACTTCGCGACAGCTTAGCTTAGAATAGTAGATACACGTGCGCACTGTCAATACATACAGACTGTATTAAAAGCCAGTTATGCGGCATTCTGCGCCAAAAGAAACGCCTCCAATGTTCCCTCAATCATTCGACACATATTTACCACCCAGGTTTTACCTTGACCAACCTTCCTGCACACATCCCGCATTTCCCACCGGTAGTAATACCGCAACCAAAAAACCTTCTTCTCCAGCACAGCCTTCTCCTTGTCCTGGCGCCTTGCTATCACATTCAGGTAAGCCAGTACTGCAGTATCCGTGAGGGCTGCCCTCTCGTAATCTATCGGCTCCGGGCTCTCCCTGCACCCTGATAGCATCCTTCGGCCAAATGCCGCCATACGGGGCCAGCTCACCGAATCCCCTGCCCGTTCAGGATAAGCCCTGGACCACTCCCACAAGCGCTCGCGAATGCTGATTTCATTGATCATCTGTTCCCCTATCTCGATTAACCAACAAATTGCCGGAATCTCTTAGGCAGCTCAACTTGGCTCACTCCAGCACTTCCGCAATCAGTACTCGGGTGTAGCCCTGGCCGCGCTTGGCCAGAGCCTGGGTGACGCGGCGCTTAACCACGCACTGGTTGTTATCGTTCTCAATCAGGCCCAGGCCGTGGGGATTGGTCTGGCTGGGCTTCTCAAGCACATCGATCAGCAGCTTTGTGCCACCCTGCAGGTTGTCATCATCCAGTTCACCAGCAGAACCGCGTTCAATCTCGATATACACCTGTGCCAGGGGCTCGTTGGGCCGACGCTGACCGCTTCTCACCAGGGCTGCCGCCACTTCCATGGCCAGCTGCTTTTTCACAGCCCTGCGCTTTCTCCAGTGCATCCGCAACAACTGGTTGTTGGATGGCGTGGCATGGGGCAGGGTGAATTCCAAAGTGCGCATTCGATTTACTCTGCCGCTTCCGTAAACAGGGATTTCAGGCTGTCCAGCGTCTGGCGCCCAACCACCTTGGATCGCTCCTGGGCACTCTGGTCGGGTAGCTTCTTGGGCTCAAATGCCCGGAATATTTGTGATCCAGGAACCGGAATACACATACCAACAAACTCGGCGTAGTTGGGTGGCCAGCTGTCGAACTCGCCCTGCTGGGCCGCCTCCTGGTTTCTGTACTCGACGTAGTTCATACCACGGCGCCATGCCATCTCGCTCAGATCTTGGGTCTTCTTCGCCCACAGCATGAAATCCTCGCTGTAGCAGCCGGCAGCCTTATCCGCTTCGGAGTCGTACAGAGCGTGCTGGGACGACCACTTGTGGCCGTACAGTTGGGTCATGCGCTTCCACAGGGCCAGCAGCAGCTTCTCGTGCTGAGGCTCTAGCGAACGCGGCGTTGATTTGTGCGTGCTCCTGCTGGAGGCGGTTGCCAGGGCCTGAGTTATGGTTTTCATTTGCACTTCCCTTGCTTTGACTCGACTTGATTTGTAACTGGTCAAACTGCTTACGCAACTTGGCTGGGCTGAGGATATTGGATTGCCAAAAATTATCGTTGTTGGCCCAAGTGAACACTCGGGCTATCTCTCGCAGTGAACGGTTATCCAGTTCACGCAGTTTTCGGCAGTCGTCAGCCCACCTGTCCAGGTTGGGAGGTTTAAATTTAGGCTGGAGCCTGCGAACACCTTCGAGAATAAAATTCGCCAAAGCGTAATCTTCGTCGGTAGCTTTCACCCGATTTTCTTTGGCAGCGTTTGTCGAGGAAGTATTAGGTTCATTGACTGGTTCAAGAGAGTGACTGGTTCTGGGTGCAGGAGATTCACCACCCCCTAGTGCAGGAGATTCACCACCTGGTGCAGGAGATTCACCAGCTGGTGCAGGAGATTCACTACCTAGTGCAGGAGATTCACCACCCTTATCCAGAGTCAACACAAACAAATTACTGGCATTTAGCTTGCTGGAATTCGTTGATTTCCGATTGTTGATTTTCAGAAACCCGCTTTTCTCTAGCGCCTTGATATGGGCAATAACTGAGCGCCGACTGATTTCACATTGGTCAGCGATATGTTGATAGCTTGGCCAGCATTCACCTTGGTCACTAGCGTTGTCAGCCAATTTAAGGAGCACCAGCTTGCGCAGCGGATTTCCCACTTTGACCTTCATTGCCTTGACCATTAGCTCCATACTCACGATGCAGCTCCTATTTGATTTGGGTGGAGGCCGTGATCACTGCAGGCGCTCCTTTTAAAAGGTTTCGGGGCGAGCAACCCCACGAACTGCCCACATAAAGCCCTGCTGCAATTGGGTCTTACCCAGAGAGACACACCGTTTGTCAGTATCCGGATGCGCCTCCAGCTTTTCGATTAACGCACCGCACTTTTCAGCCAGGCCCTTAGCCTCATTCATAAGCGCTACCTCTTCCTCGCTGAGCTCGCGGTAGCCCTTAATTTTTCGGTGTTGATTTTCCATTCTGTATTCCAATATTTTCAGTTAAAAGCTGCCGAACTC
>NZ_CANLDD010000119.1 GCF_947489355.1 uncultured Microbulbifer sp. | reverse complement strand
AAAAGCGAGAAGTCTACGGGCAACTGGCCGCTTTTTCTAGCTCCATTGAGATATGCACTTACAAGTTGAATCTAGGACCGAATAATGGGGAATCCAGGGCGATAAAATTAAGGAAAACTTAATTTATAGAGATCCTCTTTAGATATATAGCTACAAATGGATAAGGGGAGAAATCCGCTAAATCAGTTTAGACGGACTGTTAAAACGCTCCATTTCAGGATTGAGTGAGGCTTTGAAGTGTTGCATAATCTACCTGGTTTATTCGAGATTAATAACAGTTCAAAGCTGACAGTACTACCAGATTCGGCACCCGATACAAACACTCATCGGTCGCCTCACTCCCAATTACAACCCGCAGGTTCACCGTGCACTATATGCTTCTGTTCAGCTTCTCGCACTTGGAGCCCTTGGCCACAAAGCTGATTTGCCTAAATCCCTGTAATCGCACCTTAATTGTGGCGCCTGTTATGTTCAGGCAGCGTCAGGGCGGAACAATCGCAAAACTCGGTTTTAGTGTGCTCGCGCAACTGGTATCTGTGAGAAATCAGTCGTATAGGCTGGCGATAAAAACTCGCGTTTCATCTTCCAGTTTTCAGAGAGTTTCGCGCTACCCAGAACTACTTTCCCCCGGCCAAACCGTTTGTTGACTGCCGAAAGGCAATTGGCTACACCATCAGCTTTTGCCGAGTTCACGCCAAACAGGTCACTCTGAGATTCAGACGCAATCTCAAGGGTAGATAACATCACAGCAGCGCGCCGGTATTCATGACCTCTGACAAACGCTTCCCGCAAGCAGCTGCGCGCCGCCTGTGCCAATACTTGCGGTGCACTGCTCGCTGGACTGAGGGCTGTGTAGGCGGACTGCTCTAGCCAGCCGCCCCCCGGCGCCCTGCCCTGTATTGAGACAGCCAGCCTCCCAGCTACACCGTTCTGCGCTTCAAGCTTTTCGCAAGTCAACAGCACATGGTTCGCGATTGAAGCCATCAGCCCATCAAAGTCAGTAATGTGCTGGCCGAACATGCGCCCGGATACGATTTCGTTTTTCGCTTCATCGAATGATGTCAGCTCAATACAAGGTGTCCCCTGCAGCTCACGGATGGTCCGCTCGATAGTGACCCCGAACGCCTTGCGCATAGTGGGTATATGGGATACAGACAGGTCCCATGCGGTTTCAATACCTATTGGCGTAAAACGCTGCGCCAGTCTGCGACCAATGCCCCAAACCTCACTGACCGGTAGTTGCTTTAACAATTGCTGGCGCTGATATTCGGAGCTTAGTTGCAAGACGCCGCCCGGAATACCGAGCGTTTTCGCAAAATGGTTACACACCTTCGTGAGCGTACGTGTAGGCGCTATACCGGCGCAGCAAGGCATTGAGGTCCACTGGCGCACGGCAGCAACCAAACGCTGGCAGTGGGCTGCCAGTTGCTCACCAAAGCCTCGGAAATGCAGGAAGCTCTCATCAATGCTGTACTGCTCCACATCGGGACAGAACTGCTCCAGCGAGGCAACAAACCGACAGGACATATCGTGGTATAGCGTGTAGTTGCTGCTGCGAGCCACGACTCCATGCTCCTCAAATAGTTTACGTACCTCGAAAACGGGGGTTCCCATCTTCACATTCATCGCCTTAACTTCAGCACATCGAGCAATGACACAGCCGTCGTTGTTGGAATAGACCACAACGGGCTTGTTCCGAATACACGGGTCAAAGGCCCTTTCCGAGGACACGTAGAAATTGTTGATGTCTACCAGCGCAATTTGGTTCGACTGTAAATCCCAGCGCTTCATTCTAACCCCCTGTGGCGCGTCAGACTGGCGATCACGACACCATCCAGGCCGTATTTCGGAACGCTCTCAAGAGCAATGTCGGGGTATTCCGAGTTGCCTGACACAAGGCGGTCTGGTCTCGTCCGGTACTGCTTGACCAGGAACCCCTCAATACACCCAGCGATAACAATATCACCGTCATGCAGATCACAGCTGCGGTCAACCACTAACAGGCTTCCGGGGTGGATACCATTATCAATCATTGATCGCCCTTCGGCCCTCACCAGGTAGGTGGCGTAAGGCCGACGGATAAGCCAGCTGTGTATCGATTCAGGTGTGAATCCAGGGTCAACACGGCGTCGGTATAACCTCACGGTAGCTGCTACCACGATGCCAGCGCTCACCTCCGGCATAGACTCACAAGGCCAAGACAGTAAGTCATCCACTTCAGTAAACCAAAGCTGATCTCCTGCCACAGGTCGTAAAGACTGGTCCAGAATCAGGTAAGTACGGCCGCCGGCGCCGAACGGCACGAGTTGACAGTTGACTCTTTGAGGCCAGAGCCAATCGTCGATGACCAATGGCTTCGCCGCGTAAGCCGCTGCTGGAGATGGGAAACCCGCCGAGACGGGAATCAGAATTAGGGGAATCGGAATAACTGTACACATATACAGTATTTTGAGCAAGCCTCGCCAACTGGTCAAGCTCGCTAGATCAAATCACCAGCAGACAGTCGTAAGGGACCAACTCTCGGCCTTTAAATGGTAAATATTTCTAAAAAATCGATATTTAAGATGTCGTGTCTAGCCCTTTGCTTACTGCAATTACCTTACCCGCGATGGCTTGGGGCTGGCTCAGGCCGACACTTTTAGCAGGCTGCTAGCTAAGATGGGGAGTTCTTCACTACAAACGTCCCAGGTTGGTCTCTTTTCCTATCTAACCAAATGTTACATCTTCAGATTTGATCCCAAGACAGTTTTCATTCATTAGTTTTTCTCATAAAGGGGTAGATGGATAGCTCAAGTCTCATGAAGAATTTAGGGCCAATCGGAAAGCATGCCCTCCCCCCATCAATAGCACCTTGCTAACCTTTCCTACATTCACGATCTACAAGCTTCAATAGCGTTGGCATTCGATGTTTACCATGCATTGAAGAGATATAACTCTTTGCTATCTGATCCCCAATGCCTACAGCCGTAACATACAATGGCTTTTTACTCTCCCCTCTAAATACTTCTGACTCGGAGTTTGAATCTTTAAAAGCCGTTTTTGCGACACCGATAATCGGTATTTTTTTATCTAATGCTTCGTACAAACGCATACCCAAGCCGGGCTTTAGCTCTTGGCCCAACACAACATAACCATCAATAACTATAATATCCGGAGTTAAATCATAACGCGGATTCAACCTTGAAGCGCATACCATTTATGCGGCTTGTGCCGCCAAGTAATTATCCATTAAATCTTCTGGT
>NZ_CANLDD010000118.1 GCF_947489355.1 uncultured Microbulbifer sp. | reverse complement strand
TTGTGTTAGAACCTCAACAATGCGAGCTTGCTCTTACAAATCAATAGGCTACATCCAAACGGGAACAGCCCCTAGTACAACAGCTTGGTCTTGTCACGGCCGCGATTACAGAATACGAAGAGCACTTCCTCTGCAGGAGGTGATGCCACCTCCTGCTCAACCAGAGCTGCCAAACCGTCGATGGACTTACGCATATCGACCGGCTCCATGTACAAGTGGGTCTGCGCGGGCTGCTTCGGCCGCAGCATCACCCCCTGCTCCCGAAGTAGGCGCCAGAGCAATGGAAGAGTTTGCTCAAGGGCTGATGCTGGTAACTGCACTGAATGCCGCCGGGCAATGCCAGCTCAGTCGAAGCCTCAAAAGTTGGCATGGGCACCGGCATCAACTTAGGCCGGGGCTTGCTCTGCTTGTTGCGCCAATAGGTGATGGTGCTGAGCTTCAGCTCATGCTGCTGCCAGAAATCAGAATTACTCTGAGTGGTCATTTGAATCTCCTGATTATTAAAAATCAAGAGAGTAGAGAAAACTGTCCGGTCTTTCAGATGGGGATACTTGATCGCTTACGACTCTAACAGACTACAGCGGTGGTTAAAACACCTAGTATGTAATTTTGTGTCATTGGGTGTGATAGACCTGTAATGCGGCTATTTGTATAGTGAGCACCGATTGAGAGCCTAGCCCGGCCGTGTCGTCACGGTGTGGCCGGTCTCAGCGTTCGGCATAGGTTTGATTGCCGTGTGCTCGCGAGCCGTGCGGATAGTGGATTCAGTGCAAGCTGAACGATCAGGCTGGGCGCCCAACAGGTACGCAATCCTGATCGGGGTTTCTGGACGGGCTTGTTCGGGCAGGATGCCACATTTTGCTCTTGATAGTGTTGTTGTAACCGTCGATGGCCGGGGCCATCCTTCCGGGCCGGCAGTATCACTACTGCCGGCTTTTTTTTTAATTCGAATAGATTAAAATAGACACGTCACAGACGTATTCTACCGGATAGTTCGTGTCCAAGTAGTGACGCCAGATAACAAATTTTAACAAAGGGGATACACAATGGGCGCTTGTGCCGACTTACCCGTACTGGAGTGCGAAGTACCAAAAGAGGGGTTGAAGCTGGATTTGGTTTTGAGGCCCAGAGAGCCTGTAGGCGGGGAACTCCAGTACTGGCCGCTGTTTAATGCCGCCAACCCGGAGGAGCACTTTGGCAATATGCGCTTTAAAATCCGCAAAGGTGGTGTGGTCACCCTGAAAATTACCCTGGATCTGTCTGAAGTGCCGTGTCGTGAACTGGAGTTTGCCCGCTGCCACCATCACAAGCTGGATGGGATTATCGCCTTGAGCCCGGACTTCCGCCATCAGTTCCGTGCCCGCGCCAGGGCAGTGGATGGGGAGTACACGAAACTGGTGATTAAGATCAGGGATAAGCAACATATTCCGGATAACTTTTCCTTCCTGTGGATGTGTGTGGACCCGGAAACGGGAATGCACTTTGTTTCTGGGGATCCTAGAGCTGTCGTTGATCCATTTCCAGTTGGAGGCGTGTAGTGGCCAGGTATTATCGGATACTACACACTGAGTATTCCAGTAGTTAGCTTACGTCATATGTGTTGATCAGTCACGGCTATGTGGATAGGGCCATATCTGGTTGTAATTATCTATAGCCCGCTTTTCTGTCGAAATCTCGGGTCGCCGATCTCCGGCACCCGCCCTACTGGGCGGACATTCTACTGCCTGTATGCGTTGCGGCTATAACGTCAAAGTACCTTCTACGTGATTATTTTTTCTATCCGCGCGCTGAACGGAGTCACCTTACCCCTGCTTCCATGTTGGGATTGCTCACTGTAGTTGTGTTCAGAATGCTAGCCAGGATTTTGCATCTACAATCTGACCTGGCAGCATTTTATTCTGACAGCCAGTAATCTGCTTGAACAGCGTGAGGGCTGGTTGTCATTTGCTCTCTTTGATCAAGTTTAAGCCGGTCCAGTTTTTTCCGGGTACAACTACCCCTTACCCCATTGTTTTCTGTGTCGGGAATAGCACACTTTCTGACTACGTCGGCACCAGACGGGATACCAGCGTGCAGAAGATTTCTCTGTCCGGCATCGCTGTTGGTACGTTATCCAACGAGAGCCTAAGCTCAGGGTGTTTCTGGAAGACCCAGATTTACCACTAGACACCAATCATTTGGAGCGCGCTCTGCGGCCGGCAGGAAGAGCTGGATGCTCTGCTGAACAGAGCTGGGGGCGGAACATGTGGGCATCATCCAGAGCCTGATCACCACCTGCAAGCTGCCTGATATCACTCCGTACATCTATCTCACGGATGTATTGCTGCGCGTTGGGCAGCACTCAGCCAAAGAAGTTGCGGATCTGACACCGCGGATATTGAAAGAAAAGTTTGTCAGCAATCCGCTGCGATCAGACATCTATGGCTGGGGCAATGACGCCATAGAATGAACGGTTACGATATGGATGCTGCCGCGAGGGCAAACCCCCGCAGTGGCAAAGGCGGCACTTTCACTCCACGGATCGTCCAGTTTACCGGCACACTGGGGCGCAAGCACAGAAAAATGCCAGCCAGTTCACATAACTGGCTGGCATTACGTGCTAGGCGAGTTTTACATGTCAGTCAAGGTTATATTGAGAAGTAGCAGTAGAGGCCCTTTCATCGTTAGCTAACCTACTTCCTGAAAAAAGTAAAATTTTCTCTCAAATCACTGAGATACAAGTTGATATTTAATGCACGAGCAATTGAATATCTGATTAGAGTTCAAGCGATTAAAGGGGGCAAGCTAACTAACCTACTTTCAATACAGCACCTACAGTAAACAATAAAAGGTACTTGCTGAGCCTATTCGGCGGAATATCAGCTACAGTTTAGGGAAATCGACTACAGCTCGTGGCCCGACCTGGATATCAGTTTCAATACGCATAATATATCTCCTATTTTTTACAATTTTGAATGTTATAACCAAACGTTATTGCTTGTATCGGAACATCTGCTTATTCATATCAGAAATTTGTTTAAACTTCCAGATAATTTGCTATTTTGTACTAACGTTCCATTTGGGTTAAAAGCAGTGTTAAGCTTATGCCAAAGGTGCATTGACTACAAATTCTACTGGTATTAAATTCGCCAGGGCGGTGTAAGGAGGATGTGTTTTGGCGCTGTTTTCCAAGAGGCTGCTTTATCTTTGCAGCCTCCTAGATAGCAACTATGACAACTTGATGCAGTAGGGCTGGTGGTGCTGGATGAAAATCGCAGCTCAGAGGGCATCTAGTCCAAAAGGGAGACCCCCCGGCTTTGCCGGGGAGGCACGCATAGTTTGACAGATCCGGAAGTCCCATAGTA
>NZ_CANLDD010000117.1 GCF_947489355.1 uncultured Microbulbifer sp. | reverse complement strand
CTATGGGACTTCCGGATCTGTCAAACTATGCGTGCCTCCCCGGCAAAGCCGGGGGGTCTCCCTTTTGGACTAGCTCTAACCTTGAAAGTCGCCTTACTTAAAGGTTCAGTGAGATCAGTAGAGGCAACACTACTGAACAAATGCTGGCTACACGGTTTGCATGATTGCCAGCACTTTCTTTTCCTTGACCCTAACAAGGCTAATTCACTAAGTTAAATGCTCAGCATATTGCTCAGCTAAAACTGGAAAGGCTTGCTTTATCTCATCTGGAATTATGGCCCACCATTGTTGTACGTCTTTATCCTTTAAAGCATCACCACCTTCATCTTCCTCATCATAGTCGGGGCCTTCGGCACGGGCAAAAAAGCTGTCTCCTTCTGGGGTATGCGCTAAGAGGATATTTGCCCCGTATTCATCCCAGTAGTGCAAATACCAACCCACGCCATGACCACTTTTTATAAAGCGCTGCACAGTTTTTGGCCAATAGGGATCTTCAAAATAAAAATAACCACAATTGCCTTGAATACTCAGCTCATCAAAAAATACATCACAATCATCAATAATAGTCGCGTCAGCATTGGCAAATGCCACCAAAGCTTCCAGTCCATCTTCCCGATGACGGTGAAATGCCTGCAATACGACTTGAGGGGCCTGTACCAATAATCGGCCGTAAGTTTCCGCCATTAAGCCTCTCCTGCCTGTGTACGTAACCGCTGCTCACCCATCTCCCAAGCCTGCATAATATCAGCTTTATTCGCCTTTAGATCGACTATAAACTTGTTCAATTCATGCGGCACATTTTCTTTACCTTCACATTCATCAATAGAGTTCCACAACCTCTCCAATTTAATACGCTTTCTATCGCTTTCTTTTAATGCATAAGGTAGGGATGATAGAAAATATGGTATGCATTGGTAAAATGGCTGCCAACCCCTCTTTTCCTGTATGGCCAAGTTTGATGAACTACAGAAATACCTACACCAATAGGTAGCTTCTGGTGAAATCTCTTTTACTCTTCTTACCGAAGTCCGCTCCAAAATAATTCTATATTCCTTACCTAGAATATTTTCTGCAAATAAATTCATGTGGCTTTGAAACCACGGAAGTTGAGAATACTTATCCCCGCCAAATAAAAAATTTGTGGATAAGGCTCTTCTATCATTAGCATCTAACAAAGCGGAATTAAACACTGAAAGCAGGCTAACATGATCAATATAGGGTGCCAAGGTCAAAGTTGTACTAGCATTTACAACCCCTTTTAAATCACCATGCACAAAATATTGCTCAATAATTTTTTTTTCATCCTTAGGGTAATCATCAAAAGCTGTACGAGATAACTCCCTCCACTCCCCCTGACGTTGCGACAACCACTCGGGATTCTCCGTTTTCCAAAGGAGCGTCAGGCGTGCAAGCGCCTCCTTTCTAGTTTCCTTTATTGGTTCGTTTTCTTGGGTTGAGGGCTCTGGGTAATTTGTCATGGTTATTGATCCTCACAAAGGTTCTCAAAGGCACCGTTCAATAGGCCACTATCTAAATCATACTCCATCATTTTTTTGCGAGCAGCTTCTAACTCCTCCCAATTAAAGCATCGACGAGTTTATTGCAGCCTCAAATAATATCAGTGTATCAAACAAATGCTCAACTGGTCCCCAACGCTCTATGTGTTGAGATACCCATTGGAGGTCTTTAGTGAGTTCTAAATCCGACTGACTCGACATTTCTAACTCTCAATAACGGCCATATCAGAAACTTCATCAAAGCCTATACTGGCTAATTTACTGATCACTTCACTCGATAAATCCTGGTACTAGTCTTCCTCACACCCCACCGAAACCTGGGTTAAAAAATACTCCTGTACGTCATTTGGCAATACAGCTAACCATTCGGTTAAAGCGGTATTGTCCTCATCCCCGTCCCGGCTAAACTCCTCCACAAAACGCAGGCCATCTCGCACGGCATAGTATTCAATATTGCCGCCATCCCGCTCAATCACGCCATAAAGCTCTATATCTCTACCCTGCTCCACTAGCTTTTTAGCAAAATACATCCAGGCATCGGACAGGCTATAAATCACTACACCACCCAAAGCCTCTTCGGCGCCTTGCGTAGGTAGGGCTTCATCAACGAGAAGGGAATAGTCTAATTCTTCTAACGGTTCTTTAAACCCCGCTAATTGATAAAGCTCGGTCAGCGCCGACCAGCTAATGCAGTTAAAAGTCACCAATAGCTTGGGGAAAACCACTTTCGGGTTCAGTAGTAAGAGAGTTCCATCAGCTTCCATAACCTAGTCCTCCTCCCACTCTTCTTTCAAAGCTTCGGCCACAAAGCGTGGGAAATCTTCACCCAGCTTGTCCCTATGGGCATCAAATACGTCAAAAAAGTTTTTAGCCACAGCTGCTTTATGGCCGCGTTTTTTATCATCCGGGTCTATCAGACCATGGGCATTACGGATTAATTGTTTCATCCGGGACTTATCTGTAGCAATGCGCACTGGTGACTCAGGAGATAGTGTCTGCCTGAATTTATAGTGCTCGAAATCAAATAACCGGGCGTCCAATAATGGCGGCATGGCATCCATAAAACGCGGTAGATATTCTAAATAGCTTCCGATATTGTTATTTTCCGCATCTCTTAACCAGTTCGTGAGGTTTTGCATAGCACAGCTATAAGCAAAGTTTGCGTCAAGCGGAACTATCGGCTCTTCTGTAGGAATCTCAATTTTTATAATTGAATCTGGGAGCCAGACTTCACCCCAAAGGCTCCACACATAATAGGCATCATCTTGAGGATGCAATCGTCCAACCCTTCCTTCCAACAATGCTTGCTGTAAGTCAGCAATCTGATGAGGCTTTAATGGATTGTCTTTAAAATAACTAAAGTAGTCTTCCCAGCCGGCAATCGTTTTCTTTGGATACAGCGCAAGGTTACCAACATGATGAGGTTCAACCTTACGCCAATCAGTTTCATCAAACCCGTTATAGAAAAACGCCTTATCTTTTTGATTATAAACTTCTGCTCTTCCATCTTCCCGCTCATCCGCCTCAATTTTATCCCATTGAGCATCCCTGTCGGTTTTAAACTCATAATTTTTAAACATTTTAAACCTCTAAAACAAATTCTTCAGATGCATCATTTATTAATTCAGAGCCCACACCCTCAAGTGCACCTCTAACGGCCTCAAAACTGTAGTGCCCGGTTTTACTGGCAACATTTACCTGACCACTTTTTTCAAGAAATTCACCCACTTTTTTAAAGTTGCCTTCTTTCGGCCCCTTATCTAAATACCACAGCACTGTATTTTTTTGGCTGGCACTGCCTAATTCTACATTTTGCTCTTTAATACTGCCACTTTTGTTTTTGGCTTTGAATTTATCAAAGCACCATTCAAAATCTTCTATTTCAAAGGCGATATCCCGGTCATTGCGT
>NZ_CANLDD010000116.1 GCF_947489355.1 uncultured Microbulbifer sp. | reverse complement strand
TTACTATGGGACTTCCGGATCTGTCAAACTATGCGTGCCTCCCCGGCAAAGCCGGGGGGTCTCCCTTTTGGACTAGTTACCGGAAATTCAAAAAAGGATTCCACAAGTATTTTAAGTGCCAGAATAATAGGGTTTTTAAATCCAAAGTTAACAGCGGATGGTTGGCTTTGCAGTAATGTTATTTACCCTGATAGGGTGGAGGGATGCAGATCTGAAAATCGTGGTTGCAGCTTGGTTTATGCCCTGCTTTTGGCAATGAAAAAGACCTATCTCTTAACTTTTCGTGGCATATTTATGCAATGAGAATAAAAAGATCCAAATCTTAGGATAATTAGCCCAATCGTTCAAAGACATTAAATATGGCGGTGAGGGAGTCCGCTTATATGCCTTCCAATACAGTCCTATAGATTCCACCAAACCCTAGTAATTACAGGGCCTGCGAGCTATATTCCTTCCAAATTTATCCAAAGTCTACTCAGGGAATCCACGGCAAAGTGGGGGACCAAGTGGGGGACTGGAAGGCTATGGGGAGAGCATGGGAAAGCTAACCGCAAAAGAAATTGAAAGGATTAAGGCGCCGGGGAAGTATGACGACGGGGATGGCCTGCGCCTGGTTGTTAGGCCCTCGGGAGCCAAAAGTTGGGTTTTACGCTACCAACTTCACGGAAAGCGCCGCGAGATGGGCCTGGGTAGCCTGAATGATGTGGGCCTAAAGAAAGCAAGGGCTGAAGCCGGAGTACAGAGAAAGTTGGTCCTCCAGGGCAAGGACCCTGTAAACGAACGGCGGCGTATTCAGCAGGAACAGAAATCTGTCGCGCAAAACATGAAAGCGCAAAAGGCGACCTTCAGCGATGCGGCCGACTTCTACATACAGTCACACCGCGAAGGCTGGAAGAGTGCCAAGCACGCCCAACAGTGGGAGAACACCCTGAAGCAGTACGCGCACTCGGTAATAGGCGACAAGGCCCCCTGCGAAATCACTACCGACCATGTGCTAAAGATATTGAAGCCAATCTGGCTCGAGAAACCGGAAACAGCGAGCAGGGTCCGGAACCGCATGGAGCTTGTGCTGGATGCCGCTAAGGCCAGGGGGCTCCGAGTGGGGGAGAATCCGGCCCGCTGGCGCGGTCATCTGGACAAATTGCTGCCAAAGCGCTCAAAGGTACGGAAAGTAAAACACCACAGCGCATTACCCTGGGCAGAGCTGCCGACGTTCATTCAGGAAGTCTCCAGGCGCGAAGGATTGGCATTCAGGGCCATGGAGCTGACCATCCTGACTGCCACCCGCACCAGTGAGGCGCTGGGAGCTGCCTGGGATGAAATCAACTTCAACACCAAGACTTGGACAATCCCAGGTGAGCGGATGAAGGCGGGCAAGGCGCACCGAGTACCTCTGGCGCCGCCTGTGGTGGTTCTGCTGGAATCTCTACCCCGGATCGACGACAACCCGCACCTCTTCCCTGGTCGGAGCAAGGGACGCCCCCTGTCAAATATGGCCATGCTTATGGCACTACGTCGCATGCAGCGAGATGACCTTACTATTCACGGATTCCGATCAAGTTTCCGCGATTGGGCAGGAGAAGCCACTCCGCACCCGCGTGACGTTTGTGAGCAGGCCCTAGCCCACAGCCTGGGGGACTCTGTAGAGGCTGCTTACCGGCGCGGCGACTTGTTCGAGAAGCGAAAGTTATTGATGGCCGACTGGGCCACCTATGCAAGTTCCGCTCTCGCGGATACAAATTTCCAGTGATACAACGTAAGGAATACAAAGGGAGGTCTCATGTCTACCTATACCATTCCAAAGGGTGCCAAAGAGCCGCCACCAAAGGTTGAGATGATTGACGGACGTCAAGTAAAAGTTGTGCATCCGAAAAGTGCAAGCGAAACCAGTAAACGCCTCACGGCTAAATATTCCCGAGCACTGAATATACTCAAGAACCGCTAAGGAAGGGCGCATATGGTCAATGTGGAAGACCTAAAGCACCTCACCGCAGATGATGTGCAAAGCTACCATGACTACATCCTCGGCCATAGCCCTGGGCTGAAAGGTACCAAGCCGGGATGCACGTCGAATCTCTCACCGGGCGGATTCATCACAATATCTTTTATGGCTCTTTTCACGGTATAGAAGAGGTTGCGGCACTATATGCCGAGGCCATAGCCAAAGGCCACGTCTTCAACGACAGCAACAAGCGAACGGCTCTGATTTCCATGCTCACTTTTCTCGAAGAGAATGATGTTGGTGTGGATGCGGATCAGGAGCACCTTGCCGAGTGGATCATTGATCTGGCAGATGGGCGAGCGACCCATAAGGAGTTCGCTCCCTGGCTAAAGACGCGCCTGCGGGGTAGCCTCCCCGCAGAGCTTGCTTAGCGATCTTGTGCTCATCCATTAATGAAATAACTCCGTGCCATGGATCACAATCAGGGGCCACTGGCTTGAACGGGCCGGCTTTGTGGTGGATACGCCGATCAAGGTCAGGGTCAGGGTCATAGAGCGGTGTTTGGTGTTGACGGCTGAATAGGTGTCTTAAAGACAAAACCCCAGCAGAGTTATCTGTGGGGCTTTTTTACTATAAGCCTGAGGATGCTGGCCTCTTAACTTAGCGGCTCCACTTCACATATTTCCAAAATATTACACTCAGCAAGTTTGTTTTCTGGGCCTTCATAAATTCCTATTTTGTCTCCAACCACCAAAAGAGCAACGGACTCTTCATCTAAAATAAATTTAGCTTGAAGCGTACCTGACTCACCGGGAGCTATACCTGCATTGCACTTAGATATAACGCCAGTATGGTAATGATTTTTATAGAGAAAATTAGGGCGCAAACCTTTTTTTACTTCATGAGTATTTTTGTATTCATCCTCAGTGGAAACTAAACACTCAAGCTGGGCGGTTACAATAAAAATTTTCATAGAATTAATATTTGTCAATTACATGTATTCCAGATCTTTTAGCGTCGGCATTTACCGCCTGCAAGGAAATCGCATCATATGACAGAAACGTACCTATGCCAGGTTCATTAACTCTAACACCAAGAGAGTAAGTTGCATCTGACACTCGTGTATAAACCGCAGTCAATCCGCTTGTGGTTTCACCCATCCTTTCCAATGCAGTAACAAAAGCCCTCGCCTGAGTAATGTTGGTCCAGAATTGTTTTTGAGTAAAACCGGATGGATTACCATCAATTGAAAAGCTTAGAGTTGCTAAAGTTGCTGCCAACTCAGCCTCGTCCATAACCCTCACTAAAACATGTCCTTTTTCAGCAGAGCTAGTCAGTGAAAGTGCCGCTGCAAGTACGCCACCTTTACTTAAATGCATAGCCCATTCTGCAAATGCACTAGATGGAAGACCTACCAATCTTCCTGCGAGTATCGTCGAGCCAGACTTTCCCTTTTGTGCATCTAGCCTTGGTGCAGTAACAACAACCTCATCAATAATCCTTTCTCCATTAGCCGTTTTGCCGCCCC
>NZ_CANLDD010000115.1 GCF_947489355.1 uncultured Microbulbifer sp. | reverse complement strand
TAGAAGCCTGACAATGACCTACTCTCACATGGGGAGACCCCACACTACCATCGGCGATGCTGCGTTTCACTTCTGAGTTCGGCAAGGGATCAGGTGGTTCCACAACTCTATGTTCGTCAGGCAAACTGGCTTGGGTTGGCGTTGGTCTTAAGAGCCTGGGCTCTGCCTGCCGTGTTATCGCTGTTTGCCTCGGTCAGTTTGTTGACCGGCGATAACCCCAAATAATTCGGTAAAACACTCTGTAGTAATACACCGCAAGTCGTCTATTGTGTGTCTTTCTTTCCACAATCCACTAACTTAACTAGCCGTTAGTAACCATCTCTGTTGTATGGTCAAGCCGCACGGGCAATTAGTACTGGTTAGCTCAACGCCTCGCAGCGCTTCCACACCCAGCCTATCAACGTGGTAGTCTTCCACGGCCCTTCAGGACTCTCAAGGAGTCAGGGAGATCTAATCTTGAAGGAGGCTTCCCGCTTAGATGCTTTCAGCGGTTATCCCGTCCGAACTTAGCTACCCGGCAATGCCACTGGCGTGACAACCGGAACACCAGAGGTTCGTTCACTCCGGTCCTCTCGTACTAGGAGCAACTCTTCTCAAATCTCCAACGCCCACGGCAGATAGGGACCGAACTGTCTCACGACGTTCTAAACCCAGCTCGCGTACCACTTTAAATGGCGAACAGCCATACCCTTGGGACCGGCTTCAGCCCCAGGATGTGATGAGCCGACATCGAGGTGCCAAACACCGCCGTCGATGTGAACTCTTGGGCGGTATCAGCCTGTTATCCCCGGAGTACCTTTTATCCGTTGAGCGACGACCCTTCCATACAGAATCGCCGGATCACTATGACCTACTTTCGTACCTGCTCGACATGTCTGTCTCGCAGTCAAGCGCACTTATACCATTATGCTCATTGCATGATTTCCGACCATGCTGAGTGCACCTTCGTACTCCTCCGTTACTCTTTGGGAGGAGACCGCCCCAGTCAAACTACCCACCATACACTGTCCCCGATCCGGATCACGGACCTGGGTTAGAACCTCAAACATACCAGGGTGGTATTTCAAGGACGGCTCCACAATAACTAGCGTTACTGCTTCAAAGCCTCCCACCTATCCTACACAAATAGGCTCAAAGTTCAGTGCAAAGCTGTAGTAAAGGTTCACGGGGTCTTTCCGTCTAGCCGCGGGTACACTGCATCTTAACAGCGATTTCAATTTCACTGAGTCTCTGGTGGAGACAGCGTGGCCATCGTTACGCCATTCGTGCAGGTCGGAACTTACCCGACAAGGAATTTCGCTACCTTAGGACCGTTATAGTTACGGCCGCCGTTTACCGGGGCTTCGATCAAGAGCTTCGCCTAAGCTAACCCCATCAATTAACCTTCCGGCACCGGGCAGGCGTCACACCCTATACGTCCTCTTACGAGTTTGCAGAGTGCTATGTTTTTAATAAACAGTCGCAGCCACCTGGTCACTTCGACCGGCCTCAGCTTAAAGAGCAAGTCTCATCACCAAAGCCGGCGTACCTTCTCCCGAAGTTACGGTACCATTTTGCCTAGTTCCTTCACCAGAGTTCTCTCAAGCGCCTTGGTATTCTCTACCTGACCACCTGTGTCGGTTTAGAGTACGGTTCACTATTGCCTGAAGCTTAGAAGTTTTTCCTGGAAGCAGGGCATCAACCACTTCACTCACCAAGGTGAGCTTCGTCATCAATTCTCAGCCTTAGGGACCCGGATTTACCTAAGTCCCCAGCCTACAACCTTAAACATGGACAACCAATCGCCATGCTGGCCTAGCCTTCTCCGTCACTCCATCGCAGCAATAGCAAGTACAGGAATATTAACCTGTTCCCCATCGACTACGGCTTTCGCCCTCGCCTTAGGGGCCGACTAACCCTGTCCCGATTAGCGTTGGACAGGAAACCTTGGTCTTCCGGCGGGGAGGTTTTTCACCTCCCTTATCGTTACTCATGTCAGCATTCGCACTTGTGATACCTCCAGCCAACCTCCCGGTCGACCTTCAGCGGCTTACACAACGCTCCTCTACCATGCTAATAAATTAGCATCCGCAGCTTCGGTTATCAGTTTGAGCCCCGGTATATCTTCCGCGCGGGCCGACTCGACTAGTGAGCTATTACGCTTTCTTTAAAGGATGGCTGCTTCTAAGCCAACCTCCTAGCTGTCTGGGCCTTCCCACATCGTTTCCCACTTAACTGATATTTGGGACCTTAGCTGGCGGTCTGGGTTGTTTCCCTTTCCACGACGGACGTTAGCACCCGCCGTGTGTCTCCCGCGATTGCACTCCTCGGTATTCGGAGTTTGCATGGGGTTGGTAAGTCGGGATGACCCCCTAGCCCAAACAGTGCTCTACCCCCGAGGGTGAGACGCGAGGCGCTACCTAAATAGCTTTCGAGGAGAACCAGCTATCTCCCGGCTTGATTAGCCTTTCACTCCGATCCACAGGTCATCCCCTAATTTTTCAACATTAGTGGGTTCGGTCCTCCAGTTGATGTTACTCAACCTTCAACCTGCCCATGGATAGATCGCCGGGTTTCGGGTCTATTGCCTGCAACTAAACGCCCTATTAAGACTCGGTTTCCCTACGGCTCCCCTAAGCGGTTAACCTTGCTACAGACAATAAGTCGCTGACCCATTATACAAAAGGTACGCAGTCACCCCGAAGGGCTCCTACTGCTTGTACGTATACGGTTTCAGGATCTATTTCACTCCCCTCTCCGGGGTTCTTTTCGCCTTTCCCTCACGGTACTGGTTCACTATCGGTCAGCTGGGAGTATTTAGCCTTGGAGGATGGTCCCCCCATGTTCAGTCAAGATAACACGTGTCCCGACCTACTCGATTTCACTCTAAATGCCTTTTCGTGTACGGGGCTATCACCCTGTATCGCGGTACTTTCCAGAACCTTCCACTAAAACATAAAAAGCTTAAGGGCTAATCCCCGTTCGCTCGCCGCTACTAAGGGAATCTCGATTGATTTCTTTTCCTCCGGGTACTTAGATGTTTCAGTTCCCCGGGTTCGCCTCCATAACCTATGTATTCAGTTATGGATACTCCTAAAAGGAGTGGGTTTCCCCATTCGGACATTCCAGGATCAAAGCTTGTGTGCCAGCTCCCCTAGACTTTTCGCAGGCTCCTACGTCCTTCATCGCCTCCAGCTGCCAAGGCATCCACCGTATACGCTTAGTCGCTTGACCATACAACACAAACGACTACTAACGACTTTGCATTCGAACACCTTAAGTGTTCAAACGCCGGATTGTGTGCTTGAGAGACACACATATACTATTGATGTTGAGTACCGCTCTCATAAAAGAACAGCCACCCAACCTCGCCTTGCAGTGTATTACTACAAAATGTTTCACCTTGTTAAAGAGCATCTGATGTAAAAACCAGAAAGCTGGACTCTTGTTCTCAAACCGCGAGAAACTACCAAGAATCCAGGTTTCTGATCTCTGGTGCCAGTGTAGAAATGGTGGAGCTATGCGGGATCGAACCGCAGACCTCCTGCGTGCAAAGCAGGCGCTCTCCCAGCTGAGCTATAGCCCC
>NZ_CANLDD010000114.1 GCF_947489355.1 uncultured Microbulbifer sp. | reverse complement strand
ATCGAAAGTAGGTTTGGTCATAGGTCATCTCTTTTTTGCTAATGATAAAGAAATGACACAGAATTCTGAACACTACCCTTTGAGCTGGCCAATTGTTGGCTTCCCAGGCTATTAAAAGCCCCGGCTTTTACTCTGTATAACTCTCCATTGGCGGGCAGGAGCAGATCAGGTTGCGGTCCCCGTAGACATTGTCGATACGGTTGGCTGCTGGCCATACCTTGTGCGCTTTCAGCCACGCTGCCGGGCGGCCGGCTACATCGCGGGAGTAGCTGTGGGTCCAGTTGTCGGTCATCACATCCTCAAGGGTGTGCGGCGCGTTGTGCAGTGGGTTGTCCTCGGCGGTGTATTTGCCGCTGGCAACAGCTTCCACTTCACGGCGGATAGTGGCCATGGCTTCGATAAATCGGTCCAGCTCCTGCAGGGATTCACTCTCGGTGGGCTCGATCATCAGGGTGCCGGCCACCGGGAAAGACATGGTGGGCGCGTGAAAGCCAAAGTCCATCAGGCGCTTGGCGATGTCCTCTTCGGTGATGCCGCTGGATTCCTTGAGCGGGCGCAGGTCTACCAGGCATTCATGGGCGACAAAGCCGTTGGTGCCGGTGTAGAGCAGGGCGTAGTGTTCGCTCAGTTTCTTGGCCACGTAGTTGGCATTCAGGATTGCCATTTCGGTAGCCCGTTTCATGCCCTGCTTGCCCATCATGCGGATATACATCCAGCTGATTGGCAGGATACTGGCGGAGCCCCAGGGCGCGGCGGAGATGGTGCCGTTCTCCACATGGGTTTCCGGTACTTCTATTACCGGGTGGCCTGCCAGGTAGGGCTTCAGGTGTTTGCCAACAGCGATCGGGCCCATGCCGGGGCCGCCGCCACCGTGGGGGATGCAGAAGGTTTTGTGCAGGTTCAGGTGGGAGACATCACCACCGAACTGGCCCGGTGCCGCCACGCCGATCAGGGCGTTCATGTTGGCGCCGTCGATATACACCTGACCACCGGCCTGGTGTACAAGATCGCACACCTCGCGGATACCTTCCTCGAATACACCGTGGGTGGACGGATAGGTCACCATCAGCGCGGCAATGCGGTCGCCGTGCTCTTCGATCTTGGCCTTTAGGTCTTGGGTATCCACATTGCCTTTGTCATCACAGGCAACCACAACCACTTTCATGCTTACCATCATGGCGGAGGCTGGATTGGTGCCGTGGGCGGAGGCGGGGATCAGGCAGATATCGCGCTGGATTTCGCCTTTCGCTTCGAAGTATTTCTTGATGGCAATCAGGCCGGCGTACTCGCCCTGGGAGCCGGCGTTGGGTTGTAGGCTCACGGCATCATAACCGGTACAGGTGGCCAGCATCTGCTGCAGCTGGCGGAATATTTCCGCGTAACCCTCGGCCTGGTCACTCGGCGCGAAGGGGTGCAGTTTGCCGAACTCGGGCCAGGTGACCGGAATCATCTCAGCGGTGGCATTCAGCTTCATGGTGCAGGAGCCCAGGGGAATCATGGAGTGATTCAGGGCGATATCCTTGGCCTCCAGAGACTTGAGGTAACGCAGCATCTCGGTCTCGGAGTGGTAGGTGTTGAACACCGGGTGGGTCATAAATTCGGTATCGCGCAGTAGGGAAGCGGGCACACCCAAAGAGCCTTTACTGGCAATTTCGCTGTCCAGGGCGTGTAGGTTGATGCTGTGCTCGGTGCCGGTAAAGACATTGATCAGGTCGGACATATCCTGCAGGGTGGCGGTCTCGCTCAGGCTCACACCCAGGGCGTCTTCCCCTACTTTGCGCAGGTTGATCTCGGCGGCCAGGGCACGCTGGTAGATCTCTTCCTGCTTGGCGCCAACGGTGACAGTCAGGGTGTCGAACCAGCTGTCGTGGGCCAGGTTGAAGCCTTCGCGCTGCAGGGCGGAAGCGAGGATATCTGTCAGGCGCTGGATGCGGGCGGCGATGGTCTTCAGGCCTTCGGGGCCGTGGTAAATCCCGTAGAAAGCACTCATCACCGCCAGCAGAACCTGGGAGGTACAGATATTGGAGTTGGCTTTCTCGCGGCGGATATGCTGCTCGCGGGTCTGCATGGCCATACGCAGGGCGCGCTTGCCTTTGCTATCCACGGAAACACCGATGATGCGCCCCGGCGCAGAGCGCTTGTAGGCCTCGCGGAAGGCGAAGAAGCCGGCGTGAGGACCGCCGTAGCCCATGGGGATACCGAAGCGCTGGTTACAGCCAACCACTACGTCTGCCCCCATTTCACCCGGCGCTTTCAAGGCCACCAGGCTCATCAGGTCGGCGGCTACGGTCACCAGGCCGTTGGCCTCGTGTACCTTAGTGATGATATCGGTCAAATCGCGTACGCGGCCGGTGCTGCCAGGGTATTGCAGCAGGGCGCCGAACAGCTCGGCGGGGATGTCGGTTTCCACATCGCCCACAACCACCTCAAAGCCGAAGTGCTCGGCGCGGGTTTTAACGATGGCAATCGTCTGCGGGTGGCAGTCCCGATCCACAAAGTAGACGTTGGACTTGTTGCGCTTGGCCTGGCGCTTACACATGGCCATGGCCTCTGCGGCAGCGGTACCCTCGTCCAGCATGGAGGCGTTGGCCAGTTCCATACCGGTGAGGTCCATGATCATCTGCTGGAAGTTCAGCAGGCCCTCCAGGCGGCCCTGGGCTATTTCCGGCTGGTAGGGGGTATAGGCAGTGTACCAGCCCGGATTCTCCAGCACATTGCGCAGGATCACGTTGGGGGTAATGGTGTCGTGGTAGCCCATACCAATAAAGGTGCGGTAAATGCGGTTGCGCGCCGCGATACCCTTCAGCTCTGCGAGGGCCTCCTCCTCGTTGATCGCATCGGCCAGGTCCAGCGCATCAGTTTTGCGGATGGCTTCGGGCACGGTTTTCCCGATCAGTTCGTCGAGACTGGCAACCCCGAGGGTTTCCAGCATGGCCGCTACCTGCTTGGCATCGGGTCCAATATGGCGGTGGATAAAGGCGTCGTGTTGTTCCAACTGCTGCAGCGATGGTTGGGTCATAAACTTCATTCCTGTAGTCGCAGGGAGTCGTCGCGGTGCGCTCGCGGTTAAAAATAGCACCTGGCCTCTGTGCCGCTTCTCCTGTGTAAAGCCCCGGTTCTCCGGGTTTCGGATAGGCGGGGTGGCTTATGGGAAGGCCGGATTAACGGCAGCTCACCGTAAGGTGCGGGTGCGGCAGGGAGTCCGGGCCATAGCGGCAGGCGCGCATCTTAGCAACCGTTGCGAGCCTGGGCAATCTGCGGGATTCAGGCGGGGAAACTGCTGAAATTCAGTGAGAATTTTGTGTGAAATCCTGTCTATCCGCAGATAGGGCGACCTTATTCCAGTGAGGGCTGGCTGGGGTTGGTCGGAGAGACTCCTGCCGCTGGTGTCTAAGGATTTGAACAAAAAGCTGTCTTCGGTCACTTTGTAGAGGGATGCCCTTGCGGTCATGGTAGTAGTGGTTTCCTGTTTTCAGGGGGGGAGCGGCTGCCCGGCGCCCTACAGGGCGCAGCCATTGTTGTGCCAGAGGCGGGATACAATGGCCTCTGAGGCGGCTCTCTGTGGTGTTGTGGCGTGCCTGGTGCCGGCGACTGGCGATGAAATCGAGGGCGTTGGGTAACCGGTAGCTGGCATGGTATTGCTAGGGGCAGTTCCCGTTTCACATGGGTAGCCATAGGAAGGCACAAGCCATAGCTACTGTGCTTTGATAGCACCTCT
>NZ_CANLDD010000113.1 GCF_947489355.1 uncultured Microbulbifer sp. | reverse complement strand
TTTTTGACTGATCCTTGATCAACTTCTCCCGTTTTGGTGTAGGAGCGCGGGAGGAAGGTGAATTAATCAGAGGTTCCTTAGTGCCATTCAATGCATACCTTAGGTTTTCACGGCAACGATAATTGCGGTCAAAAACAGCGAGTATAAAATAGCAACCAATCCCAAAATAACTAGAGGGCGCACTGGTAATGGATAGCATTTAAACAGCAAGTAGCACCCAGAAGCCAACAGCGCAAAGATCGAGGATGTGTGGATCAGCAGATTAACCAAGGGATGTGAACCAAAGGTTTTATCAAGGAAAACGCCAAAGGCTGTCAAGACAAGGGTAATTCCCATCATTAGTCCTGCGGCCCGCAGAGCGTCTGCTTTGGTGAGTGCAATCGTATCGTCTTTGGCACGGTTAATCATAGTGATTTCACCCTTGTTTATTTGGAGTGATTCTCCGACAACTGGTATTGAGCCAGGGTTCAGCCAGGCATCCAGGGCACCTGCAAGTAAATCCCATAGAGTGCACATACTCACAGGTTCAGTTTTTAAATATTCGGCAAGTTCCCGTCGATATCGTTGTTGCCAGGCAGGTGGATAAAGCCTTAACAAGCATTTCATATCGGGCACCCATCCAGCCGGTTTCGACCGATACGCCCTACTGCCGCCATTGCATCCAAACGCTCACCAAGTGCTTTTTGCCCTATCAAGGTCAGTTTGTACACGCAGCGTCCTTCTTTGGTATTTTCAGACTGTGGCCGGATAAACCCACGCGTTTCAAGACGACCAAGGGCACCGTAAAGTGTCCCAGGCCCCGGCTTGTAACCTGTTACTTGGTAGATGTCCTGGGCAATCGCATAGCCATGTCGAGGGCACTCCGCCAGGCTAATAAGAATCAGAACAGCGGGTTCGGTGAATCGGCCGAACTGGTTGAGATCGTCGCGTTTCGGCATATGAATGACTATGAATTACGTTTTGCGATATAGTACGTTAAACGTATTCTTTGCGCAAACCCCTCTAAATGCTCAAAAAGCGGTGGCCAAAATGACCACTACAAGCTTGCGCCCATTGAGCACATTACTTCTGTCAGGCGCTGGGTTATTCGCTATTCACCCTGTTTGCACCGCGTAACGGAATGCCCGGCGCACATCCTGCAATACCCGCGAAGAAGCTCTTTACCCAGTATGGCAGCAATCAATATTTGTATATTCGACTGCTGCCCCTTCATCAATTTAGTGTGTGATTTCAAGAATCTGGCGCAGTATACATCTTTCCTTTCACTTGATTAAATTTGCGTGTAAGTAATATTCCTATTGAAGGCCACTCAATATTTCAACCAATAAATTTTTATATCGTTGCCATAAATTCGTCACCGCCACTGCCTATCTTATAACGGCGCACCCATCCATATCGATTCTAATGGAATGTAATCTGTTTTAGCTGGAAATGAGATGTTTGACTGTTCATTGGTTTTCAAATTTTGCAAAACGGTGTGCTCGATTGAACCAGCTGAATTATCAAATTCTAAAATCTCTTTAATTAACAGGAGAAGACCAAGCTATGGGTTCTTCAATACATTCAAATTCTGGCCGGTTGGCAGGTTATGCGCGGAAGACAGGTTTCGCTTTTCTCGTTACCCAGATACTGGTTGCCCGCTCTGTGAGCGCTCTTGACGGCGGTACGTTGCAAGTTTCCACCTATAACGGTTGGCAAGCCTTTGAGGTGATCACCCAGGGTGACAACCCTTCAGGCGATGGTGTTGGCCATTCAATGCCCAGTACTTTCGATGGTGCGGGTGCTTTTCTAATGAATAGTTCAACAATCCGGATCCAGGTGAATCATGAAACCAGTGACGCTTCTGTTAGTGATGTGGATGTCAATGTCGCCAATTTGCGGGCAGCGATCTACAACATGATCAACGCTGGTAATACGGGTGATGTGAGTTTTGTAGTGGCTGCACGGCAAGCCTATGACCGCTGGAGTAGCAATGGCGGGTCAAGCTGGACCAATACGTCCAATACCTCCAATACCAGCTTTTCCCGTTTCTGCTCAAGCCAGGCGTATGCCCCAAATACGTTTGGGGACAATCGCGGGTTTGTTGACCAGATCTATATTACCGGTGAAGAAGTCAGTAGTGGACGTCTGTTCGCTCTGGACAGCGCCAACCGCGATTTATATCAACTGAGTGGAGTCGCAGGTAGTGCTCCCGATGGTATCGGCGGTATGTCGTATGATTCCTGGGAAAACGCTGCGCTCATTGATACCGGTGAAACTGAGCATGTCGCAATCGTGCTGTCTCCCGACGGCGGTTCTCAGGATATGAAGCTGTACATTGGCGTGAAGGGTCTGGATGCCAGTGGCAATGCATCGAACAGCTTCCTCGCACGGAACGGCCTGGCATATGGTAGCTGGTACTATCTGAATGCCTCCTATCCAAGCCTGGGTAACACCAATAGTGGCTTATTCGATACCAGCGCTTCCGGAGCGTTGACTTCCAGCAAGCTGGAAGACATTGATACCAGCCCCAGTAGCCCTACTGCAGTCGTACTTGCCGACCAAAATTCTGGTGTCTTTAACCTGAATTTCTCTCTGGTCTTCAACTCCGGGTTCGATGCCACTTCCTCCAGCTTTACCGTGACCAAAATTTCCAATGAAAGCGGTTCAAGCGGTAGCTTGGACAGTCCGGACAATATCGATTGGACCGCGGCAACCACATTAAATGGTGTGGATTATCCAGATGGAATCATCTTCGTTAATGAAGACAATAGTTCCGGTGAGATCTGGCACATGAATCCGGATGGCGGTAACAAGTTGCGCATTGGGCAGACGAATGTGGACGCGGAATCGACCGGTATCTTCGATATCTCCGAATTGGTCGGCTATGCCCCCGGCAGCATTATGGTGAGCAATAACCAGGGATCGCCATCGTCGATGACGGTAATGATCAATCCTGATGCGACATTGAGCGACAACCCCTGAGGTGATGTACCGTGTAATGAAGATGGTAGTGCGAGTATCGGCGGTATTTGTCAACAAAGGTGTCGCGTAAGAAGGGGCGGTATTGATCGCGAACATACCAGGCGCGCATAAATTTCTCTCAGATTAAAGTAGGAATTGGGGAAAAACGCCAGATACTTCCGAGAGGCTGAGGATGCATTCCAAACTGGCTTTGAGTCCGCTCCCTGCCACTGTGTTGCTGAGGGAGTGGAAATCCTCTCGTACTGGCAACCGGTTGAGCATTGATTAACCGCTTGAGGGAACCCCCTTTGCGCAATCAACTGGCTACGAGCCAGGTGATCGGAGGTTCGAATCCTCCCGAACGCGCAAATAGAAACAAAGGCTTATATCTTTTGATGTAAGCCTTTTTTGTTCTTGCCAAAAATAACGAAGCATGCTTGGCGTTCTGGCAATCCCAAGCCTCTATCAGTCAATCTATTCCTATCTTTTTATTCCCTCACTCGTGTCAAAACCTGAGCAGATTCCTGCTCCGAAAGGCGCAGCCCAAACTTCTCGACAATTGCCATAAACCGCTTAACATAAGTTGCCTGCCCTGGTTCATAAGGCGGCATCCACTCATCAGGGCCTTTGTCTCTTTTGCTCTGATTTCACCCATTATCAACAAGCCATAGGTACTCGGGTTCTTCAACAAACTACCGCTTCAAATCTACAGTCCAGCCTGTATCACCATGCTCATGGGCCCATGAGACTGGGACGATATGTTCAACATCCAGGTCAGTCGCACTTACGGATAGCGGTGGCTTCGACTTCAACACAACTCCAAAAAATCTATTTTAATTGTTACTTATTAACTGGAATTAAATAAGGAAATTTACTGCCTAGATTCAACTTGTAAGTGCATATCTCAATGGAGCTAGAAAAAGCGGCCAGTTGCCCGTAGACTTCTCGCTTTTT
>NZ_CANLDD010000112.1 GCF_947489355.1 uncultured Microbulbifer sp. | reverse complement strand
TCAACGGAGCCTAAACGGTTTGTAAACGCCGACCTCAGCCAGGAACAGATTGAACTGGCCAACCAAATTTGCGCCGGAGAATTCGGCACCCGGCCCGTGTTACGCAACATCATCAAGTGCATTCGCGGTGGATACCCAGCCGCCAAACCTGTTTTCGACGCCCTGGAACAGGCAGGAGAACTCACCCGTGACGGCCAGAGGTTTTACCTGGCTGGATGCCAATAGGATAACCAATAGGCGCGGCTCTGATCGCGCAATCGTTTACAGGATAGAACGATGAGCGAGATACTAACCGAAGCCCAATTGCGTAGATTGACCGGCGCTAAATCCTCCGACGCACAGAAACTGGTGCTGGATGAGAATCAAATCCCCTATGTGCGTCGGAAAGATGGTAAGCCTGCAGTAACCTGGGCTATGGTCAATCAATCCAAATTGGCCTCACGGCCAACGGACAAAAAGCTCCCTCTTGGATTCAACCTGGAGGCCGTTAGCTAATGGGAAGACGCCGCAACCCCGAAAACGCCTGGATGCCTCCTCATGTGGCCCGCTATAAAGGGGGATATCGGGTACGCAAATATGGGGTGCCGACCAAACACCTGGCAGGACCAGATGCCAGCAAATCAGAGGTTTGGATTGCCTATGAACGCTGGCAAGCTGGTCAGGTACACAAAGAGTTCACTGTTGCTGATCTAATAGATCTCTACTTTGCATCACCCCAGTACACCAAGCATCTGAAGCCCAGCACACAGAAGGACTATCAACGATACGGTAAAACGATAATCGCCGTGTTTGGTGAAATGCAACCAGACACTATCACCTCACCTTTGGTGCAGATGTTCATGGACTCCCGAGGCACCAAATATCCGGCCACAGCCAACCGCGAACGAACTTTTCTCGGGCTTATCATGAAGTGGGGGAAAGCCCGGGGTTTTGTGACGATTGAAGACCCCACCAAGGTGGTACGACCCTTTGTGGAGTCACCTGGTGGTCGTTATGTGCAAGATGCAGAATACAAAGCATTTTGGAACTGGTTGGGGCAAAGGGGCCACTTGATGCACCAATGCGCAATGGAGATAGCCTACCTGTGCGCTGCACGCCAACAAGATGTCCTCGCACTTACCCGGCATAACCTTCAGGAAGATGGCCTATTGATTGCCCAAGCTAAGACAGGAAAACAACAGCTCAAGCTCTGGAATACCCCTCTGCGAAGGGCAGTGAATTCGGCCCTTGCTGGAAATACCACAGCCAAAGTTCAATCCGCGCACATTATCAGGGGTCGCACTGGTCAGGGTTACACTCGTACAGGTTTCAATGCAGTCTGGCAGCGCGAACAACGCGCCGCTCTAGCCGCCGGCATCATTAAAGAACGCTTTCGCTTCCACGACCTCAAGATCAAAGCAGCCAGTGATTTTGAGGGGGACTTGAAACGATTTACTGGTCACAAATCAACCTCTATGGCTGAACGTTATAACCGCACCCCAGATCGGGTGGTGCCATTGAACAGAGAAAGTGATAGCGAGGAGGGGGAAAAAGATGACGATAAGTAGGCATCTCGATACTGGGATTATATCCAGTCTCAGGCTTGGCAAAAGGCGACAGGGGGTAAAATTCGTACACCGCATTCGTACATTGTGCCAAAAATGAAAAAGCCCTCTACTTGAGAGGGCTTCTAATTGCCTGATTTTACAGGCTTATTTGGGGTGGCCGACGGGGATTGAACCCGCGACCTCAGGAGCCACAAGCCTTCGCTAACCCTAGTAATATCAGTAAGTTAGCTCAAATTTCAAGGGTAATTACTGTATGCATTCCCAGTATTTTACCCCTTATAGCTTCTACAAGCGAATATAGTTACCCCCTACTAAAACTGTATATGCAATCAGGTAATTTCCGAATCATCTTCTCCCCGCTTTATTCTTGCCTTGTCTAGTGAGACTACTTTGTCGGCGGTGTGGTTGTAACGCTCCATCATGCTGCGTGTTTTATGACCACTGAATTCTTGCTTGTCGCCTTTGAAGTCCGAGATACCTTTGATCTTGAGGTCGTGAAATCGGAACCTGGTGGGAAGAGCACCAGCCTTTGTGGCAGCTCGCTGCTCACGATTCCAACTACTATTGAAACCATCGCGTGTATAGCCATGTCCGATCTTGCTACGAATCAAATGCATACTTTGCGCCTTGGAACCCTTATTGGCTTTTAGTGCCAGATCAACTGCATCACGCAGCCTTTCGGTCCATAGCTTTAGCTGCTTTTTACCTGTTTTCTGTTGGTGGATTAGCAGCCCCTCTTCGGTAACATTTTGTCTCTTTAAAGCCAGTACATCTTGTTGCCGAGCACCACATAGGTAGGAAATTTCCATTGCCGCCTGATGGGCTGTATGGCCATGAGATCCCAGCCAAGAATAAAAAGCCAGGTATTCTGAGTCCTCTACATACCGCCCTCCACGGCGTTCCTTGAGAGGCTTTACAGCTTTAGTTGGATCTTCAATCGATACCAGGCCGCGAGCTTTTCCCCAGCGAAATATGATGCCAAGGAATGTACGCTCCCTATTTGCTGCTGTTGGATATTCTTGGCCTCTTGCATCCATGAATACTTGGATCACTGGTGAGGTGATAGAATTGGGTTTTGCATTGCCAAAAACAGCGCGTATTTTTTTGGAGTACCTGAGATAGTCTTTTTGTGTCTGTGGCCGCAACTCTTTCGTGTATTGCGGTGATGCAAAGTAGAGGTCTACAAGATCGGCGATTGTGAATGATTTTGCTTGTTGACCTTGCTGCCAGTGCTCATATTCTGCCCACACTTCTGCTTTTGTAGCATTCGGGCCACAAAGGTGCCACGCACCTTGCCTGCGAATTTTTATGCGGTAGCCCCGTGGATAAACTTCAACCCAGCGAGGCATCCACGCATTTTTAGGGGTTCTTGGTCTAGCCATTGACTGCGCTCATGTCTACGCCGGAGGGTATTTGAAAGTTTACACCGCTTGAGTTAACTCGATTGTTATTCGCCAACTGAGATTGATTGACCATTTCCCAGGTTACAGCAGGCTTACCATCTCTCCTACGCACATAAGGAATTTGGTTCTCCTTCAATACTAGCTTTTGTGCTTCGGGGGATTGAGCCCCAGTCAACCTGCGCAATTGGGCCTCAGTTAATATCTCACTCATCGTTCGGTCCTGTAAACGACGGCGCGATCAAAACCGCGCCTATTGGTTATCCTATTGGCATCCAGCCAGGTAAAACCTCTGGCCGTCTCGGGTGATTTTTCCTGCCTGCTCCAGTGCATCGAAAACGGATTTGGCGGCTGGGTATCCACCGCGAATGCACTTGATGATGTTGCGTAACACGGGCCGGGTGCCGAACTCTCCGGCGCAAATTTGGTTGGCCAGTTCAATCTGTTCCTGGCTGAGGTTAGCGTTTACAAACCGTTTAGCTAGCGTTGAAAACCGTTTAGGCCGTTTAGGCCGTTTAGCTAACCGTTTACAAACCGTTGAGGATTCTTGAGTTTCCGCTGCCAACCGTTTATCTACCGTTAGCAGCTGTTTAGCACCATTTAGCAACTGTTTAGGCTCAGTTGGCGACTGTTTAGCGTCCGTTGAGAACCGTTTAGAATCCGTTGAAAACTGTTTATCTGGCGTTGAAAACCGTTTAGACCGTTTAGCTAAACGTTTACAAACCGTTGAGGCAGCGTTAAACGCTAGTAACGCCACCAGCCCTACCACATCTGTGATGATTGCCAGGGCGAGGAATCCGGCGTGCTGTAATCGCACGGGGTCCACATTGAGCGTGCTGGCCAGACTGTTAAATGCGCCGTGGGTACTGGCGCCTGGTTTGGCTATGGAAAGGCTTTTGATGAGCTGGCTGCGCTGGGTTTCCAGGGCATGCAATTTGGGGGTGGTATCAATAGCGCGCTGGCGGTAGCCGTTGACGGCGTCTGTGGCGATCAGACCATTCAGGCTGTTGATCTGCTCTTTAATACTGTTGAGCTGCTGTTCAAGCGCTTGGTATTCCAGGCTGCCCTGGGTACTGCGCTGCTGCTGTTCTTCACTGTGTGT
>NZ_CANLDD010000111.1 GCF_947489355.1 uncultured Microbulbifer sp. | reverse complement strand
AAAGCGAGAAGTCTACGGGCAACTGGCCGCTTTTTCTAGCTCCATTGAGATATGCACTTACAAGTTGAATCTAGGTAATCATTTAATAGCTTTAGAATACAGGGCATCTCCCGCCTGTAAAACTGTCCAGATTGATAACCCACAACATTAATTATTCGTGAATAAATTACTCTATCCGGAGCTTCATCACTCCAACCACTAAAGGTAATACCAGCAACTATCGCGTTATCAATTCTATAGTCTACATCAACAGCTAAAATCATTAAAGATTAACCCGCTCCCAATTTCCGCTATCGTTTTCTCGAAAAATTGAAACCCATTCAGAAGGATATCCATGCATTGCGTAGTACTGGAATAAAGCCTCACTTTCTGTAATTTCTATATGGGATAAATAATAAATCCAGTCTTTTGCTTTAGAACCAGACTTTTCATATTTCTTATATGAAAGTTCACACATATCCTGAAAATAATTATCCAATTCGTTAATTTGGGCTAAGACACTTCTAGCTCTACTAATATCTTTGCGATCAACACTCCCGTCCTTACTTGTTGGCAAATAGATTTCAACGCCAACGCCATCTATCTCTATTAATTTAAAGAAAACTCCTTTGATCTCCTCTTGTATCTTTGCCTGATCAAATAGTGTTAGCAGCTCATCTGACTCGTATCTATTTCTTGGAAAGTCATTCATACTTCGAACCATTAACATAGCGGTCATCGTGATTGCTATTATCCTTATTGCTGTTTTCAAAGCAATAGCATCGTGCGGACAACTGTTATACCGTAGTGGCTAGCAGATCAAACAGGAATTTTTTCACTCCCCAATCACCACCCGCAGGTTCACCGTGCGCTGAATGCACTCCATACGCCAAGCGCCTTTATTGACCTCTTCGTTCTCGGTACCCTCTGCAACAACGGAGGCCTGCAGGGTTTCCACCTTGCCCGGCGTTTGCCAGGGTGTGCCGACAGCATTGTTGCGCACCTGGTTATCCGTGGTGACGAAGGCACCGATCATCTTGTAGGCGAACTGATCTGGGCTGCCGTCCTGATCCAGATCAATGGGATTGCGCACCTGTGCGATGCGCACAATATCACCGACATAGATGCCGCTGGTCAGTTCATAAAAGTGCTCGCCTTCTCCGGCATTGCTGATACCGCTGGCTTGTATGTATTCAACCATGTTGTTTCCTTTATTAGGGCTTGTGCCTTTGGTTGTGGGTAATCACCCGATGCTGAGAATCCACACCAGCGGCGTAGCTGATATTGCCCACACTGATCTTATACACGGTGCGCAGACCAGCACCTTCGACCCGCTCGACGGTTTCCCAGGTGAGCGGCTCCTCTTTATGCAGCACACCCAGTTTTACCCTCTGGCAATGCTGGGCTTCGTACACTGTGCCTTGAGAATCAGTGACGGGGGTTTCACGGCTGCAAATCACCTGGGCACCGCTTGCCATGGTGAGCAGCACACAGGGCACTTCGTCCTGGGGTTTAACTTTGTGAATGGATGCCAAGTGGGTATCCTTATTTATTGAGTCGACTGTCGATCTCTTCTTGTTGCTTTTCTTGTAGCCTACTCTAAATATCTTGTAGTTTTTGGTTTCGGACTTTGCTTTCTTTGCGCATATTGATGAGCATGACAACAAGTAGCACACCAAATACAAGTAATACTATCCAAGTAATCACGATATTTCCTTACTTTTAAACCTAACGCCGCCAGCAGGGGCAGACAAAGCGCGAAGCGGTTTGGCTGTCCCTCTGGCTAGCTTTGTTAAGCGAAATACGCACCGCCCCAACTCTTGCTGTTTTCACTAACCTCATCATATTTGGCAATTTCTTTGTAATAGGAGTGGCCATTACCCATATCTATTTCTTCACAAAACACGATTTCACTGTAAGGCTCTCCCTTGTTAGCAAAATGGCAAAATATATGGGGAAAATTGTAGTATTCATCACCATCAAAGTTGACCCTCTCGACGAACTCGTAGGGAATCTTACCGATCATATAAACTTTGATATCTCCCTTTTCACCATCATTGTGTTTGGTAAATCTCCATCCATCAGGTCCTTCGGATAAGGTCCCAAAACGCAGGCCAACCATTATGCCCTTGTGGTATGTATCCAAGAGACCAGCACGGAACCATGGTGATATGCCCTTCGCTTTATCATCAATATCAGGATATGAGTCCATTCTGTTGACATGGCGAATGATTACATCTTTTCGAATCTCCTCAGCACGACACTTAAATATTTCTTCTTGGAACTGTTTTCGAAGTTCCTCTGAATGTTTGACCAACTCCCCTGGTGTGAGATTTTTTCCTTCACGCTTTACGAAGTAAATCTTATAGCGACGGAGGATCTCAAGTGCGACAAAGGCCAGCCCCCCAAGAAAAAGCCATGGTTCGTAATTGCCTTCAAGATCACTGCCCCATTGATATCCAAAATAGATACAACAAAAAAGAACTATTATCTCAATGATCCCTATTATGAGCTTGAACAATGTGTGTGATTCCCTTTGTGCGCTTAACGTTCGGTTTAGGGGCGGCTGGAGCATAGCGTAAGCCGTCCCAGCCGCGTATTTCGCGGCGACTACAACCGCTTGTTATTGGGCCATTGCACTCAGCCAAGATGGGGCCTTCTTGATAGCACAGCCTTTACCAAATTGTACTGACGACGCCATTCCTCTGACGCTTTGAAAACTATGGCCTTCGACAAAATAAGTTCTTTCTCAGACCAATCGGAAGCCTCAATTGACTCTTCACATTTCTGGAGTTTCCTAAGATAGGCCAGAAGTCTTTCTGTCGAAAGCTGTTCCATTTCCCCTAAACGCAATGGCTTTACAGATCTAGGCTTCATTCACGGAGGGCCCTATAACATTTATATAGTGGTCACCGGGACCACTATTATCCTGAATGCTGCCCCCGGAATCAATTTTGCGCCGTTTACCCACAATCCTCATTAAAAACAGTTAGTTACATAGATTTGGTACAATCGTATAAAATACGATTACTCTCTCCAAAGTAAAAAACCGGCTCAATGGCCGGTTTGGGTGGTTGGGTGTCTGGTAGAGACAACAATCGCAAGGTAGCTGATTTATACCCTAAAAACGCAAAAGTGCCAATTGGCGTAGCCAATACGCAAAGGAAAACTGTAGTATATGATCTGCTCTAACTGATCATAAGGCGTCATTTACGATATCCGGAAATTCAAAATCTTTGGGAACCTTAGTGACTTCGAAAATAGTACCAGATGAATACGACCGATAACGAAAAATATCACTATTCAATGTGATTACGTTGTAGGCGTCATAGTTATAAGGGTCGGACGGATTGGATGGGTATACATTCCCATCTTCAGCCCAGCCTCGGAAAATCGAGAAGTACACCGGCCCAACGATTCCCCAATGTCCGACTTCGGTTTGCAAAGGTCGTATACCATCCTTGGTCACGTGTCTTGTTCGAACTAAGTAAGTCCCATCTAGCCTCCTCGTCATGATATGTTCTCTATAACCACCAGATTTAACCGGTTGATTCCCATACCACGTGCCTACCATTAGCTTCCAGAGTATTTTCTGGTCTTCGGATAGAGGGGTTTTTTCTGTTGTTACGTAGTTTGACGAGTTTACAGAAGAGCAGCCAGCCAAGATAACGTAAAACAGACAAAGTATAAGGTACTTAAGCATGGTATTTCCTATCGATGTCGCCTAACATTTGTATACTGATCACCATTATCCTGATTACTGCCCCGAAATCAATTCTGCGCCAACCCCTTTATACGCTCTCCCCCTCAATAACTCCAGACAGTAGGTCGGGTACGCTCACCCGGCATAGGCTCAAGATCATCCAGATGCAGGAATCGGCCCTTGTGTGAGCCCTTCTGCTTTACCCCAATGCCAGTGAACCCTTCCTCGAGCGCGATCCCCAGCAGCTCATAGGCACGCCCACCAGAAACTGATACATCTACAGCCTGGCCGGTTGTGTGTGTCATCGTGGAGCCAATACTGGCGCAGTGGGCAGGGCAGCGATAACCAGAGTTGATTACCATCGGCTTGTTGAAGCGCTCCCTAACTCTGATCAATCGGCGCAGCGTGTCATTCGAGAAGTGGAGTTTCCCGCAACAACGGCAAGACAACTCCGCTTCCGTGAAGTAGGCGTTATTGAACATGGGGTTACCAGATACGAAAAAACCCGCACTGGGCGGGCTTGGGAATGCTTCGGTTTTAATCTAAATACTTAAAGATGATGAAAATATCGGCCCATGAGACTATCCAGCTTGCAGAGAGTTTTGTACATCTTCGCTGGAATTGTGGGAAATACCTTATTATACCGTAAACACTAAA
>NZ_CANLDD010000110.1 GCF_947489355.1 uncultured Microbulbifer sp. | reverse complement strand
GGGCATTGCAAGCTCGTTTTGTCGTTGTGTTAGAACCTCAACAATGCGAGCTTGCTCTTACAAATCAATAGGCTACACCCAAACGGGAACAGCCCCTAGTTACATATATTTGGCATAATCGTACAAAATATGACTCCCCCCAGAATAAAAACCGGCTCAGTGGCCGGTTTGGATGGTTGGGGATCTGGTAGAGACAACAATCGCAAGGTAGCTGATTTATACTCCCAAAACGCAAAAGTACCAAAACTGCGTAACCCCAAAACTTACGATAGATCGGGTCTGGGGTTGTCCAATTTTCATGAATGGCCACCCTCAAGTTGGAGGATCGGGTATTGATCCTGTAAAAGGATGATCCACCTGGCACATAAAGCTCGTATTTGCGGCTGATTTGGCTTTAGCCCTTTCGTCAATCTCAAAGCGCCGTATGCGGACCCGGATGTACGGTGGTGTGGGGAGGGTGGGCTAGAAACCCGCCTTGACCCGATTATAAGGCGATGTTAAACACGAGAGATAACAACTTATAGAACATCACATTAAAACGCCGATCGCAGAACCGATTTTAACTCCTACTGTTAGAAGAAGTACCCCGCAAAAAAAACATTCCCAGAACCATTAAGCCGGACTTTTCTTTCTCAGCGATACTTGCCCACCACGTTTTGAATTGTGTGACTAAATCCATTTTATCTCCATATCTTTATAACATTTAAATACTAATCACCATGACCACTATTATTCTGATTACTGCCCCGGAAGCAATTCTGCAGCGGTTCTCCTACGTTCAGAATCATCAAACCAGGCCATTGAACAAATTTTACACAGCCCAGGAAAGCAACTAGTAGCTCCAGATTGTAGAAATGTGGTGAGCATGGAAGCTGAACATCCGCTACTAGGTAAAGCCCCTTTCCCATTACTAAAAAATGTAAAAATAACTTTACATTCACACAATAAAATGTAAACTTTTATTTACTTTATGTAACGAGAAAACGACAATGCATACTCAACAACCCATAACTTATGAAGAAAAAAGCATAAAAAATACAATATATATATTTTTTTGGACTATAAGCTGGGGAGCGACTTTTGTTTTCGCATCGGCCGCGGTTAAGATTTGGTGGCCAGAAAGTACCGCCGTGCTCGTTGCTGCCATAGCTACCCATATTTCACTTATGATCTGCGTGATAATTGCTCACTGGAAATGGCTTAAAGGTTTGGACGATTTACAGAGGCAAATTCAGCTTTACTCAATGGCATTTACTCTCAGCGTTACTTGGTTAATTATAACCCTATTGATATTACTTGAAGGAGTAGAAAACCTTCCTATCGGGAGGTTTTATTCAGAAATAGTCGTTGTCGTAATGAGTCTTTCATTGGTTTTTGGAAATATCATTGGGATGCGAAAAGCGGCATGAAAAATAAGCTAAAAGTGCTAAGAGCAGAACGCGATTGGACGCAAGCCGATTTAGCTGAACGACTAGATGTTTCGCGCCAAACAATTAATGCAATTGAGAAAGATAAATATGATCCAAGGCTATCTTTGGCTTATAAAATTTCTAGCTTATTCGACTTAAAAGTTGAAGAAATATTTTTGAGATAGAAATCAAATTACACATAGCATTTATATAGTGGTCACCGTAGCCACTATATATGCAGGTTTCTACTTTGATAGCGATTGCTCCATGAGGAAGCAGTCGTTTTAAAAGGCGAGGGAGCACTTTAACAAAAGTCTATATTAGACTCCTATCCTTTGAAGCTGCCAGAGTCAACCAGGACCGTCAGGGTCAAGGTGTGCTTTAGGCCCAGCTTGAATATCAGTTTCTGTTTGCATAATAATTTTCTCTTTTTGTTTATCGAGTGAGAAGTATCCGGTAATCAAAAAATTTTGTCAAATGCTGGGAGTTTCAGCTTATCTTCATTCCTAATCCGCCTAGTGCGGGCTTTTTCGTTTCTGGTAATCCAATGTTCGCTAACGACTACTTCACGAAAGAGGAGTTGTCCTGCCGTTGTTGCGGGAAAATCCACTTCTCAGATGGCACGCTACACCGGTTGATCGGGGTCAGGGAGCGTTTCAACGAGCCGATGGTAATCAGCTCCGGTTATCGTTGCCCGGCCCACTGCGCCAAGATCGGCTCCACCATGACACACACTACCGAGCAGGCTGTAGATGTATCGGTTGCTGGTGGGCGTGCCTATGAGCTGCTGGGGATCGCGATAGAGGAAGTGTTCACCGATATTGGGGTGAAACAGAAGGGCGCACAGAAGGGTCGATTTCCGCACCTGGATGATCTTGAACCTATACCGGGTGAGCGTATACGGCCAACTGTGTGGAGCTACTAGCCATCTTTCTGGGTTGTATGAAATTTACTCAACAGTCTGATTTGATGATTATTAGCGCAGGGGAACCGCTGCAGAATTGCTTCCGGGGTGGTAATCAGGGCAATACTGGTCATGGTGATTAGTATTTAAATGTTATACGAATATAAGGAGACTTCAAGGATCATAGTGCTAATCGCAATTTTCTGCTGCGGTACTTTCTTTGGTGCTGCTATTTATATCTCTATAGCACAACACCCAGCAGCATTAGAAACAGCCCCGGTTTAATGCTTCGACTGTAGCAACCTCTCAATCGCCCTGGTGGCGGTGGCAAAGCCAAAGGCGCCAGTGACCATGGTGGCGGCACCAAAGCCGCCGCTGCAGTCCAGTTTAACTCCGCCCTGCATGGCGCTTTTTTGCTGGCAAACCTGGCCATCCGGTTTTGGGTAGACCATGGCTTCGCTGGAGTAGATGGCATCAACGCCAAACTGGCGTTTGCGGCTTTTCTGGAAGTTGTGGAAGCGGTAGAGGTGCTGGCGCACTTTCGCCAGCATGGGGTCATTGATCGTGCGGCCCAGATCGGTGCACTCAATGGCCAGGGGGGAGCGTTTGCCGCCGGCAGAACCAACGGTGACCAGGCGCAGTTTGCGTGCCTTGCAGTAGGCCACCAGCGCCGCTTTTACCCGCGCATTGTCAATGGCATCAATCACGATATCTAAGGATGTTTTATCCGGGTTGATTAGCTCAGCCAGGTTGTCTGGTGCGATAAAGTCCTCTTCCACAGCGACCCGCAGCTCGGGATTGATCTGCTGTAGCCGCTTCGCCATCACTGTAATTTTGCTGCGGCCGATAGTGTCTGCCAGGGCGTGGCACTGGCGGTTGGTATTGGTGATACAGATATCGTCGAGATCAATCAGTGTCAGGGCACCCACGCCGCTGCGGGCCAGTGCTTCCGCCGTCCAGCTTCCCACACCGCCAATACCGATCACCATCATATGGGCCCTGTGCAATCTCTCCAGGGCGCGGTTGCCATACAGGCGGGCGATACCGCCAAAGCGTTGCAGGTATTGTTCAGACAGGCCCATTGGGGTTTTCTTCCGATACGTCTTCCAGAAAGCGGTGTTTGTCCGCGGGCCCTGGCAGCAGGCAACTGCTGCGCCGGCCGAACCAGCGATAGCGGTTGCGCGCCACCAGGTCATAGAACAGGTCCCGCAGGGGGCGTGGAATGTAACGCAAAAAGGCAAGAAAATGCCAGGGTCTCTCTAACCGGGCAGCGATGCGCAGGGCGGCGTCGCTCTTATGGTACTGGCTAAAGGTATCCCCTTTGCGCTCCAGCAGGATCATGGTTTCAAAGGTGTGCAGTGGCAGGCCCAGTTGCCTGAGATAGAATTGCCCTGCGGGCGACTGTAACCGGCAGAGGGTGAAATGGCAGTGCTTGTCGTGTTTCAGCAGCAGCCGGCTCCAGCCGTTACACAGGTGGCAGACGCTGTCAAAGAGCACAATATGGTCGGGGGGAGAGGGGTGCATACCAGCGCCGGATAGGACAGAGGGAGTGGTTTAAATCGAATTCAGTACCGCTTTATCAGGTTAGTGTACATGGCCGTGGTTAATTTCTTCTGCGGTGGCCTTGCGCACAGAGACCACTTTGATATCGAAGTGCAACTCAACGCCGGCCAGGGGGTGGTTGCCATTGATGGTGACCTGATCACCATCAATGTCGATGATTTCCACCTCCATGGGCTGGCCATGGGTGTTCTCGGCGTGAAATGCCATGCCCACGTCCAGTTTCTCAATATCGCCAAAAGCACTGCGCGGCATAACCTCGATCAAATCCGGGTTTTGCTGGCCATAACCCTCTTCCGGGGCAATGACGGCGGAGAAGGTATCGCCGGGAGCTTTTTCCAGCATTGCCTTTTCAAGGCCGGGAACGATATGACCCGCCCCCTGCAGGTATTTGAGCGAATCGCCCTCGGCCGCGGAATCAATCACCGATCCATCGGCATCTTTCAGGGTGTAGAGAATCTCCACGACAGTGTGATCGGCAACTTTCATGACTCGTCTCTGGTGGTAACTCTGCATTCAGTCAGAGGAAAAATCGTTAACTAAGCCTAGGGGCAGTTCCCGTTTCACATGGGTAGCCATAGGAAGGCACAAGCCATAGCTACTGTGCTTTGATAGCACCTC
>NZ_CANLDD010000109.1 GCF_947489355.1 uncultured Microbulbifer sp. | reverse complement strand
GAAGGCAGTACCACGGCCTCTGCCAGTTGGGGTGACATTGTCAGCAATACCGTGACCGTCACCGTGAGCGGTGCCGTGTTAACTGCGATTCAAGTGACACCGCCCGCACCCAGCCTGGCCAAGGGCAACCGCCAGCAACTCACCGCCATGGGTACTTATAGCGACGGCAGCACCGATGATGTGACCAATGCAGTTGCCTGGAACAGTGGCGATACCGCGATTGCTACTGTGGATAGCCAGGGTGAGCTGACCGCGGTGGACGAAGGTGATACGACCATTTCTGCCAGTTGGGAGGGTATTGTCAGCAATACCGTGACAGTCACCGTGAACGGTGCCGTGTTAACTGCGATTCAAGTGACACCGCCCGCACCCAGCCTGGCCAAGGGCAACCGCCAGCAGCTCACCGCCATGGGCACCTTCAGTGATGGCACGACGGCTGATCTCACTACTAGTGTTGCCTGGACCAGTAGTGATACCAAGATTGTTACGGTCGATAACAGTGGCCAACTGACGGCGGTAGACGAAGGCATCGCCACCGTGTCTGCCAGCAAGGAGGGGGTTGTTAGCAATACCGCAACAGTGACCGTCACCCCCGCCGTATTGACCGCGATTCAAGTAACGCCTGCCACCGTCAACCTGGCCAAAGGCAATGCCCAACAGCTCACCGCCCTGGGCCGCTACAGCGATGGCACTATCGTCACGCTCACCAGTGTCAACTGGCACAGTGGCGATACCGCTGTCGCCACTGTAGATATGGAGGGGCAACTCACAGCGGTGGAAGAGGGTAACACCACGGCCTATGCCCGTTTGGGCGGTATTGTCAGCAATACCGTGACGGTCAATGTCACCGGCGCCGTGTTAACCAGTATTCAGGTGACACCACCTGCGCCCAGCCTGGCCAAGGGCAATACGCAGCAATTGACCGCCCAGGGTACTTTTAGTGATGGCACTACCGCTGATTTAACCAATAGTGTTGCCTGGATCAGTAGTGATACCGATATTGTTACGGTGGATAGCAGTGGCCAACTGACGGCGGTAGACGAAGGCACCGCCACCGTGTCTGCCAGCCAGGAAGGGATTGTTAGCAACACCGCCACAGTCACCATCACCGGTGCGGTATTAACCGCGATTCAGGTCACACCGGCCAGCAATAGTCTGGCCAAGGGCAATAGCCAACAGCTCACCGCCCAGGGCACGTTTAGTGATGGTACTACAGCGGATCTCACTGGCAGTGTTGCCTGGACCAGTAGCGATACCCATATTGTTACGGTGGATAGCAGTGGTGAACTGGCGGCGGTCAATGAAGGCAATGCGACTGTCTCTGCCAGCCAGGCGGGGATTGATAGCAATACCGCCACAGTCACTGTCACCGGTGCGGTATTAACCGCGATTCAGGTCACACCGGCCAGCAATAGTCTGGCTAAGGGCACCACGCAACAACTAACGGCCCAGGGCACTTTTAGTGATGGCACCACGGAGGATTTGACTTATAACGTTGCTTGGACCAGTAGCGATACCCATATTGTTACGGTCGACAGCCAGGGCCAACTGGCGGCGGTCAATGAAGGCAGCGCGACGGTTTCCACCAGTAAAGATGGGGTTGCCGGCAATGCGGTGGCAGTTACGGTTACCCCCGCGGTGTTAACCAGTCTCCAAGTGATACCGGCAACCGTCAGCCTGGCCTTGGGCAGTAGCGAAACGCTCTTTGCTCAGGGTACTTTTAGCGATGGCAGCACCGCTGACCGCACCGGCAGCGTTGACTGGCAAAGTGGCAATACCGCCATTGCCACAGTGGATAGCCAGGGTAAAGTCACTGCTGTGGGTGTGGGCAGCACGGCGGTGTCTGCCAGCCAGGGTGGCATTGTCAGTAATACTGTGGCGGTCACTATACCGGTGGGGCAGGTGCAGGATCTCACCTTGAGTCTTGATGCCGCGGAGCATTTTCGCTTTGACTGGACCGATGTCCCCGGCGCAACCCTTTACCGGTTGTTGGAAAACCCCGATGGTCTGTCCGGTTTTAGTCCGGTTGGCACTGAGGTTGCCCAGGGCACCCAAACCCTGACGCTGAATGTGTTCCTATGCGCCCGCGCCAATGCGCAGTATATATTGCAGGCTTGCGGGGGCACGGGTGCAGGAGAAGTATGCAGCAACTCGGATAGTCTCTCGGTTAGCAATACCCTGAACCCAATCACTCCCGCGCAGCTCTGGATCTGGGAATCGGGCTCGGATAGCGGAAATCAGCCGGTCATATATGGACAGCAAGGCATAGCCGATGCCGGCAATACACCGGGCGGAAGATCCAGAGCTGCTTTATGGAAAGATGCCGCCGGTGATTTATGGTTATTTGGCGGTCGCGTTTTAGATATTGCCGGAGGTGATAGTTCTTCCAACGATTTGTGGAAATGGGATGTGGATACACAATTATGGACATGGATTTCAGGCTCGAATGGTAGAACGCCATATGGTGTTTACGGGACGAAAGGCGTGGCCCATGCCAATAATACTCCCGGGGTGCGAGAGCGGGCAGTTTCCTGGACAGATGCTTCTGGCGATTTATGGTTATTTGGTGGTTTTGGTTTAGGTGAGTCAGGAGATTCGGGGACACTCAATGACCTGTGGCGATGGGATATGAGCTTGAGTCAGTGGGTCTGGGAATCCGGTTCGAAAAGCACAGACCAACCAGGTGTTTATGGGACCAGGGGCACAGCCGGTGCGGCAAATACGCCCGGTGGAAGACAGTTTGCTACTACCTGGACAGACGGCGCCGGCGATTTATGGCTGTTTGGAGGTCAAGGCCCTGCTCCAGGAAGGCTCGCTGCATCTTTTAATGACTTATGGAAATGGGATGTCAATTTAAAACAGTGGGCCTGGGTATCAGGTTCGAACCGCGTTGATCAATCCGGTAGCTATGGGTTCAAAGGCATCGCCCTTGAAACGAACAGGCCCGGGGCAAGAATTGGTGCGGTTTCCTGGACAGATAGTGCGGGTGATTTATGGTTATTTGGCGGCTTTGGTCGGGATTTCGGTGCAAACAACGGCAAGCTAAATGATTTATGGAAATGGGATGTGGCTGCGGAACAATGGACTTGGGTATCCGGTTCCAATGTTGGGAATCGGCCCGGTGTTTATGGGACTCAAGGTGTAGCGCATATAGATAATGTGCCGGGCGCCAGAGACTACGCTAGTTCCTGGACGGATAGTGCGGGTGATTTGTGGTTGTTTGGTGGAAGTGGATTTTCTACCAGTCCAAGTCCAACCAGTAGAGGTACCTTAAATGATTTATGGAAATGGGATGTGGACACACAACTATGGACCTGGGTGTCGGGTTCCAATAGTAGGAATCAACCCGGTATTTACGGCGAGCAGGGCATAGCGAGTGCCTGCAGTGTGCCCGGGGCAAGAACGGACGCTTTTTTCTGGACAGATGACAATGATAAAGTATGGTTGTTTGGTGGTTCAGGCACAAATGGACGGTTGAGCGATCTATGGAATCTGTCCTTTCAGGAAGTGCCATAGCGGATGGCTGCACTCTATAAAGACAGCAATGCTACCGGTATCGGTGGTGATCGGGGGATTGACGGCATTGGATACCCTGGAGCGGTATCGGTGTATTGGGTACCAATACTATGCAGGGCAATACCGGCTGGGTTTGAAGGGTGGTGAATGCCTGAACAGGGAAAACCTTTGCTAAAAAAATCCCTACCGCTCAAAGGCGGAGTCATGCATTTTTGTTGAAGCGGAGCCCGGATTGCCGGATTCCTTGCGTTTTCCCCTGCTGCGAACGCCCGGCGACGGTAACGACACGTAAACGGGTAATGCGGGTCTGCGTGTTGGGGTAAGCACAGTGCAGACTGCGCTCTCCGCGGTAAAAGAGGTAGCCATGGGGATTACAGACGATTAAAGCCACAAACTCTGGTATGGCCCAAATGATAGACGCCAAAAATGCCTTTGAACGGGAAAGTGGAGCATAGGCCACTAGATTGAGGACCGTTTTTTAACGCGCCAGTGCCGTCTGAATGGACTTAAACAGCCGTAGAATCAAGAGAGATATGATCGACCTGGATATTGATCACATCATTTGATTTGGTTAAGAACCCCAACAGCTTTGCCTTGCCATCAATGGCCTCAGGATTTAAATCCATTACGGTAAGGATACCGAAAGCCCTGATCCGCGAAGCACTGAAGAAAATGATGTTAGCCGGGCAGGCTCCACCAAAGTCCCCGCGGTGACAACTTGCCGGGGTTTGTTGTTTTACAAACCTTTTCAGCGGCCAACAGCAAACACCCCACCCGCACCCTAACACGCGGCCCGGGTTGCGGGGCCAATTTGAATCCCAATATAATCGACTATTGGAATCCGGGTCCTGTGGTCTTCTTACATCTCGCCTGTTTCCAGGCAAGCTCCCAAACACTGTGGATAAAGACTGCGTCATCATTCGCGGCCAGGAACCCCTGTATTCGCATCCGCATCCGATGGGTGGTGTAGAACAAAAATCAACCAGAAAAAGTGTTGCTCACCGTGAGCACCGCAGGACCGGCAATGTCGTTTACCAAATTTCTTTTACTCACTTTG
>NZ_CANLDD010000108.1 GCF_947489355.1 uncultured Microbulbifer sp. | reverse complement strand
CACTTTTACGAACTGACCAGCGGCATCTATGTTGGTGATATTGTGCGCATCGCACAGGTACGCAACCCCATTGATCTAGACCAGGACGGCAGCCCCGACCAGTTTGCCTACAAGATGATCGGTGCCTTCGTCACCACGGACAACCAGCTGCGCAACAATGCCGCCGGCACGCCCTGGCAAACCCCGGGCAAGGTGGAAACCCTGCAGGCCTCCGCTGTTGCTGAGGGCACGGAGAACGAAGAGGTCAATAAAGGGGCCTGGCGTATGGAGTGCATCCAGCGCACGGTGAACCTGCGGGTGGTGATTGGGGAGTGAAAGAACAATATATAAACTTGTATAGCTCTATATCAGCGGGATTTAGCTTTTGTTGAATCTTGCAAATAAAAAAAAGTAAAATATAGAAGTTGCTATTGAATTAACTTCTTAGTGAGAAAAGCATAATGAAAACTCTGAAAATATTAGGCGCATTTTGGCTGATACTATTGGTTATATATTTTTGGAATCCATCAAACACAAACACATATGACCTTAGGGCAAGGGTGCTAGGATTTATGTTTTATCATATACCATCCGCGTCAATGCACCCGACAGTAAAAAAAGATGGCTATATTTTTGTAAGTACGTTTTCTTATATTTTTTCAGAGCCTAAAAGTGGCGAAATGATCGTTTATCGACCGCCGCATACAGATCGTTCATTGCTTGGAAGAGTGATGGGGGCATCAGGAGACAAAATCTCAGTTAGTCAATCTTTAGTTACACTTAATGGAGTAGAGCTGGAAGAAAATTATATAAATGATGAGGTGCTAGTCTGCCAGTTCAGTGAATTCCCAGAGACTATAGTGCCAGAGGGTTATCTATTTATTCTTGGCGATAACCGATGTAATAGCCTGGATTCAAGATCTTTTGGCTTTGTTCCTGATAGCAGTATAGTTGGTAAAGTGATAGGGCGTATCTGAGTGCGGTACGGTAGTCATCACTTAGCAATATCAGGCAATTCGCGAAGTTGTCTGTATTTGTTCCCACTCCCCACTTCATGTACGATCCCTCAAAATAATAGAGAGGGTTCGTCATGCGCCTGATTCTGCCTATCATCCTATCCACTGTTTTGTCCGGTTGCCTGGAAGTTGAGGCCAACAGCAACAAAGATTACGACCGCCACGAGTGGCTCCCCCGCTGGTCTGACTCTGATGGTGACTGCCAGAGCACCCGTCATGAGCTGCTGATCCAGTTCTCCCTGGCCCCGGTGACCTTCACTAACGCCAAGAGCTGCACAGTTAATGCTGGCCTGTGGCTAGATCCCTACACCGGCCACTTCTTCACCCTGGCGTCTGACCTGGATGTTGAACATATCGTCCCGCTTTCATGGGCGCATGGGCACGGTGGCGCCGATTGGACTGTAGAGTTGAAGCGGCAGTTTGCAGAAGACCCAGAGAACCTATGGCTTGTTGATGATGGACGGAATCAGAGTAAAGGAGACAAGGGGCCTGATGAATGGATGCCACCTTATAAGCCAGTGCAGTCAGTTTATGTTCAGCGCTTTATGGCAGTAGTAGAGAAGTATGGGCTGAAATTCTCTGCGGAAGAGTCAGCACAGATACTGATCCTTCTGAAAGAGTAGAGTCATCACAGTTCTAAGCGATCGTAGTCTGCCTTGGTTCTTAGAGCTGTTGCTTTCCCTTCATTAATGAGCTTCATTGGGCCTTGACAGTTTAGGCCTAGAGAGTTCTCCGGGTTGTGAGGGGCAACAGCAAATAGACGGTGCCGGGCCTGGAGGCAAAAATCCACATGCTTCATAGTTCCACTTGACGCTGCAGACTCCACGATGACAGAGGACTGAGACAGTCCTACCTGTATCCTGTTTCTGGCAACAAAGAAGTGTCTCTGGGGTGATACACCTTCTGGGTGTTCTGATACCCAGAGGCCACCAGCCTCAAGTATCCTTATCGCCAGCTTATAGTTAGCTCGCGGGTTTGCCGTATGCAAGCCATGGGCTAGTACAGCGATAGTGTCTCCTCCAGCCGCCAAGGCACCCTCATGGGCTGCTGCATCAATCCCTAATGCAAGTCCACTTACAACTACATTACCTTTGGAAACTATGTAACCGGCGATTCTCCGTGCAATCTCCAGCCCATTTTGGGAAGCATCGCGAGACCCGACTACAGCTACGCCTGGTCTACATAGCAGATCGACATTTCCGCGAGCATACAGGATGGCTGGTGGGTTGGGAGCACCTTCCAGAGCGATGGGGTACGTTGGATTGCCACGTTGAATTTCAACTATTTCCATTTCAAACCGTCTTGCAGAGAGCCAGGGTTAAAACTACATCTGCACCAGCTTGCTGGAGTAGTCCTGCAGCCACTTGTAGTGAATTTCCGGTGGTAGTCACATCGTCTAATAATACCACTTTTTGAGCAGTTACTATAGAGTCAACAGCCTTAAGAGATTTTTGATGAACGCTCATTGTGCGATTTCCTCCTTTATGGAGAGGAGTAATGCACGATATTCTCTTGAGTAAGTTTACATCGTTGTTGATTTCGGGAATGCTCCCTTTTAGAAGTCTGATCATTGGGCCAAACCCCCTGTGAGCCTTACCGACGGTTGAGGATGGCACCGTTGCGACACTGAAGCCCGTGCCTGAAGGTATTGTTGCTTTCAACTTGGCCTCCACATGGCTAGTGAAGAACTGTATAGCTTGAGGGTCACCATTTTTGAACTTAAGTAATTGTACGCTCGCTCCAATATGCTTTGGGTTTTTGCCACCATGATATGGGTGATAGTCAAAAAGATAGTCTATTGGCACAACAAACTCCTTGTAATGTTTTCTACCCTAGTAAGAATTGGTCGAAAATATACAACGGTTCTTTAAACCTTAAAAACTGGATTAACTTTGATTAGATGGCCCTAAAAGAAGGCACTTCTTGATTATTGATTTTTACTCAGCGAGGAGCAGTAGGATGTATTCTGATGTGATAGAGGTTTTCTCTTGATTGATCATCAAAAGGGGCGTGTACGAAAAATTGCGAATGTATCTAAATCCAGTACGAAAAATACTGTATGTATAACCAAGGATTAGTACATAAATTATTTTAAATGCTTGTTTTATAAGGAAATAGTTCCTGCTTGTGGCTCCTGAGGTCGCGGGTTCAATCCCCGTCGGCCACCCCAAATAAGCCTGTAAAATCAGGCACTTAAAGACCCTCCCCTTTGGAGGGTTTTTTGTTTTTGGCACCAGTGTGGTAATTCAGTGTGGTAATTTCGTACACAATCGCTTTTTTCTGACAACTAAATTGGATATCTATCCAGTATCAATCCCGCTTCTTCGAACTTGGATTGTTTAGTGAAACCACCCGGTCAGGAGTACGATTGTAACGTTCCGCCATGCTGCGAGTTTTGTGGCCACTGAACTTCTGTACATCCCCGTCGAAGTCACTAACAGCCTTGATCTTCAGGTCATGAAAGCGGAACCGTGCTTTGATGGCGCCGGCTGCCAGGGCGGCACGCTGCTCCCTAAGCCACACTGAGTTGAACCCGGTTCGAGTGTAGGCGCGCCCGGAGCGACTGCGGATCAGATGAGTGGTCTGCATTTGTGCAACAGTGTTGGTGCTCAGTGCGCGATCTACCACCTCCCGCAAGGCAGGGCTCCACAGTTTCACCTGGGCCTTACCTGTCTTTGCTTGGATAACCAGAAGGCCATCCTCCTGAATATCAGCCTGGGTCAGAGCAAGCACATCTTGCTGGCGGGCGGCGCATAGGTAACTAATCTCCATGGCGCACTGGTGCATGATGTGGCCCTGTTCGCCTAGCCATTGCCAGAATGCCTGGTATTCCCAGTCCTCAACATAGCGTCCACCAGGCCCCTCCTTTAGTGTTTTGATTACCGCTGTAGGGTCTTCAATATTGACAAATCCTCGCGCCTTACCCCATTTCATAATAATGCCAAGGAACGTTCGCTCACGATTGGTTGCAGCAGGGTGCTCGGCACCTCGGGCGTCCACAAACATCTGAACAAGTGGCGATGTGATCGTATCGGGCTGCATTTCCCCGAAAACTTTGCGGATACGCTGGCTGTAACGTAGGTAGTCTTTCTGTGTTTGAGGTTTGATGAGCCTCGTGTACTGGGGCGATGCAAAATATAGATCTATCAGGTCCGCTAATGTGAACGTTTTTTGATCTAGCCCCGCTTGATAACGTTCGTAAGCACTCCAAACCTCCGACCTACTTGCATCGTGTTTTGCCAAGTGCTTTGTTGGGCGCCCACGATGATTTACACGATAGCCGTCTTTGTAGCGTTCTACATGGGGAGGCATCCAGTTATTTTCGGGTCTACGGCGCCTCCCCATTAGATTACAGCCTCTAGATTGAATCCAAGAGGAGGGGGAGCTTGATTAGGCTGTAAGGCCAATTTCGATTGATTTACCATTTCCCAGGTCACGGCAGGCTTACCATCTTTCCGGCGCACATAGGGAATCTGGTTTTCTTTCAGTACCTGCTTCTGTGCATCGGGAGATTTAGTGCCAGTCAACCTGTGCAATTGGGCATCGGTTAATATTTCGCTCATCGTTCTATCCTGTAAACGATTGCGCGATCAGAGCCGCGCCTATTGATTATCCTATTGGCGACCAGCTAAACAAAACCTCTGGCCGTTCCGGGTGATTTCTCCAGCCTGTTCCAAGGCATCGAAAACGGGTTTTGCGGCTGGGTATCCACCGCGAATGTACTTAATAATGTTGCGCAACACGGGCCGGGTGCCGAACTTACCGGCGCAAATTTGGTTGGCCAGTTCAATCTGTTCCTGGCTGAGGTCGGCGTTTACAAACCGTTTAGGCTCCGTTGA
>NZ_CANLDD010000107.1 GCF_947489355.1 uncultured Microbulbifer sp. | reverse complement strand
TTACTATGGGACTTCCGGATCTGTCAAACTATGCGTGCCTCCCCGGCAAAGCCGGGGGGTCTCCCTTTTGGACTAGAGGTGGTAAAATCTTAGGATTCCAATGTCAATACCAATAAGGCTTTAGCTTTTTTCCAATGCCTTCTGATAGTGCGCTCACTTACATGATATATTTGTGCTAATTCTGCCTCTGTAAATCCGGCAAAAAAACGCAATTCCACCAATTCGGTTAGTTTTTCATCGATTTTTCTGAGTTTCTCCAGCACCTCGTTGATCGCCAGTAGCGTATCAAGACTATGGCTGGTATACATATCAGGCTCGTATAATTCTTGTGTATAAGCAACCCGGACCACATCTCCACCGCGCTTCTGAGTCTGCTTTTGCTCAGCATAATTGATCAGGACATGTCTCATAGCCTTAGCACATAGACAAAAGAAATGTTGCTTATTGCTCACACGGATATGCGGGTAACTCTCGTTTAGCTTAAGGTAGGTTTCGTGTAATAAAGCAGTCGTCTGCATGGTCTCGATGGACCAGGCTTTTTTCAATTGACTGTGAGCTAAACACTTCAATTCTTGGTAAAAGGTAGGAAAAAGATACGCTAAATTATTCTCTGAATCTTCCAAATATTTTTTTTCAGATTCCAGCAAGCTATCGGTAATAACAGTGTCGCCCATTTTAAGTCTCCTGGTGGTTCATGTGGCTAATTCTGTGAAGGTTGCTTTATATGCCCTACCGAACCAGGATCTGGCTGGTAGGATTTTTTCGGTTAAATGGTTGCACTTTCAGCGTTATGCGCCTTGATACAGTGTTCCATCTCAGAATTCAGCTCTGAAACATTGATGAATACTCTTCTGTGTAGCGTTTTGCACTCCAGTCGAACAAACTATCCTTCTGCCCCATTCAACCAAAATGCACGGAAAGGATAAAGTGGACATAGATACGTGAACGTAGTTCAACCCTATAACAAATCTATTTTGTTTTATATGCACAAAATTATCCTAAAATTATAATACTTGCAACCTTATCAAAGCACTCAGGGTTACTACTGACCCTGAATATTTTTATTCGATATGGGCGTAAACGACGGATTTCCATATCTACCGAGCCTGCCATATCGTCACCGCTGTATATTTCTCTATTCTTACAATCCTCCAATGCATTGCTTCTTCTGATATACGCTTTGTTGTCAAAAACAAAACTTGATCTACAATGCCCATATCGATAACTGTTAGCCATTCACTGCGGCCATACTCCTGCACCCCTTCAATGCTCTTATCTTCAAAGCGACTTCGCAATCGATAAACAGTCTTCGATGATGTCCTCTGCGCCGTGCCCCTCTCTGTAGGGGGTTATTCCTTCTCTGAGGTAAAGAAAAATATTCATTCGCATAATCTGCTCATATGACAGAATCACTGATCGGCACCATTTGATAAAATGGCCATGTCATTGTTAAAATTTGGAGAAGTTTAGTGCACGTAGAGAAATCACACTATACGCGCCTCTCTCTACCAGCTACATAAATTTTCGCATAGACTGTTAGCCCGCACAGAGGTTCTTGTACCAGGTAAAACCAACCGCGTAAAGACAGGTCTGCAGTTTGCCCCCGCACACCCTTGCACATATAGGTCTACATAAGGCAGTTTATGAAAGAACGTCGCTCGGAGCAGTGAAGTGTCACCTGGATATCCCTTACCGAACAAGTCCTGGATGCCAAGGGAATGGCAAACGTCTTAGTCAACCGACGGGGAGTTGAATTCAATGTCGCCTAAAGCTTCGCCCTGATTGAATTTCTTGCAAAAAGGGATTACGGTAGGTCTGCTACTATAGTCCCCAGCTGTTTCACTGGCGCAGTCAAAGAATAATAAACAAAAAAATACCGCAACGATCGATACTCAACCTACGAAGCGCCCTGTACCGGCAGCACTTGCGGACATCATCACAAAAACGAAACAAGGATTACACTATAATCGTGTAAGCAAGGCATAAGCGCCAACCCCCGGTGCAGCAACACTGAGCAATAGCTAACCTCAATAGATAACACGATATCTAGCGAGGCTGTCTAGAATAATACGTCATACGCTCGTTCGTCTTCATTAAACTTCTCCCTGAAGGCGAGTTTTCCGGATTACTCCTGCCCCATGGCAAACGCATTCAATTAGCCTGTTTTATGATCGCTTGATCGGCAGTCAGCACTTTCCATAAATAATCACGATCCCACTCTGCGCGTTTTCTTCGGCTCTCGATACCTCGTTTATGGGTAGCCTCCTGTTTCAATAAATTTAAAGCAATACGTCGAATAAGCTCGATATTCTCTGCCGAAAAACCCACTCTCATTCTGTTCGCATCCTCCCTAAAAGCCACATCCAGGGACCAGTGTAAATTAATTTCAATATCCCAATGCTTGCGAGCCGAGTGCATGAAATTATCGATATCGTCATAGGCTAAACTTGTGATGAAATATCTGACCGACTCCGTTGTTTTATGATTCTCCGTGCGTTTGACAATGAGCCGCCCAATGCTTCTCAAGCCTGGCCAGCGATGCTCAAATTCAGGGCAGTCCCTAAGCCTAATCAAACTATATTTTCGTGTCTCCATTCGACTGCGACCACGTACTTTTTCTATCTTATGCCGGTTGTAGATCTTTTTATATTGGATACTGTCCCCGTGAGCAAAGAGCGCCTTGATTTCTTTTTCCAAGCTACCCTGGTTGCCTTTGACATTGACTACATAGTCAGCATGCTGATTGATAATTTGTTGTTGAATCTTGGTCTGACAGCCCATGGCATCCAATGTGACGATACTGCCCTCAATATCAATTTTTCCTAATAATTTAGGAACAGCTGTCATTTCATTGGATTTTTCTTCTGTTTTGACTTGGTCTAGCATGATCCTATGCGAAGAGGCCCACGCAGCAACGGTATGAATCGGCTTGACTTTCTTGGTTTGGCAGCCTGAACCACGGCTCGTTTTACCATCAATCGCAATGACCTTTTTTAAAGGTCCATCTTGAGATAAGTCCAAAGAATTAATCCAGTTTCTAAAGCATTCCTCAAAGAAAGTAGGGTTTATTTTTGCGAATCCTCTTTCGAAGGTGTTATGGGATGATATATCATTTTTTAGATCCAAAAAGCTTTGTAACCATTCCAGATTGGCTTCGGCAAACTCACAAACTTCAACCATAGTGTTGGCGCCGCATATGGTCCCTTAAATAGATAGAGCAACAATGTCGATTAGGCTGTGTTTGAGGTGATGATTCTGCTGCCGTGGGTCTTCCAGGTTTTCAAAGTGGACAAAAAAGGTTTCTTCAAGGGACATAAGGTACTCGTTTCTAAAGGGTCAACGAGTATCTTATTGGATTAGTTGTCCTGAGAATATTTCAACGTTAGAAAGCATGCGGCCTGTGGGTGCGTTTGCCATGACTCCTGCCCCCAGTGACGGAGTGTACTGTGACGATGCGCGATGATTAGTGTGGCCTTTTACTTCAGCCGCGCACCACCCTGGCTACGCACCCTGCAAATTTCCCTTTTTTTCTCACAAGAAACGTGCCTGTAGTGAGAGGAACCGCACAAAGCACGGCGCTTTTTCTGCACATTTCCGCCCCAGGCGACTCAAGGAGCCTATAAAGCTCCCTATATTACACTGTTAATCGTTTCAGCCAGTGGCCCTGGGGGGTTATTTTACCTTCACGCTGATCACCATCAGAGAGAACACGGTAGATCTGCATATTGCGCCCGACAGGGTAAAACAGGTGATGCGGACCATGCGTTTCCTGCAACGATTGTACGAAGCCTGCGCTCTGGATAAAAATGGTACACTAGGACCTGCTCACACTAAATCCTGTATAATCCCTGCATGGAAATTACAGCGTAACAATACAAAATTATCGAAGATTTTTTGCCTCTCCAGCACGGCTGCGCGAAAATATCTAACTTACAAGTGCTGAACACTATTCTTTACATAGCCGAGCATAGCTGCAAATGGCGAGGCCTGCCGAAGAAATTCGACCGCTGGCACAGCGTCTACATGCGGGCGAATCGTTGGGCCAAGCAAGGTGTACTGGATAGGGTCTTTCTGGCCCTCCAGGAAAATAATGTGATCAATATCCAGGTCGATCATATCTCTCTTGATTCTACGGCTGTTAAAGTTCATCCAGACGGCACTGGCGCGTTAAAAAAACGGTCCTCAATCTATCGGCAAATCACGAGCAGGCTGGACCACCAAGATTCATATGGTTGCAGCCCGCCACAATCGCGTCGTAGTATTTCCCTGTCTTCGGAACAGGCTGGAGACGCTCCGGAGGGCCGAAATCTTCTGAAAAGCCTTGAAAATTGCGCTTGGTTCGGTGTCGTATTGTACCGAACCAAGCGCTCGAAAGGCTGCCCGTCGAGAGAAGGAATGCTACACATGCTTTTCAAGCTGGGAATGTGTGCAGAAGAAAAGTGGAGAAAGCTCCGGGGCTTTGACTATCTTGCCAAGGTCATCACCGGAGTGAAAATCAAGGATGGAGAGGAGGTGACAACAGCCGGTCAGAGCGCTGCTTAATCAGGCTTATTGAACACCAGAATTGACAATAACTCTCAGAACCTCTGAGTTCGCAAAAGAACCCTCTATCTACCCTGAGCAGATTTACCATTGGCGGCGACAGTACAAAAGGCTACCTGATAAACAGTGCATTAGCCTGGACTGGATAAACTTTTGCTTGGTAGAAAGTGAACCAACCCACAAACTGAAGCGTTAGGTTTCTGATCTTAAAGAAACGAATATATTTCCTAGATTCAACTTGTAAGTGCATATCTCAATGGAGCTAGAAAAAGCGGCCAGTTGCCCGTAGGCTTCTCGCTTT
>NZ_CANLDD010000106.1 GCF_947489355.1 uncultured Microbulbifer sp. | reverse complement strand
AACTGAACTTGGTATGAAGATATAGGCAGCCCCCTTTGGGGGCTCAAGGAACGTTAGTTCCGTACAGACCGCTTTGAACGGTTCACGATTAAAGCCACCGGCTTTGCCGGTGGATATTTACTGCGGTGTATTAAATTGATTGCTGATATATACTCTTGAGTGCTCTCCCCACAAACTGGAGTTAGTCAGATGCCCGCTCAGGTCAAAATTACACTGTCAGATAAAGATAGAAAGCAGCTGGAAAAATACGTAAAAAGCCGCAAGACATCGGTGAGGCTTGTTGAGCGTTCAAAGATTTTATTGCTGGCCGGCCAGAATATCCCTAACTACAAAATTGCCAAAGAGCTGAATATTGATGTTAACAAAGTTGGGCGATGGCGGAATCGCTTTGCAGATAAGGGCCTTCTAGGTATAGAAAAAGATCTCCCGTGAGGAAGTAACCATGGAGGAAAGGATTCTGTAGAGCAAGCTAAGCTGCGCTCCAAAATTATCAACATGACTACCCAAGATAGACCAAAAGATAGTACCCACTGGACAACCAGAGGGCTCGCCAAGGTACTGGGAATCAATCATTCCTTCGTTATTAGAGTTTGGCGAGAGGTAGGATTAAAGCCCCATTTGACCAAATACTTCAAGGTGAGTAATGATTCCAATTTTGAAGAGAAGCTTCAGGGTGTTGTTGGTTTGTATTTGTCGCCACCGGAAAATGCCGTTATTTTTTACGTAGATGAAAAAAACTCCATTCAAGTCTTGGATCGTACTCAACCGGGACTGCCAATAAAGCCTGGACGTTGTGGGACCATGACCCACGACTACAAACGTAATGGAACCAGTACTCTGTTTGCGGCGCTCAACACCTTAAGCGGGGAAGTTATTGGTCAGTGCAAAAAACGACATCGGCATCAGGAGTTCTTAGCTTTTCTAAAGACTGTTTAAAAGCAAACATCCAAAGACTTAGAGCTTCATTTAATTGTGGACAACTATGCAACCCATAAGCACGAGAAAGTGAAAAACTGGCTCAAACGCAACAAGTGTGTCCATTTGCACTTTATTCCAACAAGCTCATCATGGCTCAATTTGGTAGAGCGATTCTTTGGGCTTCTTACGGAAAAGCAATTACGCCGCGGCGTGTTCACTTCAGTAAAAGAAGTGGAGGAGGCTATCACAGGGTTTATCGATGCACATAACGAGGCTCCAAAGCCATTTGTATGGACAAAATCAGTCGATGAAATTTTGGCGAAGGTAGGAAGGGCTAGGCAGGCCCTTGCATTTCAGTAAATAGTTTAATACACCACACCAATGATGACACAGATAAGCTTATTTTTCCAGCATAATTGGTAAGATTCTTTAACAGTCTGTAGTAATCCGAAAATATTATTTTGGAAATTTCCTAGCAAGCCAAAAATCTCAAAAAATGATGCTTGCTCTATACCCAAAGCGTTTGAGATTTAGGTTTTGAAAAATGAGTCAAAAACCCTCAAGCCCTCCACCGAGCAGTGTTTTCAATTCCAGTTTTCGCCGACCTATCCCTCGGAAAAATTCTATCGACGCTTCCCGAAACGCATTCAAACCTTCATGGTATCTATTGTACAGAGCGGTTTTCTTGAAAAATTTCCATAATCGTTCAATCAAGTTCAATTCTGGCGACTAGACAGGTAAAAATACCAAATTGACTCGATCGTTCTCCTCCAGCCAGGCTTTGACGGCCCGTGAGTAATGATAGCGGGCATTATCTAAAATAATATGAAGACGGTCCGACAGTGGGTATTTCTGATTCAGCGTTTCAAGCAAAGTAATGGTAGATTCTGCATCAACCGTCTCCGACTCTATAACCGTCACATCCAAGGTTTCTGCATTGATCGCACCATGCAAGTTCAACCGCCGGCGACCAGAGTTAGTCTGCAATTTTCGTTTCTGCCCGCGCTTTATCCAACCATAAGCCGCCATCGTGTTATGCTCCGGGTGCACCGCGTCAATGAAGAATACATCCTCATCTTCCGGCTTTTCCTCCATGAATTGCTCATATTGTTCCACAAATGTTTCCTGAGCTTCCCGGTCCGGTGTTCCTGGAACCAATTTTGGTTTTTTGAATTCGTAGCCCAAACGATGCAGGAGATCCCGCATACCACTGGATGTGTATTCAACTCCGAAGGTTTCTCGAATATATTCAATAACGGAATGTGTCGTGAGATAAATCTTACTTTCCAGCTCCTCACAGAGCTTCATCTGCTGTGAATCACTTAAGTGACATGTGGGACCCTGGTAGTTCCTCTTGACCAATTCCGCAATACCACCTGACCGGTATTTCTCTACATAAGATCTTAACGTTTCGTCATCAAGTAATAACGCTTCTCGGACCGCCTTTAAATTTCAGCCCGCACCGAGCAAAATAGCCGCGTTGATTTTGTAGACCGCATGGCGATTGCGCTCGACTCTGTGCGCCTCGTGCAGTTCCCGGACTGCTCCTCTGTCAGCCAAAAATTTTCTCTTTGTAAAACCTAATTTTCAAACGCTTTGGGTATATGTTACAGTCATCAGGATCATTTAACTGTGCTCTATGCGGAAAGGGGAGATTCAGCTTTTAACCATGCCGAGAATTCACGCACATCTGATATCCTAAAGTGCTTTGGAATTACTACGCTTATGCACCAAAAACATAACAATGGATCCAGCTAAACTTAGAGAGCCCATTATTGTAGAAATATATAGAGATTTGCATAATAGCGTCTCATAAACATAAGTTTGTAGAATAAGTTGATAAATAAAGAAAATACAAAAAAGCTGAGTTAATGTCCGTAGCGTAAATTTTCTTCTCAAAATGCGTGGACCAATTCCAACAACTAAGATAGAAGTTATCAATGCTTGTAAAAATATCATTATATATTCAATAGAGCTTTTTAAGTGAAATAACATTACCTGCAGATGTAAAATTAGTAAATAGATATTTACCTTTTCCTTAGGCAATCGTATAAGGAAAAGCCAAAATCCGGGCAGAAAGTCCTGCCCGGAAAACTTTACTAATTATAGCTTATTGCATTTCGATGAAATACCTCCTACCGGCACCGCCACCGCCACCGCCACCGCCATTAAGACCAGTAGTTATCCCTAATGCTGATCCAGCTCCAATCAATGTAGTTCCGGCTACTGCGCTAGTAGCAAATATACCAACGCCACTTCCAATAAGCGCGCCACTTACTGCTCCACTGGCAAATCCTCCCCAAAACCCTTCGCCATTCATAGCACTGCTAGTTCCAGTTACAAGTCCGCCAATAACTGCACCCCCAGCAACCGTCAGGATACCACCATTTACCTGCTCGAGCTCATTCGTAATTAGTTCTTGCATTATTTTCTCTCTAAAATATCAATTGTGATTGGCAGTCTCACCTGCCGTTAGTTGAATCCGCCTTCCCGCGGAAGCGACCGTTTCCGGTCTATGTGCAACCAATATCCGAGTAATAGCAAGCTGCTGAATATGCTGGTTAACCAGCGATTCATTCGCTATATCCAGATGACTGGTCGCTTCGTCCATGAACAGGATGCGAGGTGCGCGATATAAAGCGCGCGCCATCACAATTCTTTGCTTCTGCCCTCCGCTAAGACTGGTGCCCATATCACCAACGAGGGTGTTGTATTGCATGGGCATATGCATAATGTCTTCATGGATACACGCCATATTTGCGCAGTGGACTATGCGCTGGAGATCCACCTGAGGCTCGAAACAGGCGATATTGTCACCGACAGTTCCAGCGAGTAATTGATCGTCCTGCATAACACCGGCAATCTGGCTGCGATAATTTGGCAGTTTCTTCAGGGGTTGGCCATCGATCAGGATTTCCCCTTCGGTCGGTTCCAGCAACCCCATCAGGCATTTGAGCAATGTGGTCTTGCCACAGCCACTGGGACCAACGATGGCAACGGTTTCACCAGCTTCAATGGTAAAGTTGACATCCTGAAACGCCGGGGCCTCCGCCTCACCAAATTGAAAACCCAGCTTGCGCACTTCGATTTTGCCCTGCAGCGCATGCGCTTGATCGACGCTCATTGGCCAGCTGTCGGGTCGGTCTATATCCTCGACTTGGGTAAATACAATATCGGACAGGCGGTCCAGATGCAGGCCCAGCATTTTTAACTCGATCCACTTGGCAATCAGTGCATCCATCGACGCTACAAAACGGGTTTTGTAGCTCATAAAGGCGTAAAGCATACCGACGGTGAGGATATTTCCCATCACCGCGGTTGCAGCGAAGTAGATCACCAACAGGTTTTCCAAACCAAACAACAAGCGATTGATGGTGTTGTAGCCGATATTCCAGCGGGCAATGCGAATATCTTGTTGATAGCATCGGCGAGGCGGTTGTGCCACTGGCCCTGGAGGGTCGTTCTCGCGCTGGAACAGTTTGACGGTCTGGATAGCCCGCACCGATTCCATGATGATGATCTTGTTACGCTGTACGGATTTGAGCACGACAAAGTGACTCATATCCCAGTGCAGCACACAGGGGTGCTGTAGCTCTTCCAAGTGTTCCATCTCAAGGCGCAGGGCGCGGCCGGCCAAGTGCAGACGCCCGGCCATATCCATCAGGGCCTTGAGGTTGGTGCCGTGGCTGGAGATATGGAAGCGGCGGCGCAGGCCGGCGAGGTCGGTATCATAGCCGTGAAATCCAGCAATCATCGCCAGACACACCAGCCCGCATTCCGCAGCCTCAGTCTGCAAAATCATCGGCAGCTGGCGGCCTGAGGAAAAATGCAGAAGCTTTTCCGGCCGACCTTGGCCGGCTGGCTGTCGCGTGGTCGCCTCCATCACAGGCGCCCCCGCAGGCTGTAAATGGGCTCCAGCAGCCATTGCAGCAAGCTCCGT
>NZ_CANLDD010000105.1 GCF_947489355.1 uncultured Microbulbifer sp. | reverse complement strand
CTACGTTGTTTACTCATTGAACACCTCTGTCTCAGGCAGCGACTTTACCACCTAAATTGGTGTCCGGGATTAGTAGATCACTACAGAGCCTGTTTATAGTGCGTGGGATAAAGCCGCAACCCGCTCCGCCATGGCATCATCGGCCATCCAGCATCCCTTGCCACCGCGTACATGCACTGGATAGTGACAGAGCCAGCGCGTGACCGATAGCGGGTTGAGTAGCATCACGTCTTTCACTTCTTCCAGGCGGCCATCCAGCATAAAGCGCATCTGGTTCAGGCTGCCCTGCACCGAACGATTGGTGTTGGTGTCAAATTGTACCGCCCCCAATGCCAGTGCTGCGCGGCGCACCTGATTGTCTGGCAGGCCCATATAGGCCAGCGATGCGGTAAAGGCCTCTTTAAACCAGCGGCCCAAGTCCGCCAATTCCGGCTTCCGAAGCCCGGGCAGGAAGACGGTATAGCGGGTTTCATCATGGCAGAACAATAGGCAATTACGACGGTGAATCACATAAAGGTGCCCATGCCAGCTGCCCAATGGGCTGTTTTCCGTGAGTGATTCAGTGGAGACTGCCGGGAGCCTGGCGGCCAATCTTTTGGTGCAATGAATGATCATTTGTATTGATGTTGAAAGGCTTATTTATTCACAATACAAGACAGTTTGACTTATAAACCCGGCAATCTCCACCTCTTTGCACACATGGCGCGCATGTGAATTGTTCGGCTCACTCCGCACCCACTCACGCAGTCTCTTTGATCTGTAAGTCATTCAGGGCCACGGTATGCGAGATTTTGGCGTTACCATTGATGTCGCAGATTTGCAGGGTAATTTCTGTGTTGCTTCCCTGCCAATCTATCGCGATTTGGCCGAAGTTTTTTTCCGCGAAATAGAGATCATCCTTACGGTATTGATTGGGGCTAACCTGTGACCAGGTGTTCGTTAAGCCACTTGAAGTCAAATCGTAGAGTGGGTAGGGAACGCCCTCTGTTTGCCTGGACAACTCCGCCCAATGCGTATCACCGCTCACAAAGATAACGCCGTTTGCCCGGGTCTTCTTAATTAAACCGAGCATCCTGTTTTTATCTGCAGGATAATTTGCCCAGGCTTCCCAGCCGGTAAAATCTGCCAGGAACTGAATGCTGGAGCCAATAATTCTTAAATCGGCAGGTTGCTCCAGCTGCTTTTCAAGCCACTGCCATTGTTGTTCAGACATCATACTCCGCATATCTTTTGCCGGACTATAAGGCCCCATTTTTCTGATATGCCTGCCCGCCTCTGCCAACATGCCCACTTTATCAATTGCGGCTCTCTCATAGCGAAGATCAAGCAGAATCACCTGTACACGAGCATCAGCAGGCCCGTAATAGTAGCTGTGATAAATGCCGTCGTCCCGACGTCTTGGGCTGTCCAGTTCACCCCAGAATTTGAGGAAAATATCTCTGGATTCCTGCTTCTTTGGGTAATCAATGCCAGCATCGTTCATACCATAGTCATGATCATCCCAAGTAGCAATAACATTGCACTGGTTCCGAATGGCTGCAAAGTTTTTGGCTTGCTGTTCATAGATACTCGCCATAACCTCCATGTCTTCCGTGTCTGCATAAATATTGTCACCCAGGAAAATAAACAATTCCGGGTTCCTTGCAATCACACTATTCCATATTAATTGGGGCTTGTTTTGATCACAGCAGGACCCAAACGCAATACGGCGCAAGGCAGGGGAATCCGGCAGATCCAGAGAAAGGCCAAGATTTGCCAGGGAATTCTGGGCCAGCGAGAGCCCTGCTGCAGAAAACATGCCTTTAAGTACAGTTCTGCGATTAATTTGTTTCATCTCTCTTATCAAGTACCCTAATCGAAAGATTATCCAATATATGATTTTCTTGTTAAAAATTTATGACTCTCAATCAGATGCTTGCAACTGTATTCGCAACAGGCGGGGAGCACAATAGATCCTGAGCTAGGGCAACCCCTGTCATCACTTGCAATTTTACTGTATCTTGCATAGCTGCCACACCACGTCTACTGCCTCATTCTCAATACCCTCGAAAGAGACCTACAGGGTTTCCCTTGCCGCAACTTTCCAAAGGTACCAAAAGCGTTAACTGGTTGTCGGGAGGGTGACAGGGACAGCGAAAACAATAAGAACGACACTCTATCGCTTACCTGGGCCTTTATGAGGTGGTTTCTTTCAATACAATTGGGAGCCCAGGGATAATACATATGACCAGCACAAGTCGGCTAAGGCACACAGATCAAGGCTGAATTTTTTAGGAGCGGCTGGTGCTGCCTGCAAGACAAATACAAAAGGCTCCGCAATATCGAGCTTTGTGCTTATGCATTTTCAAGAAAGTTACAAAGTTCTTTGAACTCATTGCTCACTTTTGGCATTCTTTTGATCAAAGTATCCTGATAATACTTTGTATAGAATAATTTCGGCAATGGTATAAGAATGACATGAAATAAAGCCTCGCATTGCCAATACTTCGATGCAGTGCCGCCCATAGGTTCACAAAAAAAATAATGGAACCAGCGATGGCTCACCTCTGTCATTCTTCATCACCTCTACTCTAAATACGCCCAGATCAATAGATGGGCGTTAATTCACCGGAATTGAGGCGCATTTCTGGTGAATTTACTGCATCTACGCCACTGCTATAGGGATTCACCGCATTGAATATTGCCGGATCAATTTGCGTGAAGTCTTCCACCCCATTTTGTACAGCAGATTTCAAGCCTTGGGCAGCCTGCGCGCCGGCTATGGACTGAAGTTCGTCCCCCGTGCTGGAAAAAACAGGAATCTGGCCAATAAAATCTGGCTCATAATAGGTTATTGAAACAATCTCAACCAGGTTTGTGGCGTCCATACGCAGAGGATTTACGGCACTGCCAATTAAAGCCCACGGCTGGGCCTCAATCCCCAGCTTTACCACACCTGCAGTAATATGGGTATCGCCATAGGTTTCAGCAGTCAGGTTTCCAAAACTGGTACTGGCCAGTGTTACAGTACCCCGCCCTGCATTGATTTCATCAATCACAAGATCCCCCTGAGCCAAGATGCTGATATCAATATCTCTGCCGGAGGTAGAAACGCCCAAAATATTTACTTCTGTCTCAATATCAAGATCCCCAGCAACCGTCAAATTCGCCCGGTCAGCTTTAAGACGTCCTCCGATAGTTTCTATTGAACTACTGACAACACTAACATCACCTTCGCCATCATAGCCCAAATACATGCCACTCCTGGTAAATACCACACCTGCGCCACTCTGGTTCAAGATACCGGAACCAGTATTTTCAGTGGTGAAATCAAAGCCTAAATCCGTCTCCAGGGTAAAGTTGTTTGCGGTGTTCTCTAACCATTCAAAGCCGTCAAATCGTATATTGCCTACTGAATTCCCTGTTGAGAATATTTGCCAAATACCATCAGCAAGGGTGTACTGGAATGCATCATTTCCAATGCCTCCAAATAGCTCTATTCCCGGGTTGCTTACAGTATCCACCTGTACATAATCATCCCCCTGACCCAAGGAAATGGTGTCAATAACCGTACCAGAAAGTACTACCGAATCATTACCTGCTCCAGTATCAATTTCCGTAAGTTGACTACCGCCCAAAGTGAACTGATCAACACCGCTACCGGCAAATATCGATTCAACACCACTAAATATCAGGGACCTGCCATCGCTACTGACACGCTGCTGTGAATCATTAATAGCCCAGCTTGCATCAATATCAGCACCCTGTATAACATCATTTCCGCTGCCCGCGATTAAATTATTGAGATCAGCAAAGGCTATACCCCCAATGGTCATTGTATTCAAACTGCTGAACACATACTCACTATCAATATCTTGACCGGTGTAAGTTCCAGTTCCTTCAACCAATTCAAGGTTCTCAAACAACACAGAAAGGCTATTGATCGTGGCTTTAGCACTGCGGTTGACTAAAGCACCCTCCTTAAGAATAGAGGTCCAGATAGCGCCTTCCGCTGTTACGCTATCATTGCCATCTGCTCCGTCAACGATATCCAAACCAGCAAAATTAATGCTGGCCACGCTAATATCCCCATTGATGGAGAGCCCAAAGTGATCGTCTCCACTAGTTCCCAATAATACACCGCCACGCCCAATATTATTGACGCTATCCAACCCGTCAATTCGAATTCCGGCGGTTTCAAGGGTATTGCTTCCCGCCAATTTGAAGATGGCTGAATCAATCGGGTTTTTAAGGGTTCGCGTTGTCGCACTATGGATACCAGCAAAAGTAAGCGCACCCGCGTTCAGTTGATTATCACTGCCAGTCAATGTCAAGCCATCACTGTAGGCAAGAGCGTTGAGACTGTCGCTGCCACCCCGGCCCTGCACCGCAGACAGGCCGGTAAAGCGCATTTCATAGGTTGCCACCTCACCGCCGGCGCCCAGGGTAAAGGTATCGCTGTCGGCAGTACCCAGCAGGTTGGCATTTTTAGCGGTAAGGGTTTCCACTTCAGAGAACAGGATACCGCTGTTGCGGGCTTCTTTATTGTTGCCGGTCAGTAACCACTCGGCACCTTCGGCTCCGTTGACCGTGTCGATACCGCCAAGGGCATCAACGCTGCTGATACCGCTAAAGGCAATATTATTGGCCATCAGCGCATTCAGGTCGGTAATTTCGAACCTGTCCTCGCCATCCGAGCCCGCCAGGCTGTCGCCTGTGACACTGTCGATCTCGCCAAAACGGATTCCACTGGTTACGGCTTCCTTACTGTTGCCAGTCAGGCTTACCAGATCCAATGCCACCAGGCTGTTACTGCCCGAACCCGCATTGACTGTATCCACTTCGCTGAAGTTGATGTTCGCTGTATTCAGGGTATTTGTGCCGGTGATGGTAAACAGGTCATCCCCACCGCTGCCGGTTAAAAGCGCTGTAGTCGCACGGAAAATACCCTCGAATGCAAGGGTGCCAGCTCGCAACTGGTTATCGCTGCCATTCAATGTCAGGCCATCAATGTAGGCAAGGGCATCAAGACTGTCGCTGCCACCCCGGCCCTGCACTGCAGACAGGCCG
>NZ_CANLDD010000104.1 GCF_947489355.1 uncultured Microbulbifer sp. | reverse complement strand
TGCACAGGATTTTACGGTTTGAGATGGGACAGACAGGGCGAAACCGTAAGTTTCTGTTCAGATGCTCCCGCTAGGCCTACTCATTGAACACCTCTGTCTCAGGCGGCGACTTTACCACCTAAATTGGTGTCCGGGATTAGTAGACCACTACACGGTAACTGGTACTTAATCTAAGTAAGTTGACAGTTGTGCCCCGAAGATTCATCGATTGGCGCCGTGGCATATGATAAGGAGATGCACAAAAAGCAGAATACAATAGAACGTTTGTTCCAGCGACTGCCGAGTTAATCATCCACGTAGGTGTTACTTTTAACTTTGGTGAAAATGGGGGGCGTGCTCACCACTATGGTCTGCCTCTGTATTGAAACTTGCCAATCAGTGTCCTGATGAAACCTATACTGCGGTCACGCCTTCTTGCTGATCTCAGCCTGCGGTTAGCGCTATTATTTTTGGAGGAAGGTATCCATGGGTGTAAGTCCAGTGCCTGCAGACTCTGCCTAAAGGGCTTATTGACGCATCATGGAACCAACCTATTTCATCACTCATTACGGTATCAGGAGATAAATGTGGAACCAGGACCTATGATCTCGATCGGTTTACCGGTTGCGCTGTTTATTATTATGGTCGGTATAGGGATGACCCTGACGACCAGAGATTTCCATCAGGTAGCTGTCAGGCCCAGGGGCTTACTACTTGGCACCATCATACAGATTATATTTTTGCCATTTGTGGCCTTCACCCTTTGCTGGGCGCTCAGTCTACCTGCTGAGATCGCAGTGGGTCTGGTGATTATAGCGGCATGTCCGGGAGGGACGACCTCTAATCTATTTACACTGCTCGCACGCGGCAATGTTGCGTTGTCCATCGTTCTTACGGTATCGGCGAGTTTGATTACCATCCTGAGCCTGCCTTTTTTTACCAATTACGCTTTGCGTACCTATTTTGGTGCTGAGCAGGAAATTGTTCTGCCCTTTGTCAGGACAGTGGCCATGTTATCGGTTATTGTTTTGTTGCCTGTGGTACTCGGCATGCTGGTGCGGGCCTGGAACCCGCCTCTTGCCAGTCGCGCCGAGGGTATTGTCAGTATTTTTGGTGCACTGGTATTGTTGATTCTGGTAGTGCAGCTGGTGTGGGGAATGCGTGAGCGCATTGGCGAACTTATGTCGCAGGCGGGGCCCTCGGTTATCCTGCTGAACCTTTCGGGGATATTTTTGGGGTTGGTATTCAGTCGAATCGGTGGCCTTCCCCTGCGCGATGGACTGGCGGTGGCGACAGAGCTGGGTATCAAAAATGGTACCATCGGCCTGATGGTAACCCTAACGCTTCTGCACTCCAGAGAAATGTCGATACCCTCTGCGGTATATGGTGTGGTGATGTTTCCAGTGGGTATGCTACTGGTACTATATGGTCGCAAAAAGGCTCGCGAGGTGAGAGAGGTGGGGGTTAAGGAAGTCGGAGAAGCTGGGTAAAGGTTAGAATATTTTGTGAGAATCCTGGTGGACAGGATTCTCCGATAACATATTGGCACTGTGTTTTTGAGCTGAGGGCCTAAAGCCTTGAGCGGGCTCAGATTCAGTGCAGCGGTCAGTAGGTGCACAGAGCGCAATTGCCCGGGCATTACGGGCATGTTGCGGGCCACCTCCGGGTTAGTTTCCGGGGAGTGTTCCTATGAACAACGGAAGAAAGCCAGGGTCGAAACTCCGGCATTACGCTGGTGTTTAGAGCTTGAACTCTGCCCATACAGGGGCATGGTCCGAGGGCCTCTCCATTGCGCGAATATCATAGTCAATGCCAGTGCCAATACAGCTTTTCATCATGGAACTGCTGGCCAGAATCAGGTCGATACGCAGACCGCGCTTGGGGTCGCGATCGAAACCACGGCTGCGGTAGTCAAACCAGCTGAAAACATCATCGGTTTGTGGATTTTGTGCACGGAAGGTGTCCACAAGGCCCCAGTTCTGGATTCTCTGCAACCATTCGCGCTCCTCCGGCAGGAAACTGCATTTGCCGTCGCGCAGCCAGCGCTTGCGGTTAGATTCCCCAATACCGATATCCTGATCTGCGGGGGAAATATTCATATCACCGATCACCAATACCGGCGCTTGTGGTTTACAGGTGGTCTGCAGGTAAGTATTCAGGTCAGCGTAGTACTTCTGCTTTGCCGGAAACTTGAGCGGGTGCTTGCGGTTCTCTCCCTGGGGAAAGTAACCATTGATCACAGTAAGCGGTTCCGGGCCACCGATATCGAATTTACCCATCACCAGGCGGCGTTGGGCATTGGGCTCGTCTGTGGGGAAGCCATACTCCCGGTCGATAAACGGCAGGCGCGAGAGCAGGGCAACGCCGTAGTGGGTCTTTTGGCCATAGTAGATGACCTCATAGCCCAGATCCCGGATTGCATCCACCGGGAAATCCTCGTCGGTGACCTTGGTTTCCTGCAGGCCAATAATGTCTGGGTGATGGCTGTCTACCAGTGCCTGCATCTGGTGCAGGCGCGTGCGTATACTGTTGACGTTAAAGGACACAGCTTTCATTGTTTTTCCCCCAATAAAAAGGCCGGGCTTGCCCGGCCTGGAGTTGGTTCGCGCACCCCGAACCCGTCAGATTTTAGAAATTGGCGACTTGAGGCGGGGCCTTGCTGGCTTTATCGGACAGTCCGATAAAGTCCGCCATTATATAGCCGGCCTCGTTCAAAACGGGGTCTTTTTCCAGTTTGATTTCAACTGGGCCACCAATTGTGGCCACTTCTTCTGACTCACTCTCCTCATAGGCCTCGAAATCCTGGTAGGGTTCCAGGCCTTTGGCATTGCGGCGACGGTTTTCCATAGACAGCAGACGCTGGTTCACCGCCTCTCTTTCATGCTCGCGCATGACTTCGTTGAGGGAGATATACTTTTTGTCACTGCGTTCGCTTTCGAACTTGAATTGGTCGCGCAGGAAAATAAAGTCGGGGTCCGACTCAGTGCGTTTATTGTGTTTGCTGATCAGGTTGGGAATCAGGCTTTTCAGGTTCAAATACTTCGCATGGGGTACGGCATGGATACGGTCCCAGGGTAGGGCGGTGTCATAGGCACTCTCCCCGACACTTTCGGCATTGATCATTTGTGGCATGGGGATATCCGGTTTGACACCGGCATTCTGGGTGCTGTCTCCGGACACGCGGTAGAACTTGGATTGAGTAATCTTCAGCTGGCCTTCCTTGAGAGGGGCCATGGTTTGTACGGTACCCTTACCGAAAGACTGGTTGCCCACAACCAAGCCGCGGTTATAGTCCTGGATAGCACCGGCAAAAATTTCCGACGCAGATGCCGAGAGGCGGTTGATCAGTACCAACAACGGACCGCGGTACATTGCTCGCGAACGGGAGCGGTTGTGCCGTGAAATCTGTTCATTGGCGTGGCGAATCTGTACAACCGGGCCCTGATCGATAAACAAATCGGTGAGCATGGTGGCCTCTTGCAGGGAACCGCCACCGTTATTGCGCAGGTCCAGGATAATGCCGTCAACATCCTCCTCCTTTAATTCTGTAAGCAATTTGGCCACATCGCGGGTGGTACTTTTGTAATTGGGGTCCCGACGCCGATAGGCATCAAAATCAATATAGAAGGTGGGTAAATTGATCACGCCGACTTTGTAGTTCTTTTTGCCATCGGAGAATTCAAACACGGCCTTCTTGGCTGCCTGATCTTCCAGCTTTACTTTGCTGCGTTTGATCAAGATGGTTTTGTGAGTCCCATCGCCACCGGTGGGGATGGTTTCAAGCCGCACGTAGGTACCGGCCTTGCCACGGATCAGGTCGACCACGTCGTCGAGACGCCAGCCAACTACGTCCACCATCTCTCCCTCTTTGTCCTGGCCCACACCCACGATTTTGTCATTGGGCTTGATCTTGCCGGTGCGATCAGCGGGACCACCTGCTACCAGACGGGCCACCTTGGTGTACTCCTCGTCTGCCTGCAAAACCGCACCAATTCCCTCCAGAGAGAGGGACATGCTCATATTGAAGTTTTCCAGGGAGCGCGGGGAAAGGTAGTTGCTGTGTGGGTCGTAGAGGCGCGTGAGCGAATTCATATAGAGTTCAAATACATCATCGCTGTTCTGCTGTTCCAGCCGCTTCTGCTGGCCTTTGTAGCGGCGCGCCAGTAGGTCGCGTATTTCCTCGTCGGTTTTCCCCGTGAGCCGCAGGCTCAGTACACTGCTCTTGAGCCGTTTGCGCCACAAGTCATCGGCAGCACTGGTGGATTCAGGCCATTTGCTCTCTTCACGATCCAGCTCCAGGGACTCATTGCGGGCAAAGTTAAAGGAGGGGAGGCTCTCGTCCAGCTGTGAGAGAATTTTATCGAGACGGGTGCTCATACGCAGGCGAAATCGATTGTAGATCTCAAAGCCCGCTTTTACATCGCCGGCACGCAGCTGGTCATCCATCCTGTTCTGCAATGCACGAAACTCATTAATATCGGAGGCGAGAAAGTAGCTCTTGGTAGGATCCAGAGCATCGATGTATTCGCTCCAGAGGCTTTCTGACATTTTATCGCCAATTTTGATCTTGTTGTAGTGCAGCATTTCCAATTTGCTGACGATTTCCCTGGCTGTGCCGCCCTGGCCTTTTTCTGGCGCAAGGTGCTCGACATCCCCTAGAGCGGTTGTGGAAAGCGGGGCAATCAATAAGAAGCTGAAAAAGAGTGCGGCGGTCCGGTTGGTAAGCATAGAGAATCTCTTTATACGTCCTACTTCATAAGCCGCCAGCCTTTATGGCCCGACGAACTATAGCTTAGGACAAGTATAAAGGCTGAAAGCTCCTAGGGGCATGAAACACCTCCAATCAGAGATAGATAATTCTATATTTTTTCAGTTCAAGCATAATAAAGTTAATTTTAAAGAAAAGTTAGGGTTTTTCTCCTAGTTAATGAATGGAAGATATATTTAGTCACCCTTGACTTTAAGGTAAAAAGATGAATTTGACCAATTGGTCACTAACTGAAGGGTGCCTTTCTGGGCAAATATTGTACAAAGCATAGGGAAAGGTAAAGCTGACCAAAACCCCTAACCCACGTCCTTAGGGCGTGGTTATGAGTAATCGGCTTTGCCTGTTACGAAAGAGGCGACCCATGTTACTCCTAGGTTCGAGTTGTCCCCACAATTCGAACG
>NZ_CANLDD010000103.1 GCF_947489355.1 uncultured Microbulbifer sp. | reverse complement strand
GAACTGAACCTGACCTGACAGACCACCGTCAGAAAAACCGGTAACTGTCAGATCAAGTCTGAACTACTACACCTCATGTAACAACAAGCTGCGTGCTTCCACTTTCAGTACCTCGTAGAGTTTCGGGGTCTCCCGCTTGATGATCGTCATTGCCTCCTCTACCGGCGCTGCCAACTCCTCGTTGATACCCTGACCACTCACCCGGTTGGAGTGTGTGGCAGTGCCTTGTGCGGTGTACTGCTTCTGCCGCAACCGGGAACTGCGACGGGCGGCGTGGTCCTCGATAGCGCACAGCGCGCTGCTGCCACTTACCCCATCTAAATCCAGTGCCACAGAGCCCCACAGGTACAACTTATCTTCCAGTGCTTCCACAAGGCACGGGCTGATGCGCTCTCCATCCATGTACCCTCCTCAATAGGTCCAGATCCAGGGGCGTGGGCGGCCGAGCACATGGCTGTTCGCGCCGATATGAATAAAGCGCTTTCCCAGCGGGCCGCGTTGATTGGGGCAAATGGCGGTGAAGGGTTGCGGTAGCTCTTTTTGGGTGTGCAGCGCACACGTTGCATTTAACAGCCTGGCCAGTACGCTCAACATAGACCCCATGTGATTACAGCACGCCGGATTCCTCGCCCTGGCAATCATCACAGATGTGGTAGGGCTGGTAGCGTTACTAGCGTTTAACGCTGCCTCAACGGTTTGTAAACGGCCCTCAACGCCAGCTAAACGCTTGTCAACGGTCGGTACCGGAACCCACCACCACACCTTAGCGGCAACATTTACGGCTCCATACCTGGACACTTTGATTAGCAGGCTGCTAAGGCCTGAGCACTCCCGCCGGGTGTCGCGCTCACTGTCAATTAATGCTTGCACTTACACCAGCTTTGGGTAAGATTCCCGGCTTTTCGTTGTTTTAATGCCAATTCTGGAGTGTAAAGATTGAAGAAGACAACAGTTGCTGCGGTGGTTGCCGCAATGGCATTGCCGCTTGGTGGTCAGGTACTAGCGCAGGACACGGGGTTCTTCAGCGACACCTACCTCCGTGCCAGCGTGGCGCAGGTAGACTACGACGTTGATTTTGTTGACGTCGGTGTGGACCTCGTTTTAGGTAAAACAACTGGGTTTACGCTGGTGGGCGGGTACCAGCACAGCCCATTCGTATCTTTCGAGCTGGGTTATTACAATTTGGGCGAGGTGTCTGACAGCATCCCCGTCAGCTACAGCTACGGCGATGCAATGGTGGGGTTCGAGATCGAAGGTGAATCAACATTCAAGGTAGAGACATCGGGTTCCACATTCGGAGCATCTGTACGCCTGCACACCGACAATGGAAAACCGTTCTATGGCGGTGCACTGGTGGGTTACCAGCGTTGGAACTTGGAATACAGAAACAAGATTGTGGACAACTACAGACTCAATACCTACGACCTGGTAGGCAACAGCGTCGGGGTTGAGTCGGGCACTCTCATTAATCGTTTCAAAGAGTCGAGGAGTGGCAATGATCCATTCTATGGCTTGTTCGTGGCCTGGGTGACCCCAGTGGGTGAATTTGGGCTGGAATATACTGTGTTTGAAGTGGATGGTGAAAAGCCGAAATTGTTGGGCGCGTCCTACGCCTACCGTTTCTAAGGGAAGAGTGGGCATATAAAAGAAGCCCTGAAGGTATTTCGAGTATCTCCGCATATGGCTCAATCGAAGATTGGTTGGCCGCTTGGTAACTACTGCCTGTATGTCCAGATTGAATCACTCTGGGTTTGCCGGAGGCAATTTGATTTGAGTCATGCCGCATGGGCAGACTCGGCTTGCTGATAATACAGCTTTTCGTATTCGGCTGGAGGCATATCGCCAATCGGCTAGAGAATGCGGCGATGGTTAAACCAGTCGACCCAGGCCAAGGTTGCGCGTTCAACCTCATCCAGCCCTTTCCAGGGACCTGTTCTGTGGATGACCTCCGCCTTGAACAAGCCGTTGATGGTTTCTGCCAGTGCGTTGTCGTAGGAGTCGCCGACGCTGACGCCTGGAAGCCCGCTTCATTAAGCCGTTCAGTGTATCGAATCGACAGGTACTGACTCCCTCGATCACTGTGATGGGTAACGCCGCGGGGTTTGCCTCGTGCCCACAATGCCTGCTCCAGAGCATCAAGCACGATGTCGGTTTGGAGGCTCTTTAACACGCGCCAGCCAACAATGTAGCGGGAGAACACATCGACAACGAATGCGACATAAACAAAGCCAGACCAAGTTGCGACATAGGTTATGTCGGTCACCCAAAGCTGGTTGGAGCGCTCCGCCGTAAACTCGCGGTTCACCAGGTCCAGTGGCTTGTCGGCCAGCTGATCTGGGATAGTCGTAACGCAACGTTTGCCTCTTCGAACGCCTTCAAGCTGCAGCACTCTCATCAACCGTTCAACTGTACAGCGGGCGACCTTTACGTCCTCGCGGTTAAGCTGCTTCCAGACCTTGCGAGCACCATAGACGCGATGATTTTCTTCGTAGATCCTCTGGATCTCAGGCTTCACGTTGAGCGCGCACACAGCGCTGTTCTGGATTGGCCTGTAGATGCTTGTAGCGGTAGTAAGTCGACGGTGCAATCGGCAGAACCTCACAGATTGACTCGACACCGTGCGCCTCACGCTCCTGATCAATGAATGCCACCATTACTTCGGTTTGCGGTCGAGCTCCGCCTGGGCAAAAAAAGCGGCAGCCTTGCGCAAGATCTCGTTAGCGCGCTTCAGCTCGCGGACTTCGCGCTCCAGCTCTTTAAGGCGGGCTGCGGCACCACTAGTGGTGCCGGGCTTAGTGCCGTTGTCGACTTCCATATTGTTGACCCATGATCGTAGAGTCTCAGGCGTACAGCCGATCTTGGAGGCGATAGATGTAATCGCTGCCCAGCGTGATTTATGTTCGTGCTCGCCGGTCAATACCATACGAACTGCGCGCTCCCATACTTCGGGGGAGTATCCAGGTTGTTTGCTCATTAGCTAATTCTCTCAAGAAAGTTAGCCTCCGAGAAACCCGGGGTAATTCACTTCCGCCAGATTGAGCAGACCGGTCTTGTGTTTAATGATGCGATCGTTAGTATGAATCATGGGGTTTATCCTTGGTTTTGGTTTCAGGTTTCGTCACCTTCATCAAAACCGGTAAACCCCCTCTTTTCAAGGAGATGTGTCAGATTTGGTCTGAACTAATACACTAAAACCAAGGGCGGCTTTGCCAATGAGAACAGCTTACTCAAGCTGCTTTACGCCGGTAAACTGAAAGCCTCCGAGCGCTGGACGCACCCGATCCAGAACTGGAACTTGACGCTGTCACAGCTGACGATCCACTTCCCGGATCGCCTGGAGAAATATATCAGCCTATGAGGCTATTTGGTTGACACAGAGTTTTGAACACCCTCCTGAACTAATACACTTAATTCCTCTTCGATTTATTAACATAAGTAGAGCTGACCGGGCTCGTTCAACAAGCAGATATGTTGTGACAATCCCAAAATATCCTTATTTGTTTTCCGCAGGCTGACAATCTCAATTCATGGAATTTGAATATTTACCAAGTTAGCAACCAACGTATTTTTTCTGTAATTCTCATCTTTGCAGATAGTGCCGAGAGTAAAACTTTATGATTTCCTTTAGAAAAGCAAAGCATTTCTTTTTCGATACCACTAAACTTTGAGAAGTTACTTCTTTGATCAGCCAGGATCATGCATAATAGAATATCAACTGGAGTTGTGGGCGCTTGACTCAAGTCATCAGATTTCATAGGCCGATAATGTGGAGTACTTATCTTCCTAAAAAGGCTCAAACCATAATCGCATCCTCGTCCATCTTGCTCAAGAAGGTATGAAGGCTTTCCTCTGGATAAAGCTGATACATGCCCATGAATACGATAACCAACATGCATGTCATATTTATCATATATATCTAACCCCTCAGATCTATCTAAGTAAATTTTTCTGACATGGAGATTTCTCTTTTGTGCTATTCTTCCAGATAATTTGTTAACTCCATGTAAGAGCATTTCAACCTCAGCATTGGGAAAGATATATTTAACTCTATCAATTAAATGCGCTAATGATTTCTTGTATTTATCTTCATAATGCGGATCTGAAATAGCAATACGGGTAACCTTATTAATATTTTTAAAGAAACGCCACCTGAAGCGCCACCTTTCAAAAGCTATATCTCCAACAAATATAGCCTTTTGCAGGCCAATGTGCTCACAAAATTCTTGAGTAAGTTTTCCTCGAGTAGTAAAAAATTCAGCCTTTGAGCACAGCTCTCTTAATAGTTTCTCATCACAAGACTCTAAACTATTATCAAATAACAATTTAGAAGAGGATACATTTAAAGAAGTTCCAGCCGCAAGAACCCCAAAAGGCTTGCCCGATTCGATAACAGCAGGTATGACCGAGTAAATATCCAGTAACTTTCTCCTAATTGCTAAACATGCAAAAACAATATAATCTGCATTCTTGAATTCCTGTATAGCTCTGCCTGAATTTTCTGCTCGAAAAATAACTTTAAAATCAACATTTGAACCTAATAATTTCCTAATTGCTCTAATAGTTGCTAGAGTAATTAAATTATCGCCTATGTTTAAGCTACTCCCACCAAAGGTAGACACGATTACTATATTTAAACGTTTTCTCATTATAAATTCCAAGAAATATTAGCTCAGTTTAATCAAAGCAATAAAGATGGATTCCTACTAATCACACGGGTTAAACCTTGAATTGCATGCCATTTATGCGGCTTGTGCCACCAATTAATTACCCGTTAAATATTGTGGTGTTTCAAAGCCTAATATTATCCGTGGCCGGTTATTTAAATCGAACACCACTGCATCAACCTCTCTCTGAATTATCTTTTTAAAGTCCGTGCTCTTGGGGCAATATTAGCGCAACGGGTCATTCATATTCTCGTTCAGACCACGTTTCCAGGAGTGGTAGGGGTGCGCGAACTAAAAATCCGCATTCTAAGAATGCGGAATTGCCCACTGCCCCCTAAAAGGGGTCTATAAAGCCAGCCCTCTCAGAAGGTTGGCCGCGAGATATCTCAATCTATATGTTTCGCTGCAGATCCAACTGGGACTGCCGTTGTTCGAGCTTCTCCTGATACTTTACATACTTGCGTATTATGTCGGCATCAACACCGACCGTATCCACGCAGTA
>NZ_CANLDD010000102.1 GCF_947489355.1 uncultured Microbulbifer sp. | reverse complement strand
ACTATGGGACTTCCGGATCTGTCAAACTATGCGTGCCTCCCCGGCAAAGCCGGGGGGTCTCCCTTTTGGACTAGAAACTTGATCTGAACCTCAAGGGGGGGAATTCCGTACTTTTAGTATGAGCTTTCCCACGAGGTTAAGATAAAATGTAGTTCTTTCACCCCCAATCACCACCCGCAGATTCACCGTGAGTTGGATATACGCCATACGCCAAAATTACAACAATGAAATTATGCGCTCCTTCAGCTCTAAGGACGTGGCTGAACAGATGAACCTTTATATTTCGATTCCCGCTTTGCTATGCCACGAATGTGGGCACTGAAATCGTCATCCTCCCCTTCAAGCAATCCCGGTAGTTCCTCCCTGAAATCCGATCTTCGGCACCATTTGCACATATCATCCTCCCAGGATAGCCACCGACGATAAGCGTGCCGTCCCATTTCCTTTTCATAGAGTGCGATGTATGCCTGTTCGAAAACGGAAATCAGCACTGCGAATAAAACCTTTTTTCGCTCTTTCTGCTCGCCTGTCAAATCCGCCTGATCGCCCTGGGCTTGAAATAACTTCAAGTCTGCATTATCCAGAACCAATGTCAGGAAACTGCTATAGGCATCACTCAGTCGTTGATTGAGCGTATCGGCTTCTGCTCTTCTTTCTTTTCGCTTATCTTGTAGAAATACATAAATGGCCAATGGTAAACCGACTACTGTAACCACATAACTTAATGCCTCAAACCACTGAATCCAATTCATGACTCTTAGCCTGATTACTCTGTATGATTATCAGCAATACACTAATTGAAAATATAACCGATTGGATGTACTTGCCAAGCACTAACCAAAAATATCGTAGAGAAAAACCTAAAACACTAACAGTAGAAAAGCCAGCAAATCCATTATGCTGACTTCTTGTTTTTTTGTACTAGGCACTAAAATATATTACTGCCCAAACACCTGCACCTCAGCCAGTGAAAGTGCTTCATTGGCACTGGCCAACTGGATACGCACATAGCGCCCCACCCCCACATTGATTACATATTTAAGTCGCTCAGCGGGACCAGGGAGAAAAAACTCTCTCACATTTAACTGCTCCTGAGAGTCGCTGATATTTACCCCTGTAAAAGGTAAATCGGATACAAAGACATGAAAATCCTGTAAGCGTTCGTCACAGCAATCGATACGGTTCCATATAGCAATATTTTCAATCTTCTTGATCGAGCCAAGATCCAGTGTCCATGAGGGGTGAGCACTGATACTTGTATGGGTTATACTCCCATCACCCCAGTGGCCGCTAATGTTACCATCAATGGCCCTGCTGGCAGAACCACCATGACTGGTATCTGATTGTGTGGCAGTGCCCTCTTTAGCCAGATTTCTATACCCGGAACTCGCTGCCGCAACCTCGGTTATCGCCCAGCGCTGATTCATACCGCCGTGGAACTCCCACATGCCAACAGTAGCTCCTTTGGTATTCCTAAAACCATCGAGCACCATACTTGGGTTAACGGCATCACGTATCACATCACCGTCCAGAATCCAGCGATGATTAACAGAACAGGCATAAATAGAGGCCCGCAAACCATTGACAGAATTGCCATCGGCGTGCGTTAAACACAGATCATGATTCATTCTGTTACGAATTAAGCCGGTATCCCAGTCAACTAGCCAATGCTGATCAAAATGATTATGTGTACAGGTTTCCAACTGCACTTTTGCGTAGTTCGCAACACCATTATCAACACCGGGAACATCAAGGCATTGACCACTGCGCTTATCCCGAATTTGTACATATTGACTATTGGTTGTAGGGGTAGCACGCTCCCACATCTGCAAATACGCTTCAGCTGAGTTGAAGAATGCATTCATGGTTTCCGGAGAGGCGTTCAAACGCATATCTTCCACCAAATCGGCCAACAAGCCATAATGCGCCAAACCTTCGTTATTTAAATCAAAACTGCGATTCCCCGTTTTCTGGCGATCAAAGATGACGCGACCATCATAGGAGATAAAAGGGTAAGTGACCGGATTAGTATCAGCAGTTGAACTACGTCCTGCCTGTGGTGCCAACCCATTGGTATCTGTACCAATACCCACACCAGCCAGGTAGGGTGTTGTTGCTACAGCAGCATGAATCGTATTTATGTTGCTAATGTTATAGTTACTTGGGCCGTTATATGGAAACATTACACCACCCACGTTTAATAGGCGCTGCTGCAGTGGGCTCAAAGCGCCATTCAGTTTTGGGTTGGAATGACCTGAAATCACACCAGAATAACCGCGACTTTCGACAATTTCCATCGTATCGGCGAAAGCGCCCGCCGACATATGATCTACTTCGATAATCATTTCCTTGTCGATCATACGATTAATCAGGTATTTTCCCATAGCTGTCAAATGTTTGCGATTACAATGCTGGGCTATATTCTGATCGTAATTAGGGCTTGCTCCTAACAGGTTTATGATATCTTTAATGAACGGAACATTACCCAGCAACGGAAAACTGCTTGGTAGTTTGCGACCACTGGGTTCATTAGCTGGGCACGCTTCTATATTATAGAGATGGCCCGTTTGTAGCATATTACCAATATTGATAATTTCATCAGCACCCTGCATATGTGGGCCGCCAAGGTCATTATCAAACTTGTGGATTGGGAACAGGCTGCGTATACCACGGCTATGCAAGTATTGTAATTTATAATCAATCCACGCCTCAGTACAGCCACTGCCTTCATCACAATCCAGCACACTGGATACCTCAACACCCAACACAACGGCGAGTTTACCACTGGCAATTACTGAGCGAGCTTCAGCAGCACTGGTGACGATACGGAAAAAGCCCTTACCAATGCCTCCAGCCTGCGCATCAATATAATCCTGCATTTCATACACGCGCCTTAGCTGCAGATCAATGCTTGATGAGTCATCACAGGCATTGGGGTTTATCCAGGAAACCGGGTTGACGACGCTTTGAACCTCGCACAACACTTCGTTTTGCACCATATGCGTTACTATCAGCTTCAAACCGGCCAGGTGCACTCTCTCAATCCATTTGTAGTAGGCCTGCTGATGCGACTGTGTGTGATGGTTAGGCCAATAAGGAAAATTTGGCCAACCGGCAGTAGTATGCCGAGCAGCGAGATTACCGCCATCTTGCAAGTTACCAATAATATCCAGGCCGCCATTGGGGCCGTGTATACCACTGCCATCATCCAGTGCATTTTGAATGCCGTAGGGGTGAAAAGGGCGACCATGTAAAAATTTTCCACCCATAAATTCATTGGAATTCAAATGGGTGTGTACGTCAGCAAAACCAACCACTGGCGCATTAACATCACCAGTCGGCGGGATCTCAGGATTGATCACAGCATTCAGTTCAGCTTCTGGAAACGGCGTACAATCCTCCTGTTCAATTAGCTCAAAAACATTTTCACTATTGCGATTACCCAAATTGAACAAGTCAAACAAATAAGTTCCGCCATCGCCTTTGTTATACCTCAAATCCTTCCAGAATTTTGTGGAGAATAACCTGAAATGGCCATTTCCAGCTGGCTCTACTGACCACTGCGCCCATTCTGAAGCGGCAGCATTGCGTGCGATATCCAGAGGCCCCCTGGTAGTCAGGAAATTTCCGGTTTTATCACGCAGCATATACATACCAAGCCTGGTAGGCTTGAAATAAAAATGAGACGCAGCGGTCACATCAATAGCATCAAAGCGATAATCACCACCTCCGGGATGCATATATCGGCCTGTTTGAGGTGCTTTGATTGCGTAACAACCTTGCGCCAAAGCGTAAGATGCTTCGATCGTATTGGCGTTCGCCAGCACAGACACACCTGCCAATATTATTAGCATCGATGCCCAGACTTTATTTAACGTTGATTTCATTATATATTTCCATTTCTATTATTTTTAAAATTATGGGAAGATTATTAGACGTCATTACCAAGAATATAGGGATTTTTATTAGATGTCTCGTTGAAATTTCACTTGTTTATTCTAAAGATACCGCATCACTGACTTTACCTCCGTATTAGCACTATTTTACAATGATACATTCATTCTAAGCGGCTCTACTGGCAAAAGCTACTAGCGTCATATAGTTGAGCTTACTGTGAAGCCGCTCACGGTTGTGGTGATACCTCCAGGTGCTGAAAACTTCTCCAACTTCATTGAGGCTTCGCAATCAGTCGTGATTTAAGCATTTCTGACCGAATCCGACACGGGGCTCTCAATGTCTGCACCCGAACTTCGGCTTATCTGGCTGAAGGACGGCCTGATACCAGAAGTCTTTTCTAAAATAAAATCGAATTACCGTTAAACTCGGCGTCATTGTCGCGGTTGCACTGCGGCCCACTAAAAGCTGGCCGGCCATAAAACCTTATGTCCAACAAATATTATGACCAGGTAGTACTGACAATGTCAGACGCTGAAGGTCACACTTTTTCATTCAATGCTAACCGGGTTGCAATCCTTCCCTGCGGTTGATAACCCCATCGAAACGCATTTTAACTATTGATCATTTTATCTGCACAGTGGTTTCTGGGATTGATGAGTGACAGCCCAAAGCACTGTATGGATTTTTGATGGATATTTTTGGGCCTTTTCTTCTTTACCTCCCGTCCTTTCAGCCATTGCGTTTTTTGGCTTCCAGACTCGCATACCTGCTGCGCCGATTGTAGACGGCATCGTTGGATATATCCAGGCAACAGATATTATCGATTTAGTTACCTATCTCGCAATCACAGACATAACTGATGATTTGTTCTTCAGTATAACATTTTTTCATATTGAGATTTTAATGAAAGATAGGTTTAAAATATGATGAAAGAAGTTGTATTTGCAACCACAATATAAATACGAGATCTGTTAGCATTACACCACACTTAAACCTTGCACCTAAAAATAGAAACGCTATTGTTTGTTTATATAAGAAATAAAATTAAGCTTAGATAAGAGAATGCTATGGGTATCAAAAATTCATTTTTCATTTTATTAGCAGCGCTCGCGATAGCCGCTCACACGCCTTTAACCTGGACTGATGATCTTCATGAAAGAAAGGCTACTCAGCGGTGCCTGAAAACCTGTAAAGAAATTTACTATAATTGTATTAGAGACAATCAGAAAGCGCAAAACAGCTGTGTTATAGATAAAATGGCTTGCGATAATGTCTGCCATGATAGTAACAAAAATGAGTTTTATGATGATGAGAACGAAACCGAATAGGATGAATACCGGGTATAACGACACTATTTGTTTGCTATGAGATGGTAGAGGCATTGGTGACCCTTATTTGTATTTGTTCAGACCAAATCTGACACATCTCCTTGAAAAGAAGGGGTTTACCGGTTTTGATGAAGGTGACAAAACCTGAAACC
>NZ_CANLDD010000101.1 GCF_947489355.1 uncultured Microbulbifer sp. | reverse complement strand
ACCTAAAAATGCCCAAGTGGGTTTTTTCGATTTAATTCAACGCGCATAAAAATTAACTTAGGGCGGCGGTGTTGGTGGCGAAGGGCTGTGGGGATTTGACCCACCCCTCCCCCTGGCGCCGCCACCCTCCTGCGCGGTCTTGGTCAGATGACATGGCTTGCACAGCAACTGAAGGTTGCCCATATCATCCGTGCCGCCCTGTGACTTAGGTTTGATGTGATCCACGTGGGTTCCGGCAATGGCCAGCCCCTTGAGTAAGCAAAGCTGGCAAAGCCCCTTGTCCCGCCGGATCACCGGCTTGCGCAATTTCCTCCAGACTGACCCATACCCGCGCTGGGTATCTGTGCCTCTCTGCTTCTGCCATATTACCCAGCGGTTTTGAGCCTGGGGACAGAGACCTGAATGCACTTGTCTACAGCGTGCGCAGTAACGCTTAGCCCTTACCGGCATTACGCTGCCCCTGCTGCTCTCTCGCCATCTTGTGGCGCTGGTGACTGTAGTACCAGTTCACTACAAAGGAGGCGATGGCCACCAGCGCACAGATAAAGCCAATGGGGTTTTGGACAAACAGGCTGTAGATACTGCCGATAGCGCCCACCGTTACTGTGGTGGCATGGCTGGCCTTCTCAGCCAACTCTCGCACAAGATCATGAGTAGTCATGACTTCACCATTGCCTGTGTCTTTTCTTTACTTCCTTGGCTGGAGCCAAACCAGAATTGCAGAATCATGGGGATAGCCCCGGTAATCACGCCCAGCATCAGGGTGCCCGTCTGCTCAATAGCAGGGGTCATGTTGATCTCGCCGGAGAACAGGGAGAAGGTCAACGCGAAGTAGCCAGCAATAAACGCGAATGACAGGACCATCTGCGCCTTTAGACCGCCCTTAATCCCCATATCGCGGGCACTCTTCCGGTCATCTACCTCAAGTCGATAAACGTCAATGTCCAACTCGCGCATCTTGACCTTGAACTGGTTGTCAAGGCTTCTAAGCTCCACCAGCTTCTCGGGGCTCGCATTCAGCACCAGCTCCGCAATGTCCTGCTCCTGCGCTTCGGTATCTCCCAGGAAATGGTCGGCCAGGAACTTGAGTGCAGTCCCTGCAACAGGGCCACCCAAGGCAGCACCAAGGGTTGGAGCTACGCTTTTAACGATCGCTTTCCAGTTCATAAGACGCTCTCAGTTATATGATTGCCACGCAGGGCATTAGGGGAAGAGCCACCACCGGGGTGGCAAAACGGGTTATTACTTGCGGGCCTTTTTGGCCTGCTCGCGCACAAATTTGTTGTGCCGGTTGCGGGTAATGACTGCGTACACATTCCACACCAAGCCAAGCATGGCGATAATCACCCCCAGCACCTGCAGCGGAGTGACAGGGGTTTGTGTCAGACTCACTCCCGCAACGGTGACTGTGGCGCTTCCGGCTTCCTGTCCGTTCATGGAGTCACTTTCTCCAGGCGTAAAAAAACCGGCTCAGTGGCCGGTTTGTGGGGTTGGTATCTGGTAGAGACAACAATCGCAAGTTAGCTGATTTATACACCCAAAACGCAAAAGTGCCAAATCTGCGTAACCCAAAATGGTGGTGAGCTGGGTCTAGGGTTATCCAACCACGAATAACCACCTCAAGTTGGATTATGTATTTGGTGACCAGTGTTCCAAAAACTTCTTCTCGCTACCTTTAAACCATAGCCACGCTCCAGCCCCCAAGGTTCCAACAAGAATTAACCAAAAAACAAACTGAGCCCAAGCACTTAAAGGCTTCGTTGTGCTATCGTTAAATATGAGGACAAGTTCAGAAAATGGCTTTGAAAAGCCTACTGCCAAGAAAAACAAAATCCCTGCATAAACATTACATTAACAAAAAGCCATACTAATCTTAAATTATTCAAATTAACTTCTTTTTATTTTTTTGTAAATAATGCCGCCAGCACATACATTGGTCGTGAGTGAGGAGGTCCACCCCCAAAGGGGTGATTTTAGGTTAATGCGCCGTATTCAGTTGTGATCTCAAGAATATTTGCCTGTTTATTTTATTTTGTTTCCTTACTTGAATATCAGCCACAAAAGTGGCCAACTCTTGAAACGCTGTATAAACTACCCACATAGAAAATATGCTTGTCCCATAGAGGAAGCCTGTGGTGCTCAGTGTAAAAGATAACAGACTAGGATGCAGACTGGTCGCAAAGAATAGGAACCCTATAACTAGAGCCGATATGGAATAATAAATAATATAACTTAAAATCCAGCCAGATCGAATGTTAGTAATCCTTCGTATTCGCCTCTGTTCAGACCGAGTTGTCCCTCCAATAACATCTTTATTTGCTTTCAGTTCTACGAACTTCCAGAGAACAAATGATGCAAAGACTACTGGCATAGTCATCAGCGACACTAGAACGTATGGCACCCCTTTAATAATGCTATCAAGAAGGCTTGTACCAACCCAATACCCTACGGTGCCAAATAGGACTCCAGTGAGGATACTACCCAGCAATGGATGAGACGCTCTCTTATACAACACAGTGCTCACCTAATAACTCTGGTTCCAGTTCTTCGTTGCTTATCTGCATCGTTAGCCAAATATGCATCTGATGGTATAGGTCATTTTCGTCGATCAGACCACTAGGTAGTGTCTTAACCGTAACCTTTCCTGACAATTTAAGGCCGTTTCCCTGAATGATACCACCGCCACTTAGCTCAATTCTAACATCTGAATCATCCAAATGCCGCAATGAAGTAGACAAACTATCCAACACCTGTTGCCCAGAATTTGTAGTTTTCCTCAGATAGGTGACTTCTAAACTAACCTTTAGATTTGCGTCATCCAAGGCGTCCGAGAGTTCATGTCTATCGAACCAACCTGGCACCACCATCTGTATGATGCGTGCACCCATTGTGGCTGGGACTAGGCTTAATTTTCTGACTGACTCTGTAGTTTCGGTGCTTGTTAAGTCCGCCTTTACAGCCGCTGGCATTCTCTCCTGAGCCAACTGTACAGGTGATCCAACGTGAATAGTTTTGACAGGCCTGTTCTCCAATGTTCGGATAGTACTCTCCGCTGGCTTGTCATGAAGAATTATGTCGGAGCCGTTCAGTAATTGTACGCAGGTACCAAGAAGCCAGTTGAGGTGAGTTTCCAGCTCACGAGCACGAAGAGCTGCGGACTGCATGATGACAATATGGTTGCCGAGCACTCCAAAATAAAGGATTGAGTTGAGAAATTCTTTCCTCCGGTTTTGCAACTCATTCTCTGTTGTCGACACTTCTCTCCCAGGGATATCTGCTGGAGTAATAGAATCGATAGCATAATAGAACGCAGCACCTTTCAAGTTGATGAAAGGCTGTGTGGCTCCCTCTTCAAAGGAGACCAACTGACCAAAGAACATATTGTTATGCGTGGTATGATGATTAATCAGTCGAATTAAATCTCCATCGGGGTTGATACGCTCTAGCCTAGCGCTAGCTCGCTCTACTTCCCCCCCTTCGGTACATGCCAAGGTCAATAACTCCTGAAGAGTGCTGCTTGAGTTACCGATTGCGACCCGCTTGTAGTGAATAGTTTTCGATTTAGATACAGACCCAACCATAATCTACTTGCCCCAGCTTGTTTATTTATAGTTGTGATTGTGAGCATATCAGCACCGTAGTGAACAGCAATCTTCCCTGTTGAATTGTGTGTCAATTTGAATTTCTTCGATACTGTTTCCCTCTACCTAGCACTATTGCATTTGATTAATAAAACTGATATTGCTTGCGCTGAATTAACGAACGGATATGTGAATCGCGGTGTAAGCGATTACGATAGCTGGCTTGGTAGTCGGCACGGCAGCGTTTGCAGCGGCTCGCGCGGCCACACCGGCTGAAACGGCTGGTATTCCGCGGGAATACCTCTGGAGCCTTCCACTGGTTGCAACCACGGCAGTAAAACTGGCCTTGCTCATTGGTTTTGCGGGTCATGGGCTCACCCCCACAAAGCTGCTAACCATGGCGCCGTGAGGGGCGATAGTGATATCGCCGGAATCCCAGCACTGGGCTAAGCGACAGGCAGTGTGGTGCAGCTCATCCTCGGCACACTCCTCAAGCACTGACGCGTTACGGCACAACTTCAATAGGAAAGCTTGGGCATGGTCTCTTGCGGTGATGCGGCCCTCTAGGAACAAGCCCAACTGGGTAATGATAATCAGCAGCAGAAAGCGGGCGCTGTGGGCTTCGGGGCTGGTACCCAAGGCGCTGCTGTCCGCTTCACTGTGGCAGCGGTAACAGAGGTGTGCAGCCATAGCATCATGGGGTTTGATACCGCGCCCTTTGCCGTAGCTGTGGCTGCGCTGGCCCTGGTAGTGGGCGGCCACGGTGCTGCCCTCGTTATTACCACAGCGGACACAATCGCGGCCTTTGGCCAGCCTCAGTAGTTTTGGGAGGCGGGTGGGTTGCAGGTTCACTTTGTCTCCCTGGGTATCTCCAGTCTGAACTGTGAACCCTTCCATATGCCCTCCCTCAGTAGCTCCAGATTGTGGAACCTGGGGAAGCAGCTTTCTCCAGGCGTAAAAAAACCGGCTCAGTGGCCGGTTTGTTTATTTAGATGTAAATGTTGCAGCAAGCGCAACATATCCTTATTTGTTATATTTTTATTATTTATAGAATACCTGAAATATAAGAATTGCCACATTAATGATGGCAATAACTATATTAAAAACAGCCATACGATTATTGCTTTTTCTTATTTCTTGAATCTGCTTGTGCTTTAAAAAATCTATTTTCCGCCCATGCTCTGCTATAGCGTCAGGATCACCGAAGCCACCACCCTTCTCGTGAATAGAGACTAGTTCTTCTAGCTCAGATTCAGTTTTCCTAGAATTGAACATTCAGACTTCGTGAAATATAACGTCTAGTGAATGGGCGAAGCACGCAGTGCTTTGCCCATTTATAAGTGATGCTACCCAATAATTGATTTCTTCGCACTGACAATTTTCTTCCCTACCTTAAGACAATGTTCTTTATCCGCTCCAAGGCCAATATTCGTTTCAATTGTAGTCACCAGGGATGCCGATATTCTCGCGGCATCCTTACCCTCAATAGCCAGGTGGAATATGTGAGGCAAATAACTTTGGTACTCGTCTCTAGCTTCAGGTGTATCATTCACACCAATAGGATCCCAGTCTTTCCAGAGGATTTCATCGATTAGTTTGTAGAGCTCTAGCTCATCTGGCGGTAGTTTCTTTCCCATACTATTACTTATAACATTTATATACTGATCACCATGACCACTATTATCCTGATTACTGCCTCGGAAGCAATGCTGTGCCACTCCCTTCATACGCCCTACCTTGGGTAGGTCCAGATTGTGGGGCCGGTACGTTTGCCCGGAATAGCTCCAAGATCATCCAGGTGCAGGAATCTGCCCTTGTGTGGACCATGCTGCTTTACCCCAATGCCAGTGAATCCTTCCTCTATCGCGATCCCCAGCAGCTCATAGGCACGCCCACCTGCAACTGATACATCTACAGCTTGTCCGGTAGTGTGTGTCATGGTGGAGCCGATCCTGGCGCAGTGGTCCCGGCAGCGGTAGCCGGAGTTGATTACCATCGG
>NZ_CANLDD010000100.1 GCF_947489355.1 uncultured Microbulbifer sp. | reverse complement strand
TGAACTGAACCTGACCTGACAGACCACCGTCAGAAAAACCGGTAACTGTCAGATCAAGTCTGAACTACTACAATTAAACATTTTAGATAGGGGATACGCCAAAGACATTCCAGACTAATGTATTTATTTCAGATTCCAGCATAGACAACTTTTTAATGTCTGATGTTTTGCTACACTTTTTGGCCATAGAAATCAATTTTTTAGATGGCTCCATGCTGGGATCTGGAAGTGGGAATTTTTCCACATACTGACTGATAAAACGTCTTCTATTTGAATAGAGTTTATTTTGAAATTTCACATCATAAAATGTTTCAATAAACTCCGAATTGGCTATAGCAAGTATTAGCCACAATATATCATCAGGCGCACTGTCATCGTCACATACCATCCAGTAGCAGTCACCATTGACTACAGAACCTTCACCATCCATCCAAAATGTGGGTTTTTCTGATATATCCCTAAATATAACTTTATCTCTTTCCCATAGAGACGGATTTTGAGGAACCCATATTTCAAACCATTGCCTGTTTGCCTTGGCTACATAACCTCTACCAGCCAATTGCTTTTTGTTTGACTCTAAATAGTCTTTACTCAAAGGGTATTTTTCTATATCAACAACCCTTTTCTTTCCATCAATATATTCGTGGGTGTAAAGGATAGATTTCTTTTCAACAGCCTTGCATTTATAGCGATCAGCCACATGGTGAGTGGTAAGTGGTCTTAGCAGTTCCGGCCTACAACCTATTTCATTCTCCCAATCTGAACGAATAAATACATTGTCTGCTGTAGTTTTAACTCCTACACGAATTTTTCCAATTTCTTTGAATTGCTTCCATGTATTTTTATCCACAAGATCAAGCCACTTTCTCGATATTTCATCTTGCATACGCCATACATCGGAAGGCTTATCATCAAATGTTAAGTGACCATGCTTAACCTGATAAACAATATCGTTTGAAGCGACCAGACCTGAGTAATCAAGAGCATCTACTTGGTTTGTGACGTATGGAGTTTTTCCATCTACTTCACTTGGTGTCTCATATATAGATGAAAACTTTACTTTTCTTCCATTTTTCCCTGAGTGAGGTTTCATTACCATAACAGCAGGAAGAACGGCAGCCTCAAATACTTTTGTATCTCCAAAATCACATATGCTTTTAATGTCATATTGCCTATAAAGGGTTTCTCTAAAAGCACCTGCGCCTTTAGTAGTAAGGAACCTATTGGAGACAATCACGCCAGCAACAGCACCAGGAGACAATACAGCCTTCATAGCAACTAAAAAAGCCTGATAAATATCAACACGACCTTTTAATCCAAAACTCTTACTTAAAATCTGGGCTTGATCTGAACCTAAAACTTGAGTTCTTATGTATGGAGGGTTTGCAATTAGCAAGTCAAACAGTAGAGTATCATCATTGACAGAGAATAGGTCAGATGTTTCTGAGCCGCTATCTTTTTCAAGACAAACTTGTAGGAAATCTTTATTGTGAAGAATCAGTTTAATATCAGGGTGTTCATGCCTTATTCGTTTTTCTGTTATCTGAATGGATGCGGAGTTTGTATCAAATCCATGAGCCTCGATGTTTGAAACAGATTGCTCTTTTAACTTTTTGATCAAACTTAATAAAAGTTCTCCATCCCCAACGGCAGGATCAACGATTTTTATAGAACCTTGAACATTGGCATTTTGAATCATGTTTTCGGAAATATAATCGGCCACACAGATAGGTGTATAATGCGCTCCTTCCGCTTTGCGTGACTCAACATGACTATAGCGTTCAACTGACATTCTGCTTCTCTATTTCGGTATACTAAAGAACAATTGTACTGTATATAAATACAGTTTCAACCTAACCTGGATAATTTCATACAAACAGTCATTGTATCACCACAACGAACACATTGATTCCCTATAATCCAACGGTCGTCATGACACCTTACAAACACCCACGCTTCTTAACCTCTGCGCCCCATTCGCTAATCCATTTGGCAGTATCTTTTGCTGTTTGGGCTTTTTCTTCTTCGCTATCCTGCATAATCAATTTAACCGGGTCTTCTTCATCGAAAGACACCCCAGACAACTCTTCGGTGAACATTTCAGGCATCACATGGCTGTAGTGCTGTTCCAGCATCTGAATACTGGTGCCGCACTGTTTGGCTATTATTTGAGCAGGGACTTTATTCATCAACTGCCAAGTGATATAGGTATGACGCAGAGAATACAGGGTTCTCTTGCCCCCTGGAGACTCTTTCAGTTCATTTTCAATAAGCAACTTATCAAAGGCTCTACTGGTTTCGCTGGTTGTAGTGCCATCTTCAAGTTGGAAAAGCAGGTCTTTTGGCTTTCTGTTGGGAAAGCGCTCTCGCAACCTCTCAATGGCCCAAAGCACCTCTTCTCGACAGACTACCCTTCTGGCACCTGTATGTTTGGTGGTCTTGCCCTTGCGAACCGTAATATAGAACACAACCTTATCGTGCTGCTGTTTGAGCGACAGATCACCCCAGGTTAGATTCTCCATTTCAGTACCCGGCCTGATACCTGTATAAACCGCAATATCCATATAGTCCTGTAGCATTTCCCGGATCATCCATGTCTTTTGGGTTCGGGCATTACTGATAAAGGAGAGAATGGCGTATCTGAGGATGTAATACTCCTCTTTACTGAATGCGGCCTTTCGCTGGCCGTCAGAGCCTTTGGCAGCGCTTAGCTTTGGTATTTGAATAGGTAATATCCAATTGTTTAACTGCGCTTCTTCAAATACGCGCATCAATGCCGCATTGTGGTTGAGTAATGTCGATTTGGCAGGCACCCGCTTCATTTGCTCAATACGCCAGGCATCGAACTCCAATAACTTCTGATAATCAATGGATGTGATGTTCAGGCGGTCAAAATAAGGAATATGATACTTGTTTAGGGCACCTATGTAGTCTTTGTAGATTTGCCTCCCGGTGCCATTCTCCAACTCGGCCAACATCCGCTTGATTGCCAATTCTGCCACATTCTTGAAGCGTTTAGTCTTGATGGGGATATTATGCTCTAACTTGAGCCTGTATTCGGCTACCAGTTGATGAGCGGCCGCAATGGCGTCATTTAAGTCTTTTTTCTTGGTAGCCTTGGTGTGCCATTGCCCAAACAGGCTAAAGCGCGCATACCACCTGGCACTATTAGCCTGTTGGTATACATACAGTTCGTCAGTTATATTATGTCGTGCTACTTGCTTGCTCATGCTGCATTTAAGCACAAAAAATGATCAAACGGCAATCTGCTTGCGCGTAAAGTTTTTGTAAAGTATGATTGCGAGTAATGTAAGGCTTTGAATTTTAACGGTATTTAAGGGCACTTTTTGTTCAAAATTTCCCACCCTTAAAAGCGTGCCGGTTCGAGTCCGGCCTCTGTACCATCTCTCAAACCCGCGTCAGCGCTAGCTTTCGTGGGTTTTTTATTGCTCTACATGCCATTCTCAGTTTTTAGAAAATGACACCTTAAACCTCTATAGTGTCCACATTGTGTCCACACAGATATTTTTTTGGCACACAACTGCCCTTCCCTACTTTAATGAAGCCTAACTTCAACAGTGTTCTCAGGCTCAACAAGGCTTCGGTCCGACCAACTGCTGTAGCTGGCCATTCGCCCCTTTTCTCCTCCAAACAAATCTGATGTAAAATCTCGCCACCTCTTGGAAAACCCCATGGTTACTGGCTTTCGGCTACTTTGGCCTGTGAAAAATCTCTTCACAACTCTTCAAAACTCTTCATTTTGTGAAAAACAGAAAATGGCTACAGCCCACGGCTGGCGGGGGTTTGCGATGTTTTCCAATTTCACTGGGTAAGCAAAAACCCAAAACCGGCAGGCATGGGGAAGAGTGACCGCAGCCCCTTTTTGTGGTGTGATTAGCGATCAATGAAAGCCGGAGGGAGCTGGTTATGCGTGTTTTTAAGGGGTTTTTTAGGGCGGGGGCGTGGCTGGTAGCCTTATCTATCTACCAGAATGCAATGAAGAGAAATGAAATCTACCCAACGGTAGATAACCTAATAGAAATTGAGAGCAATCGGCTCAAGATTATGGAAGCCAGGGACAGCGTTATCCTTGGTTATGTTTGATGTTGTGGTGACAACAAATCAACTAAATCCGCTGTCTTTTTTCAACCCCTCAACCCCTCAACCCCTCAATCCCTCAATCCCTCAATCCCTCAATCCCTCAATCCCTCAATCCCTCAATCCCTCAATCCCTCAATCCCTCAGCCACCAGATTCGGTTATAACTCTGCATGGAAAAAAATTTAGCGAAATGGACTGGAAAGCCAACTGCATATTTGGATCAGAACATCTTGGATTTACTTGTGGATGGCAGGAATCCAGAGTTAAGGGATTACATTGTTTCAAATTTCCAACCAGTTTTCTCTGATGAAACATTTATAGAGATAGAGCGATCTGGAGATGGGGCTGAAAATTTCTTGCTGTTCTAGGTGATCTAAAAGCAATGCATATCAAAATAATAGTTTTGCCACCCCAGTTTGAAATAACTGGAGATGCGGTTCTCAATGTGGTCAATTCAACTGATGCTGACAGGCAGCACTTAGAGACAATCCAAAGCTCCGCATCAATTCAAGGAAGCACAGAGAATGATCTTTTTAAATTCTCAGGAGGGCTTGGGGATAAAAGCTTTTCTCAGCTTACAGAAGACAAAAAGGCGAAATTTAAATCTTTTACTGACGACCTTCTAGAGCAAATCTCAGAGCTTGAAACATTGGCCCCTGAATTGTCAAACAAGTTGCGTGAACACCTCGAAAAGATGGACCAAGCTATTGATTTTGCAACTGATTCTGTCTGCGATCAATTGACTGATATGGCGAGAGAGGGAGTAAACTGATCTGGAATTAAAGACTTTCAATCGTATTTCGGCGTTGGCGCAAAGCAACTAAATAATATTAAACCTCCGAATGTTATAGAAAAGATTTGGGATATATATAGAAATCTGAAACCATACTCTGAGTCCGACTACACAATTGAAGACTTCTATGGAATTTCTCGGAATCTTATCTATCCAGATAAACCGCTTTATGATCCTCAAAAGATCACGGCCATGTATACGATGCTAAACACAATAGGATTTTATCCAGACAAAAAGATTAAGCTTCACAGACGTTTTAGAACAGCAATTAGTGACGCCAATCATGCATCGCTGGCTTCCTTTTGCGATTTCGTCATGTCGAGGGATAAACCCTTTATCAAAAAGGTGTCAGCAATATATTCTTTCCTAGGGATAAACACTATGATATGCAACGTTACATCAGAAAGTGCATAACAAGCAAAAGCAAACCGACGCGTGAAAGCGCGTGTCGAGTTGAAGCATAATTTATCTGGAGAAACTGAATGAGCAATGAAGTGATAAAAAACTACTATCAGGCAATAATGGAAAGGATAGAATCAGAAGTCCTAGGAATTAATGCCCAATTCAATCATCAAGGAGTAAAGGGAACTGGCAATGAAAACACATTGACAGCTCTGCTTAAAAGCTTTCTCCCCCAAACGGTATGGTGTGGATACTGGTGTAGTTATTGATCGGCAGGGAAAGCAAAGTAACCAATGTGATGTAATTATATATGACGCGTTAAATTATCCAGAACTGTTTTCTCAGACATCTGCAAAATTTTTTCCTGTAGATTTTGTCTATGCAACAATCGAGGTAAAAACAACAGTAAATTGTATTAGTTCAGACCAAATCTGACACATCTCCTTGAAAAGAGGGGGTTTACCGGTTTTGATGAAGGTGACG
>NZ_CANLDD010000099.1 GCF_947489355.1 uncultured Microbulbifer sp. | reverse complement strand
GAAGTTGATGGCCCTGATTCTAGTAATAGCGGAAGCTATTCTATTGATTTTTCCCACAATAAAACTTCACGGCTTCGCTATAATATTCAAACAGAGAGGCTTATTGAGCGCAAGAATGGCGTAGTTACCCGTCATTTTGTCGTTCCTGGCAGAAGGAGCGAGTCGATAAAGGTGGCGTCAACGGGAGTTTACACTTATGAATTGCAAGTAACTGCTAGAAAATGTAATAGTTTTCGGGATGGTGCAATTCCCCCTCAATGTGAAACCTGGAGCAGCCTGAAAACCTATAACGAGGGTGAGCATTCCGTTAACGTGGCCTTCAAGCCAAATGCGTCTTCCAATATTGGCTACCAATCCAGCACTGTTGAAAGCGGCAGTACTGATACCAACGGCAAATTTACCATTACCTGGGGCGCAGCCAGTGAAGGGCCGCTGGTCAGTGGTTACCAGTGGTGTCAGGAAGTCAACGGTACCTGGCAATCCACCAGCAGCTGCCCCAAAGTCAGTAAGAGCACCCGTAGCAGATCATTGCCAACTTCTACCGGTACTATGCCCAGCGGTCGCTATAGATATAGAGTTCGCGCCTATGCAAAGGCCGGTACTTACTACCAGTACAGCGATTGGCGTACCTCTTCGACGCTTTATGTAAAACGCTACCCCGCTCAGGTGAGTGGATGGATCGAGCCCGGTGGCAGTACACTGCCCAGCCCCAGTTTCCCACTAAAATGGAATTCTGTGGGTAACCCCGATGCCTCCGACCCTATAACCCATTATCAGCTGCAGTGGAGTGTGGATGGCAGCGGCTATGGCTATGTGCCTTTTGCCGGCAGTCTCGATGGTTCCAATCTTGGAAAAGCCACAACGGTCACCATCAGTAAGGCGACCACGGGCCGGGATATCACCGCTGTTGTCTATAAGTTCAGAGCCAGGGCCTGTAACAGCTCCGGCTGTGGTGCCTGGTCGCCGACCAAACAGCTCAATCCACCCACGCCCCCCACACCCAGGTTTTCCGACAACTTGCCCAATCATGTATACAACCTGGATCACACCATCACCTGGGTAGATGTCGGCGCCAGCAGTTACCGGCTAAAGCGGATACGCCTGGGACAAAATGAGAGCGGCTGTGCTGTGGAGTCCGATGGCAATTGCTGGCGGACAGTAGCAACCACATCAGGCACCAGCTATTTTGCTGGGGCCAGTGCCCCAGGCAGTTACCGTTACAAGCTGGATGCCTGTAATGATTTTGCATGCAATTCCGTATTGAGCCCTTGGATCAAGGTGCACAATCTGGAAAACACCGATGAGCCTCCGGCGGTAACCACCGAGGTCCCCAATACCCCTGGGACCCTGGCGTACAATGCGGATGTCAGCGCTTCCGGCAGTGCCGAGATCACAGTACCTGTGCAAGCGGCGCCCGGCGTCAACGGACTGCAACCGAACCTGTCCCTGAGCTACACCAGCGCCCGATTTAACAAGCGTATGAATGAAGCCCTGCCGGAGGATATTCTCGGCCACGGCTGGCGCGTGGGCGGCTTGAGCAGTATCCGCCGTTGTGTGGTCAACCGGCCCAGCAGTGATAGAGTGCGCTTAAATAATCAGGACTCCCTGTGCCTGGACGGCGAACCCCTGGTATTGGTTTCCGGCACCCACTGGCAGGCGGGAGCAAAGTATCGCACCCTGCGCGACAGTTTCCGTTTGATTGAATTACACAAGAAGAGTGGGTATAAAATCTGGTTCCGGGTGAACATGCCCAACGGCTCGGTAGCAGAGTACGGTGCAACCAGCAATAGTCGTCTAAAGATTGAGGGTTCTTCCCATTTCGGCTGGAGTCTGAATAAGGTCACCGATGTTTTCGGCAATACCATGGCCTACAAATACCACCGCGATCTGGTGGAGGGCATCAACTATCCCCTGGAGATCACCTACGGCAACCAGGGCGATGCAAAAATCGAATTCCAGTACGGCACCCGCACCGATGCGCCGCCGGTCCCCCTACAGAAGATCCAGCAGGAACAGCTGGTGCTGTTGCACCATATCCGCATTCATCTCGATGGAAAGCTGCAGCGGGAGTACAAGCTGATTTCCGAAGAGGAGCCCGCGGACTTTGACTCGGGGTATGAGTTCGCGCTCCAGGACGATGTCCTGGTGCAGGAATTCCGGCCGGTTTCCGAAGGGCAGCCCGCGGGCTCCGTTCAGGTGCATTACCGCCGCCTCAAGCAGATACAGCTGTGTGCCTATAACACCAATGGCGGCGGCCGCCAGTGCCTCAACCCGCTGGAGTTTGATTGGGAGCTGACCGACTCCGCCAATCCGGAGGATTTTGCCACGGGCATCGAGACCGTCACCGACGGCCTGGGGGCGCAGACCAAGTTTGAGTTGGAGCGGATCTCCGACAACTCTGGCGAGGAGGAAGTGGGCCGCTTTGATGAGGGCACAACCCTGTTTGGCTCCGTCGGTGCCATTCCCGATGCCAGCCCGGTACAGGCGATGGACGGCGACTACCGCACTGTGGTGACGAAGATGCTCCGCTCCAACGGTTACCGCAACGATTGGCATAGTACCGAGTACGCCTACCAGGGGGTGGGCCTCACCAGTGACAAACACTGGGGCTTCCTCGGCTATAGTGCCCAGCGGATTTACGATACCGAAGCCGAGATCGTCACCTACCGCCAGTTCCGCCAGGACTTTCCCCACTTTGGCAAAGTGGCGCGGCAGCTGCAGTATAAAAACAACCATACCTTCGGCGAGCTGCTGACACGCCGCCGTATCAGCCTCAGTGCCCTGGCACTGTCAGCCGGGGGCAATAGCACCTATTACCCCTATGTGGCCCAGAGCCTGGATACCCTGCTGGAAGGCGGGGAGACCCTGGGCTATGTGATTACCGATACCACCCCCCAAACCAGCACCTATGGGAGTACCGGTGAATTGCCCAGTGGCAGTGTGCGCACCCGCCGCACCGTGCAGTCTACCCAGATCAGCGAAAGCCAGAGTGTGTGGGGAGATGTCATCCCCGTTAGCGTCTACGGTAATCCCCGGCGCAGCGTGGAAAGCACCACCCTGCTGGAAAACCGCGTCAGCGGCCACTGGCTGATTGGTTTTCCCAGTGCCGAGGAACAGCGCCACTACGCCGGCGCCATTACCGGCACACCGGACCAGGTGGCCAGCAGCACCATGACCCCTTACGGCAATACCAACCGGGTGCAGACTACTACCCAATACCCCGGTGATGCCAAATACCAGCTGGCGGTCACCTATGCCTATGACGCCTACGGCAATATCAAAAGCGAAACGGCCACCGGCAAGGTGGATGCCGCCCTCAATGGCACCGGTACCCAGACCCGCAGCACGGTGGTGAATGGTGCATTTGCCGACCGGCGTTACGCCACCAGCCTCAGCAACAGCCTTGGCCACACCATCACCATGGCGTACGACCACCGCTTTGGCAGCACCAGTCGAATTACCGATGCCAACAATCGCTCCACCCGCATCGAGTACGATCCTTTCGGACGCACAGTGCGCCGCACCAATGCCGACGGTGTTGCATTTACCAGCCAGTACAATTTCTGCCACGGTAGTTGCCCCAGCGTTGGCGACATCGAGGTGCCCTACTGGGTACAGACCGAATCGCCGATCACCCCGATGGCAGAGTACTACTACGACCAGCTGGGCCGCCTGGTACAGCAGGACAGCCAGGCGTTCTCCGGCAATAACGTCTCCCGCCGCGAGTTCAAGTACGACACACAGGGCCGCCTGGCTCTGGAAACGGCGCCCTTCTTTGCCCAGGGTGCGACAGCGGTTGATGGCAATAAGCCGACCACCAATTACGAATACGACCTGCGCCACCGTCTCAAAACGGTCAACAAGGCCGGCGGCGGCGCCGTGGCCATCCACTATGCCACCAGTACAGGGAGCAGTGGCAAGCAGGTAAAGGTCCGTGTGACGGAATCCGTGGTGGGCGAGGGCGGCACCAGCACCCAGGTGAAGGAGAGCTACTACGACCTCAACGGCGATCTGGCCAAAACCGTGGACGATGCCACCGGCCTCGCGGTGGCTACCGACTACACCTACTATGGCAGCGGCCTGCCGAAAACCGTGACCGTCACCGGTGACAGCGGAACAATTGCCTCCAGCTTTGTGATCGACCAGGCCGGTTTCCGCACCAGCCTCACCGACCCCAACCTGGGCACGGTCACCAGCGGTTACAACGCCTTTGGTGAAATGGATCGGCAGACCGACAACAAGGGCCAGAGTATCACCTACCGCTACGACCAACTGGGCCGCCTGCTGCAACAACAGGATGCCCAGGGCCTGGCCCGGTGGGAATATGATGCCACCAACGCCACTGGTGCCCTCAAGAACCGCAGCTATACCGACAGCGGCACCCAGGTATTCCTTGAGGAGTACACCTATCGCTCAGACAGCAAGCTGGATAACATCAGAACCCAACTGGCTGTCAATGGGAGAACTTCCAGCTACCGGCACCGCTATGGCTACGATAGCCAGGGCCGCACCAATAAAATGATTTACCCCAATGGGGTTGAGGGCCATTACCGCTACAATGGGCGCGGCTATCTGCAGAGCCTCAGTAGCGATGCGGCCGGCAACAACCCCCTGCAGACGTTTGATAACATTAATGCCTGGGGCCAGGTGGAACAGGAAACCTACGGTAACGGCCTGGTAACCAACCGCACCTACAACCCGGATACCGGGCGCCTGGAAACCATCCATACCGGTGGTGGCCGGCTACAGAACAATACCTACCACTGGCGCTCCAACGGCACCCTGGAGAGCCGCCTGAGCAACAGTGCTTCACAAACGCAAAAGCAGGAAAACTTTGTCTATGACGGCCTGAACCGTCTGCGCAGCGCCACTACCGTGGCCGGTGGTAACCGGGTACTCAGCACCCGCTACGACCAGTTGGGGAATATCCTCTCCAAGACCTCCAGCCGCAGTGCCGATACCCAGGTGACCGGCTACCAGTATGGTCAGTCCGGCAATGCCGGCCCCAATGCAGTCAGTAGTGTAACCATCGACGGCGTGGCCCACAGCCTGCACTACGACGCCAACGGTGCCATAGAACGCTACGATGCCGCCACAGGCGACGACAAGTGGATCCGCTGGAATGCACGGCAGTTGCCCACGGAGATTGTGCTGGGCAGCAGCCAGAACGACAGCACCCCGACAGCCAGGGACCGCTTCAAATACGGCCCCAATGGCCAGCGTTTTTACCGTGAATCCCACTGGATGGAAGGTGGCCAGCTCAAAACTGAAAAAGCGTATATCATCGGCAGTTACGAAGAGCAGATTCCTGCAGACACAGACATCCTTGCCATTCGCAAAACCCGCCTGAACAGCAGTGTGCAGCATATTGCCATCAATGATCTGGCTGGAACCAGCGGTGAGTATCAATACCTGCACCGGGATCACCTGGGCTCTGTGGAAAAAATCACTGATGGGGATGGCCTGGAGATTTTGAGCACCGCCTTTAACCCCGATGGCAGCCGCCGCCAGGACGATTGGAGCGGGGATCTGGGGCTGGCGCAGACGCTGGAGCTGCTCGCGGTACAACACGTTACCAGCAAGCGCGGTTATACTGGCCACGAGCATCTGGACAGAACCGGCCTGATCCATATGAATGGGCGGATTTACGACCCGACCCTGGGGCGGTTCCTGAGCCCCGATCCCATCGTGCAGGCGCCCACTTACAGCCAGAGCTGGAATCGGTATAGTTATGTCTTGAATAATCCACTGAGCTTTACTGATCCCACGGGATTTGTGGCGAGCAAGGAAGATCCGCAGTTGCCGAAGGA
>NZ_CANLDD010000098.1 GCF_947489355.1 uncultured Microbulbifer sp. | reverse complement strand
CACCAGAAGATTTAATGGATAATTACTTGGCGGCACAAGCCGCATAAATGGTATGCGCTTCAAGGTTGAATCCGCGTATCCTTTTTTGTGGAGGAACAACTTTCTAATCAAAATTAGCAAGTGATTCAGGGTAGAGTAATCAGTATAATAGCTATCAAGCATACGTTAACTGCTTGATAGCTATTGCCTTTTAGGTTTAAGTTATCGCAAGGCCGATAGCAATACCTACAGCAACACCAGTTGCAAAGGCCATTGCCTCATCAGCACTTAACGGTGCTTCTTGGCACTCAAGCATTTCTAAACTTAAATCTAAATTTGTGTTCATTTTCATATCCTTTTTTGTGGAGGAACAACTTTCTAATCAAAATTAGCAAGTGATTCAGGGTAGAGTAATCAGTATAATAGCTATCAAACATACGTTAACTGCTTGATAGCTATTGCCTTTTAGGTTTAAGTAATCGCAAGGCCGATAGCAATACCTACAGCAACACCAGTTGCAAAGGCCATTGCCTCATCAGCACTTAACGGTGCTTCTTGGCATTCAAGCATTTCTAAGCTTAAATCTAAATTTGTGTTCATTTTCATATCCTTTTTTGTAGAGGAGCAACTTTCTAATCAAAGCTAGAAAGTGATCCAGCGTAGAGTGGTCAGTTTAATAGTCATCAAGTATACATTAACTATTTGATAGCTATTACCTTTTAGATTTAAGTTATCGCAAGGCCGATACCAATGCCCGCTACTACACCAACAGCAAATGCCATTGCTTCATCTGCTGAGAGAGGGGCTTCTTGGGTATCTAGATTTTCTAACATTAGATCTAAATTATTCATGATTTAATCCTTATTAAGTGATGGCGACACCAATGGCAATGCCTGTGCCAACGCCAACTACGAAAATTCCAACTTCAGCCCATGTGGCAGGGGCTTCTTGATCTTCAAGTGCTTCTAAGGATAAATCTAAGATATTATTCATAAGTCATTACTTCCTCTTAATGCCCGACTATTCTTCTTTATTTGAGTGAATTCGTCAGGTTATTGATGTAAGCTGGCTTCATTTATTGCTAAATGAGCCAACAGGTTGTTGCCATTAATAACTTCTGTTACTTCTGGCTATTTACTACAACTGCACCTTAATTATATGTAGTTGTAGTAAATTAGTTTCCTCATATTTCTTTGAGGTAATAAGTAATAATGCACGCCCTGTGACCTTATTGAAAATAATTATACTTTTGGCCAGCTTATGGATTTTGATTGAATATAACCGCTTTCCAGAATTTCCTCGGCCTAGAATTGCCAAATTCATCATAATATTGACTGTCAATGCTGCCCTATACTGCGAACGTAACCTGTTGTTTATGCTGCTCCTTCATCCCCATTTCCTATTTTTTGGTCAACTTTTTTGTGTTTTAATTTGGCGGGCCATGCAAGCTATAAATGGGCTTAAGTAACCACTCAAATAAAGTGCGTTTATTTAGTATGATGTCAGTACTAAATAACATATCGTTTTCCGCTGGGTGTATACTCAACTCCGAAGATTTCTCGGAAATATTCAATAATGGAGTGTGTTGTGAGATAAATATTACTCTCAAGCTCATCACAAAGCTGTGCCTGCTGTGAGAAAATTAAATGGTTTGCCCGACCTTGATAGTTCGTCCTGACCAACTCTGCAACACCACCCGAGCGAAATTTCTCTAAATAAGATCTCAACGGTTCCTCAATAAGCAATAACGCCTCTCGAACTGTCTTTAAATTCCAGCCAGTGTCAAGAAGAATAATTGCATTGGTCTTATAGGAGGCATTGAGGTTGCGCTCGATTCTGTGAACCTCGCGCAGTTCTTTGAGTTGATTTTCTATTAGCCAAAAATTCTCCATAGGAACAAAGATGAACGAAATTAATTCCAATTTCAACAACTTTCTAAAGCTCAATGTTTAAACGCTTTGGACATAGATACTGCTGCACGCTATTGCACTGTATTACAAAGAGTCACTAAAATACATTTTATGACTTTTATTCCGAATTTAAATGAATAATGCGCCATAAGTATCTCTACCCCCTTCAACTTTTCCAGTGTTGTTTCTCCAGCAAAAGAGGCAAATACAAAAATTAATGACAGTTGCTGTGAGGTTTTCTTTCTGGCTTAGAAAATCAATGCGAGCTTGGAAGTTTTTGTTAATTTTGGTGTTAACAGGGTTTGATCAAGCAGTGCACTGGTCAGGTCTTTGCGTTTCCTCTCCATCTTTGAATTTTACTCCGGTAATGACCTTGGCTAAGCAGTTAATGCCTCGTAGCTTTCTCCATCTTTCTTCTGCGCATATCTAGTACGATAGTCCCCTCACTTTTAACTGAAGTTAAAAGTAGAACTGAATCCATAGCTTTATGGGTACCTCTAAAAATCACCTGATTTCTGGTAAAATCGGTCCAACTTCTCTCAGATAGAGGTTATGCCAAAAATGCAGCCGAGCTTCTTAGATCTCGAAGACCGACATCGCAAACTGAACGGGCGTGACCTGCTGATTACTCTGCGAGAGCTGATTGATTGGGACGACTTTCGGAACACTTTTAATAAAATTCTCACAAAGCCGCGAAAAATCAATGCAGGACGAAAGCCCTTCGGTGTGATTCTAATGTTCAAAGCACTGGTATTGCAGCATTTGTACAACTTATCAGACGATCAACTGGAGTATCAGATACGCGACCGCTTTACATTTTGCCGGTTTCACAATTTGAATTCGGAAGACAAAATACCGGGCGTCAAGACAACCTGGCTGTTTCTTGAACAATTGGTACACGCCGAGCTTATGAAGCATCTCTTTCTCGAGTTCGATTTACAGTTTGATGCACAGGGCTACAAAACTCAGAAAGGGCAAATAGTTGATGCCAGTTTTATTGAGGCACCGAAGCAACGCAACAGTCGAGGTGAGAACGAGGAAATTAAGGCCGGCAAAGTACCGGAAAGAATCGAGAAAAAACCAAATGTCAATCGCCAGAAGGATCTGGATGCCCGCTGGACCAAGAAAAATAATGAGACTCACTACGGGTATAAGAACCACGCCTGTGTGGACAACAAGCACAAACGGATCCGAGATTACGAGATCACCTCTGCCGAAGTGCACGACTACCAGGGGTTCCATGAACTGCTGAGCGACAACACTTCCAAGGGTGTTTGGGCAGACAGTGCTTACTACAGTGAAGAAGGCGAGATCACGCTGGAAGCGATAGGATATCGCAGCTATGTGCATAAGAAAGGGAACCGGGGTAAGGCTCTCAGCAAGCGAGACACGGAAGAGAACCGTCACAAGTCCAGAGTTCGAGTTAGAGTCGAGCACGTATTTGGGTCAATGGAAAATGAGCAGGGGGTATGCTCGTGCGGACTATTGGGATTTGGCGTGCTGCGGTTAAGGTTGGCATGATGAATTTGGTGTACAACATGCGTCGATTTGTAAGCTTGCAGTCCTGACGTGCGCTCGCTGCATGACGAATCGGGAGAAAGTTTCCTAAGAGCAGGCCGAAATAGCTCTAAAGCCCATCAAATATCGGTTTTTTGTGACCTTCAGTGAAATTATGGTCGATAAAAAAGGGAAGCACCGATGGCGCTTAATTTTGCAGTTTTATATGAACTTATAGAGAGGTGCCCTATAGTGAATCGTATCGTTTCTGCAGTGCTTTGTTCATAAAGATATTCTTCTATTTGTCGTGCTCGGGAGTGAGCGCGTAGGGGAATTAGCTTTATTTCTGCAGGGGTATCTTTGTCGCGTAGCGGCTTCGGTCGACAACTCAATCAAAGGCGCCTCTGGGGGCAGGGACTTCACTCCCCGGCTTCGCTGCTAAGGTTCGGCCCCTTCCTTTATTGTGGTGATCAAAATCATGCAAAGACTGGTTTACTCGGGAGGCATCGTGATCAGATAATGCGAGTTCATTGTCAAGACTAAAAGCTATGATTATCACCATAACAAAACGGTTATGGATGCAGCAGATTTTTTCATAGAAGTTATCGGTGTAAGCAATGATGATGATGCTGTTTTAGCTGCTAGAGGAATGATAGAGCGTGGTGTGCAAGTCATCGAGCTTTGTGTTGTTTTTGGTTCAGAAATTGCAGAATATATAATTTCACAATTTAATAGTCATTTCAAGCCGACTGCCAGCGCGTGGCAGTTTCTGTTTGAATTAGGTCAAGTATTTGTGGTGGTCTGTTTAATTGATTTTGGACTTTGACGGTAGCATCTATGTCGAAGGTAGATTTAGTCATAGGCTATCTGTTTTTTGCTAATGATAAAGAAATGACACGGAATTCTGAACACTACCCAGTAATGCAATCCGTACTTGTTTTTCTCAGGTGAAGCAAATGGCGCGCGAGGTAGATGCCTATTGTATTCAGTTCTGGGCGGTGTTGCCTACGCTCAACCCATTTGCCCGGCGTCTGGGTTTCCATAAACATCGGGCCGAAAATCGATTTACTATCTGTAGGATTTTCTTGAGATTGATATTAGTGATAGCATGCCGATACCGGAATTGCCCGGTACCGGTCAGGTTGAAACTTTTCAGTCTTTCCGATTCCGTCGGTTATTTCACCAAGGGGGTAGCACGGTAAAGGAAACTGCCGATGAAAAAGCCTTTGCCGATGCGGTGGAGCAGAAGTGGAATCACTATCAGCAGAAATACACCGGTCTTGAGCAGGGTTATGTGGGCCGGGTGGGTGCACAGGATAGTGAGGCGGCCATGGATTTTGTCGGTGGCTCGGCGAACCAATACAGCAGGGCCGAATTTAGTGAAGCTGAAGAGGATCTTCAAGGTAATCTAGTCCAAAAGGGAGACCCCCCGGCCTTGCCGGGAAGGCACGCATAGTTTGACAGATCCGGAAGTCCCATAGTAACTCCAATGTGTGAGCCGCCAAGCAACACACAAAGGAGTCACTATGAGACAAGTGGACAGTTTAAGTCACACGAAATGGGAGTGTAAGTACCACATAGTTTTTATCCCAAAGTATCGTAGAAAGGTGCTGTTTGAGCGGGTGCGCAGAGAGTTTCCCACGGTATTTCACCAGTTGGCCCGGCAAAAGGAGAGCTTGATTGATGTTCTTGGCACAGGGCAAGCCCAATCAGGGTGAGTTTCTGGCCGCGGACATTCCGGTATTGAAGAGTTTCTATCGCGGTACCAAGCCACCTTAAAACACCCAGCATGTCAATGATCTCTGTGAGCGCTTGAAAGAAGTGCATCAGTTGGCTGCCAGCCTGAAGGAACTGCAAGGCTGGGAAAGAGTGGAGTTCGTTACTGAACATTGTGACAAGCTGGCCCGGCGTCTTCCGCTGAATCAAGCCAGTCGGCGCCCGAGTGAATTGCGCAAAGCGGTGTGAGCGTATTTTGGCTGAGGATATTCCGCACAAGGCCAAGCGGTTGAAACTGGTTGTAATTCAAAAGCGGATTGATGTAGTGACGAAGAAGGTGTCTCAAACTTCAGAGGCGACTTACCAGTAGTCTGACTGTATCAATTTGGCTTTAGCGGCAAAAAGTAAAAGTCGAACAATTTGATGGGCAGAGAATGCTTGGCTAAAAATTAGCCTCTCTTGTAATGGCGTGTAATTGATTTAATATGCATTCGCATGATAATATTAAAACCAAATTTCTTAGAGGATGTGAATTGCCGCCTGTTTCTATCACATCTCTATTTTTAATCCTAAAAATCTCCAGAAATGTTGCCATCGCTTACTGAGTGTCTTTATAGATGTTGATAAGAATATTTTCTTTTGCCTTCTGTTTGATTGTTTCCCAAACCGCAACTTCTGAAGTTGATGGCCCTGATTCTAGTAATAGCGGAAGCTATTCTATTGATTTTTCCCACAATAAAACTTCACGGCTTCG
>NZ_CANLDD010000097.1 GCF_947489355.1 uncultured Microbulbifer sp. | reverse complement strand
CCCGATCCAGAACTGGAACTTGACGCTGTCACAGCTGACGATCCACTTCCCGGATCGCCTGGAGAAATATATCAGCCAATGAGGCTACTTGGCTGACACAGAGTTTTGAACACCCTCCTCAATCGGCATTCACCCCATAAACGATCCTGGCAGAAGGGTATTTTTCTCTCCTGCCTTACTGGTAATATATAGTAACCTAGGCCCGACCCCCGATCTGACAGTTACCAGCATTTAGAAATCGCTCAATCTGAGCCCCTATCTAAAACATCACTGCTGAGGTGGTATCACTACCTTTGGTCTTTTTGGGGCTGGAGGCTTTTCCAGAGAGGTGTGACCACTGGACCGACCGAGAGAGCATTGTCTGAAAAACCGGTAACTGCCAGATCAAGTCTGAACTACTACATATGAGGCAGACATACCGGCACTCAGTGAGGAATTACCCGAACTAAAGACGCTTGATCAGGCTCTTCAAACCTTCTCTTAACGATTGGCAGTGATGGCAACAATAGAGGACATCAGGTTGGTTGGCTATTGTCGGTTAGCTTACCTCCTCACACTAGAAGTGAGAGGCTTGCCGTGCGGACTCCCTCCTGAATCTGCCCATAGCATGTCTTGCCACGCTGAAAAAATGTAATCACTGCTCCACTACTTAGTGCGGTCCTCCACTGCCATTTGTACCCAGTTGGCAGGCCCCAAGCACGGGCACGATTTTAAAAACTCCTCAAGATTGGCCATTTTTTGTATGACTGCTCCTGATTGAGACTCCCTCTGCATTATTACAATAGTTCCTGCTTTGAGACTCAATCATAGAACCAATCAGTCAGCCTGTGTTTCTGTCATGTCAATGATGATATTGATTGGCGCCCTTTGTTACCCACTGCCTATACTGGAACAAGCGACGTACTTTTTTCGGGACCGGTTGATGCGGTACAAAACAGTTGAGGAAGTGATTCAGGAAGGAAGGGATTTTCACGCCAAACTGGCGCTGCAGTATGAAGAGTACGAACAGTTGGCCACCAATAAACGGGTTGAATTATTGTTGGATCAACTCAGGCGGCGGGAAGATTCCATGAAACATTCGCTGGAAAATTTCCATGCGGATTTACCGCCGGGCGCCCTGCATACCTGGGTGCAGTTTGCTCCGGAGGGGCGAGAAAAAGAATTTTTACAGCGACTGCGCTGCATAGACATTGATAACCTTGATGATGTCGCCAAATTTGCTCTGGATATAGAAATCTACCTGGCGGACCAGTACCGGGATTTGTCTCAGGGCGCAGAAACCCCCTCTGCACAGGAAGCCTTTGAACGCTTGCGTCAGCTGGAAGAGCTTGAAGAGCACACTCTCTCGATGAACCTGTTCAATTTACGCGACTACTGAGTCACTGCATCAGTTTAACATCCCTTTTCACCTGGCTGAAAGCTGCATATCAAAGGCGCAGCCTGTATACACAGAATCCTTTCTCTTTGCAGATCAACTGCACATCCGAGTAGTAGCGCAGGCCTTTATCCACCAGAGAAATAAACGCGTTCACCACAAAAAGTGCTGTTCCGGTTGATTTCAGAAGCCGGGCACTGTTTTGTAAGAAATGGTCAGTCAGCCCTCCCTCCACCTGAAACCCCTGGTGGAATGGGGGGTTACACAGCACCAGATCGGCGATTCCGCTTTCAAGATCTGCACCTGCATCAGAGGGTATGACGACACCGGTCAAATCGAGTGCGTGAAAATTCTGTTTGCAGGCAAGCAGGGCGGCGGCGTTATTGTCGGTTGCGGTAAAATGGAAGTTGCCCAGTGATGCCAGTTGGGTACTGAGATAACCGTATCCACAGCCCAGATCCACTATGCGGGTACCTCCCTTGGGCAGCTCAGTGGTGAAATGTTGGGCAAGCAATGCACTGCCTTTATCGACCTTGTTCCATCCGAACAGGCCCGGTTTGCTGTACAGGCCGCCGAGTTCGGGCAGGCTGCGCAACCTCGGGTAATCCAGCTCACCGATCAGTTTCCCGCCGTTCGCATGATCGATGCAGTTGATACTGGAGTAGTCGTTACCGTGCTTCTGCAATTGCTTGGCAGAGCCAAGGCGTTCAGCTACTTTTGCCGCGTAGCTTTTGATTCCACTTTGTTTTTCTCCCAGCAGCACCAGCTCACCGCCCTCACCAAGAAAGCGCGGCGCCTGATTGATGATGTGGTGAACGATTGCCTTTTCCTTGGATACGGGATAAATAATGCGACGATAGCTGCGTTCCAACTCCTCGAAGTGGAAGTCGTTAAAAAAACTGCGGGTAACTTTTCCCTCAGCCAGCCCAGCAATATCCCAGCGGTTGGTGAGTAGATCGCCGTTGAAGTAAAATCCCGGCTGCAGGAGGGACTTGCTGTTTTCATCGGCGATCCACAAAGTTTCCCTCGGGACCTGAAGGAGCTCCTGGAGTAGAAGGGCTGACATGTTGTTTACTTTTTTACCGAAGCAATTTCATCTGGGGCAAGGAGGCGGTATTCACCTTCCCGGAGTCCTTCATCCAGAGGGATATCGCCAATTTTTTCCCGGTGCAGTACCAGGACTTTGTTACCCAGGGCGGCAAACATCCGCTTAACCTGGTGGTAGCGCCCTTCACCGATAGTAATACGGACTTCATTGGCAAAGAGTATCTCAAGTCTGGCAGGCTTGGTTCTCCTCTTCTCGTTTTTCAGCCAAATGCCTCTGGCAAGCTTTGCCACTGCCACCTCCTCAATCCTGTCTGTCAACTGGACGTAATAGGTCTTTTCACAGTGATAGGTAGGTGAGGTCACCTTGTGAGACCACTGGCCATCATCGGTCAGGAGCACCAGTCCGGTGGTATCGATATCCAGGCGACCGGCAATATGCAGCCTGCCTTTGTTCGGTTCGTCGATTAAGTCGAGCACCGTTGGGTGCTCGGGATCTTTTGTGGCGCTTACATAGCCCAGGGGCTTATTCAGCATAATGTAGCGAGGCCCCGGTTTCAGCAGTAGCTCGCCATCCAGGCACAAGGCATCACTGGCCTGTACCTTGGCCGCTGGATCGGTAACCACCTCACCATTTACGCTAATCCGCTGTGCCTTAGCCGCGCGCTTTGCATCGGAGCGGGAGAGATCGGTAACCTGGCTAACTGCCTTGTCCAACCGAGTCGGGCTAGCCAATCTTGCGTTCACCAGAGTCAACGGTCTGATAGATAAGGGTATTAATAGTCATGGGACCAACACCACCAGGAACCGGAGTATAAGCGGCTACGCGCTTAGTGAGCGGGCCCAGTTCGATATCACCTACACCGCCTGGGTGGTAACCGGCATCCACTACAACCGCACCGTCTTTGATCCATTCTGCCTTGATAAACTCCGGCCTGCCCACAGCACCTACTACGATATCCGCACAACGGATATGCTCGGCCAGATTCTGGGTACGGGAATGGCAAATGGTGACTGTAGCATTAGCATTTAGCAACATGGCCGCCATGGGCTTCCCCAGGATGGGGCTGCGGCCAACAACCACAGCGTCCTTGCCTTCCAGCTCAATTTTGTAGGCCTCCAGCAGGCGCATGATGCCCTTTGGCGTCGCACAGCCATAGGCTTTCTCACCCATCGCCATACGCCCGAAACCCAGGCAGGTCACACCGTCTACGTCCTTTTCCAGGCAGATGGCATCGAAGCAATCGCGTTCTTCAATCTGCGTCGGCACCGGATGCTGCAGCAGGATGCCATGAACGTTGGGGTTACTGTTAAGTTCTTCGATCCTGCTAAGCAGTTGCTCAGTAGTGGTAGAGGAAGGCAACTCAACCTGCATGGAGCCCATACCAATACGGCGGCAGGCATTGCCTTTCATCTTCACATAGGTGGCAGAGGCAGGGTCATTGCCAACCAGGATGGTCGCCAGGATAGGGGTTTGGCCACCACTTTTTTCCTTAAGTGCAGCTACTCGAGCTGAGAGTGTCTCTTCAGTTTTCTGTGCCAGGGCCTTGCCGTCCAGAATCAGTGCAGACATAGATGCTATCTCAAACATTAATAGGTTGTGTGCTATAGACCCGAATCTGCCTCAAAGCCTACTTACTATAAAAGTGGAGCCAGGCGGATTTTCAAAGCGGCTCGCAAGCTACCCGGTCAAATTTGCACAATTTGCCATTTTCGCATAGGTTGAAAATAATTTCGTCACTTCTGGGTCTTGATGGGCAATAGAATAAACTTCTTAAAAAATAATAGTTTAGAGGCGTTGACTCCTGAGAGGGTGGGCAGTACTATGCGCGCACTTCGCCAACGGCACAGTCCTCAAAACCTCCATGTAGATGGTGATATAGGCTGAGTAGGTGCGAAGAGTTGATATACGGGGCATAGCGCAGTCTGGTAGCGCGCCTGCTTTGGGAGCAGGATGTCGGGGGTTCGAATCCCTCTGCCCCGACCAATCAACCGGTTTTACCTTGCGCCCGTAGCTCAGCTGGATAGAGCATCCGCCTTCTAAGCGGATGGTCGCAGGTTCGAGTCCTGCCGGGCGTGCCACCTCCAGGTGGTTCTGGTTTGGCGTAAAGGGCCTGACCCACGCCAAGCTGGTGCGGGTTTAATCCGATATTTCAGTACAGCCACAAAGTACTGAAGCATATCACTATTATGGTGGCCGTAGCTCAGTTGGTAGAGCACAGGATTGTGGCTCCTGAGGTCGCGGGTTCAATCCCCGTCGGCCACCCCAAATAAGCCTTTAAAATCAGGCACTTAAAAACCCTCCAGTTTGGAGGGTTTTTTGTTTTCGTACTCTGAGGGGTAATTCCAAGGGGTAATTTCGTACACAATCGATTTTTGCGACAAGTATTTTTGGGTATTCATCAGGTAGCCTAAGCCCTCCTCACTCCCCAATCACCACCCGCAGATTCACCGTGCGCTGGATGCACTCCATACGCCAAGCGCCTTTATTGACCTCTTCGTTCTCCGTGCCCTCTGCAACAGCGGAGGCCTGCAGGGTCTCCACCTTGCCCGGCGTTTGCCAGGGGGTGCCGGCAGCATTGCTGCGCAGCTGGTTATCCGTGGTGACGAAGGCACCGAACATCTTGTAGGCAAACTGGTCGGGACTGCCGTCCTGGTCCAGATCAATTGGATTGCGTACCTGCGAGATGCGCACAATATCACCGACATAGATGCCGCTGGTCAGTTCGTAAAAGTGTTCGCCTTCTCCGGCATTGCTGATACCGCTGGCTTGTATGTATTCAACCATGTTGCTTCCTTTATTAGGGCTTGTGCCTTTGGTTGTGGGTAATGACTCTGTGCCGGGAATCCACACCGGCGGCATAGCTGATATTGCCCACACTGATCTTGTACACGGTGCGCAGGCCGGCGCATTCGACCCGCTCGACGGTTTCCCAGGTAAGCGGTTCCTCTTTATGCAGCACACCCAGTTTTACCCCCTGGCAATGTTGAGCTTCATATATTTGACCGGTGTTATCGGTCACGGGGGTTTCACGGCTGCAAATCACCTGGGCACCGCTTGCCATGGTGAGTAGTACACAAGGCACTTCCTGCTGGGATTTTACTGCCTGAATCGCATCCAGGTGGGTATCCCTGTCACCCACATCCCAACAATCGATCAGATCCCCCGCTTTGCAGTGATCCGCCTGTAGCTTTTCCGTCAACCAGGTGCCGGCAGCCACGCACCAGGGATCGTCCGGCACGGTGCCGCCACCGCCATTGGCAGGGGTTCTAATAGTGCCTATGGTGCGGCGCCAAGTGCTGGCGGCGAGTTGGGAGTAGGTAGTGGTGGCCTTATAGGTGACTGTCCCACCTTTGACGCCTGGATCATCACAATAGACATAGTATTTTCGGCTGAACGACAAGCCGCTGATACTGCCGGCGTTGTAGCTGCGAGTGCCAAAACCAAACTGCACCGAGTGTGCGGCAATGGAAATCCTGGCGGTGCTACCAGCATCCACAGCGGAGAGTGCGGAGCTGGTGGGCAGGCTGGCGATGCCGGACTGGATTAGGGGGAGGTTGCGCTGATCCTGCACTTCCACCACGTCGATCTTGACGTAGTCGATCAGCATTGAGCCCTCTTTGTTGGAGTAATTCCCACGAAACATCGGGGTGAAAAAACGCACATTGGCCTGCAGTTTGGCCGGGTTGCCGATATGGTTACCGTCACGAGCGCGACTGTACACGGCATTATCGCTGGCATTGCCCTTTACATAGGCCACCAGCCTTTGCCAATACTCCCCCACCAGGTTCAGGTTTTGCGCAAGTACATAGTGTTGGCTGCCGGTGCTGTTCGCTCCGCTGGCATTGCAATAATTACCATTGGCATCGAAGCCAGCCAGACCCGCGTAGAAAGTTCGGGTGGTGTCGCCGGTACTGTAGAAATAAACACGGGCTTCAATCCGATACAGTTTATCGGGATCAAAGGGCACCTTATCCCGGTGGTGCATTACCACATAGTCGTTAAGGCGGGCCGCACCGCCACCGA
>NZ_CANLDD010000096.1 GCF_947489355.1 uncultured Microbulbifer sp. | reverse complement strand
CACCAGAAGATTTAATGGATAATTACTTGGCGGCACAAGCCGCATAAATGGTATGCGCTTCAAGGTTGAATCCGCGGTATAAAATAAAAGGGAAAGGGGCCGCAAATTTTTCTATTCGTTATAGTTTTAGGTATTTCGGCGGTACCAAATTTCTGGTGGATATGTAATGGAAGTAACAATCAGAGCAGCTAAGATCAAGGATCATGAAAGAATATCGGAAATATTTGATCACCCATATGTGGTAGCACAAAGCTCCCAGCACCCCTATCTTGGTGCTGATAGAGTCAGCACGCTGTTTCAAGACCGCAACGAAAATGCAGTTGTGCTGGTTGCTGAAGTCGAGGGCAGGGTGCAAGGTTATATTGGAATAGACCTGAATACCAAGCCCAGATCCAAGCATGTTGCCAGCTTCGGTATGGCTGTACATCCAGAAATACATGGAAAAGGGGTGGGTAGTCGTCTTTTAAAGGAAGCCATTGACTTGGTCGATAATTGGTTGAATATTGTTCGCCTTGAGCTGACTGTTTACACAGATAATACCCATGGAATATCTCTGTACAAAAAGTTTGGGTTCAAAATTGAAGGTGAATCCAAATTCGCGGCCTTTAAAGCGGGTGATTATATTGGCCTGTACAGGATGGCCAGGATTCATCCTGAATTTAATCAAAAAAAGAGCGGCTTATAATTTTTAATTTATCCAAAAAAGCCTAACTTGAAAAATAGCGGTCTACAGTGTCTTTCTCTGGCTGCTGCTCAATTCTAATATTTACAGTAAAGAGATAAAGATGGAGTTGTTATTTTCTTATGGTACCTTACAACAAAAATATGTACAGGTAGCTAATTTCGGGAGAGGGTTAAGCGGATTTAAAGATTTTCTGTCAAAGTACGTAATTGAAGAAATAAAAATTATTGATGAACTGGTCATCAAAAAAAGTGGAAAGAATAGGCACCCAATATTGCGCTATACCGGCAATATGAAAGACCAGGTTATTGGTACTGTTTTCAAGATTAGCAGAAAAGAGTTGTCCCAGGCAGATAACTACGAGACTGACCAGTATCAAAGAATTTCTGCAGAGTTAAAGTCAGGGCGTGCCTGTTGGATATATGTAGCTACAAATGAAAGCAAATAATTAGGCAAAGAAGTGTATTTAACCAGCATAATGGCACTGGAAAATCATCACAAATTACGACAATATTGAATCAATCATAGGATTGTGGGGGTCATAAATAAGTCGTGATCAGATGGAGTAAAGTTGTATTAAGTTAGAGAAAGGCTCTTTATGGGTCTCGGGGGATTAACCCGGCAATAGATCAAGTAACCTGTAAATAGTTTTAATTAGTATGTGCTCGCGCTAATCTGAAAATTAGATTATATGAAATATTTCGGTATATGTAGCTGTGAAGCCATAAGGGTACAGCTTTCTCTCCCAAGAAAATTGGAAGAATATGCGCCAAGATCCTGTGATTGTGAATTTTGTTCCATAAGGCATCTTAATTATATTTCAGATCCTCAAGGCCGGATTGTAATCCACGTGAACGGTAATTTAGAACAAATCAAACAAGGTGCAGAGCTGGCATCATTCTGGCAGTGCTCCTCATGCTACCAATTTATTTGCGTAACGTATGATTTTAAAATAGAAATAAAAGGTGCAGTGAGTGGGGCACTGTTTGAGTGTTTTAGGCAGCCGGTTTCAGTTTCTCCGAAGACTTTGTCTCCTGAAGAAAAACTTGAACGATGGGGCCGTGTTTGGCTAACAGTTAAGTTTATCAAGGGCAAAGTGTGTAATTGGTAAAGGAAGACTTCTAACGCAGCTTTACTCAGGCAGCAGTAATCAAAATAATAGTGGGCATGGTGGCTGCTACGGAAGAATTTAATTGAGCGGTGAGTGGGAGGTGAAAAATTGAAGTGGTAAGATGTATTAGTTCAGACCAAATCTGACACATCTCCTTGAAAAGAGGGGTTTACTGGTTTTGATGAAGGTGACGAAACCTGAAACCTGAAACCTGAAACCTGAAACCTGAAACCTGAAACCAAAACCAAGGATAAACCCCATGATTCATACTAACGATCGCATCATTAAACACAAGACCGGTCTGCTCAATCTGGCGGAAGAACTCGGCAATATCTCCAAAGCCTGCAAGATGCTCGGCGTATCGCGAGACACCTTCTATCGTTACAAAGAAGCCGTATCCAGCGGCGGCGTGAACGCCCTGCTGGAGAAGAACCGACGGGTGCCAAATCATAAGAATCGCGTTGACTCAGCTATCGAAGAAGCAGTGCTGGCTTATGCCCTTGAAGAGCCTGCTCATGGGCAGGTACGGGTGCCGGGTAGGGCTATACTTGCTATTGAACTGGAAACCAGTACGACTATAAAAGGGTAGAGTTGTACCGGTTTAGCGGTTATTTTTTGAAGTATACTAACTGGGTTATTTTTCCTCGAATAAGTATTAATCCGCTGTTGCTTTCCCTCTGCAAGTTAGATCAGCCTTTAAGCGGCTTAGTAGCTTTATGGCCCGACCATTGAAGCAAAGCTGAATTACTCAGTAGAGATTGGATATCCGCCGGCCATCTTCATACTCGCGGTAACCACAAGCCCATGGTGGCCGCGAAGATACCAATGCCCATAAACACGGTCAGCGGCAACAGTGTGCTTACAAAAGCAATCTGGATACCCTGTCCGGCTTTGCGCTTTTGACAATAAAAATACCATTCCAGCATGGCCAGCGGCAGCAGGTAATTACCAAAACCCAGAGCATACAGAAATGGCCCGGTAAAGGATTCCCAGTGGATCCCCCACCCGTCGGTTATCATCGCCCAACCCATCAGGGCCACACGAAAGAACCATACCGCGCTGGCGACCATAAAGAGACGCAAGGCCCAGCGCCGGTGCTCGGTAATACGCTTAGCCATTGCATTGCGCACCGCCAGAAATGCAAACGCCAGAATCAGTATGCCGTCGACAGTGATACCGATCTGGGTTACCAGGTTGCCAACGGTGTGCCGTGTCCAGGTCATATACAGCCCACCAACACTGCTGACCACGGCCGCCAGAAGATAGCTACGCCCCAACCAGCGGTGGAAGGCAGGTGCATGCCGGCGTACTGCGGAAACCAGTTGCAAGGGGCCTCCGCCGATCACAATCACAGCCAACAGAACGTGACTCACCGATGCTAGATTACCCAGTGTGTCGCCCTCGCGGAAGCCTGTCGGCAGGTGCAGGCCCTGTAGTCCATGCAGCCCGGACTGCGCAATGGGCGGGTAAAATACAGCCAGAATATAGGCAAGGAAGATGGCATGCCCGATTGCCGCAACGTAAAACCAGGTTTTTACCGTCAGGTTAACCGCTCGCAGGGTATCGAATGGTCGCGGCAGTGTTTGATTGAGTACAGCATCGTTCATGGTGCTCCTCCAGGCGGTTATGTAGCGGGGCCGACTCTGTTTGGTCTCGGTAGTGGCTCATCTAGGGCGTCGTCCTCGCGGGCTTGGGCTGAATGTGCCTGCCGAACATGGTCGGCTTTTGTGGGGCTCCGCACATCCGCCACAGGCAGGAATCTGGTCTCCCCCAAAAGGTGGAGGCGATCCTGTTCTCGCCTCCGTCGGAAGTCCCATGACAGCTGGCCGAGCCTGGTTTAGCATGCGGGAATGAAATCGTCGTCCCCCAAAACAGCTGCGTCGAATCCGCTCAACGCTGGCTCGGCATTACCCAGACTTCCGGTGTGGCAACCATTCCGCGGGCCCTTCCAGCGCTGGCCGCACCTGACCGACCTGCTCATCGCCCTGCTTATGTTTTTCCTGACGCTACTGATGTGGTCGGACGACGACGCGCATGAGGTGCTGGCCCTGCAGAGCTTCTGGGATGTCGTTGCTTTCCAGTGTGCGTTCGTCGGCTGCTTCGCCCTATTGTGGCGCCGCACGCATCCCTGGCAGGTACAGGCCGTTATTCTTGGCGCCACAATATTACTGGAACTGGGTTTGCCGGCAGGTGGTATCGTCGCTATGGCGGTTTCGCTGTACAGCCTTGGCCGCTACGAGACCAATACCCGAGCCAGTTTTATCGCGGTCGTCGCAACGCTGATTTTTGTGGCGCTTGATCAGAGCGTTCTGGTTCAGCTCACAGCCGCTGGCACAGTGACGGTCATGCTGGTATGGGCGCTGTGGTACATCGGCCGCCGGCTACGCTTTCGCGGCGAGTATCTGCGCTTGTTGGAGGAGAGAGCGAAATATTTGGAACGCGAGCGCAATGCCGAATCCGAGCGGGCTGTGGTGGCGGAGCGCACTCGAATCGCGCGCGAGATGCATGATGTGGTGGCGCACCAGGTCAGTTTGATGACGGTTCAGGCAGGTGCCGCCAGAGCCATCAGCCGCAATAACTCGGAGGCAGCCAGTAAGGCCATGGCTTCAGTGGAAGCAGCTGGTCGTCAGGCCATGACAGAGATGCGGCATTTGCTCGGTGTGCTGCGCCCTGTCAGTGACGAGAGTACACTCACTCCGCAGCCGGGTCTCAAAAACCTGCCTGCCCTGATCAAACAAGTCCGACAGGTAATAGCCAGGGTCGACTATGAACCTCACGGCGCACTGGAGCATGCGCCGACCAGAGTCGTCCTCACCACTTATCGCATCGTTCAAGAATCATTAACCAACGTCATCAAGCACGTCGGCGCTTCAGCCGAGGTGTGCGTGAGTGTGCGCGCAGAGGTCGGCCATATTGCGATTCGTGTTCGCGATGAAGGACACGCTGCGGCTGAGCAGCCCATGGTTGTGCAACCAATTGATGGAAAATCCAACGGGGGGCACGGCATCGCGGGTATGCGCGAGCGCGCGGAACTGCTCGGTGGCTTTTTGCGTGCCGGCGTGGTCGATGGCGGTGGTTTTGAGGTGTATGCACAACTACCCACAGGAATGGGGAGGGGATAATGTTGCGAGTGATGGTGGTGGATGATCAGGCCCTGGTGCGGCGCGGTTTTGCCCTTGTGCTGGACAACGAGCCAGACATCGAGGTGGTGGCAGAGGCTGGCACCGGCATTGAGGCGATTGAGGCCGCGCGGCAACGGCAGCCGGACATCATCCTGATGGATATCCGCATGCCGGAGATGGACGGGCTGGAAGCCACAGCGCGCATATTGGAAGCGGGCGACGCTACTTGCCGGGTCATTATCCTGACCACCTTCGATCCCGATGAATACGTGTTTCGCGCGCTGCGAGCGGGCGCCAGTGGTTTTGTGCTGAAGGACATTCCGCCCGAGGCGCTGGTAGAGGCGGTGCGGACCGTAGCGGATGGTGGTGCCATGCTCGCGCCAGCCATCACCAAGCGCCTGATCAGTCAATTCGTGCAAAAGTTGGGAACAGGACGTAACCTGGCGGAACGCTTGGAGCGTTTGACTACCCGGGAGCGCGAAGTGCTGGCGGTGATCTCCGATGGCAAGAGCAACGCTGAGATCGCGGAGGCCCTGTTTATTGGCTCTGCCACCGTCAAAACCCACGTATCCAGTTTGCTGTCCAAGTTGGGACTGCGCGATCGCGCCCAGGCCGTAGTATTTGCCTACGAATGTGGTCTGGCCACTGCGGGGGAGCGAGATATTGGCCTTTAGTGCAAAAAATGTGTCGCAACGCAATGCGCTATACCGCCTTGCCGCCGGAAGCGCGGTACTGCTGGGACTATTTCTCATCCTGGGGGCCCATGGCCATGTTGTCGCTATTTGGCCGATGGTAATCGACGAAAGCACTGTCATACCACGTCGCTTGCTGCTGATGCTGCCCGGGGTGATGCTCATCGGCACCGCCGTGTTGAACATCCTGCTCTGCAAACCACTCTGGCAAGAACGAGGTCACGCTCTCAACGTTATGCTTGCTGGCAATCTGTTTGCAATGAGCTACTTGGTCTACCTGATGATACGAGATGTGCCAAACCACCCCGTTGGCGCTTTCCTCACGCTGGAGATGTCGTATGTCATCTTACTGGTGGGTATTCGGGTGGATCTGGTATGGCCAGCGACGGCGAAAACGCCGGGTGAGACAGGTACACAGTAAAGCGCTTCGTAGCGACTTACTGTATTTGGGCAATCAAACTCGACAATAGGATAAAAGGAAGAAGCGCATTGATGCCGCCCTTTAAAGGAATGTGCCGCCAGTGAACAGGAAGCCAAAAAAGCAGCGCAGGCTGAGTGGCAATGCATCCTGGCCACCATGAGCTATCAGCTGGCCCTGGGCCGCACCGACATTTACCCCGAGCAGCCGTTACGGCTCGAAGGATTCAAAGCGGAAATTGACGGAACCGACTGGCTGATCGTTAACTGCCGCCACACTGTCTGCGGGCAGGGTTTTGCCACTACTATTAAGTTGGAAACTCACAAGTAGATCGGATCTACCGGTTGACGGTAACAGTCCAACTATTCGAGTTTTAGTTCTACCCCTTCGATAGATGCCGCATTACTTGCCTCGGAGGAAATGTCTTGGTATGAAAACACCGAATTAAGTATTTCTTGACATCGATTCACCTGTTGCACTAGCAGGCTGTTGAAATAGACTCATGTATTTACTGGCTTTGGTACAATGCTCGGGTCGATACCCCACAATGAGTTAATGT
>NZ_CANLDD010000095.1 GCF_947489355.1 uncultured Microbulbifer sp. | reverse complement strand
GAGGTGCTATCAAAGCACAGTAGCTATGGCTTGTGCCTTCCTATGGCTACCCATGTGAAACGGGAACAGCCCCTAGGGTGACAGGCGCTCCACCGACCAGCTGCCGCAGTCATCTGCGCGATAAATAAAACGGTCGTGGAGGCGACTGGCACCTCCCTGCCAAAACTCTACCTCAAGCGGCACTACCCGATACCCCCCCCAAAACTCCGGCAGCGGGATCGGGCTCTCAGCAAAACGGGCCTTCTCTGCCTCAAACTGTGCTTGCAGTTCCTCCCGGGAGGACAGTGGCTGGCTCTGGCGAGATGCCCAGGCCGCCAATTGGCTGTCCAGCGGGCGGGACTGGAAATACGCTTGTGCCTCCTCCCGTGCAACCCGAGCCACTTTTCCGGTTACGACAATTTGGCGCTCCAGCCGGTGCCAGGGAAACAGCAGGGAGACCTGGGGATTATGTGCCATCTCTCTGCTTTTTTTACTCTCCAGGTTGGTGTAGAACACAAAACCGCGCTCATCAAAACCTTTCAGTAAAACAATACGCTGGGAGGGCTGGCCTGCGGCATCTACCGTGGCAAGGCACATGGCGCTGGGGTCCTTTAACCCGGCCTCTACCGCCTCATCCAGCCACTGACTGAATTGCTCTATCGGCGCCGGCTTCAGCTCAGCGCGACGCAAACCGCCGAGCAGGTACTCCCGGCGCCATTGATCAATTTCCATGGTGTGACTTCCTCATCTGTTCTCGCTCAAAGTGTATCTGTCGCGCTGCCGCAAAGGTATTTTTCCACGAGCAACTCGTCAAACCCCGTCCCCGACCACCTTTCCAGAGGTGGACGAAAATGCGACTGCCGTACAAAGTTTCCTGTCGCGATATGGGGGTAATCTCAATTTTCCTGCGATTTTTTTCCTGCAGGTGCAGACTCTGCAGGTGCTTGCGTGGCATTTGGCGGGCCGCTAGGCTCACTGCATTTTTACACGACTAAGGAAAACGGTGGTTATGTCCTCTGTACCCACATGTGCCCAGGTACTGATGCGTCTGCTGCGCGAATACCAGGTGGAAAAAGTCTTCGGCATTCCCGGTGTACACACCATCGAACTGTACCGCGGCCTGCCCGGCAGTGGCCTGACACACATCACTCCGCGCCACGAACAGGGTGCCGCTTTTATGGCGGATGGTTACGCGCGTGCCAGTGGCAATCCGGGCGTCTGTTTTTTGATCACCGGGCCCGGTCTCACCAATGCCGCCACCGCCATGGCACAAGCCTACTCCGACTCCATCCCCATGCTGGTTATCTCCGCAGTGAATCGCCGCGAAGACCTGGGCATGGGCCGCGGACGCCTGCACGAGCTACCGCGCCAAAGTGACGCCAGCCGCGGCTTTTGTCTCTGGCAACACACCCTGACCCAGGCCGGGCAGTTGCCGGAAGTGATGGCGAAGGCATTCCAGCTGCTACAGTCCAGCCGCCCGGGACCGGTGCATATCGAGATTCCCATCGACCTGTTCCCGGCCCCCATGCCCGGCCAGTTGCAGGACTATCACGCCGCCCCAACCGCAATGGCGCCCTGCGCCAACAGCAACGCTATTGCCACTGCCGCTGCCTGGCTGCAGGGTGCCCAGCGTCCGATCATTCTTTTGGGTGGCGGCGCCCAGGCCGCGGGTAAAGCCGCCACACAAATTGCTGAGAAACTCGCCGCTCCGGTTTTCCTGTCACTGGCCGCCAAAGGCGTAGTGGATGAACGCCACCCACTGTGTGGCGGCGCCAACCTGAGCTTCGATTGCGTGCGCAGCCGGGTGGAAACTGCGGATGTAGCCCTGGCAGTGGGCACCGAACTTTCCGAGACCGACCGCAACCTGGTGCGGGATAACTACGCCTTTTCCGGTCAATTAATCCGCATTGATATAGATGCTGCGCAGCTGGTGTGCAACACCAGACCGGACCTGGCCATCTGCGCCGATGCCGCCGAGAGCCTGGAGCAAATTGCGGCTGCCCTGACCCAACGCGATGGAGAGACGAGAGCGCAATCTGAACAAGAGGTTGCCCAATTACTCAAAGACTGCCGCAAGGCCTGGTGGGATGGCTCCGAGGAGCGCTTCCCCTGGGTGGAAGCCCTGCGCGCATCCCTGCCGGCAAATGGCATTCTGGTAACAGATTCCACCCAACTGGCCTATAACACGAACCATGCGCTGCCCCTGTACCACCCGCGCAGCCACCTTACCTGTACCACGGGCTACGGTACCCTTGGCTTCGCCCTGCCCGCAGCTATTGGCGCCAAGCTATCCAGTGCGCGCGATGTAATCGCACTGATTGGCGACGGTGGCCTGATGTTCACCCTGGGTGAGTTGGCGGTGGCTGTGGAACAACAACTGCCACTGCCGATACTGGTATGGAACAATGCCGGTTACGGAGAAATCCGTGACTTTATGGATGCGGCCAAGGTTCCCCAGGAGGGCGTCAACCTGCACACCCCGGATTTTGTCGCCCTCGCCCGGGCCTTCGGTGCCGAGGGATGCCGAATCGATCGACCCGACCAGTTAGTGGAAGCGGTAAATGCCGCCTTTGGCCGACAGGCCCCAACCCTGATTGAAATCAGTGTGCCCTCAGGCGCAGAACAAAGGGAAGCGTGATATGACAGATCTCAGCAAACTGCAAACCGGTAAACTGTTTATCGATGGCCAATGGCGGGAACCCCTGGGCGAAGGGGCTCATCCAGTCATCAACCCGGCCACTGAAGCATTCATCTGTGAGGTGTCTGAAGGCTCCGCTGCGGACGTGGATCTCGCCGTGGCTGCCGCCCGCAGGGCCTTCCATAGCTGGCGCAATAGCACCGCACAGAAGCGCCGTGCACTGCTCAACGCCATCGCCGACGGTATGGAAAAACGCAAAGAAGATCTGACCCAGGCCATCTCCCAAACCCTCGGTTGCCCCGAACATATCACCCGTTGGCTACACGTCGATGGACCTATCTACGCTGTGCGTTACTACGCCGAGCGCACTGCCGAAATGGAAAAAACGGAAAAGGCAGCCCATTCAATCTTGTTCCGTGAGCCCGTGGGCGTGTGCGGTTTTATCACCCCCTGGAACTATCCCCTGCACCAGTTCGTCGGCAAAGTGGCCCCGGCACTGGCCGCCGGTTGTACCATGATCACCAAGCCTGCGGAAATTACCCCACTGCAGGACTTTATCATGGCGGAAATTATCCAGGAGGCCGGGGTGCCCGCCGGCGTCTTCAATCTGGTACCCGGTCCCGGCTCGGTGGTGGGTGCAGCGCTCTCAGCCCACCCGGGTATCGACATGGTGTCTTTCACCGGCTCCACCCGTGCCGGCATCGAAGTGGCGAAAGCCGCTGCACCTACGGTCAAGCGCGTTACTCAGGAACTGGGCGGAAAATCACCGCTGATCATTACCCCCGATGCCGACTTGGAAGCTGCGGTGCGCTGGGGTTGCGAGGATGTGTTTATCAACACTGGCCAGACCTGCACCGCACTGACCCGTATGCTGGTACCTGCCGAACGCTACGATGAAGCGGTCGAAATCGCCCGACAAGTGGCCGAAGGCATCGCCGTGGGCACCGGCGAAGACGCCTTTATGGGGCCGCTATCTTCCGCGCGCCAGCGGGAAATCGTGCGTGGCTATATCCAACGGGGTGTCGATGAAGGTGCACGTATGGTCACCGGTGGTACCGAGACGCCAGAAGGACTGGAAAAAGGCTTCTACGTCAAACCCACCGTATTCGCCGATGTACACAACGATATGAGCATCGCCCGCGAGGAGATCTTCGGCCCGGTGACCTGCCTAATTCCTTACAGGGATATGGACGAGGCCATTTCCATTGCCAACGATACCGAATACGGACTATCCAGCGGCGTCTGGGCCAGGGATGCGGAGAGTGCCCTGCCACTGGTGCGCCGTATTGAGGCCGGCCTCTGCTTTGTCAACGGTGGCGAGTTCAACTACGAGGCCCCCTTTGGTGGCTACAAGCGCTCCGGCAATGGGCGTGAATTCGGTGATGCCGGGCTCGGTGAGTTTATCGAACTGAAATCCGTGCAGCTACCGGCATAAACGTCTGCACCGCCCCCGAACGGGGGCGGCATAGTTGACTGCCAACCCTCTCCCCGCTATCTTTGCCCGCACATCACGAGAGTGGCTGACGCCAACGCCAACCTGCCGACCGGGGCAAGGTGGTTCTCTCTCTGCCGGCACACCAATGCCTGTGGGGAGGATGGGGCTCTACCAGAGCAATCCAACCGGATAAGCGAACACCCATTCGCCGCTTCCACGTCAGCCCTCCAAACTTCTACTGTTGGAGGGATCATGTCCGAAACACCGCTATCCAGTAAAGACGTTATAGAAATTCAAATCGCCAACCAGCGAAACCGCACGGCGGTAAGGGCGGTGAGACGGACCGATCGGCAATTGTTGTGGCAACTACTGTTCGACACCGCGGAAGAGGCATTAAAATTCGCCACCAGTTGCCGCGCCAGTGAGCAGCCAATTACAGCCCACAAGGCCTGTGAACTGGCGGGGTAAAACTTAAATAGACAGGCGCCACCTTGTCTTGCGCCAACCACTCTGTGCCACAAGCACCGAACAGGAGCTAAAAACAATACCATGTCAAAGCCAGAACAATTCTTTGAGCACCTGCGCGATGAGCTGAAACAGATCGAAGCCGACGGCCTCTACAAACGCGAGCGTATTATTACCTCCCAGCAGGCCGCCGAGATCCAGGTGAACAATGACACCCGGGTGCTGAACTTCTGCGCCAACAACTATCTGGGCCTGGCCAACCACCCGGACCTGATCGCGGCTGCTAAAGAGGGCCTCGACCAGTATGGTTTCGGCATGGCTTCTGTACGCTTTATCTGCGGCACCCAGGACATTCACAAGGCCCTGGAGTCGCGCCTGTCAGAATTTCTGCACACCGAAGACACCATCCTCTACACCTCCTGCTTCGATGCCAATGGCGGTCTGTTCGAGACCCTATTGAGCCCGGAAGACGCTATTATCTCCGACGCCCTCAACCACGCCTCCATTATCGACGGCGTACGTCTGTGCAAGGCCAGGCGCTACCGCTACGCCAACAACAATATGGCGGAGCTGGAAAAGCAGCTGCAGGCGGCCGATGCCGAGGGCGCCAAGACCAAGCTGATCGCCACCGACGGGGTCTTCTCCATGGACGGCGTGATCGCCGATCTGAAAGCCATCTGCGACCTGGCCGAGCGCTACAACGCTCTGGTCATGGTGGATGACTCCCATGCGGTGGGCTTTCTCGGCGAACACGGCCGCGGCACCCACGAATACGGCAACGTTATCAATCGTATTGATATTATTACCGGCACCCTGGGCAAGGCCCTGGGCGGTGCTTCCGGAGGCTTCACTTCCGGGCGCAAGGAAATTATCGATTTGCTGCGTCAGCGTTCGCGCCCTTACCTGTTTTCCAACTCCGTGGCCCCGGCCATTGTCACCGCCTCCCTGAAGGTGCTGGATATGCTGATGGAAGGCGGTGAGCTGCGCGAGAAGCTGCGCGACAACTCCGCCTACTTCCGCAAGCGCATGTCCGAGGCTGGCTTTACCCTCGCCGGTGCCGACCACCCGATTATCCCGGTGATGATCGGCGATGCCGCCCTTGCCCAAAAAATGGCGGACAAGATGCTGGAGCGCGGCATCTACGTAGTGGGCTTTTTCTACCCGGTAGTGCCCAAAGGCCAGGCCCGTATCCGTACCCAGATGTCAGCGGCGCATACCCGTGAACAGCTTGATCAATGTATCGATGCCTTTATTGCAGTGGGCCGTGAGCTGAAAATTATTTAATGCCCAATTGATTGCAGCGATGCATAACGACAGGCCTGTCCTGTTGCAAAGCGCCGCGGTACCTTTCCATTTACAGTTGTAATGACAATGAAAGCACTATCGAAACTGAAGTCTGAGGTCGGAATCTGGCTCACCGACGTGGAAATTCCCCAGCCCGGCCACAACGACCTGCTGATCAAAATCCACAAAACCGCCATCTGCGGTACCGACATGCATATCTATCACTGGGACGAGTGGTCGCAAAAAACCATCCCGGTCCCCATGGTGGTGGGACACGAATATGTGGGTGAAGTAGTGGGTATGGGCCAGGAAGTGGCGGGCTTCCAGGTGGGTGACCGTGTCTCCGGCGAAGGACACATCACCTGCGGACACTGCCGCAACTGCCGTGCCGGTCGCCGCCACCTGTGCCGCAACACCTATGGGGTGGGTGTGGATCGCCAGGGCGCCTTTGCCGAGTACTTGGTGATTCCGGCCTTAAACGCCTTTAAAATCCCGGATAATATCTCCGACGACCTGGCCTCGATCTTTGACCCTTTCGGTAATGCCGTACATACCGCGCTCTCCTTCGACCTGGTGGGTGAAGATGTGTTGATTACCGGCGCCGGCCCCATCGGCATTATGGCCGCAGCGGTGGCCAGACATGTGGGTGCGCGCCATGTGGTGATCACCGATATCAATGAATACCGTCTGGATCTGGCACACAAAATGGGCGCGACCCGCGCAGTCAATGTGACCAGGGAAAACCTCAGTGATGTGATGGCAGAGCTGGGTATGGGCGAAGGCTTTGATGTGGGCCTGGAAATGTCCGGCGTGCCCACCGCTTTCCGCGATATGCTCGCCGCCATGAACCACGGTGGCAAAATCGCCATGCTGGGGATTCCCGCCGGCGAGATGGCGATCGACTGGAGCCAGGTAATCTTCAAAGGCCTGACCCTTAAGGGGATCTACGGACGCGAGATGTTCGAAACCTGGTACAAAATGGCCAGCCTGATCCAGTCCGGCCTGGACCTGACCCCGATTGTCACTCATCAGTTCTCTATCAATGACTTCCAAAAAGGCTTCGATACCATGGGCTCTGGCGCATCCGGCAAGGTGATTCTCAACTGGCAATCAATCACCCGGTAGTCAGCAAGCTGCTGCTGCTGCTGAAGGTCTGCAAGTACCCCAACATAGTCGCGCAACCTGATCAAATACTCCCAATCGTTGGCTTCGGCTTTCTTTCGCTGGCTAGCTTGTATCTGGCTCTCCTCCTTAGGGGCATTTTTTGTTTGATTCTCATGGTACTTCAAAGCCCCCTGCTCCAGTTGGTAGATAGCCAATTCGAGCGGTGATGGATACTTAGGGGGAGCACCAGGAGCAGGAGGTTGCTCGTAGACTTCAGCCATATAAAATTCCATACATTATTAGGGGCTGTTCCCGTTTGGATGTAGCCTATTGATTTGTAAGAGCAAGCTCGCATTGTTGAGGTTCTAACACAAC
>NZ_CANLDD010000094.1 GCF_947489355.1 uncultured Microbulbifer sp. | reverse complement strand
AGGAACGTTAGTTCCGTACAGACCGCTTTGAGCGGTTCACGATTAAAGCCACCGGCTTTGCCGGTGGATATTTACTTGATGCCAACCTGATAGATAAGCAGCCCGGCAGCACTTGCTGTATAGATCAAATTGTCTGAAACGCTCAAATGAGTGATATTCTCCGGCACTTCAATCTGGTCAATAATCAAATTCGCTGGGTCACTGGCATCAACCAAGTACAGCAAGTCTGGATCATTGAAAAAACCAAAGCTTGGGAAAACATAGCGATTATTGCTCAGGCTGACGACATTACCCACACCAATGGAGTCCCGGTCTAAGATTTCGCTGGCCAGTAGCATAGGCGCATCGGCGTCGCTCACATCAAGCACAGCGAGTACTATGCTACCCGTCAGCCCAAGCGTAATCGGGCTGCCATCATTCCAGCCACCGGTACTGGCGCTCACAAGCGCCTGGTTGCCTTGTACCGCCAAACCTACAGTTTGCACTGTGCCGGGTATTTGCAGTTCATTGTTGTTTAAAACGACAAGACTTGACGGATTACTGATATCTACAACACGGATACGTCCAATACCAGTTTGTGTATCACCGCCAGTGGCGGTCGTGCTAGTCAATAGTATCGTTGTGGCGTCAGTTTGTGCGATATTGAATACATTAAAGTTACCGCCATTCTCGCCACAGCCGGGTGTTTCGCCTGGCTCCCCTCTGGGTCCGTTGTCATTAAACAAAACAGTATCCAAGGCCGGCGCAGCGATATTTCCGATAGCTATCGACAACAAGTCGCCATGTTGACTGAAAATGTCGTTATTGGAAATGAAAAAGCAGAACAGTAACTGCCTAACGTAAGCATGCTGGTTAATAATCAGCGGTCTTCCGGGAAAAGCATAAGGTATGGTGGTACTGCCGAGTAAAATCGGTGTTTGCGGGTCAGGGCTTAGCGAATAGAGCCTGAAAGGAAACCCCGAACCCGAAGTCACCGCCGCCAATAGACTGTTATTAATCGTGCAAGTAGTAGCGCTAAAACCGACGGTGTTAATCAGAACAGGGCTATCCGGAGAGGAAATGTCGACGACGCTGATACCATTATTGCCGCAAACGTAGGCAATATTGTTACTTACAACAACATCGGTGATACCGGGTAGACCTAACTGACCAATCAAGGAGAAGGGCGGGTCTTGTGCATAGACACGATTGATGGGTATTAGTAGAAACAACGCAAAACAAACGGGTGGAACTATGCGAAACAACTTACGGCAGACAAGTGAAAAATGAAAAGACATTTTTGAATTCCTCTCGGCCAGGCCGGTTGTCTGGGAAAATTTCCTTATTTCGAGCGAATCATAAGGTTGCTAATACCTGCTGTGCAACCAATACGTGAGTGCGGAATATATTGAAGCTTTTCGCGCACTATTCCAGTTAATAGAAAATTTTACAGTTCGGAAGCTTACCTGTTCCCATCGCTTTGTAACCCCCGCCAATACAAGCGGTTCCCACTGCACCTCCTTCGCGCCTCGCGCACCATCGCGAGCATGGCCAATACCTTTACCGCTGTCGGTCCCTCCCGGCTGCCCGAGCCGGACGTTGTGGAAGCACTCGATTTCGGGTCCATCTTCGGCGCCATGCTGTCCGATCTGCAGGGTCGCGACCCCACTTTCGACGCGCTGACCGAGGCGGACCCCGCCTATAAAATTCTGGAGGTGGCCGCTTACCGCGAACTGCTGCTGCGCCAGCGCGTCAACAACGCCGCCCGCGCCGTGATGCTCGCCTATGCGGAAGACGAAGACCTGGACCAGCTAGGCGCACTCTTCGGCGTACAGCGTCGGGTGCTCGACCCAGGTGATCCGCAAAACGGTATCGATCCCACCCTGGAATCCAATACCGAATTCCGCCGCCGCATCCAGCTCGCCCCCGAGGGCGCCTATATTTATCACGCCCTGGGCGCCGACCCCGGCGTGCTCGATGCCAGTGCCACCAGTCCCGGCCCCGGCGCGAGGTAGTGGTTTCCATTCTCGCCCGCAACGGCGACGGCAGTACGGAGCCGGCACTGCTCAATACCGTGGCCGCGGTACTGCAGGCGGACGACGTGCGCCCCATGACTGACCGGGTGCGCCTCAACAAGCCGATGGTGATCACCTCCGGTTACCGCTGCCAGGACCATTGCGCCAGGATCGGATCGACCATGACACACACTACCGGGCAGGCTGTGGATGTATCAGTTTCTGGTGGGCATGCCTATGAGCTGCTGGGGATCGCGCTGGAGGAGGGGTTTACTGGTATTGGCGTAAAGCAGAAGGGCACCCACAAGGGCCGATTCCTGCACCTGGATGACCTGAAACTCGTACCGGGCGAGCGTACCCGGCCCACGTTCTGGAGCTATTGGAGTTATAACCAAATCTGGTGTTTGAGGGTTTGAAAGAACGCAGCGTATCTGGTTGATTTGTTGTCACCAAACAATGAAACCAACCGAGAGTACGCCGCTATGAACAAGAATACCGTTGTTGAGTTTACAGGTCGACAGGAGGCCGCTGACCCGCTGACCGAGCTTTTGCGCCGAGGCGCACGTGAGCTGCTGCAGCAGGCGATTGAAGCCGAGCTATCGACCTTCATGGAAGGATTTGAAAGCCGCCATCTGGATGATGGTCGCGCTGCTGTCGTCCGCAATGGTCACCTGCCAGAGCGTGATATACAGACCGGGATTGGACCAGTAAAGGTGAAGGTGCCGAAGGTTTGCCGATGAGAACAGCTTACTCAAGCTGCTTTACGCCGGTATACTGAAAGCCTCCGAGCGCTGGACGCACCCGATCCAGAACTGGAACTTGACGCTGTCACAGCTGACAATTCACTTCCCGGATCGCCTGGAGAAATATATCAGCCTATGAGGCTACTTGGCTGACACAGAGTTTTGAACACCCTCTAATTTAGGCGCGCAGCCAGAAAGCTCTCAGTATCTCCATGTTTGCCTATTGGTGACACATCTCTGACTGACCATCCAGCGGCTCAGATTGAGCACATCAAATTGAACCCTAACCCTCGGTCTAGTAAGGCTACTTAGGAAGTAGTCATTCTGGAACATGGTGTCTCGATGTTTAAGAGAGGAGAGGGTCAAGCCTGTAAAGTGGACTTTAATTGACTATTGACCAGGGGTGCTTGATGTTGCAATATGCGCCGCACTTGGGAGCTGATATGTGTTTGCCTGCTGTTAACAAAGCAGTTATCTCTTGACAGCCCACACTAAAAGTAGGTGGTTTGAGCTGCACTACCACAGAAGTTTCACCAGTACCTATTTTCGAATTAGATAGTACTTTTGCATTTATTTAAGGATATCTTTTGAACAGATTAATTCTTGCCGCCGCCATCCTCTTTTTCGCATCCAACACTATGGCAACGGAAAGTAACTTCTACCTTAAGTCTTCTTATGGAAAGGTAGACCCGGATGGAAAGCTAGACACGGATTTTCCTTCACTTGAAGATCAGGAAAACCTAAGTGTAAAACTTTCCAACCCTAAAGGCTGGTCCCTAGCTTTAGGCTATCGTCTTGACAACTTCATCGCCCTTGAAGCTGGCTATGCAGATCTGGGAGATGCTGACAGTAGTGTCAGTGAGGTACGTTCAAATAACTTTGATTATGGTTATTATTCCGATACCTACGAGCGTGAAAATAGATTAGAGACAACTCTCAGCAGAAAATCAAAAATGTTGGGTATATTCTTAACCACTGATGTAACCAAAGATTTTTATGCTGGAATACGCACAGGGTTCCACTCGTGGGATGCGGATTTGAAATATAAATTTACTTCCAACACGAAATACACCGAGACTGATAACAGTGGAAGTGTAACATATACTGATACTTATAACTATGAAGAATCTGACAAAGAGCGCATTCACGATAGTGATCTCTACTATGGCATTTCCGCTGGATGGAACTTCAACGAAAACTGGAGCCTTAGCCTAGAGCACACTATTTTTGAAATGAATGAAGATAAACCCAGTCTTTCTTCCCTGGCACTGACCTACAACTTTTAAAGGTCGCTCAAATGCCTTTTTCAGCAGCCGAACCGGCTGCTGAATTTCCCTCTGCTAAAAATACAGAATAGAAGAATACACTCCGCTCCAGAGATACTGTGAAAATATCCCTTTATGCTTGTTGTCAGCCGCCAAGTCTTGTGACCACGATCAAAGAGTATCCTTCTATATCACCCGGTGTGCGATTTGGTATGCCTTACCATTCCCTTTCTTGATTCTTATTGGATTGAAATTCCTTTTCAACTGACTTAATTAATGCCCAACTAACTCAACCGGCCCCTGAGCCGGTTTTTTTACGCCTGGAGAAAGCTAATTCCCTAGGCCCCACAATCTGGAGCTACTAATGGACTGGAAAGCGATAGTTAAAAGCGTTGCCCCGACTCTGGGCGCAGCCCTGGGTGGCCCTGTTGCGGGAACGGCAGTCAAGTTCCTGGCTGGTGCCTTACTGGGAGATGAAAAGGCCACTGAGCAGGATATTGCTGATCTGGTACTGAATGCGAGCCCTGAACAGCTACTGGAACTACGCAGCCTTGACAACCAGTTCAAGCTCAAGATGCGTGAGCTGAATATTGATGTGTACCGGCTCGAAGTGGAGGACCGCAAGAGCGCTCGGCAAATGGGGATCAAGGGTGGCCTAACGGCACAGATAGCACTGTCGTTTGTGTTTATCACTGGGTACTTCGCGCTGACATTCGCCCTGTTCTCCGGTGAGATCACTATGACCCCGGCCATTGAGCAAACCGGCACCCTGATGTTGGGTGTGATCACCGGGGCCATTCCCATGATCCTGCAGTTCTGGTTTGGCTCCAGCCAGGGCAGTAAGGAAAAGGCACAGGCAATGGTGAAGCCATGAACACACAACCCGAGCACTGGCACCTGAGCAAAAGCATCTCTATCACTCAGATAGTAAGCATCATCCTCTTGGCTGTTGCTCTATTCACCTGGGGCTCTGATGTAGAAAAGCGGGTAGGAGCAAATGCCCAGGCAATCAAGCATGAATCACAAATGCGTTCTCTGGAGCAGAAGCACATCGCTGAATTCAAAGACGATATCCGAACCCGGCTCCAGCGCATTGATAGCAAGCTGGAGCGGTTGATAGAGAGAGGAGAGTAATGGCCAACTACCACTCAGACCGTGAGTACCACTATCGATCGCGCAATCCTCCTGGGCGGCCAGGCACTCGCCAATGCCTACGGCCGCAGTGGCAAAAAGGCCAAAGGCGGTATGCACTTTTCCATGCACGAAGAGAAGACCGACCATGAAAACGTGGTGGAGCACTCGATTTCCTGGATGAACGGCAAAGCCAAGATCCGCTTTAAGGGCACCAACGGTCGTATTAACGACCACGGTGTGATGGTGCATGACACAGCGGTAAGCGGTAACTGATTGGCGGGGGCTTCGGCCCTCGCGTGTTCACCCTCTTTTTTAATTACTGGAGCACTCCAATATGAAAACCCCAAACCTGAACACCATTCAGCAGAATGGTGAATACGGCAATCTGTGTGTTGCCACCGGCAAGGCCATTTTTGAAGGCGATGGCGGAGGTACAGCGGGTGCTGTACTGAGGTTACCGGCGATGACCAGAATCACTGGCCTTCGCATGGTTAACGATGCCCTTGGTGCGTCCACCACGATTGCCGTCAATGCGGTTGGTGATACCAGCTCCACTCCGATTTTGCCTGCAACTGCGACCGATTCTGCAGGCAACACTTTGTATACCGGCAAATCACTGTTGCTTCCCGAGCCTACCGAGCTGCAATTAACCCTGGCGGGCGGTAGTGCTACCGGGGAAGTGGAGTGTATTGTTGAGTATGTGTACGTCGGGGCTTGAGTCTTGGTCAAATATTGTGCAATTGCTCATGCATAAAGTGGCGCATTGACAGTTCAGTCTTACAGAAAATAATATACGTTAAGCCCCGAGTTAAAGAGCCATGGCTGATATCCACAGAGAATCTTCTCTAACTCATTGATTTACTTTGGGATGGAATGTCTTCAAAGGCTATTGGCTCTTTAATAAACTGTTAGGCTAAGAAAATATATTGACATAGGAGAGTCACAATGGGTGTTGGCGGTATTAGCATATGGCAACTTATAATTTTATTTTTACTTGTGTTCCCACTGGTGCATGTAGCAATCTCAAAAAAAGTTAGTGGTTGGAGTAAGTTTTTCTGGCTTGTAGCTGTACTTATATTTTCGTGGCTAGCCTACATCGTATTTTTATTAATGCCTTTATTTAGTGAAAGTACTGTTCCCAATGATAATGTGGCTTAGCAACAAGCCTAACAAGGCGGTGTTGTCGCCTTCGGGCTGGACCGCTAAAAGCGCTGCTTCGCAGCAACGCGGCCCGCTACAAAGGCGTTAGGCGGTTGCCATGCTTTATAGATTCTTATTTGTTTTATTGACCCTCACTATAGCCGGCTGCCAAACAGCGGAGGTATATCATTTTGTTCATGAAGAAACGGAATCTGATCGGAAAAGCTTGCAGTGGTCTAAGTCTGATCCACAATTGATATCGGAGCTTGCGGGAACCAAGTTACCGTATTTCGTCATAGACTTTCATAGTTTCTGGCCTGGATATTCGGCAACTGCCTATATGTATGTGGTTCAGAGGGCTGATAAACTAATTAGGCTTAGGTCTATTACAGTCGAATCTTCAGAGACAGGTGAGGTCCATAGGTCATTGATAAATGGGGAAGTCTCAGTAAAACTCTTAGAAAATGGATACCGCTTATACCGCTATCGAGTTCTAGATATGAGGTCTTCAGACCAATTCTCGGACGTGAACAGTCTTCGGGTAACGTTGAAATGGCAAGATCAGGAAGAGACAGATAGATCGACTACGTTTACCCTCAAAAAGCAAACAAAGAACGAAGTTGTATGGCCAACTTAAACGCGCCTAACAAGCGCAAACACTCGGAACAAATTTACGCTGCGTTCCAATTTGCCCAGTGTTGCGGACGTTAAATGCTAAGGAGATCGAGGAGGCATGGAAGAGATATATCCAGCTGAAGATGTGCAAGAAAAATTCGAAGCTGATGTCAGCTTCGATTACTACTTTCTTAAAGACATAGATGCCATTGCTAAACTTGAGCCAAATTGCTTATGTGAGATCGGCGGAAATGCATGGATGCATTATATTGAGTCAGGAGCCAAAGTTGACCCGCGTAAGCTAAGCGAACACTTTGATAACGGAAATCCTTTCCTTTTCAGAGAAGTCGAGAAGGTTATGAAAAGAGAAGTCCTTCAAGACATAATGCTTGTGCACGCCAAAGTACAAGATGCTGAGCTAGATCGTAATATTTGTGGTCAACTTCTTCTTGCTAGGGTTTATCCAAACAACTTGCACATATCAGATGTTGAGTTCAGCAATCCATATGAGTCAGTGCCTGAAAATGAGAAAAAGTATCGGTAGTGTTCAGAATTCTGTGTCATTTCTTTATCATTAGCAAAAAAGAGATGATCTATGACCAAACCTACTTTCGAT
>NZ_CANLDD010000093.1 GCF_947489355.1 uncultured Microbulbifer sp. | reverse complement strand
CCACTTCCCGGATCGCCTGGAGAAATATATCAGCCTATGAGGCTACTTGGCTGACACAGAGTTTTGAACACCCTCCCCCGGAGGGGCTATTAGCTAACACCCTTCCTAGCGCATCTACTCCTGACGGCGCTCCTCACTTTCTTGATTTTTGATGTACTTCCGAACCACCACTTCATCTAAGCCCACAGTGCTTAGCCCATGCAATGGGTATTAGGCTTTAGCCCTCTCGGACTACCACAAAAGCTCAAACAGTCAATCCGGCTTTGCAATCAAATCCCCTTGCCACCCAACATAAAGCCTCCCCGATTTACAAATCTTGGATCATATCTGCTGAGAAAACCTCTCATCGCAGGCTCTACCACTGCTGCCCGCAAATTCACAGAAAGCAAAGGAAGTCCGATTACATGCGAAACGTCTTTGTAGACCATTTTGACCTGAGGAGAGGCCTGTAGGCTTTCCACCTTGCCGAGGGATGCCTGCGAAATTGCTGCGCAGCTGGCTGTCGGAAGTGACAAAGGCGCCAACCATCCTGCAGCCGAATCGGTCCGGGCTACCGCCTTTGTCCAAATCCTTGGGTTTATCCACCTGACTGACACGGACTATATCACCGATACAACTGCCTGTGGTCAGTGCAAAAAACGCTCGCCGGCGCTGGCATTGTTGATGTCCCTGGTTTGACGGAACAAACCAAAGCCGGGGCCCTACGTGCTGCAAGAACAGCCCGGCTTGCACAGGTGTGCGGCAAGCTGATTGGTTTTATCCAACACAGATTGCACAATAAGCTGGACTGCATTACGACCGGAGTCCAGCGCTTATCAACAACCGATGGATTTTAAAAAATACTGATGTCCCATGGACGCAGGTATTCATCCCTGAGCCCGGCGATCAAGCATTCATGGCCTTAAACTCCCGCCTGCGGCGGTGCAACACCGGCTCAGTGTACCCGTTTGGCTGCGCACACCCCTCAAACACCAACTCGCAGGCGGCCTGGAAGGCGATGCTCTTGTCGAAGTCGGGTGCCATATTGCGGTAGTTGGAATCGCCGGCATTCTGGCGATCCACAATGGCGGCCATGCGCTCCAGGGTTTTGCGCACCTGCTGCTCGCTGGCGATACCCTGTTTGAGCCAGTTGGCGATATGCTGGGAGGAGATACGCAGGGTTGCACGGTCTTCCATCAGGCCAACATCGTTGATATCCGGTACCTTGGAGCAGCCTATACCCTGCTCTACCCAACGCACAACGTAACCGAGGATTCCCTGGGCGTTGTTGTCCAGCTCCAGCTGGATATCCCTGGCGCTCCAGTGGGGTGTTTCCGCTACCGGTAGGGTAAGAATATCTTCCAGCTTGGCGTGGTGGCGATGTTGGATTTCTTCCTGGCGACGGTTGACGTCCACCTTGTGATAGTGCAACGCGTGCAGGGTGGCCGCTGTGGGCGATGGTACCCAGGCGGTGTTGGCGCCGGCCATGGGGTGGGCAAGCTTGGCCTGCATCATGGCTGACATCTGGTCCGGAATGGGCCACATACCCTTGCCAATCTGCGCCTTGCCTTTGAGGCCACTGTTGAGACCCACATCCACATTCCACTCTTCGTAAGCCTTGATCCAGGTGGACTGTTTCATATCGCCCTTGCGGATCATGGGACCGGCGAGCATGGAGGTGTGGATTTCGTCACCGGTGCGATCCAAAAAGCCGGTATTGATAAATACCACCCGCTCCCTGGCTTCGACAATACAGGCCTTCAGGTTCACCGTAGTGCGGCGCTCCTCGTCCATAATACCCATTTTTACCGTGTGGCGCGCCAGACCGAGGGCATCTTCGATGCGGTTGAACAGGGTATTGGCAAACGCCACCTCCTCCGGGCCGTGCATCTTCGGTTTTACAATATAGATGCTGCCAGTACGGGAATTCTGGAATGCACTTTCGCTGCGCAGGTCGTGTAATGCGATTAGGCTGGTAATCATGCCATCGAGTATCCCTTCCGGAATCTCCTCGCCATCACCGAACAAAATGGCATCACTGGTCATCAGGTGGCCCACGTTGCGCACAAACATCAGGCTGCGGCCGGGGAGGATACGCTGGTTACCGTTCGGGCTGGTGTACGCACGATCGGCATTGAGTTTGCGCTCGAAAGTCTTGCCGCCCTTGTTGATGGTTTCTTTCAGATCCCCCTTCATCAGGCCGAGCCAGTTGCGGTAAACCACAACCTTGTCTTCGGCATCCACTGCAGCTACAGAGTCTTCATAGTCCATAATGGTGGTGAGTGCGGATTCCATCAGCACGTCCTTAACCCCGGCAACGTCGGACTTGCCGATGGGACTTTCCCGATCGATTTGGATTTCAAAGTGCAGTCCGTGCTGCTTGAGCAAGATGCCGTTGGGCTCTTCGCTGTCGCCGCGGTAACCGGCAAACTGCTTGCTGTCTTTCAGCGTGGCGATATCGCCGTTGTCCAGTTCCATTTCCAGCAGGGGGCCGTTCACACGGTATTGCACAACCTCTCTGTGGCTGCCACAGGTGAGCGGGGCGGACTGGTCGAGGAAACTGCGGGCATATTCAATCACCCTAGCACCGCGCACGGGGTTGTATTCGGTACCCTTTTCCGCACCACCCGCTTCGCTGATCACGTCGGTGCCGTAAAGGGCATCATACAGGCTGCCCCAGCGGGCATTGGCGGCGTTGAGGGCGTAGCGGGCGTTCATCACCGGCACCACTAGCTGCGGGCCGGCCAGAGTGGCGATTTCCGTGTCAACATTCTCGGTGCCGGCAGTGAAGTCTGCAGGTTCATCAACCAGGTAGCCGATCTTCTGCAGGTACGCGCGGTAGCCTTCCAGGTCGCGAAAACCCCCGGGGTTTTCGCTGTACCAGTGGTCCAGGGTTGCCTGCAGTTTGTCGCGCTTTTCCAGCAGGGCACGGTTGACCGGCGCCAGATCGCGAACAACCGATTCAAATTCAGCCCAGAAAACTTCGGCGCTGATCCCGGTCCCTGGAATCACCTCATCACAGACCAGATGGTAAAGCACCGTTGCAATTTGCAGATCGCCGATTTGGATTCGTTCCGTCATACCCTGGGCCTCTCTCTGATCGTTGGAATAACGGCATTCTATACAGCCATTTCCCCATACCGCTAATTAATAGGCGCAATTTCCACTATTCACAGATTCAATTTTTTATTGGCGCTACTGCAGGGAACTGCAAGACAAACGCCTTGAGTTCACAAACCCGAATTGGGAACGCGCCCTATCCATCGCTCAGAGCGCCCGGCCAATATCCAGAATCAGGCGCCGCAGCCAGCGGTGGGGGGCGCTCTGCTGCAACAGCGGGCTCCAGGCCATTTTCAGCTCAAACGGGGGAATATCCAGTGGCGGATTCCGACGAACCACCTTGGGGTTGTCACTGGCCAACTGCGCCAGGCGGGTGGGCACCGTCACAATCAGGTCGCTCTGCTCCGCCAGTAACATGGCCACCTGGTAATGACGGGTGAATACAGAGATATCCCGTTTTTCCCCCAGGCGATCGATCGCCTCATCCACCCAGCCCAGCCTCTGGACATCCTCGGGGTTTACCCCCACGCCAACGCCCATACCGGTTTTGCTCACCCAGATATGCTGCGCCTTCAGGTAGCTTTGCAGATTGTAGTCTTCGAGAATCGGGTTATCCGTGCGCATCACACAGGAGAAACTGTCCCGCCATACCGTTGCCTGGTGAAAACTCTGCGGCATGCTGTCAAAACGGTTGATCACCATGTCAACCTTGCCCTGCTCCACATCCACGAAACTCACATCACTGGGAGTCATGATATCCAGGCTGATACCGGGGGCATCCTGCCGCAGTTGCCTGAGCAGTGGGGGAATCAGGGTCGATTCTGCGTAATCGCTGGCCATGATACGAAAGGTCCTGCGGGTATTGGCCGGGTTGAAATCCCGGTTTGGCTGTATCACCCGGTCGATGGAAGAGAGAGCCTCGCGCACCATGGGCTGCAGCTCCAGGGCCCGCTCCGTCGGCATCATGCCCTCCCGTGTGCGCACCAGAAGCGGGTCGCCGAACTGCTCGCGCAGGCGCTTGAGGCCATTGCTCATGGCCGGCTGGGAGAGCCCCAAGTAATTGGCTGCACGGGTGACGTTGCGTTCACGCAGTAGTACATCCAGGTAGACCAGCAGGTTCAGGTCGGCTCTTTCCAGTTGCATGAATCATTCGCCAAATCGATAGTGAAAATAAAATCAATAAATTAGGCAAATTATGCCACGCCCCCTAAGATACTCAACACTTAATCGCAGTCACCGTTTTAAGGAAATGCAGTCATGGCCACATACACTCAAGACATCGATACGGTAGCCAAGCTCCGTGAAAACCATGGAGGTACATGGGACGCTATCGACCCGGAATCCGTTGCGCGTATGCGTGCCCAGAACAAGTTCAAGCACGGCCTGGATATTGCCAAATACACTGCCAACATCATGCGTGCCGACATGGAGAACTACGACAGGGACCCCGCCAAATACACCCAGTCACTGGGGTGTTGGCACGGATTCATTGGCCAGCAGAAAATGATTGCCATCAAGAAGCATTTCAATGGCAAGACCGATCGCCGCTACCTGTACCTGTCCGGTTGGATGATTGCCGCTTTGCGCAGCGAGTTCGGTCCCCTGCCCGACCAATCCATGCACGAAAAAACCGCGGTAGCGCACCTGATTGAAGAGCTGTACACCTTTTTGCGCCAAGCGGATGCCCGTGAACTGAACGACCTGTTCCGGGCCCTGGATGCCGCCCGCGAGGCCGGGGACAAAGAAGCCGAGAGGACTGCCCAGGATAAAATCGACAACCATCAGACCCATATTGTGCCCATCATTGCCGACATAGACGCCGGCTTCGGTAACGCCGAGGCAACTTACCTGTTGGCCAAGAAAATGATCGAGGCAGGCGCTTGCTGTATTCAGATCGAAAACCAGGTCTCCGACGAGAAACAGTGTGGCCACCAGGATGGCAAGGTCACCGTCCCGCACGAAGAATTCCTGGCCAAGATCCGCGCTGTGCGCTGCGCATTTTTGGAACTGGGCGTAGACAACGGACTCATCGTTGCGCGCACTGACTCCCTGGGTGCCGGCCTGACCAAACAAATTGCCGTGACCAAAACACCTGGCGACCTGGGTGACCAGTACAACGCCTTCCTGGATTGCGAGGAAATCGAGACCTCCGGGCTTGCCAATGGCGATGTTGTCATCAACCGCGGTGGCAAACTATTGCGCCCTAAGCGCCTGGCCTCCAACCTGTTCCAGTTTCGCAAGGGCACCGGTGAAGCGCGTTGCATCTTGGACAGTATCACCGCCTTGCAGCACGGTGCCGATCTGATCTGGATTGAAACCGAAAAGCCCCATGTTGGCCAGATTGGCAGTATGATGGATGAGATCCGCAAGGCCATTCCGGATGCAAAGCTGGTTTACAATAACAGCCCCTCCTTCAATTGGACCCTGAATTTCCGCCAGCAGGTATTCGATGCCTGGACTGAAGAGGGTAGAGACGTATCCGCCTACGACCGCGACAGCCTGATGCGCGCCGAGTACGACGATACCGAGCTGTCCGCCGCTGCCGATGAGAAAATCCGCACCTTCCAGGCCGATGCCGCCCGAGAAGCCGGTATCTTCCACCATCTGATCACTCTGCCCACCTACCACACTGCGGCTCTGTCAACCGACAACTTGGCCAAGGAATACTTCGGTGAGCAGGGTATGCTGGGTTACGTGAAAGGTGTCCAGCGCAAGGAAATCCGCCAGGATATCGCCTGTGTCAAGCACCAGAATATGGCGGGTTCCGACATCGGCGATGACCACAAAGAGTACTTCGCGGGTGAAGCCGCCCTAAAATCCGCTGGTAAAGACAACACCATGAACCAGTTTGGATAAACCTGTCCTGATGCCCTCTAACAGGCTGTTTAAAAGGGCCTTCCAGAGCCTTTTAAACCCGGGTTTGCGGCGCATGCCCGCAAACCCTCCACGACAAATCAAACACTCACATGCTTGATTTGCGGCCCGAACATCCCTGTTCGGGCTGGCAGCCTGCTGAAAATTGTTTTTTCAACAGCCTACTAACAGGTTGTTGAAAAAGGCATCCTGCCTGTTTCAAAACACCAAAAGCGAAAAATGTGATTTTCTCTCCCAAAATCAATGACTTAGGCTTCGTCGATTTTGCCGAAAAATCCATATTTCGGTGCCAGGCGTCGAAATTCTTCGAATTTCAACAGCCTGTTATGTGCAATAAAGGCGGCGCAAGCCGCCTTTATCTGCCGGTCCGTTTCCAAAAAATTCAACCGGGGAGCATGTCTCGGGAAAGCGAATAGCTCATGACCGAGAACCTTGTTGAAAATCTCCATCAGTAAAATCCGCTGCGACATGGGGTCCATCGCAAAATGGTTTGTTTTTTGACGCCCTGCAGCGGCACAGTGGCCTTGATGGGTACTCCACGCCCTTTAACGTGATCACTACACCCGGCTTGTGACTGCCCACCTCACTAACCAGCAAACTGAACACAATACGCGGCACCTGTACCCGATCATCGGCAAACTCATCAATTCCCTGGCGGGTCTTTTCGGAGAAAATTTCAGGGGTGTTTTCGGCGCGTTGCATGGGGCTGGATTTTACCAGGAAGGCACTATGAATTGTGTTCATAGTGCTTTAATTTTCGGGATTTTTGCATCTCAATTCCGTCGAGGATCAGCTGCAGGTCGGACCCGTTCAACCAACGCCTTCCCGATGCCGAAGAGCGCACAGGGAATTGACCCTGCTTCAGCCGCTTGCTCCACAGGCAGTAGCCGGAGGGCTCGGAGTACAGCACCTTCATCATGATCTTGCGGCGGTTGACGAACACGAGGTGCTGGCCTCGAGAGGAGTTTCAGCGAGCTGGTTTTTGGCCAACGCGGATAACCCGCAAAAGGATTTGGGCATATCCGTAGGCTCGGTACACAAAAGGATCCTCGTGCGGGTCCCAACCGAAAACATCAGCGCTGGCTCAACTTCAGCTTTACGCTTTGCCCAGGATCAGCACGATCTCCCAACTGGAGGATGAGCCGGAACTCAGCGTGGCGAGATCGATAAAGTCGGATTCTGCTTTTCGATCTTACACAATATTTTTATCTGGTGCAGACAGACGTTTGCGCCACTGGCAGAAGCTTGTATAGCCAATAGCGCGCTCAGTGCAAAACTGCCTGGCGGACATTGCGTTGCTTTACCACTCATCGATAAGCGCTTGCAGTTGCTGTTCGGATCGACGTGGGCGTGAAGTTAGAGCATTTATATAGTTCATGGTTGGCCTCCGTGTTGTTGACAATGGCCAGAATAGTGTTGGGGATTAGCCTGGTGAATGACGCTCTACAATGAGCGGTTACGCCGAACCAGAAAAATTTGCATGGTCACAACTGCACCCTAACATTCTTTCTGTCTTTAGGGCTGACAAATGATGCTTCAAAAGGCAGAAAATTCCTGAAAATTCTGAAGAGCTGTGATTTGGGAGGTGTTAAAGTGACCATGGATAAGGTCTACGAAAGTGGTGAAGCCTATAGTGCCCCCTAAAAGCAAACGATTGAAAATTTGGACATGATTTGTATTAGTTCAGACCAAATCTGACACATCTCCTTGAAAAGAGGGGGTTTACCGGTTTTGATGAAGGTGACGAAAC
>NZ_CANLDD010000092.1 GCF_947489355.1 uncultured Microbulbifer sp. | reverse complement strand
GTTTCGTCACCTTCATCAAAACCGGTAAACCCCCTCTTTTCAAGGAGATGTGTCAGATTTGGTCTGAACTAATACACCTTAATAACCTCAGACAATAATCCCTTGTGCGTATATCTGTTCAATCTCGCCGGAACTAAAACCCAGTGACTGAAGCACGCTGCGACTGTGCTCGCCGAGAGAGGCGCCAGCCTTGTGCTGCCGGTTTTTCACACCCTCAAAGCGGAAAGGCGTATTCACCTGCCGCAGCCTGTCGCCTTGGGATGTTGTGGCAGTACAGAGCATCTGCCGCTCCTGCATCAGCCTGCTGTCCGCCGCCTCATTGAAACTCAGCACCGGTTCGACACAGGCATCACAGTCTGCGAACGCCTCTGCCCACTCTTCCAGGGTGCGCTTGCGCACAACCCCGGCAATGTCCTCTTTGAGCCGTTCCTGCTGATCGTCTTCGAGCACCCGGTTCACCCACTGGGGGTGGCCAATGCGCCGGAAGAGAGTTTCGGCGAACTGGGGTTCCAGGCTGCCCACGGCTAGGTAGCGATCATCTGCGGTGCGATAGTAGTCGTAATAGCTGCCCCCATTGAGCAACTCCATTTCCATCTGTGGACTCCGGCCTACAGTCAGAGCACTCGCGCCGCAGAGGGTATTCAGGGAAAAGGCGCAGTCGGTCATGCTGATGTCTATTTCACAGCCGTTGCCGGTCTGCAGGCGCTGATATACGGCGGCGAGTATCGCCATGACCGCATGGTGCGAGCCCCCGGCGAGATCCGCAATCTGTGTGCCACTGAGACTCGGACCGCTGCGGCGGCGGCCGGAGTAGCTGGCCAGACCGGATAGTGCCAGGTAGTTGATATCGTGCCCGGCGCGCTGCTTGAACGGACCATTCTGGCCGTAGCCGGTAATGGAGCAATAGATAATGTCCGGGCGTATCTGGCAGAGCGATTTGTACCCGAATCCCAGCTTATCCATCACCTCCGGTCTGAATTGTTCGATGACAATGTCGTAATCTCCCAGGAGTCGTCGGACAATCTCCTTCGCGCCGGGATTTTTCAGGTCCAGAGCCAGGGAGCGTTTATTGCGGTTTATGCTGGCATGGGCAGCCGAGACTGCTTTCCCGCCGCCTACCATAGGGGGCAGGCCGCGCAGCATGTCCGGGCGTGCCGGGGATTCGATACGCAGGACCTCCGCGCCCATATCCGCCAGCAGCATGGTGGCGTAGGGGCCGGGAAGCAGGGTCGAGAAGTCGAGGACTCTTAATCCATCGAGCGGACCTTTATCGCGATTCATACTCTCCACTGCAATCTGTCTTGCGACAACAAAAATGGAATCCGAAATAATGTATCCGGATCTGTCCGGATCAGGTGTCCCCGAAGAGTTCGCGGGAGATAATCAGCTTCATGATTTCATTGGTGCCGGCGTAGATGCGCTGAACACGGGCGTCTGCCCAGGCGCGCGCAATGGGGTATTCCCACATATAGCCGAAGCCGCCGTGGAGCTGGACGCATTCGTCAAGGAGCTTGCACTGGAAGTCGGTGCTGAGCAACTTGGCCTTGGCCGCAGTGGCGACATCGAGTTTCTTTTCGTAGTGCAGCTCCAGGCAGCGGTCCACGAATACCCGCAGTGCCGTCAATTCACTGTCCAGTTCGGCCAGCTTGAACTGGGTGTTCTGGAAGGCGGAAATGGCTTTGCCGAAGGCTCTGCGCTCGCGCACATAGTCCAGGGTCCACTGGAGGGCAGCCTCGGCGTTGGCCAACGCAAAGATGGCGACACTGAGGCGCTCCTGGGGCAGTTCCTGCATCAGGTAGACAAAACCCTGTCCCTCTACACCGAGCAGGTTTTCCTCCGGCACCTTGACGTTGTCAAAGAAAAGCTCCGAGGTATCCTGGGCTTTCATGCCGACTTTCTCCAGGTTGGTGCCTTTTTGGAAACCGGGTGAATTCGCTTCCACGAGCAGCAGGCTGACTCCCGAGGCCCCTTCACTGGGATTTGTTTTCGCCACTACAATCACCAGATCGGCCTGCTGTCCATTGGTGATAAAGGTTTTGGAACCATTGAGCATGTAGTGGTCGTTGTATTTGATGGCCGTTGTTCTGACACTTTGCAGGTCGGAGCCGGCACCGGGTTCGCTCATGGCGATCGCGGTGACAATTTCACCACTGATACATTTGGGCAGGTATTTTCTTTTTTGCGCTTCAGAACCGTATCGGATGATATAGGGCACAGCGATATTGGAATGCAGACCCCAGCCGATGCCGGAAAGGCCAGCGCGGGCAACTTCCTCGTCGATTATGGAATTGTAGCCGTAATCCAGTGCCAGGCCGCCATAGGCTTCAGGTACCTGCGGGCACAAAAACCCCATTTCACCGGCCTTGTTCCACAGGGCACGGTCTACCTGACCGTCTTTTTCCCACTGGCTGTGGAAGGGTTCGGCTTCATTCTCGAGGAATTTGCGTACGGTATTGCGAAACTGCTCGTGATCTTCATTGAAAACTGTTCTGGGTATCATCGTTAACACAACCATGCCTTGTTATTATCTGAAACTGCGCATTTATGGGTTCACACCGGAAATGCCTGAGTGTGAATTGCCTGTGAAACCATCGCTATCCATGCCTGAGAAAGGTTTGCGATAACTATTTATCGGTCAGAATTTGCTGTGACTCCCCCAACTGTATCAACAAAGCCGGCGGGGAAAACCTGTCGCCATAGGCCCTGGCCAGTTGTTGGGCGCGCTGAACAAAGGCGGTAATCCCGTATTGATTGATATACTGCAGGGCACCACCGGTCCAGGGTGGGAAGCCAATACCAAAGATAGAGCCGATGTTGGCATCCCGCACACTGCGCAGTATATTTTCCTCATAGCAACGCAGTGTTTCTATAGCCATGACAAACAGCAGGCGCTCTTTCACATCTGCCATTGACAGCTGACTGGTCTGGGGAAATGCCTTTTGCAGACCGGGCCAAAGGTGCTTTCTGCCAGTTTCAGGATAGCTATAGAAGCCGCCGCCCGCAGCCTTGCCGGCACGCCCCAACGCCAGCATATGATCTATCGCGCTATCGGCCGGATGCGTGGATATTGCTTTGCCTTCACGCAGTAGGTCGTTGGTGGTCTGCTGGCGAATCTTCTCCATCAGGGTCAGGGAAACTTCATCACTCACTGCCAGCGGTCCTACCGGAAAGCCCGCCAGGGCTGCGGCATTTTCGATGCTGGCGGGATTGACGCCTTCGCTGAGCATACCGATGCCCTCGTTGGTGAAGCAGCCGAATACCCTGGAAGTGAAAAACCCGCGACTGTCGTTGACAACGATGGGTGTCTTACCGATTTGCAGCACAAAGGCGAAGGCCTGGGCCAGGGTCCATGCATTGGTTTCCCCGCCGCAAATAATCTCCACCAGGGGCATTTTGTCAGCGGGAGAAAAGAAGTGCATGCCGATAAAGTTGTCGGGACGCGAAGTCGCTTTGGCCAGGCCGGTGATCGGCAGGGTAGAGGTATTGGAGGCAAAAATGACCCCGTCGCCCAGTTGGGCCTCGGCCTCAGCAGTGACTTTGCCCTTGAGTGCCCGATCTTCGAAAACCGCCTCAATCACCAGTTCACAACCGGCCAGGTCAGCAGCACTGTCGGTGGCCTGGATACGGGATAATACCGACTGCATATGGGCCTCGTCAGTTTGACCGCGCTGCAGGCGTTTTTGCAGAGATTTTTCTGCATACGCTTTGCCTTTCAGTGCCGCCTCCATGGAGACATCCTTGAGCACCACCTCAACCCCTTTATTGGCACAGGTGTAGGCGATTGCAGAGCCCATCATGCCTGCGCCGAGAATACCGATTTTGTGGATTGGGGCCGTTTCCATTTGGCGGGCTTTCTGGGGCAGAGAGGCACCGGCTTTCAGTGCGTTGAGGGCAAACCAAAAGGTGCCGATCATGTTTTTTGCTACCTGCCCGCAGGCCAGGTCGACAAAATAGCGGGACTCGATACGGGTGGCAGTCTCGAAATCCACCTGAGCTCCCTCTACCACAGTTGCCAGAATCGCCTCGGGAGCGGGCAGGCATCCTTTGGTCTTTTTCTCCAGCATGGCGGGGGCTATCACCAGCAGTTGCGCATTTTGGGGGTCACTGGCATCCCCGCCAGGCATGCGGAAATCGGGCTGGTCCCAGGGCTGTAAAACCCGGTGGTGACCATTGGCCAGGATAAATGCCCGTGCCAGGGTCAACAGCTCCTCTACATCGCTGGCGATCTGTTGGATAAGACCGGACTTCAGAGCCTGCTCGGCGTGCACCCGCTTGCCTTCGAGTAAAAAGGGCAGGGCGTTTTGGATACCGAGCAGGCGTGGCATACGCTCGCAGCCGCCGCCGCCGGGCAGCAGGCCCAGGGTAACTTCCGGTAACCCGATCTTGACTGAAGGTGCGTTCAGGGCGATGCGCTGGTGGCAGCTGAGCGCGATCTCCCAGCCGCCGCCGAGGGCTGCGCCGTTGATTGCCGCGACCACGGGTTTCCCCTGGGTTTCCAGCCAGCGCAGATTGGCCTTGAGGGATTCGCAGGAAGCAAAGAAAGCTTCGGCTTCATTTTTGTGCGCTGCATAGAGGGAATTGAGATCGCCGCCGGCAAAAAATGTCTTTTTGGCCGAACGCACAATAATGCCCGCATAGTCTTCCCGTTTTAGCTGTTCAACAGCGCCCTGCAGGGCGTTGGTAAAATCCCGGTCCATCACATTTGCCGAGGCATTGGGATTGTCCATCATCAGATGGACAATATTGTCCTCATCTTTTTCCAGGTGAATGGATTTCATGATTTTCCCCCTACACCCGTTCAATAATGGTTGCAACACCCATACCGCCACCCACACATAGCGTTACCAGGCCGTAACGCAGTTTCCGCAGCTCCAATTCATCCAATACCGTGCCTATCAGCATGGCGCCAGTTGCGCCCAGGGGGTGGCCCATGGCGATGGCGCCGCCATTAACATTCAGCTTTTGCGGATCGATATCCAGTTCGCACTGAAAACGCAGAACCACCGCCGCAAAGGCTTCGTTGACCTCGTACAGATCGATATCCTGGACGGTCAACCCGGCGGATTTCAGGGCTTTGCGCGCAGCCGGTGCGGGTCCGGTTAACATAATGGTGGGTTCGGTGCCGACAACTGCGGCGGAGACGATGCGCGCGCGCGGTTTCAGGCCCTGATCGCGCCCGGCCTGCTCGCTGCCCACCAAAATGGCTGCGGCGCCATCGACGATACCGGAGGAGTTGCCGGCGGTGTGGACATGGTGGATATTTTCCACCTGGGGGTAGCGGGAAATGGCAACACTGTCGAAACACAGGTCTCCCAGATCGGCGAATGCGGGCTTCAGGCCCGCCAGTGCTTCTATGGAGGCATCCGGGCGCACCAGCTGGTCGCGGTTGAGGATTGGTAAGCTGTTCTGGTCCCGTACGGGCACGATCGATTTGGCAAAAGCGCCACGCTCCCAGGCCGCCGCTGCCTTTCGCTGGGATGTCAGGGCAAAGCGATCCACATCCTCGCGTGAGAAATCGCCCAGGGTGGCAATCAGGTCGGCACCGATTCCCTGGGGAACAAAGCCGGTATCTATGGCTGTGCGCGGGTCCATGGCCCAGGCGCCGCCGTCGGAACCCATGGGTACCCGCGACATGGATTCCACCCCGCCGGCCACGATCAGGTGCTCCCAACCGGAGCGCACCTTGGCAGCGGCCAGATTGACGGATTCGGCGCCTGAGGCGCAGAAGCGGTTGAGGGTGACCCCACCGATATCCCAGTCCCAGCCCGCGGCCAGCGTCGCAATTTTGGCGATATCCGCACCCTGCCCGCCAATGGGTGTGACACATCCCATTACCACATCATCGATACTGGCGGTATCCAGGGCATTGCGCGCTTGCAATGTGCACAGTAAATCGGAGAGCAGGGTGATGGGCTTGACTTCGTACAGGGCGCCACCGGGTTTTCCCTTCCCCCTGGGGGTGCGGATGGCATCGTAAATATACGCTTCGGTGGGCACGGTTTGGGCCTCTCTATTCCGGATTGCGGGTATAACCATAAGTGTGTGCGCCGTTGGCGCAATGATAAAAGACGCCAGCAGAGGTGACGCGGATGTCGGTTGTAAAAATTCATCATGTGAAGATTTACCGGGGCGGTTATTCCAATTCAACCTAACTGGGCAACCGGGCTGCCGTACACTCCAAAAAGCACCTTGTTTTTTATTGTCGGCCAAGCATTTTTGGCGGATAAATTAGCGATGCGAGAAAAATGTTTCCCCCGGTGCAGTTGTTGGCTCTTAAAATACACGATAACTATTCAATCTGTGCATATTTTCTCGTCTGGGATCGATAAGGCGTGAAACGCTTCTGACAGTGAGACAAGCAGGCAGGGAGGTTTGGTTATGGCGGAAAATCTACTGGATCTGGCGGCGGGCACACTGGGCACTGCAGGTATTGACTCCCTGGCTCAGGCACTGGGAATTCCGACAGAAAAAAGCCAGGCTGTCCTGGACACCGGCCTCGCAACGGTTTTGGCTGGAATGCTGAACAGGGCCAGTAGCAAGACCGGCATGGGTTACCTGTTTAATATGATCAGCGACGCCGGCGGGCCGGACTTGTCCTCTCTGTCAGAGAGTTTTGCAGAGCAGGAAAAATTTGAGGCCATTCAGAAAAATGGCGCAGAAATGCTGCAGGAGGTTTTTGGTAACCGGACCGAGGCGGCGGCGAAATTGACCGCTACGGCATTGCATGGCAGGAGCGGCAATACACTGCTCAATGCGACAGCAGTGCTGGCAACCTCCTTGCTGGGTGAGCAAGTGAAAACGCACAAAATGGATCTTTCTGACCTGGCCTCCTTTCTTATCGGACAGCGGGAATTCATTCGGGATAAAATACCCGAAGGGCTTTTAAAAGCCCTTGATGTATCGAATTTTGACAAGTTGGGTGCATCCCTGGTGACGCATGGTCATGCTAAGCCCCAGGAGCCACGCCCCGAGGCTTTGCACAGCTCCGGAAAAAAGCGCAAGCCAGTGAGTTTCAGTAGCTGGTTTTTTCCATTGCTGGTGGTACTGTTTGTGCTGTATGCGCTAAATATGTGCATGAAGAAAGGGAAAAATGAAATGGCGGAGCAGGAACCCTCCATGACATCAGAGGAATCCGCCTTTATGGAGTCCCCCTCGGAGCCGGCGGGAGACTCCCCTTTGGCAAATGGCGAAGTTCAGGTAAGCCCGGGATCGGATTATTTTGCCAGCAAGCTGCGCAACTATCTGAAAAGCAGTGCCCGAGACCCGAACCGGGAATTCCCCATGCAGGTGAAATTTCAGGCGCGCACGGCCAGAATTATCAATCCCTCGGCGCCGGATATTGACGTCCTCGCAAAGATACTGCAGGAGAATCCCAAGGTTACAATTGCCATAGAGGGTCACGTGAAAGGCCAGGGCGATGAGATTGCGGAGCAGGAAACTTCGCAGGAACGCGCGGATGTGGTGCGTGGAATTTTGTTGCAAAGAGGCATCACCGCTAACCGTATCACGGCCATTGGCATGGGCTCGGCCAAGCCGGTGACAGAAGATATGGCCGATGGGGAGAAAAATCAGCCATTAAAGAATCCGCAGATCAGCGTAAGGGTGGTGACTTTTCAGTAGTGACGGTTTGACCAAGGGGAGCATATTCTGTTTGGGTGGCACGCTAAAAAATCGGTGCAACGTAAGCGGCAGGTAAATAATATTATCCCGCCTATCAGTACCGTATACCATTATTTTTCCCGCACTTACTTTCGGGTCGGAAGGAAAGAGTACCTCTCTCCCAGGATGCGCTGTGATTACATCCCGGTATGCTCGTAATCAGCATCCATGCCTCATACAATCCTGGCCGGGGGATATTCCTCCCCCCGATCTTACTAGTCCAAAAGGGAGACCCCCCGGCTTTGCCGGGGAGGCACGCATAGTTTGACAGATCCGGAAGTCCCATAGT
>NZ_CANLDD010000091.1 GCF_947489355.1 uncultured Microbulbifer sp. | reverse complement strand
GGAACTTGACGCTGTCACAGCTGACAATTCACTTCCCGGATCGCCTGGAGAAATATATCAGCCTATGAGGCTACTTGACTGACACAGAGTTTTGAACACCCTCCAGCTATTTTTTAAAAGGGCAATGAAACGACACATTTGTTAGTGCCTTTTCAACTCCTGTTACCACTACCCAGTAAAAATTCTTGTTTAAAAGAGTTTCCGTCCTCTACCATACCCTTACACCGTGGCGAATGAGCCCACTCCATATAATTCAACAGGATTTATAAATCTTACTGCAGAAATTGCAGTAAAATACCAAGGTAATTGCGAGAACTTACCTGACTTTATGAGCGTTCGACCGAGACAAGTAAATACTTACTTTAGAATTGTGTACTCAACATAAAAATAACCATGCAGCAAACATTAAAAGTTTTGGATACCGGAAATAATTCTGTAAAACTATTTTTCCACTAGAAAAATCCTGTAACACCACCCTCCGAAATAAACCACTCTCCGGAAAAATCATAATCCAGAAACTATCAGTCAACCCGGAATGGGCGTCCGAATTGAACACCCATCTACTTTTTCAGACAAAAAGATAAAATTCACGCCAACTTGTCGCAGCTATCCCCCCTGCAGGTGGTTTACCGCGTCTTACCCTATTGAAAACTCACAGACCGATAAGGCCACTGCTTGTTTAATTTTCTTCGTTAAAGGGCAACACCTTAAAGCGCTTGTGGTTTTTCCGCGATGGCACAGGGATACGGTAGCGTGTTTTGTACCTACAGCAATGGATTGTCATAATAGTTATATAAGTAGATTTTTTTGTACTGTGGTTATATAAAAATTGGGTAATTCTTTGTGCTGCAATCACGCTGTCATGCCCCGGACACCAGGGGTAGTTACGCTGCAAGGTGCCCGGCCAATGCCGGGCACCTTGCAGGCAATATTCCTTTGTGCCGCGTAGTGCACTTACTAACTTGGAGAGAATGATTACCATGAAAAAATTTATTACTGCTGTATCTCTTACCCTCGCCGCCACCGGTTTTGCTGGGCTGGCCAATGCGGAAACCTGGTCTCCCACCGGCCCCGTGGCCCTGGCAAGTGTTGAACCCTTAGCGTTATTTAAGGGCATTCCTCTGGACTGTGATCTGATGGGTGCCGTCACCCTGAACGGTTCCGATGCCTCTGTAGGTGCCTTGCAACTCTCCGGGGGGCTTTTTGACTTGTGCAACACGATTACGTTTACCGATCTGCCCTACAATCTGGAGGGCAATGCCGACGGTACAGCAACAATGGAAGGCGTTGTTGTCCAGGCCGTAACCGGTAACTGCGCCGGCGACCTAACTGGTACTTTTGACCAGGCCACTGGCGTGCTCACTTTCGACGCTGCCGTCCTTCCAGCCACTGACAGCGGCGGCGACTGCACGATCAGTGGTAACGTAATGACTAATCCACAGGCGTCCTATACCAATCCTTAACGGGCATGAGCATTAGGCCCTAAATCTTTGTGCCTTCGCTCCACCGTGCACTGCGGGCAGATATTGCCCGCAGTGCTATTATACTTCGTCACGGCCTCATATTTTTATGAAATCACCACCAGTTACGCATCCTTACTACAGTGTCAGTAAGATCAGGTACCCGACATACAGGAGTTTTATATCCGGCTTTTAAAAATAGAGTAAACAAGATGAGAAAGTGTGAGGGTAGTATTTTATTCGTTTTCTCACTAGCATTTCCAGCCAATCCAGTACAATAACCTGATGAACTTTTATTGAGAAATTCGACAATTCCTTATGCAGCGTCATGTGTTAACTAGCTTGGAGAGAATAATTACCATGAAAAAAAATGCTTTACCATAGCTTCCCTGACCATCGCTCTCGCCGGTTTTTCTGGTTTGGCCAATGCGGAAACCTGGTCTTCCACTGGTCCCATCACCCTGGCCACTGCTCAACCCCTAGCTTTATTTAAAAGCGTCCCTCTGGACTGCGACCTGTTAGCTATCGGCACCCTGAACGGTTCCGACGCCTCTGTAAGTGCTTTAGAACTCTCCGGAGGAACTTTAGACTTGTGAAACACGATTACATTTACCAATCTGCCCTACAATTTGGAGGGCAATGCCGACGGTACAGTAACCCTGGAAGACGTTGTTCTACAGGCCGTAACCGGCAGCTGCGCCGGCGACTTGACCGGTACTTTTGACCAGGCCTCTGGGATGCTTACTTTCGACTATGCTGTCATTCCAGCAATCGACAGCGGCGGCGACTGCATAATAGTTGGTGAGATGAACACTACACCACAGGCATCCTACACAACCCTTGCTATTTCAGCTAACTGCGCCGCGGACAGATATTGTCCTCGGCATTTTATATGCTTATACAAGCTGTTACTGTGCATAATAATATTGATCAACCGTAGCTTTAGTAGAATAGCTAAAGAAATATCCATAATCGCACAGTTTTTATTTTGAGAAAATTTGGAAACTGCTTTCAAGCATCCTTTTCAGCGCCTTCCAAATAAGTTTCATTCAAGTCCGATTTAATGTTCTCATTGTTATAAAATCCGCGCTCTGAAACACTGAAGAGTGCAACCTGGAAACCCTTACTTGATAAGTCTCACAACCCGTTAACATTGTGCTTTAATTCAACCGGATAACCTCCTGACAAGTGTGTCGGGGCAATTAGGCAACGAATAGACACTGACCGGCTCTCTATTCCCTATTCCCTATTCCCTATTCCCTATTCCCTATTCCCTATTCCCTATTCCCTATTCCCTATTCCCTGGCTTTATTGAACTCAGCAACCAAATCGAGCACCAAATAAAGACAATCAAACTTCATAAAAAAGGCCGCAAAAAAAGTATTGCAGCCTATAGGTTCAGATTTCCTCTGTGAAACATAATATCACCGCCCCAATAGGGCGGCAATCATTAAAAGCCCTTATACAGGCTTAACCCTATAATCCGCGGTTCCAGGGTAAACACATTGGTACTCAACCCGGTATCATCACTGTTGGTAAAGAAGTCGGTGATGGGCGCATCGTCAAATACATTCTTTACATAGAGCTGCATCTGCAGGTCCCATTCCGGCTGGGTAAAGCTGGCCGATACATTCAGGTTGCTCCAGGCCCTCAGACGGTCATACTCAGTATTGTATACACGCGCATAGCTTTCCCCCTGGCGGTAGTAATCGGCACGCAACTTCAGGTCCCAATCCTTCACCTGGATCACATGCTCCAGGCCCAAACTGGCTGTAAAACGCGGTGCGTTCGGCAGCTCGTTGCCGCTCAGGTCGGCGGCAAAGCCACGCCCGCCGTTGGGGGCATCGGTGAGGGGATTATAGGGATCAATCCCATAAAATTCCCAGAATTTTTTACGATCACTACTCACCTCTGCTTCCAGTGGGGACCAGCTACCATAGCGTTGCGCACCACCACAAAGCAATGATAATTCAAGATCTGTCGGTTTCTGATTAAAAGGGCCCCCAGTCGCGTTGAGAATCTCCTCCACAACCTTAACCGGCACTATGCAATTGGAAGGCAATTGTACCCAGGGACGCATCACCATCCAGTCCGCATTGCCCTGGGTACGGTTCATCACATCAATGGATTCCTCGCCATCGCCAATACGAGTTTTTAAATAGCCCAGGTTCATATCCACACGGGTGCTGGGAGTCATCTGCCAGGCGCCTTCCAGCTCCAGGCCCCAGCTCTCCGCATCAAAATTTTCATTCAGGGAGATACGGTCCACAATCTGCGACACTTGGTAATCTTTGTAGTCGTAGTAGAAGGCAGTGGTATTGAGGGTCATACTGCCGTCCAGCAGACTGTTCTTGGTGCCGAATTCGATGGCATCCACAAATTCCGGTTCAAAAGTACTGGCCAGGGGCTGGTACTGCACTACATCAGGGTCGATATCCACCCGCGGCGGATTGGTGCCGCCGCCTTTATACCCATGGGCAAAGGAAATATAGAATAATGTCTCGTCGGTAAAGGGGGTTTCCCCGCGCCAGTCCAGTACCAGGCGACCGGTGTACTCCTGCCACTCCTGCTCTACATCCGGCAGAGCGGGATGCCCTCTTCCTGTCTTTCCGCCAGTACCCGGGCCAGGTCTTTCTATACTGCCATCTGGTTTGTAATCCGCGCTCATCAGTAACTGGCTGGGCACCGGGGTAGCGGTTTTGCGGTCTTCGGTATAGCGCAGACCCGCGGTGAGTTTTACCGCATCAGAAAACTGCCAGTAGGTCTCCCCAAACAGCGCCTGGGAGCGGGTCTTGACCAGATTGCGACTAAGGAAATAGTTGTGTCCCTCATCATCTACCTGGTCGAGTGAACTGTGATCCACATAAACACATTCGCGGTTTCTCGGATTTTCTTCGAAATCATCACACGGATCCGTCAAGCCGGTAAGAAAATCTAAGTTATAAAAATATTCTGCGATAAAGGAAAACATATTGTTGAAAACGTAGTAATCATCCTGGGATTCAAAATCCAGGGAGTTGGCACCCAGGGAGAAATTAAAGGGGCCGTCGAAGGTGGATTGCAAACGCAACTCATGGCTTCTCTGGCGGTTATCCGACTGACTGATGTCCACCGCCAGCATCCGATCCGTGGCGCCCAGTTGTGGATCGGTATAAAGTCCACCCGGTGTTGCCCCAGAGCGCGGCCGGCCGAAGAGGTCTGTTAAACCCTCGGAATCGTTAAAGACCGGCACAGAGGCATAACGGTTGTAGTCCTGGGAGCTGTAGTAGTCGTCCTTGGCGTAAGTGGACTGGGCAAAAAGTTGCAGCGAATCCCCCAGGGCCAGCTCCAGATTGAGCTGTACCAGATCGTTCTCGGCGCGGAATACCGGATCATAGCTGGTGGCTATCTCATGCAGGTCCCGCGACTGCCTGACATTGGCATAGGGATCTAAATCTTCAGGTATTGCCAAAACTGGTTGGCGGTTTTCATCTCTGCCCAAGCTTAAACCTTGGAGAAGCCGCACAAATGCAAAGCCTCGGGCGTCTGGCGTGTTATAGGCATCGTCACTGTATAGGGAACCGGGGCGACACCCTAAGGTGAACTGGTTTTTAAATTGCTCAGGGATCTCAGTGTCACCAGCCATGTCTCGCCCGGAATCGCGGGTACAAAGCTGCTTGCCGGTGCGGGAGCGGTTGTCATCCTCCTCGAAGTGCTGCCAGATCAGATTGGCGCTAAAGGCTTCGCTGGGCTCCCACTGCAGGATCAAACGGGTGGAGTAAAGATCCCGGTCATTAACGTCGTTGTCGGTCACGGTGTTATAGTCAAAGCCGTCCCGCTGGGTCATAGCGCCGGAAAAGCGCATGGCCAGGGAATCCCCCAGGGGTACATTCAACATGCCGCTGGTACGCCGGGAATTGTAGCTGCCCACCTCCGCCTTGAGATTTGATTCAAACTCCGGCCCCGGCATCTGCGGCAACATATTCACCACCCCGGCGGTGGCATTGCGGCCATACAGGGTGCCTTGCGGGCCGCGCAGTACCTCCAAGCGTTGTACATCGAAGAACTCCTGCTCGAACAGGCGGTTGCGGATCAGTGGCGCATTGTTGAAACTCACCGCCACCGCCGGGTCTGAGCTGGCGGAGATGGCCTTGGTACCCACACCGCGGATAGAAAAGTTGTAGGTGCTAAAATTATTCTTAGAGAAATTCACATTGGGCACCGCGCGCAACAGCTCCTCGCCGCGCTCGATTTTCAGGTCGTCCATAGTGTCACCAGACAAAGCCGAAACAGCAATGGGTACGTCCTGAATGCTCTCCTCAATCTTCTGTGCGGTAACAGTAATTTCCTCAATGGCCTTGCTGTAGGCTTCTTCACCGCTATCACTCTGGGCGATGGCGGGCGTGGCCGTTATTGCCAGGCAGGCCATCGCAGCGCTACACCACAGGGGGGCGGTATGATTGATTGACTGCGCCTGGCGAATCGCCTGTGCGATCCGCTTTTTTTGCGGCTTGCGAAAATCCAACATCTTGATTCCTCTTTCTCTCTGTACTTTTTCTGTTTTCGATTATTTTTGGTTATCAACCCGACAATCAAACCGCGCTTCCCTCACCTGCTGGATTGCCACCGTTCAGATACCAGCGTAGCCACGCAGGCCCGCCGATATGCTCAGCTACAACCAACCCGCAGCCGGCGGCGGCACTTCCCTTTACCACATTAACCCGGCACTGCTGGTATCACCGAGTATTGCCGGCACGGGTGGGAAGAATACCCGGCACCCGAGACAGGCTGTGCACAGCCCCGATACACTCGTCAGCAAAAACCCGATACTGCACGAGCCTGGAAGCGGGAGATTCTTCCCAAGGAAAGACGCAAAAACAACGGTGTCGGGGGGATTGAAGCTGCTGATTTTTAGCGATTTGTAGTATTAAGAGGCGCCACACGAGTTTGACTTTGCAGTCCGTTATTTTTAGCCGCCGAAAAAGAAAGTTTTACTTTCTCAGAAAGTTATTTCTCCTGAAAGACTGGGTGGGGTTAATAACAAATGGCAGCACTAAAAGTAAGTATGTGTTTACTTACGCAATCGGTAACGCGGCTACCCCGAACATATTGACGACACAGACAGAAAGAATGCTGTATCTATGGAAAGACAAACCATAGACCTGGTACGATCATCAGAAGTCAAAGGCTACGCAAATCGATGGTGAAATTATTTTTATTACTAAGGCACCAATATTCCTACTGCAGGTAGCTACCATTTGCTATTTTTTAACGATTTATTACAAATGGGCGCCAGACCGTTTGGCTTTGCAATCCATTGTGGTTGTCAAATCCCAAAAAGACAGAGAATAAGAGAGGCGGCACGCGCAACCTTATCGGTAACAAAAGGTCGACAATCCATGGGAAACGCCAGTTATCAGAATTAGTCTGTCAAAGAGCTTTTCGCGCCAAACACACTGGTTAGTATTTTGTATAGCGCTGTAGCTACAAAAACAGAGAAGGCATCACAGGGAGTAAAAAATTGAGCCATAAATGCAGGAAGAATTTTCTCGGATAGATAGGCCACCAAATTGATGTGGAGGAGTACGCAATACCCATTCTGTTGCAAGAAGACAATACCAGAATATTTTTAATTATTGAAAAGTATAGAAGCCCCTTACCACCTAAACATAAGTTTCGATAGAATACAGCTCATCGAACACCGGGCTGTGATAACAGATTGCTATTTTACCTATAAATCAATCAGGGAATAAAAATGGAGAAAGTCAATGGGATTGGCGGTATATTTTTCCGTACGGGTAATCCTGAGAAACTTGCAAAATGGTACGAGAAGCACTTAGGTGTAAACCCCGTTCCGGCAGAATATAGTCAATTGCCCTGGGTACAAGAGGGGGGGCCAACTGTATTTGCGCCGTTCAAAAATGATACAACCTATTTCGGCAAGGAATCACAAAGCTGGATGATTAATTTTCGCGTGAATGACTTGTCTAAAATGGCAGATCAACTTCGCCGAGCAGGTATCGAAGTCGCTATAGATGCAGAAGAATATCCCAACGGTAAATTTGCCAGGATTCATGACCCGGAAGGCAATCCGGTTGAATTATGGGAGCCGAAAAGCTGAATATCAAAGTTCACCAAGCGGTGGCCCTTTAACCCCTCACATGGAAAATCAATTAAAGCACACATTGAAGAAGTGAAAATGCCTACATTACGGATTGTGGTAGGAATCAGAAGAACAGTAATCACACGACCAGGTTGAAAAGTTATACAGAAATCAGGAACTCTGAAAGTTTGCAGCACAAGTTTTTAAGGTGCGCAATTTAAATAATGAGACATTCGGTGTCGAAATGGTCCACAGAGGGTTTGAGGCCAAAGATATATTCAGAAGAATATTCAAAGAAACCCTCACCCCATTGGGTGCTCCCCGTGACCTTAAAATAGATCCCTTGGCGCTGCAGACAGCACATGACACGATTATACAAGACATTGCCGGCTCTGATCAAAGCATGCACAAGGGCGATCATGAATGTGTGTGCTATGCGCTCGCTGAGGATATGGCCCATATGGCAATATTGGATATGAGTGTATTATAGAGACTCTCTGAGCAGGGATATAAATCCAGCGCATTAGCCAATAATTGTACCGCACAAGTGAGCAGTAATGGGGAGGTAACAGTACCGAGAAGAACAGGGCTTATTAGTTGGGCTTGAAGTTTTTTCAAATAAATAAAAGGCGCTCTATAATCAAGCTATTGAGGCGATCCGACCTGTCATGCACATAGGGGTCTACCAACCACGATTTATTTAAACAGGAGGCCTAAATCCTGAACCGCCTGTAAAGATACGCTAGGCAGTCTACCATTCAATCAGGATGGGCCGGTAAAGGATCTTCTGTATTTTACCAAAGTAAATATCCACCGGCAAAGCCGGTGGCTTTAATCGTGAACCGCTCAAAGCGGTCTGTACGGAACTAACGTTCCT
>NZ_CANLDD010000090.1 GCF_947489355.1 uncultured Microbulbifer sp. | reverse complement strand
AACCATTGATATAAATAGTGCCATGGAAGTAGTCGGAGTCATGTTCTCTCTCGTAGGGTAAACATTTATATAGTGGTGGTCGTGACCACTATTATCCTGATTACTGTCTCGAAATCAATTCTGTGCCACTCCCTTCATACGCCCTACCTTGGGTAGCTCCAGATTGTGGGCCCGTCACGCTTGTCCGGAATAGCTCCAAGATCATCCAGATGGAGGAATCTGCCCTTGTGGGGACCATGCTGCTTTACGCCAATGCCAGTGAACCCCTCCTCCAGCGCGATACCCAGCAGCTCATAGGCACCCCCACCAGAAACTGATACATCCACAGCCTGCCCAGTAGTGTGTGTCATGGTGGAGCCGATCCTGGCGCAGTGGTCCTGGCAGCGATAACCGGAGTTGATCACCATAGGCTTGTTGAAGCGCACCCTGACCCTGATCAATCGGCGCAGCGTATCATCCGAGAAGTGGAGTTTCCCGCAACAGCGGCAGGACAACTCCTCTTCCGTGAAGTAGTCGTTTTCAAGCATGAGATTACCAGATACAAAAAAGCCCGCACGGAGCAGGCCAGGAACTATTTCGTCTATATTATTGACTGCGACAAAATCAACTTAAAAGCGGTCTCCGCTCAGGGGAAGGCTATGGATGACATCACCCGTATCAAATGCCTCACCATTGTCATGATGATTATAGGCTTGTTTTTTACCTTTGCTATTTACCCGTTAATGGAATGGTGGTGGCCTGAAGGATGGGGGTGGACACCACGGCAGCCCGAATACGAATATACTATTATAGGAACCTATGCAACTCTGGGGGTATTCCTGTTGCTCGCCGCTAAACATCCCATTGCTAACCTCGTTCTGGTTTGGCTCGTAATTTGGTTGAGCTTGGTACATGCAACCATCAGTCTTTTACTTTTTATGCTGGCACCTGATCAAGTCCTTGAAGATAACTTGATCGGTGAGATCCCCGCACAGTATTTAATTGCTGGGGTTCTCTGGTACCTAATACCCAAAAACATTAAATTATTACAACGACTGCACAGCGATAGTGAGTAACTGGCGCCTGGCTATTGCAAAGCATCTGAGGACTTCCTCCATAGGGAAGCAGTGACTCCAAGACAAACAGTCGAATTGCGAACACAAAAAAGTTTTCGCCAAGCGAACTAGGCCCTAGTTCATCTATATTATTGACTGCAGCTAAATCAACTTAAAAGCGGTCTCCGCTCTGGAGTAAACTATGGATGACACCACTCGTATCAAGTGCCTTCCCTTTGCCCTGAAGGCTATAGGTCTATTTTATATTTTTGGCATTTACCCGATGATGCGATTTGCATGGCCTCCAGGGTGGGGATGGATACCCCCCTATCAAGAGTATCAAATACTTTCTCTGGCAATGTACGCAATTCTAGGTATATTTCTGATCCTCGCCGCTCGAAATCTCGCTGCAAATATCGGCTTAATTTGGTTCACTTTTTGGCTGAACTTGATATGTGGCAGCATCATGTTTTTAATGATGGCAGCTAATAGAGTCGAGGAGGTAAACTGGGTCGGAAATATCTTCGTGCAGTACTTAATTGCTGGAGTTATCTGGTATTTAATGCCCATGCGCGTTAAGTTGCTACAACAACCGGACAGCGATGGCAAGTAACGGCGTCTGGTATTGCAAAGCATCCCCGTATTTCATCCATAGAACGGCCGAACAGTCGAAATACAGCCATAAAAAAACCCCGCCGGATTAACCAGGCGGGGCTTTCAAAGGGGGGTATGATCCCGCTGTACATACTTCGCGACAGCTTAGCTTAGAATAGTAGATACACGTGCGCACTGTCAATACATACAGACTGTATTAAAAGCCAGTTATGCGGCATTCTGTGCCAAAAGAAACGCCTCCACTGTTCCCTCAATCATTCGACACATATTTACCACCCAGGTTTTACCTTGGCCAACCTTCCTGCACACACCCTGCATTTCCCACCGGTAGTAATACCGCAACCAAAAAACCTTCCTCTCCAGCGCGGCCTTTTCCTTGTCCTGGCGCCTGGCTATCACATTCAGGTAAGCCAATACTGCAGCATCCGTGAGGGCTGCCCTCTCGTAATCTATCGGGTCCGGGCTCTCCCTACATCCTGATAGCATCCTTCGGCCAAATGCCGCCAATCCAGTAGTAGTAGGTGGCCACTTCCTGCCCGCCGCCGGTCGTCAGCAAAGCGCGGGTTTCACTACCGTTGTACCATTGCGGTACGCTGTTCCCAAAAAGGCGGACGGGATACGCACTTTCTCCAACTTGGACATACCCCTCCGATCGTGCGCGAATCAGATAGCGATGACTGCCGCCGGCATCTTTCCCTAGGATTCCCAAACCATTATCCAGGGCAATACTTTGTGCCCCGGCAAAATCGCCATAATCCAACGCCACCGCACCGATATGGCCGTTGACGCTGGCCACATTGCCCGAGCCCGGCGTGACAAACCACTGCGCATCCGGTACCGAGTAGGTGATAAAGTCATTGACGTAGACGTTTTTGCCGTCCACAACGCCGTCACTAACGATCACATAACGCGCGGAGTTGGCAGGCGTCGGCGGTGTACCCTTGGCAGCGGCATCCCAGGACCCCAGAAACTCCACCTGCCCCGAAGCCGTGGCAGCGGACTCGGCGGCCTTGGCTGCCTTGGCTGCCCAGTGGGCGCTGGAGTATTGGGTTTCTCCGGGTAGCAACTGGTCTTCAGGATGGTTGGCCCACTGAAACGCTTTTTGCTGCGCCGCACTCGCACCCGCCTTTGCTGTCTGTGCGGTTGTTGCACTGCTGGCCGCAGCGGTAGCACTAGCGGCGGCATTGGCCTGGGCTGTCTCGGCACCGGTGCGCGCGTTTATGGCCGCATCCCGCGCTATTGCCACATCGGTTTTTGCACTGGTGGCCAAACCGGCTTGGGTGGTGGCAGTCTCGGCACTGTGACCGGCATCACTGGCATGACCCTCCGCCTGCCCGGCGCTACCGGCTGCATTCTGCGCGCTGGTGGCAGCCGCCGAGGCGGAACCTGCAGCTTCCGTGGCGCTGGTTTCGGCTTTCCCGGCCTCAGTGCCAGCCTGTTCGGCAGAAATCTGTGCAGAGCCGGCCCAACTTTGCGCGGAGGCGGCACTATCGGCAGCGGCCTGTTTGCTGGACTCGGCAAAGCTCGCGCTATCGCCGGCACTCACCGCACTGCTTTCGGCGGCGATACGGTGGTCATTGGCCTGTACCGCACTCCTGGCCGCATCGGTAGCGCTGGAGGCCGCGTTCTCCTCGCTAACGCCGGCATATTCTTCACTGTTGGCTGCACCGGCTTCACTCAGTGCCGCCGCCAAAGCACTGGCAGAGGCGCTGCGCTCCGCTTCCACCACCTGCGCCGCCAGTCTCGCCACCACACCCACATCGCCGGTGACTTCAACCGTGATCGGCTGCCCTCTAGCATCGAGCGTCACCTCCAGGGCCTGGCTCGCCACCTGTCGGGCCTCGACAGTTTCAGTAACCGACTGCACCTGAACCGACTCGGACGCGAGCACGGAAATGGTGTTGGTGGCACTCTCTTCAATAAAGGTAATGGTATTGGCCATGGTTCAGCGGCTTCGGGTAATCTGCTGCAGGAAACGGATGCGGCCGTACACGATGGTCCGCACTTCCGGTTCATCGCCGAGAATCGGTGTGGCCATCTGCACGTCGTAGTTGTAACTGGTGGCCTTGAGGTTTTCCGTCTGCGCCGCGGACAGACCAATGGCCACTTCCCCGTTTTGGCTGTTGGCATCGGCGGGCGCTGTCAAAATGATCTGGGCATCTGCCCGGTCATCCGGTACCTGCGGATTCAATTTGACAGTGAACCAGAAGGTGCGACCGGAAATATCAATACGGCTGCCATTCTCATCCTTAAACACCAGCGGCAGGCTCAGGCTGTCCCCGATCACTGCATCGGTGAGGTTCTTTTTACTGGCCATAGGCGCCTCAGAAAAATCAGAAGAAATTGCGGGGTTTGGGCTGGTAACGTCTTGGGGTGGTAGAAAATCCACGCCCGGCCTTGCGGGCCGCCTGATCCCGATCCTGCCTGTAGAGCCCCTGGGCCATGGGTACCGCGTTTGGCGCGGACCAGGGTTTATTGGGCATGGCGTAGAGTTTGGCCAACGTGCCCTGTTCAATGGCTTCGCGGTAATCCGATAAAAGGGTGCGGGAAACCTGTGTAGCATTGGCTCCCGGCTTGACCGCACCGTATCGGCACTGCGCCAATCCGGCGTCATCAGGTCCAGATGCTCCCGCGCCACCAGGCGGATACTGCGCCCCGGTATCGTCATGGAACCGTTGTGCTTAATATCCAGAATACACCTCATAGATCAGTGCGCGTTCCCGGTCGCTGTCCCACCAATCCTGCAAGAACATATCGGTGGCGGTGTAATCCGAATAAGCGCCAAGCAAATCCTCCCGCCGCATCAGTTGGTATTCGGTGTCGAACCCATCCCAACCCTGGCAGGCGAACCTGATCAAATCCTTGTGGCCGGGAAACGCCAGTTCTGCCTGATCCCGGTCCACCCAGCGTCGCCGTACCAACCAACGTGCGTTGGAAAGGTCCGACTCCGCATGCCAATCCCAAAAAATCTCATTGCGGTGCACACGCTTACAGCGGTAGGGATAAGCGAAAGGATCACTGCTGCGGGAAACCTCCACCCAGTCGAGCCCGCACTTGACCTGGCCGGCAAAGGCATCAGCACAGGCTTTATCAGACCGCGTCATGCGCGCCGCTTCATTGAGCTTTTCGTTAATGCCCTCCGCCACTTCCACGCTGTCGTCATCGTCCGGACGCACCACCCAATCTGCCCGGGTGTCCTGTCCCGATTGCTGGAAGGCGTCGGCGGCACAGAATGGATACTCCTGCAGGAAGAGCCAGCCCCATTCGCCGACATCACCACGAAGCTGAATGTTTTTCTGGTGCGCCCAGTACAGTTGGTCCCTATCCAGGTTGTAAGTCTTGGCAGTATCCAGTTCCGTATCACTGGGCTTCCAATCACTTGGCGCTTTTTTGCGATACTCCGGCTGCCAGTACCAGGGCAGAAAAATTGCGATAAACTCCGACTCGCCGGCTTCGGCTTTCTGCCAGAGGTCATGGAAGTAACCGCCGATGCCATTGGCCGTGCTCTCGAAGATAATCTCGCTGTTCTCCCCTTCCGGCACTGCCTGCAGCACACCAGCTGCATGGGTTTCCGCATGAGGCCAGAAGGCCACTTCAGAGCCGTGGAAGTAATGAATCGTGCTGGAGCGGCCAGCGCCTTTGCTGCCTGCTGTCGCCACTTTGTAGCCGCTATCGTTCTGCGCAAAGTGCAGCTCTTTGGAACTGGCATTGGCCGTTGCCGGTTTCAGCAATGGATGCAAATTGTTGTGGTAACGAAACACCATATCGAACAGGTTGTCAGTGGCCTGCTGTAGGTGCGTGAGAATGAAAGCCTTCACTGCTTTGCGGAATCGTGTCTTCCAGTAGTAACGGCCTTCAACATAAGTGCTGATACCCTGCTGACGCCCTTTTAGAATCAGGGCCCGCACCATACCCAACTCAAACAGTTGATCTTCCAGGCGCTCATGCACATAGCGTTGCGCCCGATTGAGCTTCAATGGCTTCAGAGCACCGCGCTTTGTAGCGATCTTCAATTGTTTCAGAGCAAAAAAGGGAAAGTCGTGAACACAGCGCTTGATCAGATCTCGAACCGACTCCACTTCTTCCGAGGAAATCTCCGCTTGCAGGTTCATTAATCAGTCATCTCTCTAACAGGGATTATTCAGTCACTTTCTCAAACACAAAATCACCAGACACAAAAAAACCCGCGCTGGGCGGGCTTATATCTAGTCAGCCGTTTTTTGTAATCCTTTAGATAAAGACATCTAGCCTATAGAATCAGTTTGTGCTTTTTTCACAAACAGTATTAACATACCTAACACCAGATACGGTGCTTATCTCTATATGTGGCTCACCCTCTAGAGAAACAAATTGAAGAACTTTTCCCTTTCCCAACCAAAGCTCATGAGATACCGTTTTCTTAAGATTTTTCCCAACCTTAAAAAAATTCCCATCTTTAAATATCTTACAATCTTCTCTGAAAATTTTTACAACCGGGCGATCTTTGTGGTACCAATATTCAACATAAACAAAAACTTTTCCATCATCCGACAAATAGCCTCCAGCATAGCCGCTAGGGTCATAAGGACGCGACCAGATGGGAATTTCACTTGGAGTAGGTATCGGATAACGGAAAGCCTTATAGACGGACAAGGTCCATGTATCTTCCCAGGGATACTTAGCCCCCTCGTTGTAATCTCTTCCTACAAATGCATTCCATTTACCATTTGCGGAAGTAACTTTAAAGTTTCTCCAATCTGGAGGCTGATCAGCATAGGCCTGCAGAGGAATAAAAAATAAGATCAGAAAAATTTTGAGTTTCATCCTAACTGGCCTAGGTTATCAAAATCACCAAATAAAATGGTAAGAGCGTCAATATAGGGATCACCGCAGCACCATTATGCTGATTTACACGTCCTAAGTAAATTGCCCGAAAGATTATCCATCACTCAATCAGATCATCAATCAGCGACTGCAGAGTGACCTTCACCTCTTTCTGTTCGCGGAATGCCTGAACATTAACATGCTTGCCCAGCAGTTCCAGGTTCTTCACCTTGTCCGGCCACTTGATTTTCTTCAGCACACCGACAACCTGGCGCTCATCACCACTACCTTCCCACAGCTCTGACAGGTCCATTCCAGAGATAAACTGACGCCAGACCTTTGCCCACTCCCGAATGGGCTTCAGCGAACCGTCATCCTTGAGAATGTCCAGAACATCCATCTGGTCGATCTCTGCCAAGCGCTTCAGTACATAGTCCGCGTCTATCTGAGTGCGCTCTGAGCGGGCTTTCTGGGCTTTTTGGATGTATTCAGCCACCTCACCTTTTCTCACCAATTCTGACCCTTTTACCTCGCAGGTTCGCTGGCTCGCATTCGGATATGCAACCTTATATGCCTTCGTCGCATTTAACTCAGGATCAGCCAGATAGGTGTCTGCAAATATCTGCCACTTATCAGTCAGGCCGTTGTGGTTGCGCCTGGCCATTACTCTCTCCGCTCTATCAATCTTTCCAGATTGTTATCAATACGCTGCAATCGAGCTCGGATCTCATCCTTGAATTCACCGATGTGCTTCTGCTCCAGAGAACGCAGGTCTGATTCGTGTTGAATGGCCTGGGTGTTGGCTGTGATTCCCTTCTCTATATCAGAGCCCCATATAAATAAACCAGCCGCCAAAAGAATGATGCTGACTATCTGGGTGACTGATACGCTTTTGCTCAGGTGCCAGTGCTCGGGTTGTGTGTTCATGGCTTCATTGCCTGTGTCTTTTCCTTACTTCCTTGGCTGGAGCCGTACCAGAATTGCAAGATCATTGGTATTGCGCCGGTGATCACGCCAAGCATCAGGGTTCCGGTCTGTTCGAATGCCGGGGTTACCTCTACGCTGCCGGAGAACAGCAGGTAGGTCAGGAAGAAATAACCGCTGATGAACACAAACGACAGCACCGCCTGGACCCACAGGCCCCCTTTGATGCCTAGTTCCCGTGCACTCTTGCGGTCCTCCACTTCGAGCCGATATACATCAATATCCAGCTCACGCATCTTGAGCTTGAACTGGTTGTCTAGGCTGCGCAGTTCCAGTAGCTGTTCGGGGCTCGCCGTCAGAATGGTGTTGGCAATATCCTGTTCAGTGGCCTTGTCATTACCCAGTAAGGCACTGGCCAGGAACTTGACTGCCGTTCCCGCAACAGGGCCACCAAGGGCAGCGCCCAGAGTCGGCGCCACGCTTTTAACTATCGCTTTCCAGTCCATTAGTAGCTCCAGATTTTCGGACCTGTAGAAGTAGCTTTCTCCAGGCGTAAAAAAACCGGCTCAGTGGCCGGCTTGTTTATTTAGGTGTAAATGTTGCAGCAAGCGCAACATATCCTTATTTGTTAGAACGGTTTATTGCCCGATACCCCAAAATCAAGCTAGCAAATAATAAGATAAACAAAACTATTTCTATAGCCATAAATATGAAAGTGTTGATATGCGTTTCACTTTTTGCTGCGCCGCTAAAATTTGGGTTGTAAATGGCAATAGCCTCCCCGCATGAAAAAGTTCCGCCTATTGGCTCAAAACCTTCAATACAAGCTTGCGCTATCCCTTGCATTACGCCGGTAGTATAACTTCCAGCCAAAGCCTGACTAGAGAAGTAGTACCCGGCTATTAAAAGCAATAAGCATAGGGTGTTAATTGCTAATATTTTCTTCATCATTAAGCTCTAACATTTATATAGTGGTCGCCGTGACCACTATTATCCTGATTACTACCCCGGAAGCAATTCTGCAGCGGTTCACCTACGATAATAATCATCAAATCAGAACATTGAGCAAATTTTATACAACCCAGAAACGCGGCTAGTAGCTCCAGACAGTAGGCCGGGTACGCTCACCCGGTATAAGCCCAAGATCATCCAAATGCAGAAATCGCCCCTTGTGTGCTCCCTTCTGCTTTACGCCAATGCCAGTGAACCCTTCCTCCAGCGCGATCCCCAGCAGCTCATAGGCACGCCCACCAGAAACTGATACATCCACAGCCTG
>NZ_CANLDD010000089.1 GCF_947489355.1 uncultured Microbulbifer sp. | reverse complement strand
GTTGTGTTAGAACCTCAACAATGCGAGCTTGCTCTTACAAATCAATAGGCTACATCCAAACGGGAACAGCCCCTAGCGCTCCAACCACTTTGGCAACAGGCGTTCCAATACCTCAGCGATGTAGGACAGAAACAGTGTGCCCAGGCTGGAACGATAGTATTGCGGGTCGGAAGAACCTGCCGCAAGCACGCCCAATTGACTGCCCAGCGGCACTACTGCTGCAGAGGCCACCTGTTGTCCCTGCCCGGCAAACAGGTATTCACGCTCTACCGGGCGTAAAACACCACAAACAGGGCGACCATTGCGCAGAATTCCACCAATAGCGGTTTGGGCGCTGGCGCTGGAACTGGTTTGCACCTGGCCCAGACTGCTGCGTGTCCCAGGTGGGGGGTCAAACAGGGTCAGAGTAGTGAATTCCACATTGAAGTCGGTAGAAAAGTTGGCATAGAGGACCTCAGCGGCCTTGCCCACGTTCTGCGCCTCCAGCAGGGCCAGAATCAGGCGGCGACTGTTGAAAAATAACTGGTCGTTTTCGCGGGCATTGTGCAGCAGTTGGTCGAGCCGCTGGCGCATCTCGATATTGCGCTCGCGCAACAGGTTGGTCTGGTGTGTCATCAACGACACCGTCTTGCCATTTTCCCGCGGCAATTTGATGGTCTCGAGCAGGTCCATACGCTCGACAAAGAACTCGGGGTTTTGCATCAGGTAGCGGGCAACCTGGCGTGCGAGCAGCTTTTCATTGCGCTGTGCCTCCTTGTGCGGATCAGAGGCAATCTCGTCAAGGGGATGCTTGGCGTCTTTTTGTTCCATTTTGATGTGTTCGATATCCGTGCGGACCTGAGGTGCAGTTGCAACTTCAGCGGGTGGGCACCCTCTGGCGGCAGGTGCGCGTAATTCCTGGGAAGTGCGAATAGACTGCCACCCTGCCCGTATTGTTATTCAGAGAATAATTTGCCCGTGAAAAACCGTGGTTGCGGGCCCACTCATAGTAACTGGCTGACCCGGTCCACTCCAGTGGATTGTCAGGGCGCCCCCCGGCAGATGGATTTCCACCTTGTCCTCCACCAGTCCGCGTTGGTGTGCGCAGACCATGGCAGCGCAAGCGCCAGTGCCACAGGCACGGGTTTCGCCCACGCCGCGCTCGAATACCCGCAGATGCGCCATGCTGCGGGCCTCAATTTGCAAAAAGCCCACATTCACGCCCTGTGGAAAACGCGGGTGCATTGCCAACAGGGGACCCAGCTCGGGCACCGGAGCCATCTGTACATCCTCAACCAGTAACACTGCGTGGGGGTTGCCCATGGATACGGCGCCGATAATAAAAGTCTCGCCGTTGATCTCCAGGGGATAGCTTTCCGCACGGCGATCGGCACTGAAGGGAATTTGCTCCGGCTCCAGGAGTGGCGCCCCCATATTCACCTCGACCTGGTCACCACCTATAAGGTTGAGCTGCAGCGTGCCGCTGGCGATTTCCACGTTCAGGTGTTGTTTACCGGTAAGGCGGCGCTCGTGTACAAAGCGTGCAAAGCAGCGAGCGCCATTGCCGCAGTTCTCCACTTCCCCACCGTCCGCATTGAAGATCCGGTAGCGGAAATCCGTATCGGGATACTGGGGTGGTTCCACCAGTAGTACCTGGTCGCAGCCGATGCCCAGGCGGCGGTCGGCAATTCGGCGAATCTTGTCTGGCGACAGCCTGATTCGCTGACTAACGCCGTCGAGCATGACAAAATCGTTTCCGAGCCCGTGCATCTTGCTGAATTTAACGCGCATTCCATTTCTCTGTGGGTTCTGTATTGGGTAGACGAAGTATCATCCCTGAATACATCGGCTGTCGTCCGCGGAGTACTGGCAAAGCGGTGTGCGTCAGCGGGTACCGCATGGCCTTGCAACTTTACGCCGGCGACGGCACCCTTTGTGTCGCACTTTGGCAATGAGAAGCTGGGTTCTCTCAGGGTTCTCGATTGCGCCAATGTCATTCTTATTCTGACATCGATTCCGTCACCGGGGGTCAGATTTTTTCCGGTACCGGGCTCTCCCCCCGTACCAAGTCGGCGAAAGTTTCCCGCGCCCGCACCAGATAGGTATTGCCACCGTCCACCAGCACCTCTGCTGCACGGGTGCGGCTGTTGTAGTTTGAGCTCATGGTAAACCCGTAGGCGCCGGTGGAGAGCACCGCCAGCAGCTGCCCCTCCCTCAAGGATAGGGTGCGGTTCTTGCCGAGGAAATCACCGGTTTCACAAACCGGGCCAACGATATCCCACAGGGCGCTCTCGCCATGGTTCAGTGTCACCGGCACGATATCCTGCCAGGCCTGGTACAGGGCCGGGCGCAGGTTGTCGTTCATGGCGGCGTCGACAATGGCGAAGTTGTGTTCCTCGGTCGGCTTCAGGTAATCGACCCGGGTCAACAGTACGCCGCCGTTGGCAGCGATGGAACGCCCCGGCTCCAGAATCAGGCCCAGGTTGCGATCGCCAATGCGCTCGAGCACCGCCATGAGGTAGGCCGCCACCGGTGGTGGTTCCTCTCCCCGGTAACGCACACCCAGGCCACCGCCCAGATCCAGATGTTCCAACTGGATGCCCTCCCCGAGGAGCCGGTCGACCAGTTCCAGCAGTCGATCCAGAGCATCCATAAAGGGCGCTATCTCGGTTAGCTGGGAGCCGATATGGCAATCCACACCGATCACTTTCAAGTGTGCGGAGTTTGCTGCGCGAGAGTAGGTGCCTAAGGCGTGTGCAATGGCGATACCAAACTTGTTTTCCTTAAGACCTGTGGAAATATAGGGGTGGGTCTGGGCATCGACATCCGGATTCACTCGCAGGGAGATGGGGGCGACGGTCTCGCACTCTGCCGCCACCTGCGCCAGGCGGTGCATTTCCGCCTCGGATTCGATATTGAAGCAGTGCACACCCACCTCGAGCGCACGGCGCATCTCGTCAGCGGTTTTTCCCACACCGGAAAAAACCACACGGGAGGGATCGCCGCCGGCCAGTAGCACCCTCTCCAACTCGCCGCCGGAGACGATATCAAAGCCCGCACCCAGCTGTGCCAGTAGGGACAGGATGCCCAGGTTGCTGTTGGCCTTGACCGCATAACAGATCAGGCCGGGATGACTGCCGAGGGCATTGGCATAGGCTTGGTATTGCCGCTCAAAGTGCGCGCGGCTGTAGACGTAGGTTGGGGTGCCGAAACGCCCGGCGATCTCTTCCAGGCAAACCTGCTCCGCCCACAGACTGCCGTCGCGGTAATTGAACTCGCTCATTTCTGTGTTTCTTGCTCTGCTGGGTCTTCCGCGCTTTTGCGATCCTCCTCATCAGATTCGCCCGGCTGAGTCGCTGTGTTGCTGGTGGGTGCGGTGGAGGGTGGTCCAGTGGTAATACTCGGAGCCGGCGAAGCGGGAGCCTGGGGCAGGTACAGCGGGCCTTTCTGGCCGCAACTGGTTGCGAGGCCGGCACTGGCCAGGAGGGCCAGGAGAGAGAGAAACGGTGTTTTCGACATGGATGACATCCTGCGCCCGGGCTTGCCAAGCGGTGTTCGGCAAAAGCCTGATAGTATAGCGGCCCGGAAATTTCTACCAAGCAGACCCTAACAGAAGTTACATAAAGATGAGCCAGACCAGATACGAGGCGGCCGTTGAGCACACCCTGATGACGATCGAGGACGCTGTGGATAACTGCGCCTGGGACATTGATTTCGAGCGCAATGGCGCCGTGTTGACCCTGACACTGGAGGACAATGGCAGCCAGGTTATTATCTCGCGCCAGTCGGCCAGTGGCGAACTTTGGGTCGCTGCCAAGTCCGGAGGCTACCATTTGGCGTTTGCCGATCCCGGTTGGCAATGCGCTTCCACGGGCGAAGATCTGCCAGCGCTGCTGGATCGCGTGTTGAGCGATCAGCAGGGGGAGCGGGTGTTATTGGCACTGTGTCTGTAGATCGGTCCCGGATGGGGCCTCAGCGCGCAGTGCGATGGCGTCTCTCGCCCGGGCACAGGCCGCGCGCACTTGCATCGGCGCGGTGCCGCCGATGTGGGCACGGGCAGTGACCGAGCCCTCCAGGGTGAGCACGGCAAACACATCCTCATCGATTTCCGCGCAGCATTGTTGCAGTTGGTGCAAACTCAATTCTGCCAGGTCCTTGCCCTGTTCGATGGCAAAGGACACCGACTGGCCGACAATCTCATGGGCATCGCGAAAGGCAACGCCCTTGCGCACCAGATAGTCGGCCAGGTCTGTGGCGGTGGAGAAGCCCCTGGCCGCAGCCTCCAGCATATTGTCTCTCTTCGCCTCCAGTGCCGGCACCATATCTGCAAAGGCGCGCAGGCAGTCCAGTGCGGTATCGGCGCTATCGAATAGCGGCTCCTTGTCCTCCTGGTTGTCCTTGTTGTACGCCAGTGGTTGGCTTTTCATCAGCGTCAGCAGCGCTACCAGGTGGCCGTTGACGCGACCGGTCTTGCCGCGCACCAATTCCGGCACGTCCGGATTTTTCTTCTGCGGCATGATGGAGGAGCCGGTGCAGAAACGGTCCGGCAGGTCGATAAAATCAAACTGACTGGAGGTCCAGAGCACCAGTTCCTCACTGGCACGGGACAGATGGGTGAGCAGCAGCGCGGCGAAGGCGCAGAATTCGATTGCGAAATCCCGGTCACTGACAGAGTCCAGAGAGTTCTCGCTGGGCGCGTCAAAGCCCAGCAGTTCGGCGGTGCGAGCGCGGTCAATTGGGTAGCTGGTGCCGGCCAGTGCGGCGGCGCCCAGGGGAGAGCGGTTCAGGCGCTTGCGGCAATCCATCAGACGCTCAAAGTCCCTGCTGAGCATGGCGTTCCAGGCCAGCAGATGGTGACCGAAGGTCACCGGCTGCGCGCTCTGCAGGTGGGTAAAGCCCGGCATGATAGTATCGGCCTCGCGCTCGGCCAGGGCCACCAGTCCCGATTGCAGGCGGGTCAGTTCGGCGGCGATGCGATCAATACGGCTGCGCAGCCACAGGCGAATATCGGTTGCCACCTGGTCGTTGCGGGAGCGGCCGGTGTGCAGCTTCTTGCCGGTGGGGCCGATACGCTCGGTCAGGCGTGCCTCAATATTCATATGCACGTCCTCCAACTGAACCGACCAGGGAAATGTCCCCGCTTTAATTTCCTCGGCAATATCCCCTAGGCCAGCGGCGATTTTACGGTATTCCCCGTCGCTCAATACCCCTACCTCCGACAACATCTGCGCATGGGCAAGGGAGCCCTGGATATCCTCCAGTGCCATACGTTGATCGAAGGAGACCGAGGCGGTAAATCGCTCGACAAAGGTATCGGTAGCCTCGCTGAAGCGACCGCCCCAGGGTTTGGGGACCGGGTTGTTGGCGGAGTTGGTGGGGGCTTTGCTATTGCTCATGGTTTTCCTGGCTGCAGTGAGGTGAAAGACCGGGGAGCTTGGTGGTATCTTGCCCTTCGTGTTTAAGGACAATCAAGAATAACAACTGCATGTCATTTCCCAGGCCGCCGGGCATTATAGCGCAGAAAATTCGAAAACCTGATGCTAATAACAAGGATTCTGCGATTTCTGGCACACTGCCTTTTTTGCCGGATCTGTGCAGTGGCACCGCCCTGGTGGCACTGGTACTGATGGGTGAGCTGCTGGCCCTGGTGCTGGTACTGGCCCTGGATGGATTGCGTGAATTCAGCTGGCAGCGCCTGGGACTGGTGTCGTTGGTGATCCAGTGGGTGATCCTGCCCTCCGCCGCGGTCTTGTGTCGCCTGCGCCCTTATTTGGCCAGGTTGCCCCACAAACAGGCAGGCGGTCTCAGTTTCGCAGCGGCGCTCGCGGTGCTGGGCGTGATTATGGTGATACAGCGCGCCCTGCGCGCGCTCTTGCTCCAGGCCGGTTTTGACTGGTGGGGGCTTGCCAGCGACTGTCTGCTGGGGGCTATCTGCGCCGGTGTGGTACTGCGCTACGCCTATCTGCAACAACAACTCGTCAACCAGCAGCAGGCGGAACTGGGTGCACGCATTGAGGCGCTGCAGTCCCGTATCCGTCCCCATTTTCTGTTTAACAGCATGAACAGCCTGGCCAGCCTGATCGCTGTGGACCCGGACCGCGCCGAACGCCTGGTGGAAGACATGTGCACGCTGTTTCGCGCCAGTCTTGCCGACCCCAAACTGGTGTCCCTTCAACAGGAGGTCACCCTCGCCAGACGCTACCTGGAGATCGAGGCACTGCGGTTGGGGGGGCGCCTGAAACAGCGCTGGCAGTTGGATGCAGGGCTGGAGGAGATTCAACTGCCCAGTCTGTTGTTGCAACCCCTGCTTGAAAACGCCGTACTGCATGGCGTGGCGCAGTTGCGTAAGGGAGGGGAAATTACGGTGCAGTGCGGAATCCGGGATGCCGCCCTCAGAATCACGGTCGTCAACCCCCTGCCGCGGGAAACTGTGCGCCCTTGCAGGGAAAGCAACGGTATGGCCATGGAGAATATCCGCCAGCGTCTCGCAGCCTATTACGGTGATCGCTTCAAATTTACCGCCCGTCGGGAGGGCGGTCACTATCGGGTGGCCCTGCAGCTACCCTTGGTTCCCAGGGAGTCGGCCCAACGGGGTACAGAGGTCGCTATGAACAGCAAAAGACATGCCGAGGTGACGCAGTGACCCAGTTGCGAGTCCTGATTGTCGATGATGAGCCTCTGGCCCGTACACGTCTACACCGGCAGTTGGGTACTATTGATCATTGCACTGCGGTGGGCGAAGCTGTGGATAGTGAGTCCGCGCTGATACAGGTGCAGGTACTGGACCCCGATCTTGTTTTACTCGATATCGAAATGCCCGGCGGCAGTGGCCTGGCGCTGGCGCAGCAGCTGGCTGCCCGCAACTGCCCACCGGCAATCATTTTTTGCACCGCCCACGATGAATTCGCCCTGCCCGCGTTTGCCACCTCCGCAGCTGGCTATTTACTCAAGCCGGTCAGCGTCGAGCAGCTGCGCCAGGCGGTCGCGAAGGTGCAGCGTCTCAGCAAACCCCAGCAAAAACTGTTACAGGGCGCACAGGAACCCCCTGACTGCAGCCGTATCAAGGCCGTGAGCCGCCTGGGGGTGGAACTGCTGCAGGTGAATACCATCCGTTGCCTGATCGCCGACAGCAAATATGTCCTGGCCCATCACCCCGCCGGCGAGACAATCCTGGATGAATCCCTGAAGGAGTTGGAGTGCAAGTTCGGCGCGCGCTTTGTGCGCGTGCACCGCAGTACCCTGGTGGCGCGGGAGTTTATTGTCGGCCTGCGCAGGGAGAGCGGTCATTACCGGGTAGAGCTGGACGGGGTGGCAGAGGCACCGCTGGTGAGCCGGCGCATGCTGTCGTCCGTAAAGGCCCTGATTGCAGAAATGTGCTGAGTATCCCATCCGCTTTTAACGCAGAAGCACAGTCGCTACTGCGGCTACCATCAACAGAGCAAAGCTCACCCTGATGACCCTTGCCGGTAATGGCTTGTGGAAAAGGGGCCGCAGGCTGCCGCCGAGACACAACCAGAGAAAATCCACCAGGGCAGCGACCAGCAGGCAGACCAATCCGGTTACAAGATAGCTTGGGCCATGCCCTTCAATCGGGAGCAGGAACTGGGAGAAAATGGCAAAAAAAGCGGCGTAGGCCTTTGGGTTGAGCAAATTAAAGATAAATCCGTCCAACAGTGACGGCACCCGGGTCTCAGCCGATTGGCCCGGATTCAGTACGGGCGCCGTAGCAATTTTTATTGCAATGTAGCCAATATAAAGTGCTCCACCCACCTGTACAATAAAATGGGCTTCAGGCCAGGCCGACAACAGTGCCGCCACGCCGGCAGTGGCACCTACAATCGCTATGCACAGGCCGAGCAGGATACCGATCAAAAAACCGGTACTTTTCCTCACGCCAAAGGTTGCTCCAGAAGCTGCCAATGCGAGTGGCGCAGGGCCGGGAGAGCCGAGCAACAGGCCCGTGGCTGCAATCAGGGAAAACAGCGCTTCCGGCATAAATGCTTATCCTATTTTCCGCCCGTGACATCAATAAACGCACCCATGGTAAACGCAGACTCATCGCTGAGAAGCCAGGCTGCCGCTGCAGCCACCTCTTCCGGTTGACCGCCTCGCCCGAGGGGAATTGCGGATTTTACCCGCTCTACCCTGTCGGGCTCCCCGCCATCTGCGTGCATTTCTGTGTAGATACAACCGGGCCGTACGCCGTTCACCCGGATTCCCTCGCTGGCAATTTCCTGGCTGAGACCGATGGTCAGGGTATCGACTGCACCTTTGCTGGCCGCATAGTCGATATATTCATTGGGCGATCCCGAACGGCTGGCACCGGAAGAGATATTGACAATGGCACCGCCACTACCGCCATGTTTGGTTGACATTCTTTTTATGGCTTCGCGGCAGCAGAGTAGGGTGCCTGTGATATTAATGGTGAGAATCTGGTTAATGCGCTCTGCATCCATTGCCTCAACACGCATTTGTGGTTTGAGGATTGCGGCATTGTTCACCAGGTATTGCAGAGGGCCGAGTTGCCGGTCGACTTCCCTGAATAAATGCAGGATATCCGCCTCTGAGGCAATATCTGTGCGCACGGCTATTGCCTCAACGCCAAAAGCTTGAAGTTCATTTAGCAGGCATTCGGCCTGTTCTTTCCGCTCCCGGTAACTGATGGCGATATGATATCCACGCCGGGCAAGTAACCGTGCCGTGGCGGCACCGATTCCGCGGCTTCCACCGGTGATCAGCGCGATCTTTTTTTCACTTTTTGAGCTCATTTTCCAAGTCCGTGAGCACGTTTTTTGTACAAAGAGAGCGCCGGTGCGCTCCTAATTTTCTGCCAGACGTGTTGCTAGGGGCTGTTCCCGTTTGGATGTAGCCTATTGATTTGTAAGAGCAAGCTCGCATTGTTGAGGTTCTAACA
>NZ_CANLDD010000088.1 GCF_947489355.1 uncultured Microbulbifer sp. | reverse complement strand
CTTTTGCGTTTTAGAGCTATAAATTAGCTACTTTGTGATTGCTGTCTCTACCAGACACCCAACCACCCAAACCGGCCACTGAGCCGGTTTTTTACTCTGGAGAGTGATCGCATTTTGTACGATTGTGCCAAATCCATGTAGGTAGCTGTTTTTAATGCGCATTGTGGGTAAACGGCGCAAAATTGATTCCTGGGCAGTAATCAGGATAATACTGATCATGGTGATTAGTATTTAAATGTTATGCGAATATAAGGAGATTTCAATGATCATGGTGCTAATCGCAATTTTCTGCTGTGGTACTTTCTTTGGTGCTGCTCTTTATATCTCTATAGCACAACATCCAGCAGCATTAGAAACAGGCACAGATTTTGGGGCTAGGTTCTTTCCCCCGATGTACGGAAAAGCAGCTCCAATGCAAATTGCTCTGGCGGCTATCGGTTTCTTATCGGGTCTTGTTGCATGGATATTAGGCAATGGCCTTTTATGGCTAATTGGCGCGATCCTCCTTATATCAGTTGTACCCATTACGCTTAAACTCATAAAGCCAATTAACGACATTCTACTCAACCCAAACAACGATCTTGAACCAACTGAGATAAATGAATTACTCATTAGGTGGGGGCATAAGCATTGGTTACGTACAATTGTCAGTGGCCTATCATTTATTATCTATTTGTCAGCAGTGATTTACGCATAACATTTACGCCCAAATAAACAAACCAGCCACTGAGCCGGTTTTTTACTCTGGATAGAGTGATTGTATTTTTTACGATTGTGCCAAATTCATGTAAGTAGCTGTTTCTAATTAGGATTGTGGGTAAATGGCACAGGATTGCTTTCGAGACAGTAATCAGGATAATAGTGGTCATGGTGATCAGTATATAAATATTAGGCTTCTTAAAAGGTCCTGTAATGTTTAGATATGTGTTGCTTACAATGATAATTTTTACATTAGTGGGCTGCGGCGGTGTTGAGTGCACGGAAGAATCTGAAAGAGTAGATGTTGCCAAAAAATTATCACATCAACAGCTCGGCTCTCTTTATACAGAAGCTGTCAAACTCATTTCTCAAGGTGGTATGCCCCTATTAACGGGAGAGGATATTCCAAAGGAATTTGATCTAGTTAGCCCGAAGGCCGTTATGGTGAAATCGAAATCTGTTTGGCTGTATCTAGAGAGTTGCAGCTTTGACAATAAGGTAGTTGTCTTTATTACGCAAAAGAGTCCAAGCCAAGGTAATATCTTTCTCCGATGGGGGGAGGCTCCTGAGTCAAGAACAATCGAGTTGTGGCGCAAAGCCTAACAAACGCCGGCACAAGCGCGCACTACATGTGCTGGACTCGCAACAAGTTGCTCGCCTGTGCGGCGGGCGTTATATGCACCCAAAAAATTGATTTTCGCCGTAAAAACAAAATCATCTAACAGTCATAAGGATGTCAGGTATTTTAAAAATGACTTGCTTGAAGTGACTACCTTCTCAATCACATTTAAGCGTTATATCAGTGAAAGCGAATTTAGTATGGAAGTTAAATAATTCCTTGATTTCAAATTATGGATAAATTATGCATCGTATTTCAATCGTTTTACTCTTTTCTATGATAAGTATGAGTGGCAATAGTTATAGTAAAGATAAATCTCCAGCCTCAAAAGAACTATATCTTGGGCAAAAGCCGCCAGGTTTGATCTCTGAACGTTTTGCTCCTAGCATTCTTGATAAGGGATTTAGGGCTGGATCAGCAGCCTTTAGTCCCGATCTAAAAGAGTTCTATTTTCGAAGAAGAGGGGGGGAATATAAAAAGAATACTTTGTTTGTCATTCAATACAAAGATAAACAATGGATCGAGTCTGTTGTACCACCCAGAGCCGGGCAACCATTTGTTTCCCCTGACGGTAATATTTTGCACTTGGGGAAAGCCTATAGGGAGCGAACCCACTCTGGTTGGTCTGAGGTGAAAAGTCTTGATGCCCCTTTCAATGATTTGCCTATCATGCGTCTCACAGCTTCATCTAAAGGCACTTACTATTTTGATGAGGCAACTGAAATAGGCAATATTCGTTATTCACGATTAATAGATGGCAAACGTGAGGCACCTAGATCTGTGAGCAAAGAAATAAACACGGGTAAATGGACCGCTCACCCCTTCATTGCGCCAGATGAGTCTTACATTATATGGGATAGTGAAAGAGACGGTGGATATGGTGATAGTGATCTGCATATTTCTTTCCGACAGCAAGATGGCTCATGGGGAACTGCGATAAACTTAGGAGATAAGATAAACACAAAATTCCAAGAGCAATTTGGTAGTGTGACCCCAGATGGAAAGTACTTTTTCTTTCACCGGTCGTATGACAATAAAGGCGATAAAGCAGATATCTATTGGGTAGATGCAAAAATTATTGAAAACCTTAGGCCCAACTAATAAACCATATAACAATCGCAGGCAGTATGCTACGGCCTTCTGCTAGCCGCTATTATTCAACTACCCAAACCGGCCCCTGAGCCGGTTTTTTACGCCTGGAGAAAGCGACTTCCCCAGGTCTCACAATCTGGAACTGCTGAGGGAATGGCATATGGAGGGGCTAAAAGTTCAGGCTGGAGATGCCCAGGGAGACAAAGTGAACCTGCAACCCACCGGCATCCCGAAACTACTGAGGCTGGCCAAAGGCCGCGATTGCGTCCGCTGTGATAATAACGAGGGCACCACAGTGGCCGCCCACTACCAGAGCCAGCGCAGCCACAGCTACGGCAAGGGCCGGGGGATCAAGCCCCACGATGCCATGGCTGCGCATCTCTGTTATCGCTGCCACGCTGAGGCGGATAGCAGTGGTCTGGGTAACTGTCCCGAGGACCACAGTAGACGCTTTCTGCTGCTGATCATCACTACTCAAATGAATTTGCTTATAGAGGGTCGCATCACCGCACGAGACTATGCTCAGGCCTTCCTGCTGAAGCTGTGCCGCAATACGGCGGAACTCATGGAGTGTGGAGAGCCTGAGCTTCACGACATCGCCTGCCGCCTGGCCGAGTGCTGGGACTCAGGTGAGATCGCTATCGCCTCCCAGGGGGCCATGGTGAGCAGCTTTGTGGGGGTGAGCTCATAACCAGCCAATTTTTTCAACTGAGCAGGGATTTTGTCATTTGACGAAAATGTCAGAGTAGTTATAGTTGGCGGCTATGTGGTCTTAGATCAGTAGTGTCGATATTCGAAAATATTAGATGATATTTGAGATAGTGATTGAGGGAATATTGACAATAGTGATCAATATTTAAATGTTAGAGTTCGAGCTAAATTGACGTAGGTAGTAAGGAACTACATGGAGATATATTTAGAAGACTTTCACCCAGTTAGGAAGTTTCTATACAAAGCTGCGAGCTTGGGGTTATACCCGACGATAGTCGGTGCAATAGGGTTCGCCTTCATTGGAGCCCCAGTTAATATTCAGGTTCTCATACGGCGTTCTCTTCCTCTAGAACTCCGTAAGCACATGTTGATGATGATGAGTTATGAGGGATGGCTGGTAACTCTATTCTGTGCAGCGGTTTTTTGTGCAATATGGGGTGGAGCAGGAAGTCATGCAACCGTTCGCTTTGTAACAAGGAAGCATAAAGATGTCGTGACTGAGAATGACCGACTCAAAGAAGAGAGCGAAAGTAAAAGCATTAACTGTTATAAGCTTTTTTCTAACTATCTTTATAGTTACGCACAAAGGTTTAATCTTGGTGCAAAAGAAAGGGTAAGCCTTTACAAACTAGATATGGAAATGTTTTCTTGTATTGGTCGGTTCTCTGAGAATGAACTATTTAAATACAAACCGAGCAGGCTATATCCCAAAGATCAAGGATGTATTGCTAAAGCATGGGAAACGGGAACATCTGAGGACACAAGTGCTCCTGATCCAGAAGATGATTTAGTGGCTTGGGCGCAGTATAATATTGATAAATTCAATTTTACAGCGGAACAAATTAAGAATATTAAAATGCGTAGTAGAGCATTCCGTGGTATCAGGCTCAATAATTCAGAAAATATTACAGTAGCTGTACTTGTTTTTGAATCTTTGGAGCAAAATGGGCTTCCGCTCGCAAAGATTTCTAGGTTTTTTAAACAGCATGAAGTAAAAAATTTAGTTAATTTAATAGAATCTCTCAAACAACATATTCCTAGTCTAGAAGGTGCTAGGTCGGAGGGTTTCTGATGGAAACGAAAATATCAAGTTTAATCAAGTATCTTTTAAAGAACTATCCAAACAAGTCTGAACTGTCAGCATCAAGGCTAACCAAGATGCTCTATTTGGCAGATTGGAAGAGTGCGATAGAAAACTCAAAGCAACTTACTGACGCTGAGTGGCACTTTAATCACTATGGCCCGTATGTTGATGATTTTATTAAAATTGCTGCAAATGACGATGAGATAAAGGTCTTTAGTACTCAAACGATGTTTGGTGCTCATAAGCAGCAAGTAGAATTACGTGAAGGCTCCAGTAGGGAGATAGAGATTCAAGAATCTGAGAAAAAGATACTTGATTTTGTAATTGATTCAACTAGAAGCAAGAATTATGAGGAGTTTATAAAACTCGTTTATTCCACGTACCCAGTTGTTTCTAGCAGCAGATATAACGACTTAGATTTGGTAAAAATGGCGCAAGAATATAGAGATATATCTGAAAAATTCTAACAAAGCGTTGCACCGGACAAGCCAGTGAACGCGGCGTTATGTGTAATAGCAATTCAGTATCGCAGTATACTTATAAAGGTAAGAAAATATGGGTTTTTTGGGTAAATTGAGTGATGCTGAGTTTAAGCAAATGCTTGAGCTGCTAAAACGCTATGTAGAGAACGATATGGATCAATGGGAGCTTTGGAAATTTGATGCTAAGTTTTCGAAAATATACGTAAACGTTTCAATGAAACCATCCCATCCTGGCACCGAAGAGGCTTACGTGGATATGAACAATTTCTTGGGTTGCTAACCCAGCACGTAGGTGAATTTACAATGCTGATAGTTAAGTTCATAGCACATAATAAATAAGGATATATTGCACTTGCTGCAACATTTGAATCCTAAATAAAAAAACCGGCCGCTGAGCCGGTTTTTTTACGTCTTGAGAAAGTTACTTGTCCAGGTCTCACAATTTGGAGCTACTAATGGACTGGAAAGCGATAGTAAAAAGCGTGGCGCCGACTCTAGGCGCTGCCCTGGGTGGCCCTGTTGCGGGAACGGCAGTCAAGTTCCTGGCCGGTGCCTTACTGGGTGATGAGAAGGCCACTGAACAAGATATTGCCAACACCATTCTGACGGCGAGCCCCAAACAGCTACTGGAGCTGCGCAACCTCGACAACCAGTTCAAGCTCAAGATGCGCGAGCTGGATATTGACGTTTACCGGTTAGAAGTAGAGGACCGCAAGAGCGCCCGTCAAATGGGGATCAAGGGCGGCCTAAAGGCACAGATGGTACTGTCCTTCATGTTTATCGGTGGCTACTTCGCCCTGACCTTCTCCTTATTTTCCGGTGAGATCATTCTGACCCCTGCCATTGAAAAGACTGGCACTCTGATGCTCGGTGTGATTACTGGGGCCATCCCCATGATTCTGCAATTCTGGTTTGGCTCCAGCCAGGGTAGCAAAGAGAAGACACAGGCAATGGCAAAACCATGACCACACATGATCTTGTTCGAGAGTTAGCGGAAAAGGCTGGCCACGCCACCACGGTAACCGTGGGCGCTATCGGCAGTGTCTACAGCTTGTTTATCCAAAACCCCATTGGCTTTATCTGTGCCCTGGTGGCCGTCGCTTCCTTTGTGATGAACTGGTATTACAACCACAAGCGCCTGGAGTTGATGAAAGTGCAGCAGGGGCAGAAGCAGGCGTGGCCGAGCTAAAGCTGACCTTTGATGCCTCGGCCTTTGATCGCGCGTCCAGAGCGTTACAGCGGCAGTTGCCCTATGCCGGTGCGCAGGCACTGAACAATGTGGCATTTAGGATTCGCGGGGAAGCGCGTGCGGTGATGGGGCGAGTGTTCGTCAACCCGACCCGATTGACCTTGAACGCTGTACTGGTGGACAAGGCCACCAAGCACACCGGCGTTGCCAGAGTGTATATCCGGGATCAGGCCACCAAGGGCACCGCACCCAGTAAGTACCTGGCCCCTGCGGTCTTCGGCACCAGTCGCAATGAGAAACGTTTCGAGCGCGCCCTGCGCTATGCCGGTCTGCTCCCTGCAGGTATGTATGTTGTTCCGGGGGAGGCGCCAAGCTCAATAAACACGGCAATATCACTGCGGGCACCTACAGCAAGATTCTGTCCCAGGTGCGGGCCAGTTCGGATTCTATGCAGAACGCCACCGGTAGCCGCCGCAGTAAAGCTAAGAGAGGGATCACCAAAGGTTACTTTGTCGGCAAGATTGAAGGCACCTGGGGCGTATGGCAACGGGTGGGGTATAAGCGCCGCCGTTCTGTGAGGCCCATTCTGATCTTTGTAAAGAAGAAACCCAATTACCGCAAGCGCTTTCCGTTTTTCAAGATCGCCGAGGGCATAGCGCAGCGGCATCTGTTACCCGAGCTGGGCAAGGCGATGGACCGGGCACTGGCCAATGCCCGCCAACGGTGATTCCAAGGTTTATTCAAGGTTGATCTCGGTGACAACGGGTCCTCCTGAGAAACCGTGCGCACGGGGAATTCGGACCCTGCTTTTTTAACAGCAACCTGAAATTTCATAGGGGGTTATAAAGCCAAACAGCACGTGCGCATTGTCAAACCCTGTATGGCCGCTGGCCAGCCGGCCCCGCTGGGCAAAGTGCTGGAGTTGGCCATTGGCGAAGCCAACCAGCTGATCGGCACCGGTCGTGCCCAGGCGGTGCCCACAACGGAAAAGGGCCGGGCAGGTACGGGGTCCTCAAGACATACTATCGGCTGTAGCGGATATGCAAGCAGTGGCATTCTTCAGGACTGTGGTATGGCCAGAAATTTCTCAGAATACTGTATAGATACTGACGCGCTGGCGAGCCTGTTCCAGAATAATAAGGAAATTGGCGCCAATTTTTTAACAATCTAGAATTCTGGACTTACCTCCGATCTGGTGGGAATGTTTCAGAAATCAGTTCAGGCTTGTTAAGATGTACTAGATGGTGTAATGATAACCTCAGATGCAAATGCGCAATGTAAAAGAATAAGGAAGTTCATATTAATGCAGGAACTGCCAAGGTTATTTAAGAGTTATCGCGAAATTGAAATGCGGGAAAATTTCGATGCTTCTCATGGAATAACAGTCGAAAATTTTAAATCTCTCATTGGTCAGTATCATTTTGACAAAGTGGTATGCTGTCAAGTAAGAAAGTCTGAAGGAAACTGCGGCAATAAACATCTCCGTGGATGGCTGGGCAAAACAAAGCATGGTAAAGAATGCCTTATAGGTGGGCATTGTGCAATTAAGTATTTTAATGCTAGTAAGAATTTTTCCACTGAAAGAAACAGAGTGCGAAAAGAGATCAATATCAGTAAGTATATAGATTTTCTGAATATTCTTTTAAAAGATGCAAAAAAATATGAGGCTGAGTTAGATTTAGAGCTTGGCCGCCTAAGATCTATCAAAGATTTAAAAGGAACACTTGAGGGCAAGATGGTCAATGGTGTTCCAAAGTTACTTAGCGATATGGCAAAAACGGTAAACTCCTCTATCAATATAGAAGTTCAGTATATTGAGGTGGATGAAGATAATAATAAACACATAGACTGGGTAGTAAAATCGATTGGAAATGTTCGAGGTGTACAGATTTGGCTTTACAGTAATTTGGGGAGTGTTTTTTCAGAGTTGAAATCTATCAGGGAGGCATTTTCTAATGTTGAAATTTCTAGAAATTCAGGCGAAAGAAAGCTAAAGCGCTGGTTTGATACCTTAAGTGGATTGGAAAATGTCCGCTCCAAAATAGATGATATTTACCGGGAATTTAAGGAATTTACAGACCCAAGTAATCTTTCCCTTCTCATTTTCATGGTTAGGAATCACAAAGATCAAGTTAAGATGGCAAAGTTGGCGCTTGAATATAGTGGGCATCCATCTCCTTCTGATAGAGAGGCAAAAAAGTTAATAAAGAAACATGAAGATTCAATAAGGAAAAGTAATTCTAATCGTAACTTTAGGGTGGCATGATAGGAATGTTGTTAATTGAGGGCGCTTGTTGGTTCTCATGCTGCCATGTATGTGCGATCAAAATTATAAGTATAGAATTAATTCTGGTGTATTTTTATATAAAAGGGTTTTAGAGTATGGCATATATCACTATATCAAATTTAAAAAATAAATTAATAGAGATAAGGAATTTTTATGCACCCAATTCATAAGAAAACTTTAGGTAGATATGAAGTATTTCGTCATCAAGATAGAGAGATTGCTGCAGATAATCTTCCTCCAAAGTTGAAGGGTATTTTAGAGCTTTGTGCTATTGATCATAGAGCACTTGTTTCCGTGAAGACATGGGAAAATCTGCCAGAAAGAAAAGTATGTTGGGACTGGACATTTGCAGCCAGATATAAAGCGCTTTGGCCAAAGATATTTGATATGTCGGTATGGTTTGGTAATACATTATGTTCTTTGTCGTTGGGGCGCCCGACCTATAAGGGTACAGAGATGCGGTTGGATTTTATCGAAAGATCACCAAAAAACTGCCCACACGCTGGAGAGATGTTCAGGGTCTCTCTGCTTGCATTTGAAACGTATGGCAATCTGATTGGGGCGAGCAAAATTAGAATCATGCAGCCTATGAACGATAAGCTTGTGAACTATTATATATCCCATGGTGGTTTCAGTTTTGTAGGCAAAAAACAGGGCTAGTCCAAAAGGGAGACCCCCCGGCTTTGCCGGGGAGGCACGCATAGTTTGACAGATCCGGAAGTCCCATAGTAACTCCAATGTGTGAGCCGCCAAGCAACACACAAAGGAGTCACTATGAGACAAGTGGACAGTTTAAGTCACACGAAATGGGAGTG
>NZ_CANLDD010000087.1 GCF_947489355.1 uncultured Microbulbifer sp. | reverse complement strand
GTACAGCCTCAACGGCGTTGGTGGTGTAAATCGGCGTACGCACGTATTCCGGATACTTGAAGTACGTCGACAGGGTGTCTGCTTCACCAGCTGTCACTTTAGTCGAACGCTCTAAGCACCAGTTTCGAATCAGTTTCACCTTGATTTTACTGTAATTTTGCCTTGCTCAATCAACTGTATATAGCTCTGGGAGGCATGCAGTCGAAGCTGTTGTACAATGGCACTGGCGCCTACTATGTACGATAGTGCCAACAATTTCGTCCGATAGTCACCGGGATGATACTTTTTTTCATCTTTCAATGGATTACCTCAGTTGCATAGTTTATTGCTTGCCAGGATGTCTATTGCTGGCGGGTAAGATATCTCAGGTTGATGTCTAATGCGCGCCACTGCTGCGCGGTCATCATTGAGGCGACAATACTGATTGGAACCCATGGTGCAGCCAACTCTGTTTACATCGCGCTATGAATTAACTAAATGGATTAGATTGATTCTCTCGACCTACAATCTCAACAGCGTTACTCTTATTCACAGTGGTGTAGGCCTTGGTTGACTGATTGTGTAGTAACAACAATCATCCAAATACACCGCTTCCTTTCAAAAACCTTAAACACTTTAAGTCTAACGACTAAGAGAGGTAAAATAATGAAAAAGAATATTCTATCTGTAGCTGTAAAGGGGGTTTTGGGCTTTACTGTGTCTGCGGTTATAGTTCCGGCAGCATCCGTATTCGCTCAAGAAGATGCTGAGTTGGTCGAAGAAATTGTAGTTACAGGCTCCCGAATCAGCCGGGACGACTTTAGTTCTTCCAGCCCTGTCTCTACCTATAACACTGAAGAGCTGGATAAAGCTGGTCTCGCCAGTATTGACGAATTCCTGAAAGAAGATCCGGCCTTCACCGGTTACCAGATGGGGACTTCCACTAACAATGGCAGCGATCAGGGCCAGAAAAAGATTGATATGCGCGGTTTGGGTTTCAATCGTACCTTAGTGCTGATCAATGGCCGGCGTCAGATCGGTGATGTTAATGGTGATGGTGCTGTGGATATCAATTCAGTGCCTGAAGCCATGATTGAGCGTGTGGAAGTGCTGAAAGATGGGGCTTCTACTATTTACGGTTCCGACGCGCTGGCGGGTGTTGTGAACTTTGTGCTGAAGGACGATTTTGAAGGCTTTGAGATCAAAGGTAATTTTGGTCAGGGCACCGAAGACGGCCAGGCTGAAAACAGCGGCTTCTCTATGCTGGCGGGTATCAATGGAGATCGCGGCAACATGCTGATGTCTCTCGGCTATTCGGTACAGGAAGAGATGAAGCAGGCCGAACGCCCCTGGGCTGCCGAAGCCCTTTTTCCGCAACTGCAGGAAGATGGTACCTTTAAGGCCATTGGGTCCGGTTCCTCTAACAGTCGTCGTATCCGTACTTCCGTAGGTAATTTTATTTTCGATTCAGGCCTTGATAAGGCACGCCCTTTTAACTCTGCAACAGATACCTACAACTACGCGCCAGTCAATGCCCTGATCACCCCGAACGAGCGCTGGCAGTTCGGTGCTATCGGTTCTGTAGAAATCTCTGAAGGTGTCGAAGGTTACTTTGAAGGGTTGTATACTCGCCGCACTTCACACCAGCGTCTCGCCCCGGATGCCTCTTTTGCAGTCACCTGTTTCGATCCTGAAACAGGTGAAGGCGGCATCGAAACGCCCAACAATGGAGTTCAATGTAACGATTGGGTTCCTGCCAGCAATCCCTACAACCCTTTTGGTGTGAATCCGAAAAATGACCTGGGAATCTCTGATTCTGGCGTGCGCATTAATCGCCGTTTTGAGGAGTCCGGGGGACGGCTTTTCACTCAAACTGCGGACACCTACCGTATGGTAGCCGGTTTTAAAGGTGAACTTTTCGATAGCGTCAACTGGGATTTCAGCTACACCTTTGCTGAAACCCAGACAGCGGACGAAACCACCAACTATGGCCGCTTTGATCGCTGGGCCATTGCTGTTGATCCTGATGCCTGTGAGGCGAATCCGGCCTGCGCTGAGGTGGGTGTTCTGAATCCCTTTGGGGATTTCAACTCCATTACACAAGAGCAGATGAGCTTCCTGACCGCAGGCTCGTTGAAGGATCTTTACAAAGGCCGCATGGAATCGGCGGCTTTGACTTTCAGTGGTGACATGTTTGACATGGCTGGCGGCACCGCCGGATGGGCATTCGGAGTAGAGAGCCGCCACGAACAGGGTGAGTTCGTCCCGGACGAGTTCCTTGCAGGGGGGCTTACCACGGGTGGTGCAAGTGACCCACAAAAGGGTAGTTTCTCCGTGAGAGAAGTCTACGCCGAGGTGCTCTTGCCGGTATTGGACAACCTGACTTTCGACGCCTCTACCCGTTATTCTGATTACAATACTTCCGCCGGCAGCGCCACTACCTACAAGCTGGGACTGGACTATCAGCCGATCGAAGACCTTCGTGTTCGCGCTGGTTTTTCCACCGGTTTTCGCGCGCCCAATATCTCCGAGCTGAATCAGGGCGATGAAACTGGCTTTCCGGTTGTCGAGCCAATTTGTGAATTTGCGGATCGCCGCCTGGATTCAGGCGACATCAGCCAGATTGCTTACGATAACTGTCAGGCCCTGGGAATCAACACCTCCGACTCGGGCGAACTGGGCTTCGCCTGGCAGTCTACATACACTACCTCCGCCCCAGAAGTGCCCTTGAAGCCAGAGGAATCTGAGTCTTTCAATATTGGTTTTGTTTACACACCAGACTTTGCCGAAGGTCTTTCCTTTAGTGTGGACTACTGGAGTATTGAAGTCGATAACCTGATTGATTCTGAAGACATCAATGACCTGCATTTCGCTTGTATGAATTCTGTAGACTTGAGTTCAGAAGCGTGTTCAGTATTCATTGGTGGAAGTCCGTATCTGGAAGTGCCAGTAGATTCTGAGGACCCGTCGAAGGGATTTGCACCACTGCCGAACGATGCTAGAGGTGCTTTCGGTAACTTAGGAACTTTAAGCACCAGTGGCTTTGACTTTGCCGCTCAATATCAAGGCGAGCTAAGCTTTGGGCTGATCCAGGGCTACAATTTGAGCTGGGTTGCTACCCTGGTAGAAAGCTATGAACGCCAGTTTCCGCTGGCGGGCAGTCGTGAGCTGGTTGGAACTGCCAATGGCTTTGAGGTATTCCCAGAGTGGCGCTGGAGTACCAACGTGGGCCTTTTCGGTGACAACTGGACGCTGGATTGGGATATGCGTTACATAGACGAAACTGTCGATGCCTTACGCCCTGCCTCCATCACTGACGACGCTGTAGCTGAAGATGTGATTTACCATGACCTGATCGGCAGCTACACTTGGCAGAATATCAGTGTCTCCCTTGGGGTTAATAACGTTACCGACGAGGACGCGCCGCGCTTTCACAGCGCATTCAACGCGAATACCGAGCCAGGCATGTATGACGTAATTGGCCGCCGAGTATTTACAGGCTTCACTGTCACCTTCTAGAGCAAGTACAATTTTTAGCTTTTGCGGAGCCCTCTTGGGCTCCGCTTTTTTCTGGTATCTAAGGCGTCTGAAAAGCGAGCGATTTAGCATTTTCTTCTGTTATGCCAACAGTGTATTTAGTCCTAATTGCGAGCGACCGCCATCCAGGTTTACCATTAGTTCTTTCGAAGTCAATGTGCGCCCGCGATCAACTGTGAATGCGTAAACGCCGACAATTTCGCCAATCTTGCCTTATATTAAGCTGCGCTTTCCCAGTCTCTGAGCCAGACAACACTATTCCTTAACCGCTCCTCACGCCACTTTTCCTCTTACAGATAAAATGTGGTCTCGGCGTTAGGGTTCCGATACAGATATATTGTAGTACGGGGCGATTAGCTCTACAGCCCAAGAGACTTTCGATTTAACAGCCGATAGCATGCACGACTGCAAACCGTGAAATTGTGGGCGATTCTATTGCCGCCAACTGTTAGGATGGCACATCAGTTTGTCACATAGACGGGGTTTATATTGTGACCCAATTACCAGCTGGTCTACCGCTTTGGCTTTGGTGCCTGTTTGGTTTTTTCACGTTGTTCCTTGCCCGGAGCCCTGTACACAGGGCTATCTACGCGTTGGTGCGCTTTTGCTATCGCATTTTGAGATTTGTAGAAAATGTACTGGGCGTGGCAGAGCAGCGCCTGGCTCGGCGCAACCGGGAGATACTCCTCATGGCGGGAAGGGAGGCCGCAGAACGCCGGATAGAAAGGGAATTCGAGCGGATCACGAGTACCATACAGCGTGAATTGGCACAGTATCCAACCCTACATCGCCGGCTTGTGGAACAAATAAACGCCGTCGATGAGGACTATGCAAGCAGTGTGGAAGTGCCTCCGCAACCCTCTAACTGGGCGCGGGCTATGCGCTCGGTGGCGGAAATCCCCGCACAGGACGACGCTGTGGTGGCGGATGTGCTGGAGACGATTCATCACTCTATGCGCAGGACGGAATCGAGGGCGCTCGAGTCCTACCGGGAGTCCACCCGTGTGCGCCACCAACTGTTGAGGCGGATGTTGCCCAAATGGCGGGCAATGCTGGCAGCGCTCGAATGTATCAACAGGAATGTGGAATCGGTGATTCTGCGAGCCAAGGCGCTCGATGGTCATATGGTGAGCTACGAGGAAATTCTACATAAGAGTGACCGCAGCCTGCGTGTGCTTTCGGCCTCGTCTTTTACCCGTTTTCTGATTGCCGCCCTGGCCCTTGCTGTGGCTGTAGGCGGTATACTGGTAAATTTTCAACTGATCGCCCGTCCTCTCACCGAGGTACTTGGAGGGACTGCCGTTCTCGGCGAGTATGCCACTGCGGAAATTTTCACCTTTGTAGTGATTTTCATACAAGTCAGCCTTGGCCTTGTGGTGATGGAGTGCCTGCAGGTGACGCGGCTGTTTCCCTCTCTTGGCTCCCTGGCAGACAGAACACGCAAACGTCTGCTGTGGGCCGCTCTGCTTTTGCTGTTCCTATTTGCAGGGGTAGAGGCGAGCCTGGCGTTTTCCAGGGAGCTGTTGGTGCAGCGGGACCAGCTGATGACTGGGATTGTAGGGCCGGGAGTACCAGCCCTTGCAGAAGTGGGCCCATCCTGGGCAATCACCCTGGCGCAGATGGGTCTCGGCTTTCTCCTGCCGCTGATTCTGGTCTTCATGGCAATCCCTCTGGAGCAGTGTATTGTGTCAGGGCGTTCGGTCTTCGGGATGTTTTTGGTATTGCTGTTGCGGGTGCTGTCGCAATGCATACGCCTGCTTGCTAAAGTCTCACTGCATTGTGGTATTTTGTGCAATCGGGCCTACGATCTGGTCATTTTCCCGCTTCTGTGGCTGCAGGGTTTTTATCAACGCTGGCGCCGACAAAAGCGGGCGGCCGTCGCTCTTGGCGGTAAAATTGTGGCGGGTCGAAGTGAGGAACCCAAAGGCAGCGCCTTTAAGAAGTCAGTCGATAAGGCACAACCTGTGGTAAAAGAGGTACAGGTTGTGTTATGAGAGGCGCCAGTATATTTGAAACGCATCTCCCCCGCCACGCCGCATCGTGAATAATTGAATCTGTTGGTACAAAATTACGGTGATTCATGTTCCTGTGGTTTGTTTTTTTCCTCATATTGATTGCGTTGCTGCTCTATGCGCGTTCCGGACCGGCACTGAGGTCCGCCCTGTCCCTTCCTGAGGTGAAGAGACCTATGGTGATTGCCCATGGTAATGATTGTGGTAACGGGCTCTATCCCGGCAATACGCTGTTGTATTTGCACAAAATGGTGGAACTGGGAGTTGACGGAATTGAAGTGGATCTGTGGCTGACTGCTGATGGGGACTTGGTGCTGATGCACGACCCGGACCTGGAAGATTTTTCAAACGGCCGAGGTCTCATTGGGGACTTGACTCTGGCACAGTTGCGCGAGTTGAACATCGCCTATCACTGGACCCGCGATGGAGAGACCTATCCATTCCGGGACGATCCCCTGGGTATTGTCACCATTGAGGAGGCGTTGCAGGCGGTGGGGGATACCTTGCTGATCCTGGAAATAAAGAGTGCCCAAGTCCGCGCTGCACAAGTGTTGAGCCAAATGCTGCAACGCACCTGCAAGCACAACCAGGTAATAGTGAGTTCATTCCATCAGGGGGTGATCCGGGCGTTCAGGCGTTTGAGTCCGAATACAGCCACTGGTGCGGCGACTTATGAAGCAATACTGCTGTATATGGCCCAACTGTTCCGCGCAGAAAATCTGCTCTCGCCCCGCTACCAGACAGTGCAACTGCCTATGAGCCACTTCGGTATTGATGTGATAACCACGGGCACCCTGCGCGCGGCCCGTAGACTGGGCCTGCATCTCTCGGTGTGGACAGTGAACGGGCGAGCGGATTTACAGCACTATATCAGTTTGGGTGTGGATGGTATTGTAACCGACCGACCGGACTTGTTGATGGTTATATTGTCTGGTCGGGGCAGAATGATAGCATCAAAACTATCAAGCCAGACCCGTTGATAATGAAAACAGAGAGCTTCCTATGAAACAGATAGCAAGTTTTGCGGTGCTGGCAGTCTCACTGCTCTGCGCACCAATTTTTGCAGAAGACCGCTTTGCCAAGGTGGAAATCAGCAGTATACCGGTGGCCGGTAATGTCCATATGCTCACGGGCGCTGGTGGTAATATCGCCGTGTTGGCGGGGAGAGACGGTACCTTTATGGTCGATGATCAGTATGCACCTTTGACCGCCAAAATACAGAAATTGGTGGCGGGCTTGGCAGATCAACCTCTGCGTTTTGTAATCAATACCCACTGGCACGGTGATCATACCGGAGGTAACGAAAATCTGGGGAAAAGTGACGCTTTAATTGTTGCTCATGAAAATGTGCGCAAGCGTTTGAGTACCGAGCAATTTATCGAAGCCTTTAAAAGTAAGGTGGCACCCTCACCCGCGGTAGCGCTCCCGGTGATTACCTTTACCGATGCGACCACATTTCACTGGAATGGCGACAAGGTGCGGGTCCAGCATGTAGGGCCTGCCCACACCGATGGGGATTCCATTGTGCATTTCACTGAGGCCAATGTCCTCCATATGGGGGATATCTACTTTAACGGTACTTATCCCTTTATTGACATCTCTTCCGGTGGGTCGGTAGATGGCATGATAAAAGCGATGGATATGGCCCTGGCCATGGTGGATGAACAAACAAAAATTATTCCTGGTCATGGCCCCCTGAGCGATCCTGTAGAGCTGAAGCGGCAGCGGGATATACTGGTGAAGCTGAGAGGCCGCATACAGGAACTGATCGATAATGGCAAAACCCGCGAACAGGTGATTGCCGCCCAGCCCACCTTGGAATTCGATGCCCAGTATGGCCAGGGTTTTATGACCCCGGATACCTGGACTGGCATCGTTTATGATTTCCTGAAGCAGGCAAAGAACGAGAAATCCTAGCCCAAGGCAGGCGGGGAAGGCAGTTTATGATTGCACCGATGGGGCGACCGGGTCCCTCGGGGGATAAGGCCGTTTCCGATAGTATGGCAAAGATAAAACAACAGCCATATTTTAGCCTGACTCTGCTTGTAACTGTCAGTGGACCACCATAAAGGATTCAACGGGGTTATATGAGTATGCACCCACAGGAGCTGCCAGTAATCATTGATGCCTGGGCGCAGCATCCCACACTTCGGCATATCAATGACCCGGTTTTTGATTCCCTAAAACGTTGGACAAAAGTGGGGAATCTGACTGAAGAGTTGCCTGTCGAACTGACAATTGGGCAAATGGATGCCGCCGGTATTCGCAAAAGCCTGATTTGTGCATGGGAAGCACCGGGGAAATCCATGATATCCAATGATGAGGTAGCTTCGGTTGTTAATAGTGCACCAGATCGCTTCGTTGGCATAGGGTCAGTTGATATCAGCCATCCCATGAAAGCAGTCAGGGAAATTCATCGTTGTGTGAAGGTATTGGGGTTTAAGGGCATTCGTGTATTACCCTGGCTTTGGTCCAAACCGCCGACGGATCGTTGGTTTTACCCGGTTTACACTGCTTGTTGCGAACTGGGTATTCCCTTTTGTACCCAGATTGGCCACACGGGGCCGCTAATGCCTTCGGAAGTGGGCAGGCCGATTTATCTTGATCAGGTTGCACTGGATTTCCCGGAGCTTACGATTGTGGCTGGTCATATCGGTTATCCATGGACGGAAGAAGCTATTGCCGTTGCTACCAAGCATGCAAAAGTCTACATTGATACGTCCGCTTATACTGCCAAGCGCTACCCTCCTGAATTGGTGCGTTATATGAAGAGCCATGGAGATCACAAAGTGCTTTTTGGCACCAACTACCCAATGATCAGTGCCGAAAAAGCGCTGCAGGATTTAGACGCTCTGGAACTGGATAAAAAAACAGAACAGTTGTTTTTAGCTGAAAACGCAATTCGAGTGTTTAAGCTTGAATGTTAGGCCTTTATAATCGTATTTCTGCTTGTGAAGGTTTACATGGTGGGCGTACTTCCGGGGATTGTTGGCTGCTCACTTTAACTGGCAGTGCTGTACTTGGCGGCATGATCTTGCCCCGATAAAACGGACACTCCACTTTTCATACTGCTATTCGCTCATATTCCATGGGTGATTGATAACCCAGCGCGGAATGCAGCCGCTTACGGTTGTAAAAATCATTAATATATCGAGCTAAAGCATGCTTCAAATCGCTCGATTTTTGAAAGTTTGTTCCTCGAATCAATTCAGCCTTCAGGGTATGAAAAAATGACTCCATATGAGCATTGTCCGTACACTTACCTGGCCGGCTCAAACTATGCTGGATTCCATACCGTTTCAGGTCTTTTTGATACTCAGACCCTCTGTACTCAACACCTCTATCCGTATGCAACATCAATCCCGGCTGCGGGTTTCGTTTCCTTATAGCGTTCGCCAGTGTTCTTCTAGTGACTTCTGTTGTTCTCTTCGCGCCCAAACTCCAACCGACAACTCGGCGAGAGTGTAGTGGTCAACTTTTTCCGGACAGTAAGTTAAGATTTTCTTCCGCCTTTGCAGGTGGTATACCATCGTTGTGCTGATGGGGACGCTCCCAGTTGTAGTAGGTCATCAGATAGTGACTGATGTCCCGGCTTGCCTCTGCGAGAGGGTGTTCAAAACTCTGTGTCAGCCAAGTAGCCTCATAGGCTGATATATTTCTCCAGGCGATCCGGGAAGTGAA
>NZ_CANLDD010000086.1 GCF_947489355.1 uncultured Microbulbifer sp. | reverse complement strand
CTCAGAAGTGAAACGCAGCATCGCCGATGGTAGTGTGGGGTCTCCCCATGTGAGAGTAGGTCATTGTCAGGCTTCTAAAAAAGAAAACCCCTGCAGGGAATCCTGCAGGGGTTTTGTTTTTTGAGATACAGGGAGCTGGTTTTGCTACCGGGCAGCGCATAGCGCTGCCATGTGACAAGCTATGCACCGCAGGTGCAGGCTTGGTACGCCAAAGGCGCCCAAAGGGTGGCGAGCAGGGCTCGTCACACACTGAGGCCATTGTCAGGCTTCTATTGCAAAGCCCTGGGCATTCGTGCTCCGCCGATGGCCTGCGAGCAAATGGTAGTTACATAGGATAGTAGAACATTTAATAAGAGGGCAGAAATGCTGGAAGATCTGAGAGCGGGGGACTAACGTTTGCTTGCAGTTCTTCCATTTTTTATTTTGTGCGTTAGTAAATATCCACCGGCTTTGCCGGTGGATATTTACTTACCGGCTGTTAGCGCTTGGCGAGTCTGGCAATTTGTCTCTATTGTCTGACTGCTGATCTCTTTTATTGGTCGTAAGCATTGTCAGGCACCAAGTCATAACTTACGTCTTTTAGGCTCAATTCCTCCAAGGGGACAAGCGAGGCGGGGAGGGAGAAGTGGCGAAGAGATCCGCATTCGCACCAGTCCATGATTTCGATAGCCCCACTTTCGTCTTGCAAGCTGTGCAGCAGGCTTTTGAGTTCCGCAGCACTGGCTGAGGTCAGTGAGTGGTAATCGTACTGTCCCTTCAGTTTGGTCAGGCGGGATTCCCGCTCGGCCTGCTCAATACGCAGCCAGGCATTGCCCTTGTCTGCACCTTGGTTGCCAATAATCACTGGCCCTAAAGCGTCTTCACAGATTGTGGTAAGGCGCTCTTCGATAGGGGGTAGCACAGTGCCGACCCAGACCCAGCCGGAGAGGCTAATGCGGCTTAGCTGCCATTCACACAGCCAAACGGTCTGGTCATCGCCGATGCGAAACTCCCGGTATGCACGCTGACCGAGATAGTGGTCAAAACTGACTTCTGCGGAGGGGTTGTTCCTACGAAAGCTGTGTAATTGTTGGGTCATCTCATAGTTGACTTCCCAGTGCTTTTTCAGCCGCCATTGCATAGGGTACTGGCCCCACTCGACGATATACTCTTCCTGTTCGCGAATGGTTTCCGCTACACGCCAAAAGGTGCCATCGATCAATATACAGGTATCACCGGGATTACAGTCGGGGGCGATGATGCTGCACTCGGGGGAGGCCTCTGAGGCGCTGACAATATGTTCGCTGCGGCCTTCGATCACATCGTACCAGGGAAAACCGTGGCGCAAGGGTGGCGGGAAGGCCAGAGGCGGCCGGCCGCCGAGAAGGCGGCGGAACAGTACTGACTTTTCGATCTCCAGATCGGAAAGGGTATAACCCTCCTGCTGGGTGATCTGGCCCCAGGCAAAAGCGGCTCGAATCAAGTGTCTTTCGCGGTCTGAAAAGCTCATGGGTGCAGTCATGGGCGGCGTAAAACCGAAACCTTAACACTGCGGGGAGGTGGGCGCTAATGTAATTGACCGACATGGGGCAAGTGCGACATACCTGGGCCTGGTTCGTTACACTGTCGCATACGACTTTTGGATTAGGGGTGGTTATGATCTGGGTGCGATGGGTCCTTATAGGTGCAGTTATGCTTTGCGGCACTGTACCTCCGACGGCTTGGGCCAATTCAGCGGAGGTGAAATCTCACGATTGCTACCTAGATGGCTGGAGTAATGCACTTCAGTGTTCACGTCTCACCGTTGGTGAAGGGGGTGCAAAGGTGTCTCTGGCTATCATGGTTGCGCCTGCAGTGAGTGTGAGCGGTAAGGCGCCGCTTTATTTACTGGCCGGTGGGCCGGGCCAGGCAGCCAGTGATCTGGCTCCGATGTTGAATCTTTTTCGCAGGGTCAATCGGGAGCGGGCGATTGTACTCGTGGATCGCCGTGGCGCGGGGCTTTCACAACCGCTGGATTGTGGCTGGAACCTCGCGCTTCCCACGGACCTGGAGATTTTTTCTTCAGAGCTGGCGGATTGCTATCTGGAACAGAAAAGCTTTGCCAATTCCCTGAGTAGTCGCCAAACAGTCAATGACCTGGAGCGGGTGCGAAGGCATCTGGGGCACGGGAAGATTACCCTGTGGGGTGTCTCCTGGGGCACACGCACCGCATTGCTGTACCAGCAATGGTATCCGGAGAGCTTGAGTGCGCTGGTTCTGGATGCGGTAGCGCCGATAGAAACCAAGGTGTTTTTAACCGCACGGGCGGCAGAGGACGCCTTGCAGACATTGGAGCGGGATTGCTTAGAGGATAAGGCCTGTGCCCAACTTGGGGATTGGCGTGCCGAGTTGAACCACTTGCTGGAAAACTGGAAAGTGACTGCCATACCGTTTCCCGATCCATTTACCGGCGTCCTCTCTGAACAGCCAATACCGCGCTGGGTTTTACTGAATGTCATCCGGGGGGCTCTCTATCACCCGGAAACGGCGGCACTGCTGCCCTACGCCATCAAGCAGGCCGATCGCGGCAACTATTTACCGCTCTCGGCAATAGAGGGGCTGCTGCGGCAGAACACCATGTCCCTGGGGCTGACCTTCTCAGTCGCCTGTGCTGAAGAGTTAAACAGGATAAGCCCTGAGGAAGTTGCCAGGGATGGTGCAGGTACTTTCCTGGGTAACGCCTTCCTGAAAATGTTTGAACGAGGCTGCCAGGTTTGGCCGGTATCCGCAAAGCCATACACCAAACCAGAGCCTCGAGGCCACCCGGTTTTGCTGATTTCCGGTGAGGCGGACCCGATTACGCCGCCCCGTTATGCCGATGAACAGTTGCAGTATCTTTCTAATAAACAGCACCTGGTCATTGCCGGCGGTGGGCACTCCAATACGGGCCGCGGGTGTATCTCTGAGCTGATCGCGGACTTCCTCCATGCGCCGGACAAGCCGTTGGAGCAGGGGTGCATGGAGAAAATCCACAGGCCGCCATTTATGGTCGATGGATTTGGTCCGGCACCAGGGGGAAAGACACAGTTGTTGGAAGGTGAGAATAGTCGTGGGGGAAAGCATCTGTGATCAGGGTTGAATCGGTTGAAAAGCAGTTTGTCGGTAAAAATGTGTTAAAAAACCTCAGTTTTTCCGTACCCGATGGTCGAATCACCGCGCTGCTGGGGGCGAATGGTGCAGGCAAAACGACCTGTCTGCGTATTATTGCCGGGCTGCTCAAAGCCGATAGCGGAAAGGTCTCTGTGGGTGGCTTGGATGTCGCCCGCTACCCGATAGCTGTTCGTCGACAGCTGGGCATTGTGGGGGACCGGGAAGGCTTGTATGAACGTCTCACCGTAAAAGAGTACCTGACCTTTTTCGCCGGTGCCCAGGGAATTGCCGGGGAAGCGCTGGCCCAAGCGCTGGAATCCGTGCGCGATGTGCTGGAACTGGATAGTCTTTGGTGCCGTCGCACCAAGGGGTTTTCCCAGGGGGAGCGAATGAAGGTTTCCCTGGCTCGCGCACTCATACACCGCCCCGGTCACCTGATTCTCGATGAGCCCACCCGTGGCCTCGATGTGCTCGCTGCACGCCTGTTGCGTAAAACACTGTTACAGCTGCGCTCACAGGGAACCGCCATTCTATTTTCAAGCCACGTTATGGCGGAGGTCGCCGAGCTTTCCGATTCTGTCTTGGTGATGTCGAAGGGGGCCATTGTCGGTAATGGTGCACCGGAAGAACTTATGCATCTTTCAGGAACTGACAGCCTGGAAGAGAGTTTTGTCGCGCTTGCCTATGGCATTAAAGGGACAGGTCATGCAGAGGGGGCGTTGCTGTGAATTCTGTCAAGAGTTTGGTCTGGCAGCAGTTTTTTGCATTACTGCGCAAGGAGTGCCTGGAGGTTTGGCGTGATCGCCGGGCCGTATTTACGGCAATCATTACCTGCTTGTTGCTTCCGGCTTTGACCATTGGTGGGATTGTTTATGCCATCAAAAACAATGCGGAGGATACATTTCGGCTGGCTCTGCTTTCGAGGGAGACTGTCCCTCTTTTGGAGCAGCGGTTAGCGGATGCTCGCCTTGAGGTGGAAATCATTCAAGAGGGCGCGGCTAAAGAATTGCTCGAAAATGGCTTCGATCTGGTCCTAAAAGTGGACGACAATTTCAACTCAGCGTTTCGAAACCTTTTAATACCCAAACTGTATCTTTATATGGATAGTTCCTCTGAAGGTATTCGCGGGCAGGTCACTTATTTACAAAGACATTTGAGTGGGTTTCAGTCAGTGGTGGCGAGACAACGGTTGATAGCAAGAGGCGTTGCCCCCCAAGTATTGACTCCCTGGCAGTTGGAAGTGCGGGATGTGAGTGCGCCTTCAAAGCGGGGCGCCCTACTTCTTACCATGATGCCCAGTATGCTGATACTGGGCATCTTTGTTGCCTGTCTCGGCGCATCCATAGACAGTTCTGCGGGGGAACGGGAACGTCTCAGTTTGGAGGTATTGTTACAGCAGCCCCTGGCGGGCCCGCAGATCGTGTTGGCCAAGGTTTTGGCGGTATCCAGTATAGGCTGGCTCAGCGGACTTGTTGGGGTTGCCGGTCTGGTATCGGTGCTGCCGCTACTGCCCTTGTCAGAGCTGGGGATCCAGTACTCAGTCTCTCTAGTTGCAATCCCCATGATGGGGTTGTTGCTGCTGCCCCTGTCCCTGTTGGTAGCCGTAGCCCAGATGCTTCTGGCGCTGCGTTCCCAGTCGTTTAAAGATGCTCAAATGCAATTGGGACTATTGCAAATTGTGCCACTTTTAATATTGTTTGGCCTGGATATGTCCAAAGTGGATCTTGAGGTTCCCTTTTGGCAGTTTGTGCCACTAGTGGGGCAGCAGCAGTGGTTAAAGGCGCTGTTGGTTGGTGAGACACTATCTTTACCGCTGGTAATCGCTGGCTCTCTGGTCACCCTTTCTTTGGTTGGGCTGTGTATATTAGTGGGTGCTCGTGCCCTACAGCGTGAGCGCTTGCTCGGGGCGACCTAGTTGGTAAGTCGAGGCTTGTGATGCTATGACCGATTCCCGCGAGGGGCTGCTGAGTATTCATTTGCAGTCCATTGCAGATAACTATCAGGACCTGGCCGGGCGGCTGGCAGGCGGCACCCGTTGTGGCGCGGTGGTCAAGGCAGATGCCTATGGTCTCGGAATGGCTCAGGTGGTGCCAACGCTCTACCGGCAGGGGTGCCGCGATTTCTTTGTGGCAACCCAAGCGGAGGGGGAGCACCTTCGGGGCGCGCTGGGTGATGATGTCCGGATCGTCATTCTAACTGGTGTTCGTGCCGGGGCGGAACTGGAGTGCGCGCATGCCGGGCTTATGCCGACGCTGTTCACGCTCGAACAGCTGCGCCACTGGGTTGGGATATGCGCCCGCGCCGGGTTGGAGGCGCCCTGTGCTGTGAAAGTCGACTCGGGGATGGCCCGTTTGGGTTTGAGTGCGGAGGAGTTCGAGTGGCTGTTGCGGGATCGCGAGCTTCTGCGTCTGGCGGATATTCGTATACTGCTCAGTCACCTGGCTTGTGCTGACGAGCCGCAGCACGCGCAAAATAGACAGCAACTGCGCAGTTTCAAACAAGCCGGGGAGAGGCTGCGAACACTTTGCCCGGACATCCAGCTGAGTCTCGCCAATTCATCGGGTATTTTTCTGGGGAAGGATTATCACTTTGATATTGTGCGTCCCGGTTCGGCGCTCTATGGTATCAACCCGGTACCCGGCACGCCCAACCCCATGCGCCCCACTGTGGTGCTCCGCCTGCCCATAGTGCAAAAGCGGTATCTAAGCCGTGAACAATCGGTCGGTTATGGTGCGACCCAGCGGATGGCGGCGGGGAGTTGGCTGGCGGTGGCGCGCGGTGGCTATGCCGACGGTATAATGCGTGCCCAGGGCGGGCGCGGTCGAGGCTGGGCCTGTGGTCGCCAGCTGCCGATTGTGGGGCGCATATCCATGGATTCCACCACGTTTGATATTTCCACACTCTCGGTGGAAGAGCGAGAATCCCTGCAATCGATCGAAATTCTCAATCAAGATCTGACTGTGGATGAGGTGGCGCAATATGCGGGCACCATTGGCTATGAAGTGCTGACCAGCCTGGGCCATCGCTATTTCCGCCGCTATATAAAAGGCTGATCAAGTTGCAAGACACTACCGTGAAAAGCCCGTTGGTGCAGCTGCGCCCCCTTTTGTCATTGCTGGCAGATGGCGGGATGCACTCCGGTGAGTCTCTCGGTGTCGCTCTGGGGATAAGCCGTGCAGCGGTCTGGAAGCAGCTGCAGAAGCTTGGGCAATACGGCCTGGCGCTGGAGTCGGTCAAAGGGCACGGCTACTGCTTGCGCGGGGGATTGGACTTGCTCTCGGCGGAGAAAATTCATGCAGTGCTGGGTACCCGGAGCAGGGCGCTTTTGCACAAGCTGATCCTGCGTGATGAGGTGGATTCCACAAATGCCCAATTATTGACATTGATGGAAGCGGGTACAGGGCACGCGGTGGTGATGTTTGCCGAGCACCAGCGCACGGGCCGCGGGCGCCGCGGGCGCCGATGGGTCAGTCCTTATGGTGCTGGAATCCTCCTTTCGGTTGGCTGGGAGTTCAGTGGCGGCGTACAGAGTCTTGAGGGACTGAGTCTCTCCGTAGGAGTCGCGCTTGCGCGGGCATTGGCGCGGTTCGAGGTCCCAGGTGTTCGCCTCAAGTGGCCCAATGATATCTGGTGCCGGGGGCGCAAACTGGCCGGGGTTTTGCTGGAATTAAAGGGCGATCTCACCGATCGTTGTGGGGTGGTTATTGGCATTGGCCTGAATAGCGGCTTGCGCGATCAATCTGCAGGTGCGATTGATCAGCCCTGGGCTGATCTGCAGCGGATTTGCCCAGGTATCCCGCGCAATCTACTGGCGGCGACAATACTGGACGAAATGTTGCCGCTGCTGAAAGATTACCCGGAGCAGGGCTTCCATGCCTACCGCGATGCCTGGGCTGCCCTGGACCAGTTTGCGGGGCAGTCAGTGGTCTTGCAGTCCGGAGCCGAAACCTGGTGTGGCACGGCGGTGGGAGTGGATAACAAAGGGGCTTTGATACTGGATATGGCAGGTGAGTTGAAGTATTTCCACGGGGGGGAGGTTTCATTGCGGGGGCAGGTGTGATTCTCGAGCTGGATATCGGCAATAGCTGGGTAAAATGGCGTTTGTTCACCGGGGGAAAGGTGGGTTTACGGGGTGGTTTTGAAGTTGCTGCTTTCGCCGCGGGTGGATTGCCTGGGGAGTGGAGTGAGTGCCGTCCCGAACGGGTGCGCGCTGTGAATGTGGCGGGCCCTGTTGTGGCCGAGTCGCTGGTGAATCATGTGCGGAAATTGTTCTCTCTGGAGGTGGAGTTCTCACAGGTGGCGCCGGAATGTGCCGGCGTTGTCTGTGGGTACGACAATCACAGCCTGCTCGGAGCGGACCGCTGGCTCGCGATGCTGGCGGCCTATGGGCGGGCCCGGCGGGCCGCCTTAGTTGTCGATTGCGGCAGCGCAGCCACCCTGGATCTGTTGGATAGTGATGGGCGTCATCTTGGCGGTTATATCGCGCCCGGCATCGGTCTGATGCAGCGCTCCCTGCGGGTGGATACGCACGCAGCCAAAAGCGCGCGCGACATAACCCTGACCGAATCCCTCAGTGCCGGGCGCACTACCGATGAAGGGGTAAACCGGGGGCTGTTATTGATGGTGCTCGGCGCCATTGATCGCGCTCTGGAGGAGTTGCTTCACTGTACCGGAAGTGAGCCGCTCCTCTGGCTGACCGGTGGCGATGCGCTCCTGCTGTCTGCGTTCTGTCGGCGAGCGCATCGCCTGGTCCCGGATCTGGTACTGGATGGCCTGGCTTTGAGCAACCCGTGAATAAATGACACTGAATATGCGTTGGATAGCTTTTTTTCTCCTGCTGCTGAATCTTGGTCTTTTTACCTGGTACATGGCCACCCCTCCGTCCGAGAGCGGTACCGGGATCGCGGGCGAAGACAGGGCTGGGCAGGGGCGGCGCCTTGTTATGATTAGTGAAGCGTCGCCGGGGGCGCTGCCAGCAGCCGAGGCGGCATCCGCGTCAATCTCCTCTGTCACTGCGCAGGAACAACACTGCACCCTGATTGGCCCCTTTCCGCAGATCTACCGGGGGCAGGATATTGTGCAGCGCCTGAAGGCCCTGCAGATTCAAGGGGATTTGCGCGAAATTGAGATGCAGGGACAGATGCGCTACTGGGTGTTTCTGCCCCCGTTGCATTCGCGGCGCGAGGCTTTCAATAAGTTGCGAGAGCTGCAGGCTCAGGGTATTGATAGCTATGTTATCCCCAAAGGCACGCTTGCCGATGGGATCTCTTTTGGCATTTTCAGTGAGCGTGCTCGCGCCGAATTGCTCACGGAGGAGCTCACCAGCAAGGGCATTGGTGCGAAATTCCGCGAAGAGCCGCAGATTTATCTGGAGCGATGGATTGTCTTGATGCCAGGCGCTGCGGAGCGCCTGGCCGCGGAATTTTGGCAGCAGCTGGGCGAGGAGTATCCCGAATTGGGTCGACGTCACAATCTCTGTTCTGAAGTGACTGGCTGATATTTCACCTGCCTTTAGACCTAAATTCTGATCGCCGCTCCCTGGAGGATTGAGTTCTTCGAAACAAGGTAATTGGCGACAAAAGAATTCTGATTTATCTGTATAAAGGGTGTTGCTTGTCAGGATAACTTCCCATAGAATCCCGCCTCCACTGACGGGGCTCACTTGGCCTTGAAGGTGAACGGGAAAGAGCTGGCGTAGCTCAGTTGGTAGAGCAGCTGACTTGTAATCAGCCGGTCGGGGGTTCGACTCCTCTCGCCAGCTCCATTCTTACTCCGGTGCAGCTCAACATAGGAATTTCAGGTAACTCCTTGAAATTCAAAGAAAGATGTTGAGTTCACGAGAGGGAGGTGTGGAAAAGCACGCCGCTTTGAGCAGGGGTTCCCGAGTGGCCAAAGGGATCAGACTGTAAATCTGACGCGAAAGCTTCGGTGGTTCGAATCCACCCCCCTGCACCATTTTTATACCGTAAGGTGTAGCCGGCCAAGCAGTAAAGAGGGTTCGAGTACAAACTCTCGCAAGCGGGCATAGTTCAATGGTAGAACCTCAGCCTTCCAAGCTGATGATGCGGGTTCGATCCCCGCTGCCCGCTCCAAGTAAGGGCTCGGCTCGAGAGTGCTCTCAAGTGACCGGCTATCTATAAGGTCGCTTGGGTTGGCGATAATCGGCTCATGTAGCTCAGGGGTAGAGCACACCCTTGGTAAGGGTGAGGTCGGCGGTTCAAATCCGCCCATGAGCTCCATTTTTCAATGGCCGCAAGAGTGAAGAACTCTTGTGGTTGTTTGTATTCGGGGTCTGGGTTTCCGGGCCGGATTCGCATGTTCTGGACGTGGGTGATGCCATTACTGGCGCGCCACTCTATTAGGAGGCTGCAATGGCAAAAGAAAAGTTTGAACGTTCCAAGCCCCACGTGAACGTGGGCACCATCGGTCACGTAGACCACGGTAAAAC
>NZ_CANLDD010000085.1 GCF_947489355.1 uncultured Microbulbifer sp. | reverse complement strand
GACAACGGCACTAAGCCCGGCACCACTAGTGGTGCCGCAGCCCGCCTTAAAGAGCTGGAGCGCGAAGTCCGCGAGCTAAAGCGCGCTAACGAGATCTTGCGCAAGGCTGCCGCTTTTTTCGTCCAGGCGAAGCTTGACCGCAAACCGTACTAATGGTGTTATTCATTGGCCAGGAGCGTGAGGCGTACGGTGTCGAGTCAATTTGCGAAGTTTTGCTGATTGCACCGTCGACTTACTACCGCTACAAGCATCTGGGCCAATCCAGAGCATCGCTGTGCGCGCGCTCAACGTGACGGTGAGCTGAAGCCTAAGATCCAGCGGGTCTACAAAGAAAATCATTGCGTCTATGATGCTCGCAAGGTCTGGAAGCCGCTTAACCGCGAGGACATAAAGGTCGCCCGCTGTGCAGTTGAACGGCTGATGAGAGTGCTGCAGCTGGAAGGCGTTCGAACCCAATGAGTGATTGAACTGTTACCGAGGAAATACCAGGAGTTACAGCATTTTCATGCTTTGAAACACCAAATGCAGCACCCGCGCCGCCAATGATGTAATTGGAAAGTACCTTAGATGCTTCTTCTTGCGCCTTTTTCCGCGCATCGAGGTTTTTCATATCGTAACTATTGATATTGACACCAACCAAGTGCAAACCAGCGGCTTCATAGACCTTTTCCAGGTCTTCCTTGCGGGAGTTTTTGCCGCGCGGATTGGAGGAAAATACTCCCTCCCCGCCTAGATCTTTGCCGCTGGCTACCAGGCTGCTGACCCCAGGTTGTTTAGAAAAACTTTGCAGTGCCAGCACAAAAGTGCCAACTCCTTCGCCGTGGACCAGCCAATTATCTATTCCACCCTCATGGCAAGCGCACCCGATACAGCTATCGAGCCATCCGCGACGGCTTCGGCCGAGCTAGAGTGAAAGCCGGAGTGGAACACACCACTATTCACGACATTAGGGCGAAATCATTAACGGATGCCAAGCACGCCGGTACCGATGCCCAGCGACTAGCAGGACACACCAGCCCATCTATGACAGAGCGCTACATTCGTCTCCGCGAAACTGATAATGTAGCCGACCCGAGTCTTAGACACCTTTTTAGACGATAGGCATTAAATTGGAAAAAACAGCAACAAAATCAAAAGGTTCTGAACACACTCCGATGATGCAGCAATACTTGCGTATCAAGGGCCAGCACCCCCAGGAGCTGGTATTCTACCGTATGGGGGATTTCTACGAACTATTTTATGACGATGCCAAAAAGGCGGCGGAACTGCTAGATGTGACCCTCACAGCACGGGGAAAATCCGGTGGGCAGCCAATACCAATGGCGGGGATTCCCTACCATGCGGCAGAGGGATATCTAGCCCGCCTGATCAAGGCTGGCGTCTCTGTAGCAATCTGCGAACAGATTGGTGATCCGGCCACCAGCAAGGGGCCAGTTGAGCGGCAGGTGGTGCGTATCGTCACACCAGGCACTGTAACCGACGAAGCTCTGCTCAATGACCGCTGTGACAACCTGCTTGCCGCCATCTCGCAACAGGGCAACCAGTTTGGTCTGGCGCTCTTGGACTTGGCCACCGGCCGTTTTGTGGTGCAGGAGGCTGACTCCCTGGAAGCGCTGGCAGAACAACTACTACGCCACAACCCGGTAGAACTACTGGTACCGGAAAATATGTCCCTGCCTGGGGAGATCGAGCGCCGCGCCGGGTTGCGCCGCCGCGCGCACTGGGAGTTTGAGCTGGAAACCGCCCAACGCCATCTCAACCAACAGTTCGGCACACACAACCTGGAGGCATTCGGCTGCAACCTTATGCACGGCGCTATCGCAGCCGCCGGCTGCCTACTGCAGTATGCCCGGGATACCCAGCGCACTGAACTGCCCCATATCCGCGGCCTGCTGACAGAGAGCAGCGATGAGACTGTAGCCCTGGATGGCGCCAGTCGCCGCAACCTGGAGATTGATCTGAACCTGACAGGCGGTGATGACAATACACTGCTGTCGATATTGGACACCTGCAAGACGGCCATGGGCAGCCGCCTGCTGCGCCGCTGGCTGAACAACCCACTGCGCCAGCTCACCACCCTGCGCAATCGCCAGGATGCGATCACCGCGCTAACGGGGAACTATGGCTTTGAGCCACTGCGGGATGCCCTCAAACTCGTTGGGGATATGGAGCGGATTCTCGGTCGTCTGGCACTGCGCTCCGCGCGCCCAAGGGATCTGGCACGATTGGGACAGTCTCTGCAACAGTTCCCGGAAATTCAGCGGCAATTGGAAGAAGTCAATACAACCCGGCTAAAAGCGTTGCGTAGCCAAATCGGTGAGTGGCCTGAGACAGTGAACCTGTTGCAGAAAGCCATAGTGGAAAACCCACCGGTTGTGATTCGCGATGGCGGTGTTATCGCCACTGGCTACGACGAAGCGCTGGACGAACTGCGGGCTATCAGTGAAAACGCCGGCGATTACCTGGTTCAACTGGAACAGCGCGAGAAAGAACGCACAGGTATCCCCACACTGAAAGTGGGTTACAACCGGGTGCATGGTTACTTTATTGAAATCAGCCGGGGGCAGAGTGATAAAGCGCCGACAGAGTATATCCGGCGTCAAACCCTTAAGAATGCCGAGCGTTTTATCACTCCGGAACTGAAAACCTTCGAAGACAAAGCGCTCTCCGCCAAAAGCCGTGCGCTTGCGCGGGAAAAATCGCTATATGAGGGCCTGATCGACAAACTAAGTGATTTTCTGGCCAAGCTGCAAACCGCTGCAGCCGGAATCTCGGAGCTGGACGTATTGGCCTGCCTGGCCGAACGCGCCGACAATCTGTGCCTCTGTCGTCCGGAGCTGGCCACAGAGCCGGGCCTGCAGGTCAGTGGCGGCCGCCACCCGGTGGTAGAACAGGTGCTAGACGAACCTTTCGTGGCCAACGATATCGAGCTGCACAATGACCGCCGTATGTTGATCATTACCGGCCCCAATATGGGTGGTAAATCAACCTATATGCGCCAGACCGCCCTGATTGCACTGCTCGCCCACTGCGGCAGCTATGTGCCCGCGGAAAAGGCCAAAATCGGCTTGCTGGACCGCATCTTTACCCGTATCGGTAGCGCCGACGACTTGGCCGGGGGGCGCTCTACCTTTATGGTGGAGATGATCGAGACCGCCAATATCCTGCGCAACGCCACCGAGCACAGCCTGGTACTGATGGACGAGATCGGCCGGGGCACCAGCACCTACGACGGCCTCTCCCTGGCCTGGGCCTGTGCCCAATACCTGGCGGCAGAGGTGCACGCCTTTACCCTGTTCGCCACGCATTACTTCGAACTCACCGATCTGCCCAATCATTGCCCGCAAGCAGCCAATATCCACCTGGATGCCACCGAGCACGGCGACGGCATTGTCTTTCTGCACCGTATCCAGAAGGGCCCGGCCTCCAAGAGTTACGGCCTGCAGGTGGCCAAGCTGGCGGGCATTCCCGGCGAAGTATTGACAGAGGCGCACGCCCGCCTGGCAGCGCTGGAGGCCGGCGTGCAACCAGCTTCCATCTCTATGGCACCTGCAGCAACCGCACCCGCCCGCCCTGCTTCCCCACTGCAGGTAGACCTGTTCAACAGCCCCAGCCACCCGGCTGTGGATGCTCTGGAGGAGCTGGACCCGGACGATCTGACCCCGCGCCAAGCCCTGGAGGCCCTCTACTCACTGCGCAACTTATTGAATTAACAGGTGAGACAGCAGGCGTCACCCGACGCATCCTGTTATAACCAGTAAACGAAATTGACTGAAAAGCCACTACAATTCGCGCCAGTAATTGATAAAATCCCCTGCTGGAAAGATTCAGTGGCACTAATGAGGCACAAACATGACGTTCGTAATTGGGGAAAACTGCATCAAGTGCAAATACACCGATTGTGTAGAGGTTTGCCCGGTAGACTGTTTTTACGAAGGCCCCAACTTCCTGGTCATTCACCCAGATGAGTGTATCGATTGTGCCCTGTGTGAGCCGGAGTGCCCCGCCAATGCGATTTTCTCGGAGGATGAGGTGCCGGACGATCAGCAGGAGTTTATCGAGCTGAACGCAGAGCTTGCGGAAATCTGGCCCAATATCACGGAAAAAAAGGACCCGCTGCCCGAGGCAGAGGCGTGGGATGGCAAAAAAGGGAAGCTGGATCAGCTCGAACGATAAGCAATAGCAAAAAACACCGTGACGGCGCCAGTGGTTTTTAAACCAGTCAAAGTAAATGAGAATAATAACAATTGTACTTTCACCTATATTCTTTGAGTCGCCATTGGCGGCCTTTGCGAATACCGCTTAACAAAAGCAGATAGCCCTGGTCTTTGGCGAAGGCCCGGTACCGGGCGCAACAGAATCGCTGTTAAAGCGGCTGGGTTCGCAGCACATTAAGGCAACCTTCTTCCTCTTGGGGCGAGAAATGGGAAAGCACCCCAAGCAGACCCGCGCCATTATTGCCGCTGGGCACCAGTTGGGAAATCATGGCTACTCCCATATCAACCTGGCCAACCTGCCTCTCAGTAGCGCGAAAGAGGAAATAAAAAACTGCACCTTACTTCAGCGCCACGGCCACCAAGAGCGACCTATGATTCTGCCCCCTTTTGGCAACCTCTCCGAAAAGTTACGCAGCCTTCTGGCAGAGCAGAAATTCCTAGTGGCACAATGGGATTTGGAGCCCCGGCACCACGCCGAATGGAAAACGCCGGAGACGGCTCTGTAGTTTTGCTCCACCCCATGCACGAACACACAGAACAGTTTGTCGCCGCACTCCCTGTGATTCGCTCCTGGCTCATACACAGGGGGTTTCGCTTTGTGACTTTGGCACAGATCGCCAAAAAGAAAGACAAGGAACATTTGTATCCAGTGCCCGGCCACGTTATAAATAAGGGCACTGGGAGCCTGGCAGGGCCGTCACCTGCCATCCGCTCCCGCAGCCTGATACCGGGAGCGGATACATGTTGCGCTGGGCGGTTGCTTTTCTGGTGATTGCGTTGATCGCCGCCTTCTTCGGGTTTAGCGGCATCGCCACCACGGCGGCGGAAATCGCCAAGTTTCTCTTCTTTATCTTTATTGTGCTGTTTATTCTGGTACTGATCTTCGGCAAACCTCGGCCACCGAAATAACCACCCTCACCGGGGCTTGAACCGGTACCGCGGCCTGCTGACAGGTAGCTATTGCGCCTGCCCCCACTATTTCTGATGAGGCGTTCTGTTGGGGTCCAGGCCCAGCACCTCGGCCGAGTGATTGAAGCCCAGCACCAGCTCCATCACCCCCAGCGCCTCCAGCAGCTCTTCATCCCCGGCCCCCAGTTTGCGCGCCGCAGCAATAAGATGCTTGCGGTGGTCGCTAGGAGCGCTATTGGCATTTCGTGCCAGATCAAACAGTGCCTGCTCTTTTTCTGAAAAACGCACATGCCTGGGGTCTGTACGAATACGCAAGATTTCCGCAGAGACAACACCCAGCATCTGCAGGGAGGCGCTGTGGTGATAGATGCCGTAATCGCAGTGATTGTCCGAGGATAGCGCAAGGCCGATGGCTTCTTTTAGCTGTGCCGACAGACAGCCGTGCAACATAATCGCCCTGAACTTGTGCCAGTTGGCCTCCAGGAGCCCCCGGTGGTGGGCATAGACCCGGAACAGGCTGGGAACAGCACCCAATTCATCCTCTATTTCTGCAAAGATGTCGCTCACTGTATCGGAATCCGGGTACTGCACCAATGGGATGTTACACATTATTCAACCACCTATGCTCCAACTTACCCATCCCTGCAAACACAAAACACTACCTGGCGCAACAAACACTGTATATAATTACAGCATGCGAAAGATCATTCATTGTGACTGCGATTGTTTCTATGCTTCAGTTGAAATGCGTGACGACCCCAACCTGCGTGGCCGCCCACTGGCGGTAGGCGGCAGCAGTGACCGCCGCGGGGTCATCTCAACCTGTAACTATGAAGCGCGCCGTTATGGTGTACGCTCCGCCCTAGCCACCGCCCAGGCCAAGAAACTCTGTCCTGATTTGATTGTAGTACCCGGCAACATGGCCAAATACCGGGAGGTCAGCGGGCAGATTCGAGAGATCCTAGGTGATTACAGCGATACTATTGAGCCCCTGTCTCTGGATGAGGCTTTCCTGGATGTGAGCAACAGCACCCGCTGCTGCGGCAGCGCCACCCTGATTGCGGGGGAGATCCGCCAACGGGTACGCGACAGCCTCGGTATCACCATTTCCGCCGGCGTGGCCCCCAACAAGTTCCTCGCCAAAATTGCCAGTGATTGGCGCAAACCCGATGGCCTCACAATCATCACCCCTGACGAAGTGGACGGATTTGTTCTGCGCCTGCCAGTGGAAAAAATTCACGGCGTGGGCCGCGTCACCGCTGAGAAAATGCACCGCCAGGGCATACGAACCTGTTTCGACCTGAGGCGTTACTCCTCGATTGAATTAAGCAAGTCCTTCGGGAAGTTTGGACGTCGTCTTTATGAATTGAGCCGCGGAATCGACGAGCGCCCGGTAAGCGGTGACAACACCCGCAAGAGTGTGAGTGTAGAGCACACCTTTAGTGAAGACCTGTGGGCCTTTGATGATTGGCTGGAACAGCTAACCTCTCTGTACATGCGCCTGTTGGAACGACTGGAAAAGCTCGGTTCCCGCTTTGAAATCAATAGCGCCACGGTAAAGGTGAAATATTCGGACTTCTCTTTGAGCACACACGAGCGCAGCAGCCGCGCAGGACGGATTTCTGAGTTCCGGCAACTGCTGCAGGAGTGTCGGGAAAAGCGCCCTGCCCCGATCCGCTTGTTGGGCATTGGGGTAAGGCTCACGGATCTGCGGGCCGGACAGGGACCACAACAACTGCCATTGCCCCTGCCAGCATTAAAATACTTTTAATACAAAATGCTTCAATCAATCAACCGCCTTCCTCTGCAGTTATCAAAATATGGCGCTCGCCGATACCCGGAATTTCACCGAGACATTTGGAGCCATCTATACTTGCTTGGCTCTCGGATATACAACCCCCCCAGTTATGCTTAACCCGGCCAACTTGTGAGCCGAAGAATAAATACCACGCTTAGCCGTACTATAATTTTCTTTACTATTGCCGCTTTCATTCAGAGTCCCCCGGGGGCTGCCCGGGCCTGAATTGTCCGCGTACGGAGGCGCGACACATTGTCCCGCAAGGCATTCCAACACCTTTCTGACGAGGCGCTTCTCAAGCATTACAGGGAAACGCGAAAGCCCGCCGTTTTCCACCTGTTGTACGCGCGTCACAAGGATGCACTGTACCGCTATTGCGTGCAATTGGCGCCAGTTTCTACCGAGCAATTGCTGCGGAGCCTGTGGCAGGAAATTCTGGAAAGACCTCCACAACTTGACCGTCAGCTGCTGCGAAATTGGTTGTTTATCCAAGTGAACAAATTACTGAGCAAACAGGCCTGCAGAAGCCGTGAAGTGCAAACCCACCACAGGACCCAGCAGAGAACTGTGCTCAGCACCATCCAGAAGCTGCCCGCAAAGCAACGCAATGTGTTGCTGCTGTTTGTGGAATGCAGGCTGTCTCTGGCAGCCATCGCAGATATCGAGCGCATATCTCTGAAAACCTGTCGCGAGTTGTACCACAGTGCCCGAGAGGCGGTCGAAACACAAATCTACGGCACTCGCCGAAAGCCCTGGCAGATACAGGCCATCGAAGAGTGATCGAGGAAACAGCATGAGTAACTGGGAGCGTCAATATCGCGAAGAGGTATCCGCATTAGCCTCTCCGCAACAGCTCGATGTCCAGATTCTACAGCAGGCGAAACATTACCAGCACAAAAAGGATATCGGCCGTTTGCTTTCAAAAGTCTCTCTCAGCGGCACCGCCACTGTGGTGCTCCTGTTGCTGGTGCATCCTGTTCAACTCCTGGGGGCCCTGACACCGGGCAGAATACCGGAGGGTGAAGCACAAGCATTCATTCCCGCAATACCGCAGTGGCAAGCACCCGTATTGCCAGCAATCCCGAAGGAAGACCCCTGGTTACCCCTTCACAACCAAGTTGCCGCTGGAAACTATATTGCCCTTTGTCGCGAGTGGCGCACACACCGTAAAACCCCCTCAGGCGCCCCATTGCCACGGGAATTACGCAGAAGAGCACAAAAACATTGCCGCATACTGCCACAGCCTTAACCCGGCCTCCGGAGCGCAATCCGCATTCTGCTTGATTACCCTCTTTGTAAACAGGCTATCCCCGTATAGCGATACTTTTGCTTCAAGCGCGCGCATAGCGTACCAACACTTCAATACTTCTTAATTGTGCATTTGTCCAGTGTAAGACGACAATTATTCAGGGGTACCAGCCAAAAAAATACAGGTATCAGAGTATGATTAGCTATATCAAAAAGGAGTACTCTGCAAGCTATAACTCTCTATTGAGCTACTCAATAACCGGGACTCAAAAAGCCGATAAACCGCCGTCCACCGCCAGTGCCTGTCCTGTGACATAGGTCATCTTCGGCGACAATAATAACAACATGGCCGCCACCACCTCCTCTGCTTCTCCCAGGCGCTTCATCGGGCAACCCCCGGCCAGAAATGCCTGCATTGCTTCCGGAACCGCTTCAGGGGTTTCCATCCTGGTCAACATGGGGGTCCGGCAATAAAAAGGGCAAATGGCATTGACACGAATCCCATACCTAGCATTTTCCAGCGCCGCTGTCTTGGTCAGGCCGATCACACCATGCTTGGCCGCCGCGTAGGCGGCAATTTTAGGCGCACCGCCCAAACCAGCCATGGAAGCCACATTGAGCACCGTACCACCACGCGCCCTCATCAAAGGCAACTGGTGCTTGAGACCAAAGAATACCCCTTTTAGATTGACATTGTACTGCAGGTCCATCGTCACTTCATTCGTGTCCTCTAGGGCCATCATGGGAGGCGCAATACCGGCGTTGTTGACCGCAATATCCAACCGGCCATACTCAGACTGGGACAACTCGGCCAGAGAAAGACCGTCTGCCTCAACGGCAACATCGCAGCCCTGAGCACGCACTTCACTACCGTTGCTGGCCAATGTATCCGCAAAGGCCATCAGTTCCGCTGAATTGATATCACCCAGTACCAATCTGGCACCGCGAACACCCAGCTCTCGCGCCAAAAGCCTGCCAAAGCCTCTGGCAGCACCGGTAACCAGGGCGACCTGCCCGCTGAAATCCAGCATGGAGTCCCGCATATTTAACTCCCTTCACAGGTACTATACAAATCATTAAAATCAATAGGTTAAGACCTGTTTGGCACACGCAGGGCCGGGATGATCTGTCCCTCAACAAATCGTTTCTTCACGTTCTTGTCGACTCTCCTCATTACCGATAAACATTACCAGGAATCATCCACCACACTAGTAGACGGTTTAATTGCCTTTTTATAGGCCGCTTGCTTGGATTTTAATCCAAAAAATTAACGCAGAACATTAAATGGTCTGGTCACAAAGTAACATACGAATAAACAAATAAATAGTGCACTAACAGGCTGTTAAAATCTGGAAATATTATTTGGAAAAATTTTCTAGCAAGCCAAAAGATTCAGGGAAAAGCTGCTTTTTTCTATTTTGATGGATTTTTAATCGACTTTTGGCTGAATACACGCCCCTTAACGTTAT
>NZ_CANLDD010000084.1 GCF_947489355.1 uncultured Microbulbifer sp. | reverse complement strand
GAGATTACGAGATTACGAGATTACGAGATTACGAGATTACGAGATTACGAGATTACGAGATTACGAGATTACGAGATTACGAGATCACCTCTGCCGAAGTACACGAGTCCCAGGAGTTCTATAAACTGCGGAGCGACAACACTTCCAAAGATGTTTGGGCAGAAAGTGCTTACTACAGTGAAGGAAACGAGATCAAGCTGAATGCGATGGGATACCGCTGCCATGTGCATAAGAAAGGGAGCCGGGCTAAGCCTCTCTGCAAGCAAGCCACGGAAGAGAACCGCCGCATGCCCAGAGTTAGAGTCGAGCACGTGTTTGGATCAATGGAAAATGAGCAGGGCGGTATGCTCATACGGATTATTGGAATTTTGCGCGCTTCGGTTAAGGTTGGCGTGAAAAATTTGGTGTACAGCATACGTCGATTTGTAAGCTTTCAGAGCCAATGTGCACCTGCTACATGAGGAATAAGGAGGAAGTTTCCTTAGAACAGACCGAAATAGCTCTAAAACCCATTAAATAGCAGTTTTTCTCGACCTTTAATGAAATTATGGTCGATAAAGAAAAGAGAAACACCGGAGGCACTGAATTTTGCAGTTTTATGTGGCTTCATAGAGGTGCCCTTTAGTAAGAATAGGATATTAGGCTATCTCGATGTGAGTCAGAGTATAATGGTCTAGGTGGTTCTGGTGGGCTGTGTTATAAAAAATGTGTAGTGTTGAGGTATGATGACAACTTGTTAGGTTCGGAAGATGAATAAAATAAATAGTTCAAAGAATTTACTGTGGATTATGAGTTGTGTTCAATCTCACTTGTTGGATGTTTTTCATGGCAAGCTGCCGAGTAAGGAAATAGCTAGTTCACTAACAGATTTTTCTCCAAAAAAAAATAGAGATAGAGATATCTTTATATGTGTTGCCCCTGAGACTGCTGTGGCATTAGCTGTTGATTCTGGGGAAGACTATATGGGTATCTTGCAAAGTTGGAGGCAGGAGGCTGAATTTATAATTCGATCTTTAATCAATGTATCTAAAGATTCTGCTGTGCTTTTTTATGAAGATTTTGCGTCATCCCCAACGAATAATATTAAAATGTTAACTGACACGTTCGACTTAGACTCTAAATTATTTTTTTCTGAATTGCCAAACATTAAGCGGCCAAGCCAATTAGCTATATCCTTGTCTGCAAAGCTGGTTCAGAGGCAGCGTGATGTGCAGGTATTGATAGATAAGCTGCAACAAAGGTCGATGCTTCCTAGGTTAAAGAAGCCATATCTTGATGGTCAGGAGTTACTGTATCTATTGGATGAGATAAGAGATAAAAATACACAGATAAAATTAACAAAGAAAAATGCAGCCCAGCATAAAGAAGAAAATAATATCTTATTGAAGCAACTTTTACAAGCTGAGATGGAACTTAAATATTTTTTCGTTAACTCAAAAATCATACCTGAAAAGGGAAAGGTTATGGGGTCAATGAATTTATTCCGTTTTAACTTGATTTATAATTCTTTAAGACAATTAAAAAAACTGATTAATCCTAAAAACCCTACTATTTGGCGTTTAACATCTTCACTGCGTGAAAGAACACGCCCGTTAAGACTTAAGTTGGTTAAGCAATATAATTTATAAATTTCCAGTATCTGTACTGCATTCCATTATTTTTCATAGTTTGAGATCTTTATGTCAGTAGATAAGGTTCAGGAATTTTTTAGCTTGGGACTGGATAAAGTGGCATCGGTAATTGATGGCAACAAAAATTACGATCAAATATTAGGCATACGCTTAAATAGGTTGGAATACATTGAAGCTGAAGATGAGGATGGTTGTATTACTTATCTCCGAGCTTTTCATATTTTTCAAAGAAGAATATCCAAGATTAGCCTTAATATACATAAGCTTCATCAGAACAAAGAGATTATTGCGTATGGATCTACTAAAAATAATAAAAGAGAGCTTGACTTTGTTTCCAAACTTTTATTACGAAATGAATTTAGAAGCAGTTTGACTAATATACATGATCTAGCGAAGATAGAGATTCCTTTCTCGGACAATGATATACCTTCTATTTTGACTGCAATTAAGCACTTTTTAATTTTAAGGAGAAAAGTAAGTAAGGGTCTACTGCATCAAATTATAAATTATGCAGTGGCTTTTTTTTCTTGTGTTGAGACTTTGAAGGAGACTAAAGCAAAGATTTTTGTTGTAGCAAATGATCACTCTCCTGTCCCTGTTGCGTTCACAATTGCTGCGCGTTTACGAGGAATCGCTACTTTGTATGTTCAGCATGCAGAAGTAACTAATATATTTCCCAGCAATGATTTCGATTTCTCAATATTTAGAAATATTATCTCGAGAGAAATATACTGCTCACTTTCTAAAAGCAAATTAAATCCGAATATTTGCCTTCCTCGCCAGGAAGGGAGTTTAGTTCCTGGTGAAATAGTATCTGCTAGAAAGTATCTTAAATCTGCATCGGAATGCCTTATTGTTATATATCCCAGTAGTGTTTTTCAATTAGAGGAATTGGAAAAACTTATTAAGGTGTTACAAGCAAATACACGAGTACGGAAGGTCTTTATCAAACCACACCCTGGGTTTAGGCATAAAGAAATATTAGTAGATATTGGTGTCGATTTGGTTGATTCTATTCCGGATTTTCCGCATATTGCTATCTGTGGAAATTCTTCAGTGGTTATCGAGCTTTTAGCAAATGGATTTTTAGTTTATCAATATTTTGAGCTAGATAATATTAGTAGAGATTACTATGGTTTTGTGAGTTCTAGATTAGTATCTAGTCTAGATTTAAACGATTGCAAAGAGAGATTTTGGTGTGAGAAAAGTGAAGAAAATATTATTTCTATTTTAGGGAGATATTTGCCACAGTTAGATACGATGGAAAATATATTAGAGCGAGCCAGAGAGAAGTTATTTTTCAATAATGTATTGCACTCCACTAAATGTAAAGGACGCTTGAAGAGGGATTCTCTTAGAGAATATCAACTGTTGCGTGGCCTACTTTGTTTGAATAATAGCTTTGTGCGGGATAAAGGACATATAAGCTTTGACCAGCATAATGATTTTTGGACCATAACAACTCTAAATTCTTACTTCGATGCAAGGCTAACTGCTCTTAATAAAGTATATGAATGTGTTGACATGATTTCCTGCGAATCAGTGCTTGAATTTTGGTTAAACTCAAAGAAAATTGAGTGGACAGGGTATAAACCTTCTAAAAACGAACTTGAAACCTTGATGAGTTTTGTTTGGCACTTTACAGGAGATCGCAAAGCAGTTAAATGGATGGAAACAAAGATGTTTGATTTAATCATGCGACATGGAGAAGCAGGTAATATGATAAATCATCTTGATAGTATAAGGTTTTTTAGTTTTGCAGAAACTGGTATAAATCGAAGAGTTGCCTTTACTCGATTCGTTAGAAATCTATCTCCTCAGCCAACTGTATTGATAAAATATTTAGAAAGTGGGATCGGAAAATTAACCGCATTAGAAGAATTGAAGTTGTCTGTGCAGTCTATGGTGGATCTTAAAGGTTTTACTACATATAAAAATTTTAGAGAGGTTGAAGTAGAGTTTTTAAAGGCTCTGCCGACGATACAGGCTGAGTATGCGCAATTCGTTGGTGAAGTTTATGAGCAGTTAGGAGATCGGGCTAGGTTTATTGATGTTGCTAGAGATTATAAGGTGGCAGATGATTTTATGAATTTTATCAAGAAAAAGATAAAGCTTCATGAGGGATTTTCATTTATACGGCTTAGTGATGGAGAGGGATATTTATTCCGTGAATTCTCTCACATTTTTAAATTTGATGATGCTCTTAATAGGGAGAGGCATTGGTGGGGTGAACATATTCCTGAAAATGTCAGAGCAAGTGTCATAAGAGCTGGTACGAACGCTGTTAAAAATGCCGATATAATAGGTATTCCAAGTATTTATCGTTTTCTTAGAGACCACTCTAATAACTCCAAGTCTCTTCAAAGTACTTTGCAAGGTCGAGGTTTACTGTCAGTCTTGAAAGGTATTAAAGCTCTTGATAGTGAGGAGAAGTATTATGCCGATGACAAATCTAATGTAGCGATTTTTAGCAAAATTGAAAATATCCAAGAGCTATGTAAACTGGCAAACAAAGTTATTGTTGTCTCAAGTGGTAATGGTGATGTTTTGAAGTCTAGAATTGGGACTTACTTTAATTTAGTTACTGTCAATGTACCAACGCACTATAAAACATTGAATAATGGTTGTTACGTAAAAGCTGGTATAAGTTTGCCATATGTCTTTCAGGATATCGGTGATAAACTAAAAGACATTGTTAATCAAGGGGATTTAGTACTTGTAGGAGCTGGTGTTGCGGGAAAGGGTTTTATAGATATAGCAAAAGCACAATCTGCTATTGGCTTAGATCTTGGAAGTGTGATGGATCAGTTTCTTGAGGCTGGAATTCATTCCTTATATTAATTTTGGAGTATAAAAATGTTTGATAATTCGAGCATTTTAGTTACAGGTGGAACAGGTTCCTTCGGCTATACATTTATCCCAATGCTTTTGAATAAATATGCTCCAGATAAGGTGATTATATTTTCTCGTGATGAAATGAAGCAGTGGGAAATGGCAAAAAAATTCCAAAATGATCAAAGAGTACGTTTCTTTATTGGGGATGTTAGGGATCGAGGTAGAATTTATAGGGCACTTGATGGAGTGGATTATGTAGTGCATGCAGCGGCGACTAAAATTGTACCTACAGCAGAATATAATCCATTTGAGTGCATTAAAACCAATGTCAATGGAGCAATGAATGTCATAGATGCCTGTATCGATAAAGGAGTGAAAAAAGTTGTTGCGTTATCAACAGATAAGGCGAGCAGCCCGATAAATCTATATGGTGCCACAAAATTAACATCCGATAAGTTATTTGTGGCTGGAAATTCCTATGCAGGATCTCACAACACCCGCTTTTCAGTTGTTCGTTATGGAAATGTAATGGGATCAAGAGGATCCGTAATCCCTTTCTTTATGTCGATTCGTGGAGACAGAAAACTGCCGATTACTGATCCTAGAATGACTCGTTTTATGATTTCCCTTGAACAAGGTGTCGAGCTAGTGTGGCACACATTTAGAGATATGGAAGGTGGAGAAATTTATGTCAAAAAAATTCCGTCAATGAAAGTTACTGATATTGCAAAAACTATTGCACCCGATGCCGAGCATAAAATTGTAGGTATTCGACCGGGAGAAAAACTTCATGAGCAAATGATCAGCACAGAGGACTCTTTCTACACTTATGAATATTCTGAGTACTATAAAATTCTTCCGGCAATTCATAATTGGGATAAAGATATTAACAGAATTAAGCTTGGGGAGAAAGTTCCTGAAGGTTTTATATATTCTAGTGATAATAATTCAAATTGGATGACTGAGGAAGAACTTGGTTCTTGGATCGATCTTAATAAAAAAAAGATTGGGAGTATTTAAGTGATTCCTTATGGACGTCAAGATATTACGCGGGCCGATATTGACGCTGTCATAAAGGTTCTCACTTCGGACTTTCTTACTCAAGGTCCAATGGTACCTCACTTTGAAAAAAGCGTGGCTAGCTATGTAGGTGTAAGGTATGCGATAGCAGTTAATAGCGCTACCTCGGCATTACATATTTCTTGCTTAGCTCTTGGGTTGGGAAGTGGCGATACCCTATGGACTAGCCCTATTACTTTTGTCGCCTCTGCAAATTGTGCGCTTTATTGCGGGGCAAAAGTAGATTTTATTGATATTGACCCAAGAACATACAATATATGCCCTATATTGCTTGAGAAAAAGTTAATAGAGGCAGAAGAAAAAGAATGCTTGCCTAAGGTTATAGTAGCTGTTCATCTATGCGGGCAATCATGTGAAATGGAAAAGTTTTGGCTACTGGGACAGCGCTTTGGTTTTAAAATAATAGAGGATGCTTCTCATGCTATTGGTGGAAAATATAAAAATTATTTTATTGGAAATTGTCGATTTAGTGATATTACAGTTTTCAGCTTTCACCCTGTTAAAATAATTACAACTGCTGAAGGTGGAATGGCAGTAACAAATGAAAACGCGGTTGCTGAAAAGTTGGCATTATTGCGTAGTCATGGTATTACCCGAGATGTATCAATGATGTCTCATGAGTCTGATGGGCCATGGTATTATCAACAAATTGAACTAGGTTTCAATTATCGTATGACTGAGCTTCAGGCGGCTCTTGGAGTTTCTCAGCTCAAGCGCTTAGACTCTTTTGTAGTACGAAGACACGAATTGGCAGCTCGCTATAATGAGCTGTTAAAAGACTTTCCGATTAAGACACCGTGGCAGAATCCTGACAACTATTCTGGGTATCATTTATACGTAATCCGGCTGGAGGTTGAAAAACTAAGTGTAAGTCATCGCCAAATATTTGAGTTATTGCGGGAAGATGAAATTGGCGTTAATCTGCATTATATTCCAGTACATACACAGCCTTATTATCAAAATCTTGGGTTTCGTGTAGGTGATTTTCCTGAAGCAGAGCGTTACTATTGTGAAGCAATTAGTTTGCCGTTATACCACGGCATGACTGATGCTCAACAGGATACAGTTAGGTTTGCATTAGGTAGAGCTATTGGATTATGAAATTTGCAGTTATCCCAGCACGAGGTGGAAGCAAGAGAATTCCACGAAAAAATATAAAAATTTTTGGTGGACAACCAATGATTGCATGGTCAATAGAGACTGCCCGAAATAGCGGATGCTTTGATCAGGTAATTGTTTCTACTGATGATTCCGAAATTGCAGAAATAGCTGTAAGTTATGGGGCCAAAGTTCCCTTTATTCGACCCGCTGAATTATCTGATGACTTTACAGGTACAATTCCAGTTGTTCGTCATGCGATTGAGTGGCTTCAAAGCCAGTATGTGAACATTGAATATCTATGTTGTATATATGCAACAGCTCCATTTCTAAGTGTGAAAGATATTGATAAAGGTTTGCAGTTATTAATTAATTCAAATGCGAATTATGTATTTTCTGTGACAAGCTACGCTTTTCCTATACAAAGGGCGGTCCGCATGAACGACTCCGGCCGGATTGAAATGGTCTACCCTAAACATTTTGGTACTCGTTCCCAAGATCTAGAGCGGGTATACCATGATGCTGGCCAGTTTTACTGGGGAAAAGCAAAGGCGTGGTTAGAGGAGAAGGTTATTTTTTCCTCCAATACTATTCCTATATGCCTACCTAGGTATCGAGTTCAGGATATTGATACTCCTGAAGATTGGGAGCGAGCTGAAATAATGTTTCGAGTAGCGCGGATGCACGATAGGAGTTGAATATGATGAAAATTGTATTTCGTGTTGATGCATCACTACGAATAGGGACCGGGCATATAATGCGTTGCTTAACTCTTGCTAGGGAGCTTGAAAGGCGCGGAGCTAGCTGTCACTTCATATGTAGAGAATTTCCATGCAATTTATTACACTTAATTGAAAGCAAAGGCTTTGCACTGTCTGCCCTTCCATATATACAATATAAAGTTGCTATAGAAAAAAAGAAATACGATGATACAACAAAGCATACATCCTTGTTAAGGTGTGACTGGAAAGTAGATGCAGAGCAAACAATATCTATTATCACCAAATTAAAGCCAGATTGGCTGGTTGTTGATCATTATTCCCTTGATAAGTCCTGGGAGTCAAAGGTCAATTCATATGTTGACTATCTAATGGTAATTGATGACCTTGCTGATCGTGCTCATATATGTGATTTACTTCTTGATCAAAACCTAGGACGTTCTTTTTCTGACTATTCTAATCTGATTCCAGAGGACAGTTTAAGTCTGCTAGGTCCGGAATATGCTCTGCTACGACCGGAATTCTCAGAATTGAGGAATTATAGTATGCAGCGAAGATCTGCGCCCCAGTTAAATAAGATTCTTGTTTCTATGGGTGGAGTCGATAATCTTAATTCAAGTGGGCAAGTGCTTAATATATTGGAGGTATGTAATCTGCCAATAGATTGTCAAGTTTCAATTATCTTAGGGCGACACTCTCCCTGGATAGGTAAAGTCCAAGAGGCTACTGAGAGATCAAAATTAAATGTAAGATTGTTTTGCGATGTTACTGATATGGGGCAGATGTTGGCAGATTGCGATATTTCAATCGGAGCTGCTGGAATTACTTCATGGGAACGAGCTTGTCTAGGCGTACCTTCATTAATAGTTATTCTTGCCGAAAATCAACGGGTCGGCGCTATTGTTCTAGGTGATTCTGGAGCTGCAAAATTAATTGGGGAACCAAAAGATATTGAAGTTAATCTGCCTTTGTTGATATCAGAAGTAAAAGATCAAAAAACAATGATTATGATGTCAAATTTGGCTGCTAATATTACTGATGGATTTGGAGCTAAAAGAGTAGCAGATACGATGGAACTGGTATCTAGTAGTGAGTGATGATTCAATTCGTAAAATGACTGACTCTGACTTGGATATGGTTTTGGAGTGGCGTAATCACATCGACGTTCGGAAGTATATGTTTACTCAGCATGTAATAAGCTGGGTTGAGCATAAAAGCTGGTATGAACGATGTTTAAAGATACCAACGAAGCACTTACTAGTTTTCCAACTACAAGGAACTCCGCACGGTTTTATTAGCTTTAGTCAAATTGAGGGCGGTAAAATTGCCGACTGGGGATTTTATACTGCACCTATCGCTCCGAGGGGAACGGGGCAACTTCTAGGGAAGGAAGCAATAAATTTTGCTTTTACAAACCTTGGGCTATGTAAAATTTGTGGTCAAGCTTTATCATACAACGAAAAATCAATTAACTTTCACTTGAGATTCGGTTTTCAACAGGAAAAAATTCTGCGAGTTCAGGATCTCGATGAAAGGAACGCTCGCACTGTTATTTGTTTCGGTCTATTAAAAAATGATTGGTACATGAATCAAAAGGGGAAAGTATATGTTGGATAATCCTAGCATTACAATTGCCGGGCGTCGAATATCGACATTGAATGCACCATATATTATTGCTGAGTTATCAGCTAATCATAACGGAAAACTTGAAACCGCTATTAGGTTATTGAAAGAAGCTAAACGTGCGGGTGCAGATGCAATAAAGCTACAAACTTATCGCCCGGATACAATCACTTTAAAAAGCAATTATCAGGACTTTAGAATTAAAGGAGGGCCCTGGGCGGGAAGAACTCTTTACGACTTATACCAAGAAGCTCACATGCCCTGGGACTGGCATAAGCCCTTGTTTGAGTTGGCTAAGGAACTTGAAATAACAATCTTCAGTTCCCCTTTTGATGATACAGCAGTTGACCTATTGGAAGATTTGAATGTGCCTGTATATAAAATTTCCTCGTTTGAAGCGATTGACCTACCGTTAATAAAATATGTTGCGAGCACAGGAAAGCCAATGATTATCTCAACTGGTATGGTAGATAAAGAGGAAATTCAAGAGGCGATTTTTACTGCAAAGGAGGGGGGATGCAAAGAAGTCGCTATCCTTCATTGTGTGAGTGGATATCCAGCTCCCCCAAAAGATTACAATCTAAGGACTTTAGCTGACATGTCTAAGAGATATCAGTTGGTGACAGGCCTCTCTGATCACACATTAGGCAATACAACTGCTATTGCTAGCATTTCATTAGGTGCCTCAATCATAGAAAAGCACTTCACTTTAGATAGAAGTGCAGGTGGCCCTGATGATAGCTTTTCTTTAGAGCCCTCAGAATTGAAAGCGTTATGTGAAAATAGTAAAACAGCCTGGGAAGCCTTAGGGTTTGTCAATTATGGGTTTAAATCAAGTGAGCAAGAGAATATCCAGTTCAGACGTTCTCTATATTTCGTTAAGGATTTACTAGAAGGTGAAACTTTAACAAATGATCATATTCGAAGTGTAAGGCCTGGTTACGGTCTGCCACCGAAATACTTAGAGAAAATTATCGGTCGAAAAATAAAAGTTTCTGTGAAAAAGAATAAACCTGCACTGAGCGAGTATTTCTTTGATTAGGATAAAATAGTAACCCGGCAGTTATTAAGTTCCCTAGATTCAACTTGTAAGTGCATATCTCAATGGAGCTAGAAAAAGCGGCCAGTTGCCCGTAGGCTTCTCGCTTTTT
>NZ_CANLDD010000083.1 GCF_947489355.1 uncultured Microbulbifer sp. | reverse complement strand
TCCACTTCCCGGATCGCCTGGAGAAATATATCAGCCTATGAGGCTACTTGGCTGACACAGAGTTTTGAACACCCTCAGTGCTGTAGCCGTACGCCTGTACAAACGCTTGAAGATGGCAAAAAGATCTGGATGGAAAAGTTCGTGAACTTAACCTGACCTGACAGACCACCGCAAGAAAAACCGGTAACTGTCAGATCAAGTCTGAACTACTACACTTTATCCGGTTAGGTGGGCGTTTCCTCGATCATGAGTAAATTCCCACAGCCATCTTCGAAAACATTTTGAATGCCCCATTTAGGTTTATCCAATTCAGGACGCAATTTAACTCCTGCCACTTCCATTCTTTTAAATTCAGATTTCACGTTTTTTACCTCCAATACCATTATTGGTAAGTTAGCTTCGAAAGCTGATTTTTGATAGCTCTCGGCAAAATTTCCTTGGCATGGCTCCAACAAAATAGCTGTCCCATCTGGATCATCTCGTGATACAACTATTGCTAAGTTTGCATCTGGATCAAGTTCTTTAGATACAAAACCCAGCTGTGATGTGTAAATTTCATGAGCTTTAATCGGATTCTGAACTGGTATACTCACCAATGATACTTTCAATATACTATCCTCTTTAAATCTACTTGTTATTGCCTAACGCTGCCAACGCAGGTCGAAATCCAGTAGAGAAGCTGCGAGATATAGGTTTAGGCAGCTCTGCTGGCAGCTGTTGGTTAGGCAGTCCCGCTTACTTGAATTGTTAATTCTGACGATTAGCCGCATAAGAGTCGCTCATTCATACAGCGTTTAATTAAAAAGTTTCCCTCTAATGTAGAGCCATTATTTTTAATGAAGTAATCTCCTTCGAGATTGTTACCTTCCTCTCCTGTGAACTCGATGGAGAGTTTGCCTATTTCTGTACAGTTTTCAAATCCAATATTACACTTGGTTGCATTCATTGGCTCCGAAAGTGAGTAATAATGAGGTTCTAACAACATGCCTATGGATCGCCCTGGGTTTGTCAGAGGCAATTTGATTTGAGTCATGCCGCTTGGGCAGACTCGGCTTGCTGATAATACAGGTTTTCGTATTCGGCTGGAGGCATATCGTCAATCGGCTCGAGAATGCGGCGATGGTTAAACCAGTCGACCCAGGTCAAGGTTGCGCGTTCAACCTCTTCCAGCCCTTTCCAGGGGCCTGTTCTGTGGATGACCTCTCTGGTTGATTTGTTGTCGCCAAATAGTCAACCAACCAAGAATACGCCACTATGGATAAGAATACCGTTGTTGAGTTTGCAGGTCGACAGGAGACAGTAGACCCGCTAACTGAGCTATTACGTCGAGGGGCACGAGAGCTGCTTCAGAAGGCAGTAAAGGCGCCTTCATGGAGGAGTTTCAAAACCGCCGCCTGGCTGATGGCCGAGCGGCTGTAGTCCGCAATGGATACCTACCAGAGCGTGATATACTGACCGGGATTGGCCCGGTCAAAGTGAAAGTGCCGAAGGTACGAAGCAGGGACGGCCAGCCAGTCACCTTCCGCTTAGCCTTGGTGCGGCGGTACGTACGCAAAGCGCACTCGCTGGAGGCGGCGCTGCCGTGGCTATACCTGAAGGGCGTTTCAACCAGTGAGATGGAGGAGGTCCTGTCGGTACTGGTTGGCCCGGAAGCGAGGGGCCTGTCGGCCAGTACAGTGGCTCGCCTAAAGGGGTAGTGGAAGAGTGAATACGATGCCTGGCGAGCCAAGCGACTTGATAAAGATCGCTGGGTGTATATCTGGGCAGACGGCATATACAGTGGTCTGCGTTCGGAAGAAAGTAAATTCTGCGTTCTGGTTGTCATTGGTGTGAATGAACGGGGAGGAAAGCATTTTCTAGCGAATGAGGATGGACAGTGGGAGTCGACGCTGAGCTGGAAAGGCGTCCTGGGGAAGCTGAAAGAACGTAGCATGAGCGCCCCAGAGCGGGCCATTGGAGACGGTGCCATGGAGTTTCTGGACGGGACTGGAAGAGACTTACCCGGAGACACGCCAGCAGCGCTGCTGGGTACACAAGACGGCCAATGTGCTCAACAAACTACCCAAGTCGGGCCAGCCTTAAAGCCAAGCGCTTCCTACACGACATCTGGCAGGCTGAGACAAGAGCCGGTGCGGAGAAGGCCTTCGGCACGTTCATCCAGACGTACGAAGCGAAATACCCGAAAGTTGCAGAGTGCCTTCTCAAGGATCACGAAGAGTTGATGAACTTCTACGATTTTCCGGCGAAACACTGGCAGAGCATCAGGACGACGAACCCGATCGAATCCACGTTCGGAACGATACGACACAGAACCAAGCGCTCCAAAGGCTGCCTGTCGAGAGACGGAATGCTGCACATGCTATTCAAGCTGGGAATGTGTGCGGAAGGAAAGTGGAGAAAGCTCCGAGGCTTTGACTGCCTCGCCAAAGTCATCACCGGAATGAAGTTCAAAGATGGAGAAGAGGTGCCAACAGTCGATCAGAGCGCTGCTTGATCATGCCTGTTGAACACCAGAATTGACAATAACTCGTTAAAGAGCCTCCAAGCCAACATCGTGCTTGATGCTCTGAAGCAGGCACTGTGGGCACGAGGCAAGCCCCGCGGCGTTACCCATCACAGTGATCAAGGTAGTCAGTACCTGTCGATTCAATACACTGAACGGCTTATTCAACGGGGGTCATCAACAGAACAGGCCCCTGGAAAGGGCTGGATGAGGTTGAACGCGCAACCTTGACCTGGGTCGATTGGTTTAACCATCGCCGCATCCTCAGGCCAATTGGCGGTATGCCTCCAGCCGAATACGAAAACCTGTATTATCAGCATGCCGAGTCTGCCCAAGCGGCATGGCTCAAATCAAATTGCCTCCGGCAAACCCAGAGTGGTTCAGCCGAGTTTACACCGACTTACCGCGAGGGCAGACCATTGAGGAGAATGAGGCCCTGGAATTTTCAGAGCACAGCGGAAGCAGAGCAGCCGAGTGAATCAAAGGATGGGGTTACTTGATCGCTTACAAGGATCGTTGATTTGTATAGGCTTGAAAGCGTGCCATCGGTCGCAATGTCATTTGCGGGGAGGTGGCGCTAGCCCGGATTATTCCAGCATTGCCAGCGCAATGTTGCCCAGGCAATGAGCTGGGGCTGGGTTACACAGTGCTGTCCGGTTGATGCTCTGGACGGGCTTTGGTAAAAGCGGGTAGTTTGGCGCAGGCATTGGCGATCTGCTGGATCTTGGGGTAGTTGCCCATATCTATACCAAAGCGCTCCGCGTTGTAGATTTGCGGCAGCAAGCAACACTCAAATAACCCCGGTGTGTTCCCTGCAGCGAACGGTCTCGGCTGCAGTTGCTGTTCCAGCGCTGAGAAGCCAAGATCAACCCAGTGTAGAAGCCACTGGATCTTCTGCTTGTCGCTGATGTCGTATTCTGCCTGCAGGAATTGAAGTACGCGCAGGTTTTGAATAGGTTGAATATCACAGGCGATACTGTAACACAGGGCCCGGATATGGGCGCGGTCATTGGGGTTCTCAGGCAGTAGCGGTGATTCAGGGTAGGCTTCATCCAGCCATTCCAGTATAGCGATTGACTGAGTCAGGTGAATGTCGCCATCCTCAAATGTGGGAACCAGCCCCTGAGGATTGAGTTCACGATAATTTTTGCCTAGCTGCTCCCCTTTGAGGAGGTTCACCGGGTGGTATTTGTAGGCGAGGCCTTTCAGGTTGAGGCCGATGCGTACCCGGTAGCTCGCGGAGGAGCGAAAGTATCCGTAAAGATCCATTGTCTTTCCTGTTTCTGGTTATGGCTGGTCCGGCATGGATATTACCGGTAACTTCATTTATTTTCTTGGGTGTGATGTCGTCACAGTCTGCGGGCAGTGCGATTACCGTGCCTTCCAGGAGTTGACATATCCCGGTTGCTCCACGGCGTGGGCATCTGGCAGTATGCCCCAGGGCGTTTTGCTGCCGGTCATTACGGCCACGTCGTCGGTTACCTCTCTGATCCGTTTGCTACCAGCTGTGAAGTCCTTTGGGTGGGAGCCGTGGGTAAAACCCCTGGGATGTAGTGTTAGCATGCCCGGGTGGATATTGTCGCGGCTGAAAAAGTTGCCGCGGTGAAAAAAAAATCAGCTCATCGTAATCGTCATTGTTATGAAAAAAGGGCACATTGAGCGCATCGGGATCACTTTCCAGTGGGCGCGGTGTAAAAGTAGCGACTACAAACTCGGGTCCTACAAACGTGGTATGGGCGGAGGGCGGTAGATGGTGATGGCTTAACACGGGGCGGATATCCCGCCAATTGATTCGCACTACCAGGTTGTCACCGGCCCAGCCGGTGGCTTCCATAGGGTTAGGTAATGGTGGAGAGCTGCTGGCGGGCTTTCACCATCACCCGAGGCTCAACCTCTCCCTACTGGGCAAGAAATGCCTGATCGCTGGGCACATCCAATATCGCCTGATCGAAGATAGCGTTGGCACCTAATATTCCTTTTTCCGGCAATTGAAAGTGGCCACCACTCGCCACCACCATTAGTAATTTCAGGGGTTCCTCCTCCAGTGGAGGCAACCGCCAACACATAGTACCTCGCGGCAGAATTATATAGTCGCCATCGCGGATGTGCAGATGCTTCAAGTCGCAAAAAAGATTGCCACTGCCATTGTGTATAAAAAGCAGCGGGTCCCCATCGGCATTGCGCACCAGATGATCCATAGGCTTGCGGCAGACCCACAGCGCTATCAGACCTTTGTCATTGCGTAAGAGTGGCTTTTGATCCCAGGGGCTTTTCCCTTTGTGAATCATTTTTGTACTGTCGAAAGCGTATGAGCGCAAAAGCCCTTCAAACCTGCTCCAGGCCGTGGCTGGCTGCGATAAAAGTGGGTGCTGGGGCCAAAAAAACCCTCTTTTCCATTGCTTGTTCGAAAGTATTTGGTGGGAAGTCTGCATGGGCCTGGCGGCTGGTGCTCCCCTCAATGCAGGGAAAGTTCATCCACTTGCGTATAGGTGATCTCGCTTTTACTGGCTGGGTGGGGAACTCTTCAATTCACACAGGTGCCGCGCATCTTTCTCGCGCTTTTCCAGCAAATGGTTAGCAAAAATGGCGCATAAAGCCCTATAATGGGCTGTCAATTTTCCTGCAACCCTGGGGTTTCCCAACAGGGCATTTGTGTGTACAGCGGTTACAATTGAAACCAATGTTAGTTAAATTGAACATCTGGCACAAACCGGATTTACAGACAGGTGGGTAAGAACAGCCATGAGCAATGACCAGGATACGCCGGTGGAACAGGATGGGTTACGCTTGGAACGGTTTTTGCCATACCGGCTGTCGGTGCTCTCAAACCGGGTCAGCAACGCCATTTCGCAAGCCTATGGTGCGCGCTTCCATCTCACCATTCCTGCCTGGCGTGTAATGGCAATCCTTGGGCGTTTTCCCGACCTGTCTGCCGCGGAGCTTGTAGAGCAGACCGCCATGGATAAGGTGGCGATCAGTCGCGCTGTCTCCTCCCTGTTGAAGTACGATTACATCACGCGCAGTGAAGACCCCTCAGACCGTCGACGCCAGGTGCTAAACCTGTCAATGCTGGGTCGCAGCGTTTATGAGCGCATAGTGCCTCTGGCCCAGCGGTATGAAAATGATCTGATGGCTTCGCTCTCCGCTGGGGAGCGTGCACAATTGGATAGCCTTATTGAAAAACTGATGGTCCGTGCCAAGGCGTGGTCTGAGCACGGGCTGGCCGACGAATAAATGAAATAGTTGAAGGAGTTTTCAGGTGTTTGAACATTTAGGTAGTCTTCCGCCAGATCCGATCCTGGGCTTATTGGCCAGTTACCGCGCGGATGAAAACCCCTGCAAAATTGACCTTGGGGTAGGGGTTTACAAAGATGAAGCTGGGCATACTGCGGTTTTGCAGGCCGTCAAGGAAGCGGAAACCCGCCTGCTGCAAAGTGAAGAAACCAAAGCTTATATTGGTCCCGCCGGCACCCCGGGATTTAACAGCACCATGCAGGAGCTGGTTTTGGGTGCTGGACACCCGGCCCTGGAGGACGGCAGGGTGCGTTCTGCACAAACCCCCGGTGGGTGTGGTGCCCTGCGTATACTGGCGGAGTTAATCAATCGCGCTAAAGCGGGCACTACCGTCTGGGTGAGCGATCCGACCTGGGCAAACCATGTACCGCTGCTTGGTAATGCCGGCTTAAAGATCAAGAGCTATCCTTACTACGACCGCGCCAGCAACCGTCTGCTCTTTGATCAAATGGTGGAGGTCCTCAAGGCTGTGGATGAGGGTGAGGTAGTGTTGCTTCATGCCTGTTGCCACAATCCCTGTGGCGCGGACCTGTCCCGTGAACAGTGGAAAGTTCTGGCGGAAATGGCCTCAAAGCAGGGCTTTACTCCATTTGTTGATATAGCCTACCAGGGCTTCGGCGACAGCCTGGAAGACGATGCGTACGGTCTGCGCCTAATGGCGGAGTCCGTACCTGAGATGTTGGTGGCCGCATCCTGCTCCAAAAACTTTGGTCTCTACCGGGAGCGTGTCGGATTGGCCATGGTGATCTATATCAATGGTGGGAGTGCGGACAGAGGTCACAGCCAGATGTTGAGCGCTATCCGTGGTAACTACTCCATGCCACCGTCCCATGGCGCTGCGATTGTAGAATCGATTCTCACGGATGCGGGCCTAAAGGCCAACTGGGAGGCAGAGCTGACTGAAATGCGTGCACGTATCAACAGTTTGCGCGCCGGTCTCGTGGAAGGCCTCACCGCTGCCGATGCTGGGGGTGATTTCAATTTTATCTGCCAACAGAAAGGGATGTTTTCGTTCCTCGGTATCAGCCCCGAGCAGGTTCAGCAGCTGCAAAAGGACTTTTCTATCTATATGGTGGACTCCAGTCGTATCAGTATTGCCGGCTTGAGTTCCCGCAATATGGAATACTTCTGCAAGGCAGTTGCCAGTGTGTTGTAAATTCGGCGCATCGGGGGGTGGGTACTCTGCTTATCTCCTTTCGATTTACCCTTGAAGTTAGAGTGAAAGATGGAAGTTGAGCTAGGAGTTCCAGTGTCTGAATCCCCAACCCAAGTCTGGACCCCGCAGAGCTGGCGAAATTTTACCGCACACCAACAGCCAAAGTACGCTTCTGCAGAGGCAGTGGCCCGAGTGGCCAAGCAATTGTCCGGCCATCCGCCGTTGGTATTTGCCGCCGAGGCCCGTGAGCTGCGTCGCCAGCTTGCCCATGTGGCGGAGGGCAGAGCCTTTCTGTTGCAGGGAGGGGACTGTGCCGAGTCTTTTGCCGATTTTAATGCCAACCGGATTCGAGACACTTTTAAGGTGCTACTGCAAATGGCAGTGGTACTGACTTTTGCCGGTAACCTGCCGGTGGTCAAGGTCGCCAGAATGGCCGGGCAATATGCCAAGCCCCGCTCCGCGGATACCGAGACCATTAATGATATCGAGCTGCCTAGTTACCGCGGTGATATTATCAACGGTATCAATTTTACTGCGGAAGCACGCCAGCCGAACCCACAGCGCATGATCACCGCCTACAACCAGTCGGCAGCTACGTTAAACTTGTTACGTGCCTTTGCCCAGGGAGGGCTCGCTGACTTGCACCAGGTACACGGCTGGAATCTGAGCTATCTCAAAAACAATCCCCAAAGGGACAAATATGCGCAGTTGGCGGAACGCCTGCAGGAAGCACTGGAATTTATGGCGGTGTGCGGAGTCACTTCAGAAAATACCCCCGCTATTCGCGAGACAGTACTTTACACCTCCCACGAAGCGCTGCTGCTCGAATACGAGCAAGCCCTGACCCGCATCGATAGCCTTACCGGCAAATGGTACGACTGCTCTGCACATATGCTGTGGATAGGAGAGCGTACCCGCCAGCTAGATGGTGCCCATGTGGAATTTCTTTCCGGTGTCTGCAACCCCATCGGGGTGAAGGTGGGTCCCGCTATGCAGCCTGATGAGCTGTTGCGCCTGATTGACAAGCTCAGCCCAGAAAATGAAGCTGGTCGTCTCACCCTGATTACGCGCATGGGCGCTGACACCCTGAGTGACAAGCTGCCCGCACTGCTACGGGCTGTACAAAAAGAGGGGCGTAGCGTGGTGTGGAGCACTGACCCCATGCATGGCAATACCGTCAAGGCCGGTAATGGATACAAGACACGGGATTTTGAGAAAATTCTGCGTGAAATTCGTGATTTTTTCTCGATCCACTGGGCCGAAGGTAGCCATCCAGGCGGTATCCACCTGGAAATGACCGGTGAGCACGTCACTGAATGCACCGGAGGCGCTTGGAAAATATCCGAAGCTGACCTCGCCAGCTGCTACCGGACCCAATGCGATCCACGACTGAACGCCGACCAGGTTTTAGAGTTGGCTTTTTGTGTGGCAGAATGGCTGCGTGGTGGACATGCTGCTTAATGGCTGTGGAATAATACTTATCCCCTAAACCAACGCCGGCATTCCTTGTTGGCGTATTCATTTCAGCCATTTCCTGGCGATTATTAAATAATTTAGGAAGGCTTGCTTTATTGCGTGGCTATTCAATACCGTTTAGTTTGCGAAATAAAAGACCACCGCAAAGCTCCTGAGTTCCTGTTATCAGCCCACTGTGGGAATAGGGCAGCCCGAATCCGGCTTCCAGCCAATTGCGGGGCACTTCACCCTGTAGAGGGGTTGCAAGGATTTAGCGCCCTTTCACAGCTTCTATACTAAACCAAGTCGCTTTCAATTTTCTCACTGTTTTCATGCAGAAGCCGGGTCAACGCCTCCATTTCTGGCATTTCTGCAAAACGTGCACCCGTTTCGTCAATGGTATCCCAGGGGGCTTTGGAATCTACATACAGGTGTGCAACTACCTGACTGTGCAGCTCGCCATCAATAAGACCGGCTGGAACCCAAAAGTAGAGGGTTTTACTCATCAGGTGGGGTACCGTGCAGCCACAGCTGCTACAAAAGTCTGAGCGATAGCCTGTGTTGGTCCTGTAAGAGGAAATTTTGTCCAGCCCGCGTACCCAGCGAAACTGATCGCGGGATATAAGCATGGCGGTATCTGAAGCGGAGCCAGTCAACTTGCGACAAAGCGAGCAGTGGCACTGATAGAGACTGGGTATTGGCTCATCCAACTGAAACTCGACAGCACTGCAGAGGCACTTTCCATTCATACCTTCCTCCTTCTCCTAGGCTTTTATTCAGGATCTTGTTTTAATCGCAATAGATTAGCAACAATATTCCAGACCGGCATAAAGCTCCTACAATGTGATGCGAAAATAAATGCCAATTGTCGCGAAGTATCACGAAAAATGGTGCATTCAGGCCTTCTCTATAGAATTATTCGCACATGTAAGTGGATAAATAGTATCCTTTCTCTTTCCGATGAACCTATCGCTAATGGTATTCATAGACAAAAGTGGGCATCACCCACTAGCGCTGGGCATCAATCCCCTGTGGGAAATCAGCACGCTGGGCCGATAGCCATTGTGATATAAGTGAGATATCGCTATTGGACGCCCGCAAAGGTGGTGGGAGGATCTGGGGTGTGGCGGTAGGTGTTTTCACGTCCATTTTCAGAGCATCTGCTTCTGGAGCGAAGGCTTCTTCCCTTGCACCGTCTTGAATTCAGTCGTGGTAGAGAAAACGGGCTTTCGCCGGTTTCAATACGCCTCTTCCTGTGAGTGACAGCTTCTTATAGTAATTTCTTTCTGCCTCTTTGATTTATTGTCGAATTTCTTCAGTTGAATCTAAGACAGCCCCTTCATATCTTGATAAAGGCATTAACAGACAGCATTTCCATTATTGGTGATGACACTGGTTTCCGGGTGGATAAACTGATTGGTTGCTTTTTTGAGGGAAGCAGGTGCGTTTTTCTGCTGGTATTGTAGGGTCCATCCTATGATGACCCCGGGATGTTAGTACAATCAATGGCTTACCAACCTACAACATCATCTGGCGACTTTAGCTGTTTTGTTGGCTTGGAGTTACTTGTTCCTATTCCTGGCACAGCATCTGCCGGCTCGATAGCTGCTACTGTATATCTGAACCTGGTTTCGTAGCGGGTTCGGCAATCTCCTCCGAAGCCTTCGTGGATTTAATTTCGAGCTGCATGCGGTCGAGCAATGCAATACCGCCAGTGGTCAGCACTAGTCCAAAAGGGAGACCTCCCGGCTTTGCCGGGGAGGCACGCATAGTTTGACAGATCCGGAAGTCCCATAGTAAC
>NZ_CANLDD010000082.1 GCF_947489355.1 uncultured Microbulbifer sp. | reverse complement strand
TATCTCCCTGCCATTCCAATATCACCTAAAAATGCCCAAGTGGGTTTTTTCGATTTAATTCAACGCGCATAAAAATTGACTTAGGGCGGCGGTGTTGGTGACGAAGGGCTGTGGGGATTTGACCCACCCCTCCCTCTTGCACCGCCACCTTCCTGCGCGGTCTTGGTCAGGTGACAGGGCTTGCACAGCAGCTGAAGGTTGTCCATGTCATCCGTGCCGCCCTGTGACTTGGGTTTGATGTGATCTACATGGGTTCCAGCAACAGCCAGACCCTTGAGCAAACAAAGCTGACAAAGCCCTTTGTCTCGTCTGATCACCGGCTGGCGCAGCTTCCTCCAAGGTGCGCCATACCCGCGCCGGGTATCTGAACCTTTCTGCCTCTGCCAACTTTCCCAGCGGTTTTGGGCCTGGGGACATTTCCCGGCATGCACCCGCCGGCAGCGTGCGCAGTAGCGCTTTGCCCTTGCTGGCATCACTGCCTCTCTGTCTGCTTTTCCTGCAACTTCAGACGCTGGTGGTTGTAATACCAGTTCACTACAAAGGAGGCGATGGCCACCAGCGCACAGATAAAGCCAATGGGGTTTTGAACAAACAGACTGTAGATACCGCCGATAGCGCCCACTGTTACTGTGGTGGCATGACTGGCCTTTTCCGCTAACTCTCGCACAAGGTCATGAGTGGTCATGGCTTCACCATCGCCTGTGTCTTTTCTTTGCTGCCCTGGCTGGAGCCAAACCAGAATTGCAGAATCATGGGGATGGCTCCGGTAATCACGCCCAGCATCAGGGTGCCGGTCTTCTCAATGGCCGGAGTCAAGGTGATCTCACCGGAGAACAGGGCGAAGGTCAGTGCGAAGTAGCCACCGATAAAGACAAATGACAACGCCATCTGTGCCGTCAGGCCACCCTTGATCCCCATCTCACGTGCGCTCTTGCGGTCCTCCACTTCGAGCCGGAAAACGTCAATATCCAGCTCGCGCATCTTGAGCTTGAACTGGTTGTCGAGGTTGCGAAGCTCAAGCAACTTCTCGGGGCTCGCATTCAGCACCAACTCCGCAATATCCTGCTCTCGCGCTTCCGTATCTCCCAGGAAGTGGTCGGCGAGGAACTTGACTGCCGTTCCCCCAACAGGGCCACCCAAGGCAGCGCCCAGAGTTGGGGCCACGCTTTTAACTATCGCTTTCCAGTCCATTAGTAGCTCCAGGTTGTGAGACCTGGGGAAGTAGCTTTCTCCAGGCATAAAAAAACCGGCTCAGTGGCCGGTTTTTTTATTTAGATGTCAAATGTTGCAGCAAGCGCAACATATCCTTATTTGTTAGAAGTATTTTTAAGCAATACTTCCAGTTCGCTAATTGACAATGTTTTTCCCTTTCTCCTGTGAACTACAGAGTGGCAATTTGCACACAAAGGAATTAAATCTGTTTCCGGGTCTATTTTTCTAGGAGATTCAAACTCCGACACAGGAGTGATATGATGTATATGAATGTAGCCTTCTGCATATTCACCATAGAACTCACCAAAATTAAAATCGCAAGCGGCACAAGAGGCGCCATGAATGGCAATTGCTTGCTTTCTATATTTGGGATCACGCTCATATGTGGTTACGAAGCGAGTCGATGCTTTACCCTCGCTAGACGATTCGAGTGTATTTTCAGTGTCGTTAAGCTCGACATCTGGGCTGTATATTTGTTTAGGCTCAGATATTTGGTTCAGGTCAGCATGAGAAATTATACGGTCATACGTAGCTTGATCGATGACACGAACACCATATCTCCAATAGTTCGATTTTTTTGATTCAGGGATTGCTTCGAGATACCCATTTTCATTTTTTGCTAGAACCGCTTCTTTAAACGGGGTGAAGTCAATAATGGTAGCAAAGAGGTCTCCTTTGCTACTTCTTTTGTCAGGGTAGATTTTTCCGATTCTCGCAGTTGCAAAATAATGAGGAGCATCAGATAGCCGGCCAGCGGAAAAATCCTTATTTAATATTCTTCCTTTGTAATAAATTAGGCTAGAGCCAGGCTGAAGGTCTTTTAAATACCTTTTTGGAAAATGATAAAGAACTCCGGTTTCGTCTTCCCAGATAGATTCATCATTCTCCGTAATCACTATATGCACAATACTTCCTTATACTTCTAACGCTTCAAACAGGGGCGCACGCTAGTGCGTCCCGCCAGAAGAGCCTTGCTTCTTTGACTTGTTACATGAGGTCTCTCTCATTAAATATGAGTCTGATTTTCTCGATTCTTCCATTTGAACACTCAAATGCTTGAGACATTAATGTGGACTTACTGCCTTTTCTAAATCTATAGATAATGCAGGCTGAGTTCGAGGCTTCAAACTCTTGCAAAATTTCATACTCACAAGGTTCCCAAAGTGATTCTTTTAGTGAGTCAATGTAGTCCTTGGCTTTTTTTGCTTTTGAAGAAAGGCCCTTCAAAATCAAGATCCTCTGAAAAAATATCATTCAGATTATCAAATCTTTGTGTTTCGAAGAATATTTCTAGATATTTTTTAGCGAGCTTTAAAGCTTCCATTACATACTCACATAACATTATATATAGTGATCACCGTGACCACTATTATCCTGATTGCTGTCTCGAAATCAATTCTGCGCCAACTCTCAACAATCCGCATTAAGGTCAGGTAGTTACACAAACATGGTACAATCGTACAAAATGCGATCATTCCCTCCAAGCGTAAAAAAACCGGCTCAGAGGCCGGTTTAGGTAGTTGAATAAGAGCGTCTAGCGGAAGGCCGTAGCATACTGCTTGCGATTGTTAGGCTTGACCGAGCCTAGGCGCCTCTACTCCTTTTGAAGGCTGACACGAGGAGGAGCAAACCAAAACCAATAAACATTGGGCTCATACCAAGTGACATAAACCCGCCAGTATATTCTTCCTGCCTTTCTATAAAGCTGTTGTATAAGACCCAAATAACTATCCCAACACCAATTCCTAGCGAAGCGAGACCAATGAGAGCTTGCGGGATACCAAAGATAAACCCCAGTAGCTTGATTGGCCAAGAACGAGTTTTCAAACTTCTTAGGTAGCTTCCAAAATCTACCCAACTAAGGATTAAAACTGGCACCCCGACAAAAATGAAGGCACCAATAAAAATACCAGCCCATAACTCAGTTTCGCTTGCTCCTATAAGTTTACAAAGTATGAAAACAAAAAGGATGCTGAGGACAAATTGGATTACTGGCTTCTTCATTCTTTACCCGCCTAACATTTATATACTGATCACAGTGACCAATATCTCCTTGATCACTACCTCAGAGCTTATCTAATATTATCGGATAGTGGAATTTCTGCCCTAAAATCACATAGCCGCCAACTATAACTACTTGGACATTTTCGTCAAATGACAAAATCCTTGCTCAACTGATAAAATTGGTGTGTCCTGCTCTGGATCAGCTCATGAATTTGTGCCTGTAATGCTGATGGGTACGGTAACCGGCTTTGCAGGTTACGAGCCCACCCCCACAAAGCTGCTCACCATGGCCCCCTGGGAGGCGATAGCGATCTCACCTGAGTCCCAGCACTCGGCCAGACGGCAGGCAATGTCGTGAAGCTCTGGCTCACCACACTCCATAAGTTCCGCCGTATTGCGGCACAGCTTCAGCAGAAAGGCCTGGGCATAATCTCGTGCCGTGATGCGCCCCTCTATAAACAAATTCATTTGAGTAGTGATGATCAGCAGCAGAAAGCGCCTACTGTGGTCCTCGGGACAGTTACCCAGACCACTGCTATCCGCCTCAGCGTGGCAGCGATAACAAAGGTGTGCAGCCATGGCATCGTGGGGCTTGATCCCCCGGCCCTTGCCGTAGCTGTGGCTGCGCTGTCCCTGGTAATGAGCAGCTACAGTGGTGCCCTCGTTATTACCACAGCGGACGCAATCACGGCCTTTGGCCAGCCTCAGTAGTTTCGGGATGCGGGTGGGGTGCAGGTTCACTTTGTCTCCCTAGGTATCTCCAACCAGAATACTTAGCCCTTCCATACGCCCGCCCTTCAGTAGCTCCATTTGTGGAACCTGGGGAAGTAGCTTTCTCCAGGCGTAAAAAAACCGGCTCAGGGGCCGGCTTGGGTCGTTGCACGGTGGTGTGGGGAGAGCGGGCTAGAAACCCGCCTTTGCCCGATTAGTACATTGAATCCTGCGCCTATTCATGACCGCAAAATTTTTTCCATAGATTTTCCCTTGGCAAGCTCATCAATCAATTTGTCGAGGTATCGAATCTTGCGCATCAGTGGATCTTCGACCTCTTCAACACGCACTCCACATACAACCCCCTTGATGAGAGGTACGTTGGGATTAATTTTCGGCGCCTTGGCAAAGAATGTGGCTAAGTCATACCCGCCGCCAATCTGCTTTGTCAGACCATCAGAGTCATAACCTGTCAGCCAACAAATGATTTGGAAGACTTCGTCTTCCGTTCTGTTCTTCTTCTCAGCCTTTTGGACATAGAGAGAATAGATTTTTGAGAATTCCATAGAGAAAATTTTGTGATCGGACATCTCTTTATCTCCTGAGCGTGCTAACGCCGCCAACACGGGCCGAAATGGAGCAGCGAAGCCGCGAAATGGAGGTCCAGCCAGCTTTGCTGGCGGTGGTTGATGGCCTTGCTAGGCGCCGTTTTTGATAATGGACTTGAATAGCTCAACATACTCTTTAGTTGCTGGTGCGCCATAGCCTGGTTCTATTGCACCGCACTCACCTAGATATTGAATATATAGAATTACTATTGCCTCTTCACCTACTTTATAGGGCGACTTCCACTCCCCTTCGGTGCGAATCATGTAGCAAGCTCCTTTTGGAGCTGAGCCCTTAAGCGTTTCAATAGTTTCGCTGTCTATTCGATATGAGTGGTACTGGCCTTGTGCAGATTCATTCGTGATTTTCTTGACGTGAAAAATAACAACTCCGTACGCTTTGCCAATGTGACCTACAATATCTCGTTTGTACCAATCAGGTATTTCGGCATAAGTCGATGCTGAAGCAATCAAGAGCAATGTGGTGGCTAGTATCTTCATGTTCGTAGCGCCTAACATTTATATACTGCTCGCCGTGACCACTATTATCCTGATTACTGTCTCGAAAGCAATCCTGTGCCACTCCCTTCATACGCTCTCCCCCTCAATAACTCCAGACAGTAGGCCGGGTACGCTCGCCCGGTATTGGCTCAAGATCATCCATGTGCAGGAACCGGCCCTTGTGCGCGCCCTTCTGCTTTACGCCAATGCCAGTGAACCCTTCCTCCAGCGCGATCCCCAGCAGCTCATAGGCACCCCCACCAGAAACTGATACATCAACAGCCTGCCGTGTAGTGTGTGTCATGGTAGAGCCGATCCGGGCGCAGTGGGCCGGACAGCGGTAACCGGAGGTGATCACCATTGGCTTGTTGAAGCGCTCCCTGACCCTGATCAATCGGCGCAGCGTGTCATTCGAGAAGTGGAGTTTCCCGCAACAACGGCAGGACAGCTCATCTTCTGTGAAGTAATCGTTATCAAACATTGGATTTACCAGAAACGAAGAAGCCCGCACTGGACGGAGCTCAGAAATGGTTTAGGCTATGAATCTGCGCATCTATGGCAACATGGGATTTTTATACTGAAGTGGTACAAGGAAAGTTAATAATTTATCTACGTCCTGATTATGACAAAATCAAATAAAAGTGACTCGCACTCAGGAGTTAACCATGGATGACACTACTCGCGCCAAATACCTTTCTATCGCCCTGGTTACAACGGGTCTGATATATATCTTTGCCATATATCCGTTGATGGTATGGATATGGCCTTCAGGATGGGGCTGGGCACCAGCACAGCCGGAATACGAACAAATTATTGTTGGGTTCTATGCAACTTTGGGCGTATTCCTGATTATCGCCACTCGAAACATCGGTGCTTACATCGGTCTCATCTGGTTTACCGTCTGTTCAAACTTGGTGCATGCCACCATTATGCTGTTTCAGGTGCTAATCGATCGAACAGAACTAGCGAACCTGTTCGGAAATATCCCCGTCATGTATTTGATTGCAGGAATTCTCTGGTATCTGCTGCCCAAGCACAAAAAGTGCTCCTCTTGACGCACTAATTGTCCTGCTTTCGATACGAGTCTGCGCCAAGTCACTCTCGACTCAGAGACCTTACTGGAATCCCCAGCCAGTATTGAGGGAACCCCATGAGCTCAAAATCATCAGGGTGAACCACTACGTGGTTCAACCTGAAATCGTTATAGAGTACCCACCTGTTCCAGCGCCTGGCTATTGCAAAGCATCTGAGAGTTTCTTCCATAGGGGGCAGTGACTTCGGAGCAACCAGACGAATTACGAACACAAAAAAATCCGCAAAATAACGGGTTCTTAGCCGGAAATGTGCAAAATGGGCATGCTAGTGTTTGTACACCCTCTCAGGACAAAGTTGTCAACACCCTGTTAAGAAACGCTCCTGATAATCTTCTACGAGTTTAGCCACTGGGCCTAATGCCCCCCCTATCCAGGCGGCGTTGAAATCGCTTCCAGATCCTCACTCATTCCCGGTTCCACTCTGTCTTATTGCAGCCCAGGATTTCGCGAGCATGATTTAGGTTGACGGGCCTTCTGTTCACATCTCGAAGCGCACACGCGGTAATACAAAACAATGTCAACTGGCTGACCCGAGTTCTGTCGTGCGGTTCGCCCCATTGGTCAAACTCGGTCGCCAAGCATAGTAGTCACAGAGATGCTGTCTCCCCTGCTACTCTTTTGTCGAAACCCCAAGTACATCTAGTTAAGGAGCGTGCAATGAATCATTTGCCAGAAGAAGAGTTAACTATGATACCTGGCGGGAGTTTAATCACCGCTACCCCAGAAGAGGGAAGATCCTTAGCGATGATGATCGCTCGCCATACGATCCATAATATCCAACCAGACCTTGAAAAGCTTGTGGCTGGTCGTGAAAAATATGCAACTGCTCCAGACAGTCTAATAGCTGCAAGCCAAGTTGTAGCAATTGAATTTCAAACTATTGCAGCAGCTAACAACTACTGGAAGTGATAATTCAGCTTGCCCCTTACTGTAAAGTTTCTTCATTTAATAGAGAAGCTTCACTCCCAAACAAGAAAGTAGCTAGAATAAAAAGCCCCGCCGGGTTAACCAGGCGGGGCTTTCAAAGGGGGGGTATGGTCCCGCTGCGCATACTTCGCGACAGCTTACACAAAGTTAACCCATACGGACGTATGGTGTCAATACATACAGCCTGTTTTTAAATACAGTTATGCGGCATTCTGCGACAAAAAGAATGCTTCCACAGTTGCCTCAACAACTTGACACATTTTTTCAACCCATGGCTTTGACTTTTTGACCCCCCTGGCCACATCCTGCATTTCCCACCGGTAGTAATACCGCAACCAGAAAACCTCCCTCTCCAGCGCGGCCTTCCCCTTGTCCTGGCGCCTGGCTATCACATTCAGGTAAGCCAATACTGCGGCATCCGTAAGGGCTGCCCTCTCGTAATCTATCGGTACCGGGCCCTCCCTATGCCCTGAGATCATCCTTCGCCCAAATGCCGCCATACGGGGCCAGCTCACCGAGTCTCCCGCACGTTCAGGGTAGGCCCTGGACCACTCCCACAAGCGCTCGCGAATGCTGATTTCATTGACCATCTTTCCCCCTATCACGATCAACTAACGAATTGCCGGAATCTTCTCAGAAGCTCAACCTGGCTCACTCCAGCACCTCTGCAATCAGTACCCGGGTGTAGCCCTGGCCGCGCTTGGCCAGAGCCTGGGTGACTCGGCGCTTAACTACGCACTGGTTGTTGTCGTTCTCAATCAGGCCCAGGCCGTGGGGATTGGTCCGGCTGGGCTTTTCCAGCACATCGATCAGCAGCTTTGTACCACCCTGCAGGTTGTCATCGTCCAGTTCACCGGCAGAACCGCGCTCAATCTCGATATATACCTGTGCCAAAGGCTCATTGGGGCGGCGCTGACCGCTTCTCACCAGAGCTGCCGCTACTTCCATGGCCAGCTGCTTTTTCACTGCCCTGCGCTTTCTCCAGTGCATCCGCAACAACTGGTTATTGGATGGAGTGGCCTGGGGCAAGGTGAATTCCAGAGTGCGCATACCCACGTTGGGCGGCGGTGCCCCTCTGCTTCTGCCACCTCTCCCAGCCATTCTGGACCTGGGGACAGCAGCCTGGATGGATCTGCCTACAGCGCGAGCAGTAGCGCTTTGCCCTTGCTGGCATCACTGCCTCTCTGTCTGCTTTTCCTGCAACTTCAAGCGCCGGTGGCTGTAGTACCAGTTCACCACAAAGGAGGCCACTGCCACTACGGCACAGATAAAACCGATGGGGTTTTGAATAAACAGGCTGTAGACACTGCCGATAGCACCCGCGGTTACCGTAGTGGCGTGGCCAGCCTTCTCAGCCAACTCTCGCATCAGGTCGTGAACGGTCATGACTGTTTCCATGTCTTGATGGCTTTTTCAGCACTGCGGCCCACCACATAACCACCCAGGCCAATCTTTACGATTTCCAACAGTGCCAGTGTTTGTTCCTCGCTGAGGTTTGGTGCGGTCCATCCCAGCCAATGCGCCACCACGAGGCTGACAAAAGTCAGCATGGCAATAGGACGCCAGCAACGCTGAAGCCAACTCTCTCCGCCTGCTTCTGCGGTAATCACACTGGTCGCCGATTCCAGCTCCTTGAAATCCATCGCTATCAACTGACAGTCAATCTCGGCCTTGAGCCTGTTGGCCTCAGATTTGTCAGGAAACGCCTTGTCGATCGCCTTACCAATCAGACCGGAGATCGCAGAAATTGCACCTAACATCAGTAGCTCCAGATTGTGAGACCTGAGGAAGTAGCTTTCTCCAGGCGTAAAAAAACCGGCTCAGTGGCCGGTTTTATTATTTAGATTTAAATTTTGCAGTAAGCGCAACATATCCTTATTTGTTAGGCATTTTGCGCGACAACTCCATTTTTATCAATAAACTCAGAATGGTGTGCAAAGAAGATTTCACCTATTAACTCTGACGCTCTGGCTTCATAGACAATACCGGCAAGCTGCAAGCTTATTATACCAGCTTCGGATTTTTCTAGAGCCAATGCTGGGGCTCCACTAACACCACCCATATCATAGTTTTCTGGTGGAAACCCTCGACCGAATGTATCTCTCCAATATTTACGCTCAAGAGAGCAGCCAATATGCCTTGAGCTCACAGAGCTTACCGGGGTATTAAAACAATAGGTCCCGAATGAGAACGCGTGCCCTATTCTATGCTGCCTCTCAGCACCGGGAAAACCTGAAACGATAATAGCCTCACCTTCATTTGGCTTTGATGGTGGCCAGGTTAAGTTACCGCCACGCAATACATTTTTTCCTAACCTCGATATTTCTGGATCAGATATTTTAAAAGTGGCGATATCAATATCATTGTTTTGTGGAATGGAAATAAGGCGACTTTCCATTTCAAAGCCGATATTTGAAAGCTGACTTTCATCAGTTTGACCTGCCCCCTTAGCTTTTAGATATGAACGGTATACATGAGCAGCGGTAACGACAAATTTATCCGCGCCAGTATCTAGTATAAAAGCAGTGCCGTTATTTAGGATTTTCCAAGTTGACCCTCTTCTTTTTCCCCAAAAAATGGGAATCGAAAAGCTTGTAGCTATTTTTAGATATTCATTGAGGACTTGTTGGGATTCTGCTTCCATATTCATAGTTTGTTTTGATACCTAACGCCCGCTCACCTGGCATTTGTAGTTGCGCAAGCAACGGAAAATTGTTCCGGTGCAAGCATTGGTTATGCGAACTAAAAACTTATTTGCTCGCCTCTATTTCACTTTTACTTAAAAAAAAGTTTCTTGGCAAACCATCACTCCTATCATACGTTACATAGAATACCGGATCACTTTTTGAACCTTTGTATTTACTTAAATATGCATCAGTAATTTTTTCACAATATGGTTTTCGCCTCACAATTTCTATAGCTTTACGAATTAATTTTTCAAAAGGCCTTGTGTTCTCATCTATATATGGAACACCTTTTGCAACAGGGGATAATTTAGATAAGTAAGCAGGGGCGTTAGCGTAGACATCGCCTAATTCTTTTTTTTCAAGTTTATACGTGCCATCTTGAGGTTTCATTAAATAATATCTAATTCCTCTCCCTTTAAGGACTCTCATTGCAAGCCTTTGAAATTTCTCATCCGATCTATAACCGAAATATATACACTTTAAAGACCCCTAGATTCAACTTGTAAGTGCATATCTCAATGGAGCTAGAAAAAGCGGCCAGTTGCCCGTAGACTTCTCGCTTTT
>NZ_CANLDD010000081.1 GCF_947489355.1 uncultured Microbulbifer sp. | reverse complement strand
ACTAGCGCCGTATCTGGTGATAGCGACAACGCCCAGCCAACGGGCTTGCGCGCGAACAGGTCCAGAACCACCGCCAGGTAAGCCCAGCGAGTGCCTGTCCAGATGTACGTGATGTCGCCAGTCCAGGCTGTATCCGGTTCTTGAATGTCGAATTTCCGGTCCAGCAGGTTCGGGATATCGAAATGGGGCTGCTCTGCCTTCTTATACGCATGCGAAGGAACCTGGGTGCTTTCCAGCCCCAGCAGCTTCATCCTGCGGCCAGCACGGTATCGGCTGAGAGGTGTTCCACTTTGCGTCACTATCTTGGCAATGGACCGGGCTCCCGCTGAAGAGAGCTGTAGCCTTTTTTAAGATTTCTTTCTCCTCTTCGACACGTCTGAGCTTGCGCTCTAGTTCCTGTATGCGTTGCTGCTCCGGCGTCAGGGCGCTTCCTTTGGGTGTTTTACCACCTCGCTCTAAGCGGAGTCTCCGCACCCATGACTCTATGGTAGATTTACTGACGCCCATGGCTTCGCACGCGGCCTTTACCGTGTACCCCTGGTCAACAACTAGCTGAGCCGCCTCCAGTTTGAACTCTGGGCTAAATTTTCTTTTTGTGCTGGTCATTTATTCACCTGATCTTCGTTGCGAGTGATGTTATCACCCAAAGTCAGATGGCCAAATTTACTATGCCACTACAAACTGTCAGATCAAGTCTGAACTACTACACCATAGATGTGTTTGGAGGCATTACGACTGGGAGCGCGAAATCCCAAGCACCATTAAAGTCTTTACGGCGAAATACTTTTTGGATTTGTATTGTTCCGATTCCATCATGGCTATTTTCGGCAATCTCTTTTTCACAATTTAGAAAATTTCTAATCATTCTCTACTACGACTCCTGATGATTCATAACGCCGCGAGCATGGGCGCAGCTTTAGCTGCGTTCAATGCCTTGCTTTGTTATGTGATTTACTCACCTATTACCACCTGCTTAGCAATTACAAAATTGTCAGCACCGCTTGGAACTAACAGCGTTTGAAGCTCCGTAAAGTGACCGTAGGAAATTTCCGTACTTTCACCCTTGCCGCCAGTAACCCATGTACCCGAATCAAAATTATATTTCACAACAACGCTAAAGGACTGATCGTTTTTGCACGTAATACTAATAGGGTATTTGTGCTGTTCACTACCACCAAAACCACTATATTCGAGCTCGATACCCGAACTTGTAACTTCCCAACCCTCAAGGCTATTAGGGCAATCTCTGTTTTCAGAAATGTACTCATTCAATGTTGCAGCTACTTTCAATGCAGCAACATTGGCTAAAACCATGGCATCTTGGTATTTCTTGCTACCACAAGAAACTAGGAAGGCGAGCCCTAAAAGGATCACTAAATTTGATTTCATGCGCATCACATAACGTCCCGTCTGTGTTTTATAAACATCTTTTAATCTCATTTAAAGCTTCAGCAGCCTCAATATAGTGAACCAATTTAGTGTATCCCTGCCAAACCGTTTTAACCCCTGGCTCACCATCCCCCTTGCGCCCTAGAAAACCTCCTAAACCTGCCAGCATGCGGGTTATTTTTCTCACACTTGGGGGCACATCTGGTGGAATAGTTTTATCTCGCATCATCCTTATCATACGCCATCCTTTTTTAGAATATACGCTGGTAGACGGTGTGTCAGGAAGTCTTCTTGCGCGTGTAGTAATCGAATGAAACCGCCATCCAGTAATCATATAGATTGCAATGCAATTCAGCATCCGCTGTTCTGTCCTAAAACGATTGCTTTCTATCTGGCATCCACCTTTCATTACACGAAAATAGGTTTCAATTTCCCACCGATTCCGATACCACTCAATGATTTTTCTTGCTTGCTCAAAATTTTCGATTACCAGATCAGTCAACAGCATCCATTCAATGCCTTTCTCACCCTCTGGTGGATTCGATTCTTTAGCAAAAACCGCATACAGAGAAATAGGGCGTTTGGATTTACCGTTACCCAGCAATCGTATCTCAGAAGTAGAGACGCTGACTGTAGCCTTCCTCCCCAGATCTCCATTTCGCTTGGGGATATCTACATTGTATTTACCAACAATTTGCTGCTCGCTCATATAATTCCAAAGCAGGGCTGTTTCCTCTCCATCGACCTCCAAGGTACGATTTGCCTTGGCTCGCACGATCTAACTCGCACGTCGCTGTTCACTTTGATCTTCTGCCAGTTGAAACCACTCATGAATACACCTTCTCTATCCGCGATGCTCACTACTGTAGTTTCAGGGCAGCGCTCTTGTATCCGGCAGGCAGACTCGTAGTGATCGAGCCTGCATTGACTCTCTTTATCTTTGGTTGACTTTGTATAGCGGGAATTGGTACTTGACTCTTTATCTCGCTGCCACATACTACCCTCGACAATGCCCAAATTAACTCTCGATGGTGTTATGACGATAGAGGTGTGTAATAGCTGCTGGTTGGTCTCTTTTCGTCTAAGAGTCCCCATCTCTTTACTTTCTAAGTCTGTGGCAAATTTTAAGAAAGTAGTATCCTGAGGAATAAGCACAGCGGGCTGCGCTTTTATTCTCTCAATAGTCGCTGATTTATGATCGCTCATAATGGAGTCAAATTTGACTTTTTCATTTTCAATAAAACGATAGGTTCCAAATGTTTCTGTCCAAGTCTTGTTTGCACAGGGAATGCTATTCTTTGGGTCGGAACTTAAATTGCTGAGAATATTGGACAAACGCTTATTCAATCGAGCATCACCCATAACTTGATGTTCCACTTCATCCGTGACCCAGTTATGCATAATAATTCAGTCAACCATGTGGTTCTTATTAAGTGAAAACTGTAACTTATTGATTAAGAAGATAAAACTGAAAAACTTGTGTGTAAAACTTAGCGCCAAACTCAGTGGGTTTGGGTAAGCTGTCGCTTTTTGTTAGTATCATAGTGGGTTGATTTGCACCACCGTTACATATGCCACTCGACCACCACACCACCATGTTCCTTCACTTCCGACTCTTAACCTAGTGTGATGATATTCTCGGCGCTCGGGATCTACTACCCACATGTTGGCAAAACCTCTTCTGGGTATGCTGCCCGGAGTCATATCGGTTATGACTTTACCATCTATATCGAGAATTTCGGGCCAAATCATGTGGATACCTTCAACCTGGGGGTCATCTCCTTGGTAAAGGAAGTCCACTCTCATTCCCTGGCCGGGCTTAGCATTTTTGATTTCATCGGCTAAGTCGATCTCATACTTAACAATGAAGTCTGGTAGCCTTTCTGCTCTTTCTTCGTATGGTTGATACGTTTCCATAATAAAATGCTAGACAAGCTTTGGGGCGTCCGAAACGCAGTGTAGGCTGCCCCAGCCGCGATAGCGGCGACAACAGCGCCTGTTATGCGTGGCTACCATCGAGCCCCTTTCTTTTGTACGGAGCACACTGAGGTCAGTAAAATTTTCTCTACTGCACCGTCAACATCTTCGGTCGCTCCGAATCGCCATTTTTTGAAGCTTTTAACGATTGCTGGCCTTAACGCTTCAGGGCCAGATTTTACAACTACGTTTCTAGGCTGGCCCATTCTTAGTGAGAAGCGCACCATAAATGACGCACCGTCACATAGCTTATGATGCTCTCCACTAACCTCTGGAGAAACCATGACATGTATAGTGCCTTGTGGAGGGCAATAATCATGCTCACTACAAGGGTCAATCGCCTCTGCAAAACCAGTCACGAGAAATAGTAAAACAAATAGTATCTGCTTAATCTTCATGACGCATAACGCCGCGCATAAAGCGCCCAAAGTTGGCCGTCGGCCTGCAGCGCATTGTTATGTGCATTATTCGCTGTACTTGCGGATCATGGAAACCTTGCCATTTTCAAGCTCTAAGACTTCCAACACTGTATGCTGTCAGGATGCTGGCTCGCCCTGTGGATTCACATAGGTAGCCTCTGCACCGTACTTTATGACAATTGCGTTAACCCCATATGTGATATCCAAAAGCTTGGCTTTGTACGTTTTGTGGCCACCCAAGTAATGTAACATTCCCTTGCGCATCTTAGCTTTTCCTTCCGGATCTCGATAATCTTCTGGATCATAAGGAAAATGCTGATGACCGACGTTATCGGCGAGCAATGAAAGATAATTTTCAATATCTTCGTTCGTTGCATCTGGACTTTGAGTAGTAGTCCATACTTCAAAGTACTCATTAGCGAATTCTTCATAATCAAACTTTGCATCGTTCGATGAGGCGAATGAAATTTGGGAAGCCAAGAGCAGCAATGCCGAAATCAGTATTCTCATAGTTTTCATCTGTTGGTTCGTGAGTACATATCATTTATATACTGATCACCATAACCAGTATTTATGGACAAATTTCGTGCCAACCTCTCAAAAAATCACTACAAATCAATCAGATACAGAATGTTAGCACTAAAGTCCCATATGGAAAAACGATCATCTTGACCAGTATCCCAAAAATGAACAATGAATGTAAGCCGTTGGATTTATTCACACTCTAGGAGAAACTACCCTCGTCTCAAAAATAACGGTCACGGTGACCGAATTTCCGGTTCGCATCTGGTCATATTGCCTGTAACACGGCACCACTATCCAGATAGGCGTATCGCCAGAGCGTTCTCCCTCTCGCCTATTGACACATCTTTCCGGTACAGCCACGGCAGCGCCGCCTGCAGCGATCGAGCCTTGCGCATCTGCGGCGGCACCCGTGCGGAGCAGAAGAGTACTGGCTTGCCGTCTTGACTGCGCTTACCTCCCCATAGTGACCGTACAAGAAGGTAAGCGTTTGCGGTACTGTTCCGGGCTGCACAGGCTTTCGAGGTGCTTGCCTAGCGCTACGTCTTTGTATTGGGGCGGTGCTTGAATGGCCTGAGGATGGCTGGGGGCTGATCGGTTGGGTCCTCCTCCAGCGCCCAGGCTTCTTCCAACAGTTGCAGTAAACGCACGGCCCGTATCACCCGGTTACCCTTGCCGGGCGCAATGTGCAGGTCCACAACCTTATCCCTGATGGCGACCGGCGTGATAATAAAATACCCACCCAGGTGCAACGGCTGAAACAATCGACAGGGTAATATAGGCATCTTTATAGGCTCCTTGAGTCACCTGTGGCGGAAAGGTGCAGAAAAAGCATATCGCTTTGCGCGGTTTCTCTCGCCGCAGGTGCGATCCTTGTGGGGAAAAGAAAAGGGAAACTTGCAGAAAGGGTGCGCAGCCAGAGAGGCGGTGCGCGGCTGAAGTAAAAGACCACACCAATCATCACGCAACCCCACAGCACACTCCGCCGCCGGGGGCGAAAGTGACTCGAAAAGCTCGCCTTCAGGGAGACGTTTATTGAAGACGAACGAGTGTATGGCGTATCATTCAAGACAGCCTCGCTAGATATCTTAGTTATCTATTGGGGTTAGCCATCTCTCGGTGTTCCAGCACTGGGAGGTGGCGTTTTTCTCTTATTTACGCGGTCATGATGCGGTCCTTCTTTTTTGGTTTATTTGTGTATGGATTACCTGCGAGCGCCCCCGTTATCGGGCGCCTCGCGGGGAGAATGATGATTGTTGCGGTATTGGTTATCTATTTATTATTCTTTACTTGCGCCATTAAGGCGGCTGGGCGCTAGGGTAGCAGACTCACGGTATTCTCTTTTTGGAAGGAATTCAACCGGGTTGAAGCTTTAGGCGACGCCAAGTTGCGCTTCCCACCGGCTGCGTAGCCATTTGCGGTACACCGGGGCATCAGTAATCTGTTTCCTGGGCATTGAGGGCTGGTTTCTGCATGGGGGATAGGGAGAGGAATTTCGCCCTCCGAATGGCGTGATTGAATCAACCGTCGTAAGTAGATCCGCAGGTACGGTGATGCGGGGAGGGCGGGCAAGAAACCAACTTTTAGCGCATGAAAGCCTCAGGCGTTTCACTGCAAGCATACGTGCGGCACTGGATATCTATTGCTTGGAAGGGCACTTTTGGATCAATAATTGCCAATTTGCCTGCCTGTTTCTGATACCTGGCAGGTTCATACGACCCAATATCCGTACTGCCAGAATCGGTATTGCCTGTGACGGCGGCAGGCCTTGGTATTCCGGCTGGTTGCGGCTATTCAATACCGCTTGCCGTTCCCCGGCACTGAGTGGGTTTCCTGGATTCGCAACCGGGCTGCGCGCTTGCGCTGGTCGACCAGGCGCTCTTTCTGTAGTTCTTTGTGCCAGCGTTGCAGTGTTCGTACACGGTTAGCCAGTATGGTGCGGGCCTGGTGATGGGCGGCTCCTGGGATCATTGCTTTTTCAAACAAGTCGATGCCATTTTCCATGATTCTGCTATTAGCGGCGGCTTTTGCTCATACCTTAAAACCATTGCGATGAATATCGAGTGATCGACAGATTTATCCTTGAAAGCAAATGTGATTGAAGTTTACCCCCAAGGGGTAAAGCAATGATGGGCAGCTTGAAAAACTGCCATAACTATTCTGAGACTCGATGGGCATTTGTGATGATCGGCATTCTTTATACTTTACGGGCAGGGCTTAAGGGTGAACCTGCTGTAAAAGTACAAAGGATCTAGACAGATGAAATATTTAATACCGTCTTGCCTGGTAGGGCTTACGCTGCTGCCAGGTATCGCTTTTTCCGCTGAGCAATGGCAGAGTAAAAGTTATTCAGGAGGCGATCAAGTTTGCCTCGATGGTAACTTATACAAGGCTAAATGGTGGGCCAGTGCCTCAAAAAAACCTTCGCCAGGTGCTCCAACATCGGCAGCCGCTGCGAACTGGGGTCAAGAGCCATGGTTACTGCTTGAATTAAATGCCGCGCAATGTGGTGGCGATACTACTACCAATACAGCACCTGTTGTAGTATTGGATTCACAAAAAATAGTGCAATCACCGGCAGTAGTCACCCTGGACGCCAGTGGCTCTTATGATGAACAGTCTGATGGCTTGACCTATCAATGGAGTCAAACGCAAGGTAGTAAATTACCTTTAAGCAATGCTACCCAAGCCAAGGCAATTGTTGAGCTGCCAGTATTATCCGAAGATACTGCTTTTTTATTTGAAGTGGCTGTTTCTGATGGCGTATTCACTTCAACAAAAATAATCACCATTCATGCCAAGGCATCTGAAGCTGATAATCAGGCACCTATAGCCGATGCAGGGGGTGATTTTACCGTTCAGTTGCCCCAGCAAACCATCGAGCTAAATGCATCGGCTTCCAGTGACGTAAATGGCGATAGCTTAACGTATCAATGGGTACAGATTTCAGGGCCTCAAGTTGTACTGCACAATGACAAGACAATGCTCTCATATTTTTCAGCGCCGACATTAAAAGTCGATACTGAGTATACCTTTGAGGTCAGGGTAAGTGATGGTGCAGAGACAGTGTCAGACCGTGTGGTTGTCACAGTTAAATCTGAAGTGATGGGTGGTAACAGCGTTTATCAATATAAGATAGGCCAAATAAATACGGCAGACACACTAGAAGAAGATACCGTGTTTGCTGTTGAGGTTAAAAATTCTACAAACCTGCTTGTCTTTGAATGCAGTATTCCAACAAGTTGGTTACGAAATTACCAGTGGCCTTACCAGTTGGGACAATGTGTTAATGAAGTAACGGATATTGTCAAGATCGGCGAAAAAAATGCAGGTACAAAGGAAATTATCCTTCTACAGTCTAGTTACAGAAACCACATTTGGGCAAAAGAGACCGGCACAGAATTCAGTTATCACATAAAACAGTCAGATACTGGACAAGTTGAAACTGTCGAATACCGAGAGAATAGGGTAATTGAAGTTGATTTGTACAAAACAGAGGCTGAGCAAATACAGAATGAACCATTAAATTTAAATCGTATAGCTGAGATTAATAAGCCTGATAAAGTGGATTTAACCCATATCACGATTGCAGGCGACACGTTGACCAATAACACACCTTATGTGTTAAATGAATTGAAGTTGTTGTTGAACAATACGGTTGTCAAGGTGACATTGGAGCCCTCACTGCCGGCGTATTCACAGGCATCCATTGCGACTGAGTGGAGAGGCGCTGAAGTTGTTAACGGTGAAACAATCTCCAACTCCATCATTAACTATAAAGCGCAAAGAGTGCATGATCAGACTGCAAACTCGCGTTATGCAAATAACATAGACCGGTCGAACGCTGAAAAGGCACAAATCTACGATCGTTTTATGATGAATTCACCGGAAACGTTACAGGAAGTAACGGAACATCTCAAGACGATTTGCGATGACAATACGGTTTGTAAAAATTATGGTGATACTGTTGAAAACTATGCAGTAGATACCTACTTTGCAAAATCGGTATCTGCATTAAACACAGATTTATGGATTGATAACGATGTATGGGGCCTGGGCACACTGCCGGCATTGAGCTTTTTTGCAACAGCGATGTCAGAGAACAGGCATGTTGTCTGGATGCACCCAGCGTTGATGGGTTATATGGCAACGGGTACCTATACCAAGCAGATAGAAGGCTGGCAAGCATTAATCCACGAATATTATCATAATCATGGATTTGGCCATGAAGGTGGTTGGGCGTCAGCAAATGGCATTGATGATTTGTTCGGTAAAAAAGTCGTCGATGATTATTTGATCAATATAGGCACTCAATATATTTCATCAGATATTGCTGTAACGGAGAGCTACGATAAAAACAATGATGAATATATTTTTGATATTTACGGCGATAATACCGATGCTGATGGTTTAAGTTTAAGACTTTTATCGACGGCTGACTTGCATGTTGAAGTGACTCAGAATAATACCAATCAAATAAGGGTAAAATTCTTAGAAACGCCAATGGCTGGTGTCTATGTTTCTTTCTTTACCGATGATTCACGGCAAATGGCAACCGTTGCGTTTGATTTCACAGTTGAAGTCAATACAAAGTTAGCATTAGGTAAATTCAATGAAAATATTGCAGGGTTATTATCGGAGTACGATATTGTTTACGTCAGTACAGCAGATGGTGCCTGGGCTGGAGAGTTTTCTTTACCAAGTGGCAATATCCGAAAGGGAAAGTTAATCAATTTTAACCATAAGGCGACCTATTCATCTTCTATTTATCACGATGGGCTTCGAGAGATGATAAAAAAAGGGGAAGAGCGAACCTATGAGTTTAATGGAGCACATTGGGAGGCCATATATTAGTGTGCTGGGTCTCTGCTGCAACGTTGACTAAATAATCGGGTGTGTTGACAATATCCGCACCCGTGAAGTGGGTATTGTCAATAGGTCACTTAATTTTTAGTCCTTAGAAAAATCTGTGGGTCTGAGCCCCTCTCCTTTCGGGCTTGCCCCCCCCTGATGGGTGGTAGGCGGTTAATGTCCACCCACCTGCGAGAGGGGGTTGGCCCGCTATAAGGCAGTCTAGGACTCCTCGACGTAAGCGCCTGTGTTCCTCCTAGACTGAAGATTTTGGCAGAAAATCACAAAGTGTATCTATTGGCGTGTTTCAGGTAAGGCCTTTTTGGGTAAAAGCGGTCTACCAGGCAGCGGTCCAATAGATGCAGCTAAAGGCTATCTTGAATCAAAGTCACAGGCTTAAGCCCTTCGTGCACTGCAGGGTACGTTTTGTGGAGAGTGATGTTGGCCCTGCGCAATTTGGGCTTGATATCGCCCCCTGTTAAGAACGTCAAGCCCATCTGCTCCGGTTGTCAGAGGCCGGGAGGTCTATGATCAGCAAGGAGTGAGGCGTGGGGGCAGGGGGTGAAGGAGGGCAGAACCAAAGCGCCTGTCCAAGACCCCGTTTAAGGCCCTGTACCAATCTGCTAGTATCCCGAATCCCCCATTTCTGTTGGCCGCTCGAATGGCTTCAGGTTAAACGATGCAAGTAAAGATTTGCGGCATTACCCGTGTTGACGATGCCCTTGGAGCTGTTGATGCTGGCGCGGATGCGCTGGGTCTGGTGTTCTACAAGGCGAGCCCGCGCTATATTGGCCTTCAGGCCGCTGCCGCCATCGCCGCTGCGGTGCCTCCCTTCGTTACCCTCACCGGCCTGTTTGTGGATGCCGCCCAGAGCGAGGTGGATCAAGCGCTGGAATGTGTACCTCTTAACCTCTTGCAGTTCCATGGCGAGGAAGGCGCGCGCTATTGTGAGCAGTTTCGACGGCCTTATATTAAGGCCTTGCGTATGAGAGAGGATTTGGAGATATCCGCAACAATGGCACAGCACCCCAACGCACGGGGTTTCCTGTTGGACGCCTATCGCTCGGGCGTTCCCGGAGGCACCGGAGAGACCTTTGACTGGGACAGGGTACCCCAAAACAGCGGCTGCCCGATTGTCCTTGCCGGTGGCCTGAAGGCGGAGAATGTCGCTGCGGCAATCGCTGCTGCCCGCCCCCAGGGGGTGGATGTCAGCGGTGGGGTAGAGCAGTCGCCAGGCCTTAAAGACCCGCGCAAAGTCACTGCATTTATCCGTGCAGCGAAGGGCCACTAGGCCGGTAAAACAGCGATGAGCGGCACTGGACAGTGCCGCCGGCAGCAGCCGGCGCGAGGCTGAAAAGGCCAGCAGATCCACGTATCTGCGCCAGTCTTTACAGGCGACATTCAAACAGTTCAGG
>NZ_CANLDD010000080.1 GCF_947489355.1 uncultured Microbulbifer sp. | reverse complement strand
TCGAAAGTAGGTTTGGTCATAGGTCATCTCTTTTTTGCTAATGATAAAGAAATGACACAGAATTCTGAACACTACCTCTCAAGCCCGCCCAGCGCGGGCTTTTTCGTATCTGGTAACCCCATGTTCAAAAACGCCTACTTCACGGAAGCGGAGTTATCCTGCCGTTGTTGCGGGGAAATCCACTTCTCGGATGACACGCTGCGCCGATTGATCAGAGTCAGGGAGCAGTTTGCCAAGCCGATGGTGATCACCTCCGGTTATCGCTGCCAGGACCACTGCGCCAAGATCGGATCGACCATGACACACACTACCGGGCAGGCTGTGGATGTGTCAGTTTCTGGTGGGCGAGCCTATGAGCTGCTGGGATAGCGATAGAGGAAGGCTTTACCGGCATTGGGGTGAAGCAGCATGGTCCTCATGGCGGCAGATTCCTGCACCTGGATGATCTTGGAGCTATTTCGGACAAGCGTACCGGCCCCACAATCTGGAGTTACCCAAGGTAGGGCGGGTGAAGGGAGTGGCACAGCATTGCTTCCGAGACGGTAATCAGGATAATAGTGGTCACGATGACCGCTATATACCCAAATCGTTTGGGATTTAGGTGTTGAAGATGAGGAAAAACCTTTAAAAGCCCGCATCGAGTAGGTTTTCCTAGACCTAAATCTCAAACGTCATGGGTATATAAAGGTTATGTGCTGATCATGCGTTCAGTAATTTATTAGAAATTCGAGGAAATAAGTGAAAATCGTTATAAGCTTGATTGCTATGGTGGTTTCAGTCTTAGGTTTTGCTGAATCAGATACAAAATTTCGTAAGGTAAAATTAGGTGAAGGGGCGCTTCTCCTAACCGCCATTGAGGAAAACAGCACCAATATTGGTGTTCTCAAAGATGGTGAGAAGTTAATTCTAATCGACCCGGCTCCGGGAGAAGATAAACTTCAAGAATTAGAGCAAATAATTCAAGATGAATATGGAGTAAAGGATCTATACGTTCTAAATACGCATGGGCATGGTGATCACTCCGGTGGTAATGAGTACTTTCTTAAAAGGGAAGCTAAAATAAATGAATTTAATTTTGAATTCCTGAAGAAGTACCGGGCAGTTTCTCATAGTTCAAATGACCTGATATTTTATCACATGAAAAGCAATAGCATTTTTGTGGGTGATATATTCGATGCAAATTGGCATCCTACATTTTACGCTGGCGGTGTAGATGGATTTATAGCTGCAATTGATTCAATTTTGCATATCGGTGGTGAAGATAGCCTGATAGTCCCAGGCCATGGAAGACTTGTTAGTAAGGGTATCCTGAAAGGATATAAAGAGCATACCCTAAATTGGCTGGCTCGCGTCGATGAACTTAGAAAGAAAAATAAGTCCATTGATGAAATGCTCTTAGATAAGGAATTGCGTAATATTCTAGAACACTTTAATTTTGAAAAACGCTCCCCGTTTTTGCCTAAGAAAGCTGAAAGATTATTTGTGGAGCGTTCTATCGCTATCTTGGGTAGGTCAGGTGGCGCATAATCGGGTAGCCGGGCGTATCTAGCTCTCGGCCCCCACAACACACTGCATGCGGGTCTGCATACGGCAGTTCGAAGTTGGTGAAATTTTAAGGGCATCTCCGCTAATTTTGAGGTTACATGGTTTAGGTGTTTTTGCGATTGTTGCCTCTACGAGACACCCAACCACCCACTGAGCCGGTTTTTACTCTGGATAGAGTGTTCATATATTGTACGATTGTACCAAATCTATGTAACTAGCTGTTTTTAATGCGGATTGTGGGTATACGGCGCAGAATTGATTCCGGGATAGTAATCAGGATAATAGTGGTCACGGTGACCACTATATCAATGTTACGAGTCTTGGGAATTAAAATGCTAACAGTAGAAAGAGATAAGGATGCCGAGCAAATTTTCATTCATGGCTCTCCCGAAAAGCTTCGTTGGCTAGCTTCCCGCCTTGAATCAATAGCGACTGAAGCGGAGAAATCTGGGCAGTCACATGATCATTTCATGACCGAAAACTGGGGTGGCAATGAATTATCCGGAGAGATTCATGGAGGCAAAGAGTCTCATGCGTTGATTAACCATTTAATAATTTATGGTTGGGGTGGTAACTAGTTGAAAAACATAACAAGTTGATGCTGTTCTTCCCAGACCTGTGGGGTTACATTGGACGGCCCACACTACGCGCAACGCGCTGCATATCAGAGTGTTAAATTTCTATGAGCTACACGGAATGGATATTTGTTTTTGCACTCAATAGTCTTTTCTGGAAATGGATTATCAGTTGGGGTGGGGCACAGTGGGTAGAGGGCTGGAAGTCATTCTTCATTATCAATATGTTGGTGCCCAGGTGGAATGCCGAGGGCATCAGGTTGTTCGCTGTTACTATTTGGTTCTTCACTACTCTTTGGTTTATTGGTGGCTTTTTCAGAGAAAAAATCCGTCTATCCGGGTTTCTATTGTGAGCAATACGCCATTTAATACGGTCAGCCAGAGGGGCTAAAAAACCACCCCTAACTTGGGGGTGTCCACCCCTATTTTTGGCTGACGCCTTTTTGTTACTTTTCCGTTTTAGGGGTGTAAATCAGCTACCTTGCGATTGTTGTCTCTACCAGACACCCAGCCACCCAAACCGGCCACTGAGCCGGTTTTTTACTCTGAAGGGGGTGGTCATATTTTGTACGATTGTACCAAATCCATGTAAGTAGCTGTTTTTAATGCGGATTGTTGGTAAACGGCGCAGAATTGATTCCGACACAGTAATCAGGATAATAGTGGTCATGATGATCTCTATATAAATGTTAAGCAAGAGGTAATCGAGATCTATGAGGCTTATTTTAGGGGTTGTGCTTGGTGTAGTGCTCACCTTACTCGCAGTGGTTCTAGTACCTGTCTTTTTGAACGGAGGCTCGCACCATCGTTGTTATAACTGTAGAACTGCTATGGTGGATATACGTACTTTAACTACTGCTGTGGCCTTGTATGGCCTCGATAACAGAGCATATCCAACTACAAACGTAGGGCTAAATAACATAGTTGCAGCTGATTACCTTAGACGACTCCCCAAAGACCCTTGGGGTTACAAGTACCATTACTCGAGATATGATGCACAGAAGTATTCTTGCTTTTCTATTTGGTCGTTTGGTAGTGACGGTGTCCCTGGAGGTGAAGAAGATCACGAAAAAGATTTTTATTCATCTGATGGCAAATGCATAACAAATCAAGCAACCGGGACACGGTAAACGTCCGGCTCTGCGTGGGGGCAATTAGGGTAACCGGCTGTCCTATCACTACTGTACATAGTCTATGAAGTGCATTTTAATAATTGCATTCTTTTTAGTATTTTCATGTGCTAATGCTGAATCTCTGATTTCTGATACTTGTCGGATTGATATAACCCCATGTAAAGAAGGTGAAGTCACCTGTGATCCAAGAGTTTTTTAGTAACCGAGCTTGCCACTGATAATAAGGTTAAATATCTAGGCCAAAGTTTATCTTCAACTTGTACCGATGGCGTTACACCATGCCATCATCAAGGGTACAAATTCAAAACACTGAATGGTGAATATTTTCTTTATCTTGATGGCAAATTAGAATTTTTAAATAAATCAGGAGAGTTAGTGCTCTCAGAGAATGGAACATGGGCTTACTAAAATTACATGACAAATAAGGATATGTTGCGCTTGCTGCAACATTTACACTTAAATAAACAAGCCGGCCACTGAGTCGGTTTTTTTACGCCTGGAGAAAGCTACTTCCCCAGGTTCCACAACCTAGAGCTACAGAGGGGCGGACGTATGGAAGGGCTCAGTGATCTGGCTGGAGATACCCAGAGAGACAAAGTGAACCTGCAACCCACCCGCATCCCGAAACTACTGAGGCTGGCCAAAGGCCGTGATTGCGTCCGCTGTGGTAATAACGAGGGCAGTACCGTGGCCGCCCACTACCAGGGCCAGCGCAGCCACAGCTACGGCAAAGGCAGGGGGATCAAGCCCCACGATGCCATGGCTGCGCATCTCTGTTATCGCTGCCACGCTGAGGCGGATAGCAGTGGTCTGGGTAACTGTCCCGAGGCTCACAGCAGGCGCTTCCTGTTGCTGATCATCACTACCCAAATTAATTTGCTTATAGAGGGTCGCATCACCGCACGAGACTATGCTCAGGCCTTTCTGCTCAAGCTGTGCCGCAATACGGCTGAACTTATGGAGTGTGGAGAGCCTGAGCTGCACCGCACTGCTTGCCGCCTGGCCGAGTGCTGGGACTCAGGTGAGATCGCTATCGCCTCCCAGGGGGCCATGGTGAGCAGCTTTGTGGGGGTGGGCTCGTAACCTGCAAAGCCGGTTACCGTACCCATCAGCGTTACAGGCACATATTCATGAGCTGATCCAGCGCAGGACACACCAATTTTATCAATTGAGCAAGGATTTTGTCATTTGACGAAAATGTCCAAGTAGTTATAGTTGGCGGCTATGTGATCTAGGGTCAGCAACGCCGCTATTCGAAAATATTGGATAAGCTCTGAAATAGGGATCAAAGAAAACTTTGCCACCGTGATCACTATATAAATGTTAGGCGGCTACGCGGTCATTACCCGCAACCGGCACAACAAATTTGTGCGTGAGCAGGCCAAAAAGTCTGCCACCAACGTCCGGCAAGATCAATAAGCCAACCCCCACTCCCAGTACCACTGGGGGTGGCAACCCTACAACCATTGCCAAGTGAGGCCGTTATGAGCTTTTGGAGTGCAGTTAAGGGTATTTTCAGCAGCAATGCCAAGCCCGTTGACGACATTCTGGATAAGGACCGCGGGCTGCTGGTGCGTGCCGGTGGGTTTATCAATGACTTGTCTTATACCGAGCAGGAGCGGGTGCGGGATAACGCTGAGTTGGTGGCCAGGCAGGCGGCTGCGTATGGAGAACTGATCGACACCGTGACAGAGCACGCACGGAATACGGCGAGCGAAAACACCCAGCGCAGCCTGACCCGTCGCCAGGTGGCTATCGCTATCATTCGTGTCGAGCTGTTTCTGGTGCTGGCATCGGTAGTGATCTGGCCCTTCCAGCCCGAGTACGCCAGGTTTGTCTGGCTGGTGGCCAGCTCCTCGCTGATGATCGGTGCCTTTATGGCTGTTGTGGTGTTTTTCTTTGGCTCCTACGGGATCAGCAATCACCTATTGAAGCCTTTGAGAGAGGCAAAAAAGAAAGCCTCTGGCTGATGATTAGCATCAAGCACGACCTGGACCAGCTGGAGAAAAAACTGGGCAAGATGGCGAGAGAGTAACAGCGCCAACTAATGCTGACAAAAGCAAATGAGCTACTGCATCGGTTGTAATTAACGTATATCGGTGGAAGGCAAGATTTCATTAAAGAGAGGTGTCTAAGGCACCTCTCTTTGGGTGCTTTTCTTCGAGCACTATTTGGCAAGACTTCAATTGGAACTTCTTGCTTCGCCTTCATTATCAGTTATAGGGCCAGCTTTGATATCGGTTTCGGTACGCATTATGTATCTCCTTGTTTTTACGTTTCTATTGAAGGATAAGGGCGAGAGTTAGAGTTATTTATAATCACAGATTTCACAGGCGAATTGCAAGTTGGTAAGGCTTCAATTGGAACTTGTTGCTTCGCCTTCATTATCAGTGATAGGGCCAGCTTTGATATCAGTTTCGGTACGCATTATGTATCTCCTTGTTTTTTCTTTGTGTCTATTGAACGTAAAAGACGAGAGTTAGAGTTACTTTCAACCACAGATCCCACAGATGAGAAATAGTAACAACAATCGCCTCTAGGCTTGATCATCTTACTCTTTTCCAGTTTCAACCGACAAGTGCATACCATAGTCAATCTAGAAAATACGGTCAGCTATTTGTAGGCGATGAACTGGTACTACAGTCATAAACGCTTGAAGTGGCAGGAGCAACTGATAATGCCGACAAAGGCTAAGGGTTACTGCGCGCGTTGCAGACAGGTGCATTCGGGTCGCTGTCCCCAGGCTCAAACTGGCTGGGGAAGATGGCAGAAGCAGAAGGGCACGGATACCCAGCGCGGCTATCGACAACCTCAAAGCCAAGCTCAACCAGTTCCGTATGGATGTATGGACGGCGGAGGTACACCAGGCTGAGCCACCTAAAAGATTCCGGCAATTTGTTGGTTAATCGACATAGGGGGAGAGATGGTCAATGAAATCAGCATTCGAGAACGTCTGTGGGAGTGGTCCAGAGCTTATCCTGAGCGTGCGGGAGACTCAGTAAACTGGCCCCGTATGGCAGCATTTGGCCGAAGGATGATATCAGGACACAAGGAGAGCCCGATACCGACAGATTACGACAGGGCAGCCCTCACGGATGCTGCAGTACTAGCTTACCTGAATGTGATAACCAGGCGCCAGGACAAGGAGAAGGCTGCGCTGGAGAGGTTGGTTTTTTGGTTGCGTTATTACTGCCGGTGGGAGATACGAGAGACCTGCGCAAGAGTGAAGCGCTCCAAGGCCTGGGTGGAGAATATGTGTAACTTAATCGAGGGAACGGTAGAGGCACTTTATTTGGCGGAAAATGCCGCATAACTGTATTTAAATACAAGCTGTATGTATTGACAGCCTAGGCGTGAAGATACTATATTCAGCTAAGCTGTCGCGAAGTATGCGCAGCGGGACCGTACCCCCTCTTGAAAGCCCCATCTGGTTAAGCCAGCGGGGCTTTTTTAGGCTATGGATCATAGGGTATGCTCCTAGGGGTGTGATTGGATGTTGATCTGCGTGATTGATAATAGTACCCTCGATGATTGCTAAATAATTGTTATGTGCGGGGAATTGTGAGTCAGTCATATTCATTACAGTCGGTATCAGAAGAAAACCTTTCAAAGATTCTCGAAAATGAATGCCTTATCTTTCGCTTACATGCGCCAGAGGATACTGATGAATATTTAGAGCGCTTGAAAGAGAATAGGCCCAAGACATTGATTCAAAAATTTAAGGCAGCTTTGGGTGTTAAGGAGACTGTACCCAAGCTAAATATAAGTGATCTAGAAAGAAAGATAATTCCCTTGGAATCTAAAATTTCGATGCTTCATGATTTAATTGAAATAAATATGGGTTGGCCCGAGGGAATGTCTATTTTGGGTAGTTCGGAAATTAGTCTCAGTATTGATGTAGGGTGGGTTTCACCGTATGTTATAACGCCGGAATCCGTAAAATTAACGAATGAATTTCTGTGTGATCACTTATCAGATGATATTTTCGATCAAATGGCTATTGAAAAGATGCTTAAAAATGGTAATTGCGGAAAAGGAAGCCCATGGACTGAGCATGAAATTCTGAGCGTTTGGAAAGATATAAATGAGGATTTTATTGAGTACAAAAACCTGTTGTCGGAATGCTCTAAAGCCAATCATGGTTTATTAATTTACTGTATTTAAACTCTCGCTGCTTACTGATAAGCAATTGATAGAATTCCTGAGTACGATACTCTGCCAACTATATCATTCTTAAGCTCGCCCAGTGCGGGCTTTTTCTTTTCCGGTACTCCCATGCTCGATAATGCTTACTTCACGAAAGCGGAGTTGTCCTGCCGTTGCTGCGGGAAGCTCAACTTCTCGGATGACACGCTGTGCCGATTGATCAGGGTAAGGGAACGATTCAATAAGCCGATGGTGATCAACTCCGGTTATCGCTGTCCTACACACTGCGCCAGGATCGGCTCCACCATGACACACACTACCGGGCAGGCTGTAGATGTATCAGTTACTGGTGGGCGTGCCTATGAGCTGCTGGGGATCGCGCTGGAGGAAGGGCTCACTGGCATTGGCGTAAAGCAGAAGGGAGCACACAAGGGGCGATTTCTGCATTTGGATGATCTTGGGCCTATACCGGGTGAGCGTAAGAGATTCCGACAATTTGTTGGTTAATCGAGATGGGGAAAAGATGATAAATGAAATCAGCATTCGCGAGCGCTTGTGGGAGTGGTCCAGGGCCTACCCTGAACGTGCGGGGGATTCAGTGAGCTGGCCTCGTATGGCGGCATTTGGCCGAAGGATGCTATCAGGATGCAGGGAGAGCCCGGACCCGATAGATTACGAGAGAGCAGCCCTTACGGATGCTGCAGTATTGGCTTACCTGAATGTGATAGCCAGGCGCCAGGATAAGAAAAAGGCTGCGCTGGAGAGATCTGTTTTTTGGTTGCGGTATTACTACCGGTGGGAAATGCGAGAGACCTGCATAAGGGTGAAGCGATCCAAAGCCTGGGTGGAGAATATGTGTAACTTAATCGAGGGAACGGTAGAGGCACTTTATCTGGCGGATAATGCCGCATAACTGTATTTAAACATAAGCTGTATGTATTGACAGCCTAGGCGTGAAGATACGATATTCAGCTAAGCTGTCGCGAAGTATGCGCAGCGGGACCATACCCCCCCCTTTTGAAAGCCCCGCCTGATTAATCCGGCGGGGCTTTTTTATGCTAAGAGATTTCAATTTTAAAAGCGACTGCTTCACAAAAAAGTCGCTTCGAGAAATGCTTCCCGAATTAAACGCTCCGTTGCTTATTAAAAGCCATGAAGTGTTTTAGCTTATGTTTATCTTCCAATAGGAAAGGGATCCACTCGAGCATCGGGACCAGCTTGGATATCAGTTTCTGTTTGCATAATCATTTTCTCTTTTTGTTTATCGAGTGAAAAGTATCCGCTAATCAAAAAATTTTGTCAAATGTTGGGAGTTTCAACTTATCTTCATTCCTAATCCTCCCAGTGCGGGCTTTTTCGTATCTGGTAATCCCATGATCGATAACGCCTACTTCACGGAAGCTGAGCTGTCCTGCCGTTGTTGCGGGAAACTCCACTTCTCGGATGACACGCTGCGCCGATTGATCAGAGTCAGGGAGCAGTTTGCCAAGCCGATGGTGATCACCTCCGGTTATCGCTGCCAGGACCACTGCGCCAAGATCGGATCGACCATAACACACACTACCGGGCAGGCTGTGGATGTATCAGTTTCTGGTGGGCGTGCCTATGAGCTGCTGGGTATCGCTATAGAGGAAGGGTTCACTGGCATTGGGGTAAAGCAGCATGGTCCACATAGCGGGCGATTCCTCCATCTAGATGACCTTGGGCCTATACCGGGTGAGCGTACACGGCCTACTGTCTGGAGTTATTGAGGGGGGAGCGTATGAAGGGGGTGGCGTTGAATTGATTTCGAGGCAGTAATCAGGATAATAGTGGTCATGGTGATCAGTATATAAATGTTAGCTTCCTTACGAAATTTGGAGTACTCATTGAAAAAAAGGAATTTACTGTTAGTTAAGCAAGCGATACTTATCCCTGTGTTGGCGCTGTATAATATTACCATTGGGCTATTAGTATCTGGATATAGTATTATATCCCAGCATATTAGTGAACTAGCGCTGGAAACTCAGTTTTTTGCATATTCACATCGACTTGCAGATATATTGATCGGTCTCTCTATGTGTGCATTTGCATTCGCATGTCTATCGATTGCTAAAGCTAAGTTTACTTTTGTTACCATGTTCGCATTTGGTTTAACTTGGATTTCAGCCGGTATATTTATTCTTATTAGCCCTCTCCATGATATCTATGGGTTAACTACTATATTGCTCGTAGTCCCGGTACTTTTTGCATTGGAAATGGGGGATTATTACAGATCTAAGAAATTTCAGAATATTTCTGTGCTAGTTACCCTAACTCACGTCACCTTTTTTTGGTTCTATAGTTATGGGTTTATGCCAACTGAATTTAAGGGACTAACCCAAAGAATATGGGTATTTATTACCTTAGCTTGGTATGGCTTTGCGGCTTATCAATTGGTAGCTGTAGCAAACAAGTCAAGTAAATCGGATACTGAAATGCGCGCCGTTTCTGGAGGCGTTAGTGCGTCAAGCTAAGCTTGATGCTTCTTAGGGTAATTGGCCGCCCTACCACTACTACATAAACCTAAAATGAAGATCGCACTCATATTCTTAACTATTTTCGCGCTCACGTCCTGTGGAAAACCGGCAGATCTGGATGCGATTGAAAATCAGTTTGAAAAGAATGCTAGTTCGTATGAGATGTTAACGAACATGGTCAAAAAGGACCTTATTGGAGAGAGATGTTTTAGCGTTGGAACTGACAATATTGGGCAATACTGGGAATACTCGGGGAAATGGAGTCATTCACAGGATTACCAAACAAAAATGAATATAGATCAGGTACTCGACAAGGTTGGTATAGAACCAAAAAAATATTCGAAATACTTAGAGTTATTTAGCAGCACCGGAAGCGAAAGAATCACATATTGCCCACCATCTGATTACTACATCATGGCTCATCGTTCTGGCTTAGGCATATCCGGCTGTCTTCTCAATATTGTTAAAGGCTTACATCCCCCAGCCGCCTATGGAAAACGAAACAATGGAGAAGACTTCATGGAAATCAGGTTGTTAACGGAAGGTTGGTGGATGGAGTACGAATGTACATAAAAACGCCTAGTGTCAAGTTTGAAGTGTGACTGCGATAGTTGTCTCTGCCAGACACCCAGACACCCAGCCACCCAGCCACCCAGCCACCCAAACCGGCCACTGAGCCGGTTTTTTACTCTGGAGAGAGTGATGGTATTTTGCACGATTGTACCAAATTTATGTAAGTAGCTGTTTCTAATGCGGATTGTGAGTAAACGGCGCAGAATTGATTCCGGGGCAGTAATCAGGATAATAGTGGTCACGGTGATCAGTATTTAAATGTTACATTTCTAGGTGAGTATGGAAATTCAAATCACACTACAAAAAGAAGATTGGAAGCAATATCAAAGCTATATCGAGAAGGAGCTACCAAAGCATCTGAAAACATGGATGGATAGCCCTTGGATAAATATGCTTATCTGGATGGTTATTGCATTCGTATTTCTGTCAATCTTCAACCGGCATAGTACTTTTCATTGGTTCACAGCCATTTCTGTCAGCGTGTTTTTTATACTCATATCGACCTTGTTTATCTTTAATATGTTTAAAATCAGAAGAGCATTCGAGCCGTCTGATCAAGGCACTTTCTGCGGAAGCCACAAATTTACATTTGATGACTCTGGAATCAATTCAGAAGGGAGGGGTTACAAGGGAACTCAATCTTGGGAAATTGTTAAGAAAATAGAGCGGGCGCAAGGAATGATCATGATCTATCTGGATACAACCTATGCATATGTATTTCCAGAATCGAAGCTTGAAGATCCCGATGGTTTCTACAAATATATATCAGAGCGTTATTCAAATGTAACGAGTAAAGCAAGTGGGACGTCGCAAAGCGGCGCCCCTTCTTGAGGTATTAAGTGTAGTAGTTCAGACTTGATCTGACAGTTACCGGTTTTTCTGACGGTGGTCTGTCAGGTCAGGTTCAGTTCACG
>NZ_CANLDD010000079.1 GCF_947489355.1 uncultured Microbulbifer sp. | reverse complement strand
CTTACAAGGATTTACGGTTTGGAGAGCGCCTGAAGGGCTGAAACCGTAAGTTTCTGTTCAAATGCCCCCGCTAGGCCTGCCTGCACTGTTGATTCGGTGGCGAATCGCATGGCGCGAGAGCTGGCCAAACAGCAGCTCGCGCCGTTTGATTTTTTGGGTTTTGATATAGCGCCTCAGTGTCTCGATGAACGTGCCATCACCCAGGCCGATCAGACGCCGGCTGTGACGCTTTTTCTTCGGTGTGCGGTTTTTCAATGTCGGCAGCGATACAAAAGGCTCTCGCGCTTTCTCCAGATAAAAATCCTCTGGCCGTAGCATCAACATCTCGGACACCCGCGCCCCCGTTACCCACAGGGTGTAAACGGCCAGGTGCGTGGTGCCGTCCTCGATGGACGACAGCAGGCGCTCCACCTCCGGCAGCACCAAGTAATTAAAATCCGGGTCGTCTGGCATATCACGCAACAGGAACTCGCGCCGGGCAATCAATTGATTCCAATCCACCTCCAGCCGCTGCATCACGCCGGGCGCGCTGGTGGACACGGACACCGTATAGTTGGGGTACTTATCCATGGGCGGCCCTCCGCTGGAATACGGGCCGTTTTTCTGCCTGCTGCTCCACCAGCGCCACCAGGCGGCGGTTGATCTTCTCCAGGAGCAAAATCGCGTGGTCGCACTTAACCCATTTTCCACCTAGCGCGCAATTGGTCTTTGCCAGTACCAGGACCTGGCTTTGCAATGACCACAGATAGGCTGCACTCGTATTGGGCGACAGCAGAGCTTCCAATCGCTGTGACTCCTGCTGCACCTGGGCGATGTGAGATACAAGTAAATCGCCGTTTTCCAGGGCATCAACAAGCGCCCGCACTTGCTCCTTTTCCGTCAGTTTCCACGGCTCCCAGTACAAAACATTCCTGTCCTCGCCGGTATCCAGTCTACGCATTTCGACTCTCCTGAATCGCCCTCACCCGCCCCAGCAGACGATTTTTGTTTTCAATATCCTTTCGATGTAGCAGTCCGTCAGTGACCTCCAAAATAAACCGTAACGACTCTAGTTCCGCAATGGTGAAAATCAGCAGGCGCTGGCCGGCCAGGCGTTTGTGAATTTCATCGAGGCGCCGGGATTGGTCCATTAATTGTGCTGCCAGATCCGTTTCCGGAACTGTGCTGCTCCCCTCCAGGAGCAGCGGGGTCAATATGATTTCCAGGGCTAAGTCATCGAGGGTGGTCGGCGCCAACATAAAAAACCCGCCGGTGCCGGTGTCGAGCTGGAATCCCAGTTCCCGCAGTGCGCTCAACACCTGGCCGCTGTTCCGGTCTGGAATGCGGATAGTGCGCTCGCCGCTAATCGGGCAAAGCGCCACCTCCCGCAGGTAGCTATTTTTTCGACGCGGGGCCTTGCTCTCGCCCCCCTCGAAGTGCTCGAAATCCAGGGTTTCTACTGGCGTCTTTTCCATTTGTGCAGATTGCATCAAAACCTCCTGTGTTCGCGCAGATATGCGGGAATTGTGCATATCTGCGCGGTTTGCGGCTCCCGTAATGCAGCGGTCGGAGGCCATCCGTGACGAACGCCTGGCGTTTCGAGGACATCGAGGAGCCCAGCTGGTCGGGCCAGACGGATTCACCTCGTAACTCATTGATTCTTATGGGTATCCCCCACTTTGGCGTCAACCTGAATTTGCACGATCAGCGCACAGAGACAGCGCCGAAAAGTGCCGGAAATGCCCCCGCGCAAAGATGGCATATCTGCGCGGTTTGCAGAACAAAGGCAATCACAGAGCATCGTCAGCGGCATCCTTCCAATCATTCTTTTTCAAGCTCAAAGGTTCCAGTAAAGTTTGAATGGTATATCTCCAAAACCCCAAATAAGGGTTCCAATCAGTAACAAGGAATGTGCGGCCCATTTTAGATTTTTATATTGGCCTCCATAGTTTTCTTCCCATTTGTCATTACCCACAAATTGATCCCCTTGATCTATGTAATTAGACGTTACAAAGAGATGGTATTCTGCAGCAGCTGAGAATAAAACGATAAGAGCACCTGATCGCTGAAACCAAAAGTAATCAACCTCAGTTAATCTACAAAACCCCAGGATTACCCCTGCTAATAAAGCTAAAAAGGAAAGAATAATTGCGTATGTTGAATATTTTAGTTTTTTCTCAATAAAAGGAACAATTTCTTTATCCTTCATAATATATTATCCTTTTTTTACTTTTCCTTTTAGCCATCATTTTTCAAATATTCAATGCCAACCATAACAATATGCTTCACCAGTGACCACAGCAGAATGCCGGCAGTGATTGTTAATGCCAGGTCTATATCTATATTCATTGTTATCTCCCATCATTGATCAATTGATGTAACCCAGGGCCTTACAGCGAGAAAGCGCTCTCTTAGAAACCAATAGAGCCGCTTCAAGACTCAACATAGCACCGAAAACTCCAAAATAAATATTGGATGGTAGTTTCCAATACCAAATGAGTCCAGTCCAGCACAAAGCCGGAAAAAGAATAACAACCAACGTCGGTGGTTTACTGAAACCTTGATTGGCACACCCAACCCTTAACAGAGTCATGCTTATACTTAATACTATTGCCAGGTAGATATAAAATTCCATGTTTTCATCCATTACTTCTTTAATACCAAGTGGTTGATCTCAATCAATTTCCTTTTTCCTCCCTACTGTTATATACGTTAATGGGCGACAAAATCCATGAACTCGTTGATACTCCTTGTCAGCATCTTTGGACGCGCTCTCAGAAACTGAGATGTGTTCTTTAGTAATAGGGTGGCCATCTTTAATTAAGCGTCTTATTTGACGTAAAAAGGACAGGTCTGTTTCTTCAGACGAGACCAATCTCGAAGTAGAATACCGAGATACATAGGCCATCCCTCTATCAACCATCCATCCTGCAAGTGCAATAAGCGAAGCAATGTTAACGATTTGAGGAGAATCCTTGTAATAGCTACAAATTAAAATTCCTCCGACCACGGAAATCATAGCTAGAATATTAATAATATTAACCCAGCCAAAAATATTCTTATTCATACAATTAAACTCCAGTAGTTATTGGCGTCAATCCGCTGTTAAGGAAATTACTATGAAAAATCCGATCCACTGTAAGGAACCCCAATGTTTCATTCCCATTATGTTCAACGGCATATTTAACCCCTCCTTTTAGTCGTTTCACTTATGAACTACCACCACTAAGCGATGCTTAGAAGTAGTTTCAATTTGATTGACCTATTTTTGATGATGGTAATTACGAGCATGAGCTGTTTCCACTTATCAATTTATTTAAATTATTTACTATATATTTCTCAGCTAGGATCGTGTTTTTCTCTGTAACTGTTCTACTACCAAAAGTACAATGTTGATCTTTTATGTAGCGCGAGCCTTTTTTATAAACTCCCAGTGTGCTTCTGCCATTTTTGCTTTTAAGTGAAAACGCCAAATAGAGGCCACTTTGGATTAACTCTATATAGCTTGCTATGCAGTGATTCATTTCATAGCCTTCGTTTGCTACTTGCCACGGACTCCTAAGCAACAGGATATTGATACCTGAAATAGTGATTTTGTTATCAATTTCTGGTAGGTTTTCAAATGGCTTGTCTGTGTATTGTCTTGCCGTTATGGCTTTCGAAAATTTATCATGCCTCTTAATCATTGACGCTCTTTTCCATGGACGGAAAACTTGACCCAAGTGGTTAGACATTCTTTCAGTGTCAATACAGATATACATCATCTCGGTTAGATCATTAGGATTTGAGACTAATGCATTATCATTCAACCAAAAAAACAGTGTTTCTGTTCGATGAACATCCTTACGAAAGTCATCAATTAAATATTTATTTCTATGGATGTAGGCAATCAGAGAGGCTTTTAATCTGCATAATGTGTTCAATACAACTAAGTGTCTATCGAAATTAATTACACCGCCAACTCTTGATTTGTCATTAAAAAAATACTCCAATATTATGACGATATATTTGTTTGTAGTTTTGCTTTTTTTGCATAATTTTTTCCAGATACCTTTTCCGAATTTTATTTTCAGTTTCTCTGGTGTTGCTCCAAAATAGGTAATCAGAGGGATGATATTTTGTTGATTGTCTTTATCAGCGCACTTTACTTTTTGTAAGTGTTTCCACGTTCTCAAAACCTGAGACACCCTGTAATAATTCTTAAACCCTGTAGAATAAAAGGATGATATATCCAGGTATCTTCTTATTGGGTCTATCCACAAAGAAAGAGAGCTAGCAACTATACGCCTATTAAAATATGGGCCTAAATGTTCACAGATTATCTTATGAGTTGATCTAAAACAAATAGCTCCATATTCTTTGTAAATTGGCTTGAAGTCTATGCCATTTGACATTAAAACTTCTTTTTTAACGTCAAGGATATTTTCATTTCTTATATTGTAATAAATAGGTGAATTTAAAACCCAATCACCCACCGTTATTATCCTTTTCTTTGTGTCAACCTCAATTTCCATGTCTCTCGCCTTTCACCTCAATCCCGATACCGAAACGGGTTATTGCCCATATAAAACTTTTCTTCTCTGTCCTGCTTTCTGGCAATGAAAGAAAGCACTTCACTATGGTGTAGAAGCCATCTGGTATATATCCATGCTCATCAATAACGACCTCTTTTTCCGAATCGGTGATAAGTAGAAGACTCTCCTCTTGACCCAGGATTTCAGCATTGCAAGTGCTCAGTGAAGATCCATGTTCTGCTAATGCGGAAATATTAATAACTTGTGCAGTTTCAGATAAGGCCACCAAAGGCAGTAATAGAAAGCTTATAAATATCGCGTAAATATACATATCCTCACCTTAAATAACCATCTACCTCTGGTTATGGGTAATTATGATTTATATCCTTTACGCCAAAGGATAACCGGAATAGGAAGACTAAAAAGAATGTATATATTCCAAGCTCCAAAAAATGCAAACCAAATACGATCAATCCCAAGAATATCAATAAGTGTAGGTATGCTCATAAGAGAGATAGCAATGATAAGTAGTCTCAGGCAATATGCACCCAAACGGGGATTTGGAAGTGATCCTGAGAATAAAGATTTCATTTGTTTAGTATCAAAAGCAGTTTTTTGTATTCTTGTTAGGCCATCTGGCCACCAAAATAAGTTACGTAGAAAATGATTTTTAAGGATAAGTGGAATAATTATATATGCTAAAAAATTCAATCCTACCAACATTAAAAGTAGTATTTCATTTGCATTTGCATTCGATGATTGATTTACAATGATAGGTCTTATAATAATCACTATAAAAATAGTCATTTGTATTGGTAAATATTTGCTGAGGTATCCCATATCAATGCTCATCTACAATTTCGCTTAGGAAAAAAGAGCCTTTCCTCGGAAAGGCTAACAAGGGCGCTGCGGTGTGTTCCATTTCTCCGTTGTTGACCTAGATTATTCAGCCCAACAGTTTTTCATTGTGCTTGCGGCCACGAAACCGAAACCGTGTCAAATGGCCCCGTATCCAGGAGAGGCGCTGTGGTTCTGTGCGTGTGCCTTTCACCGGAGCCAGATACACCCGCTGACCTTTCCCGTAAAACACCAAACTCCAGCTTACCCAGTCCAGCAAGTTACGCTCCAGCCTGGTTACACGGGTGGTCAGTGCGATTTCGCCAGAGTGCGCTCTAAAGCTGGCCAGTAGGCCCTCGGAGTGTTGTTCTCGCAGTTGGGTGAGTTCCTGGTCAAGCGCCCGATAATCCATTAGAAGACGCCAGGTGGTACGCTCCAAGGCGCGGAATAGGCTGGGCTTTCCGTCGCGCAACAGCAACCGATAAGCGGCGAGGAATGCACCAGGGGCATTGAGATCGAGAGATACTTGAAAAGCCCTCGGCGTGAAAAGATACCGTTTTGTGCTAGACTCCACCCTAACCATTTGCAGCTCCCCGTTAGTTGCTGGTGGCCAGCAGGCTCAGGAAGTGGCCGCTTCCCGAGCCTGCGATTTCAATTCCAATCCGTTTTCGGATTCAGACCGTTAAGCATTGGTATGGTATGTTGTAAAACCAAGTTTTCGGATTGAGTGACGTTGGCCGCGATTCCTTTATGCCCACAGCCCTCGGGACTACCAAAAGCAGCAACCAGTTTTGGCAGCATGTGCTCAAATAAGGGGTTGCTGAATCTGGTTTTCAGGTCAATGATTATTTTTTCGCACTGATTCAGCATCGCTTCGAGACAAACTGATTGCTGTTTGATAACCCTATTAGCCTCGATGAAATTTTGTGCCTCTTTGGCAGAGAGTAGACGGTAAGCAACAATAGATTCCCAATCACCCACTGATACATCAAACGAATCGCCAAAGAATACAGCTGCTTCCCTACCATCATTTAGACGTATAGCAATCGGTGTGCCTTCCTCAATTTCTCCTGGGAAATCTTGCCCATCGCCACTTGAGATGATGATCCACTCAGGCGTCGTAAACTGCGGAGTTTGGTCAAAATCGGAGAATTTGGCGTTTATTAATTCAACATCCATCGCATATATCCTTTCTTTAAAATATGTAGTAAACGAACTAAATCACAAAATTCAAAATATACCATATTGATTAAATAGAAAAGACAAATTTCTGGTAATAAGACGCAAATAGCGCCAAAAGTTGAGAGATGCTTAAGGATAGAAATAACGAGGGTTTACGGCGAGCTTGCAAAATCAGTGCTGTAAATGTAAGAGAAACACCCAATCTATAAGATAATAAAGCCAGCCCGAAGGCTGGCTTTTACTCAATGGTAAATACTACCAGGAGTCGTAAAAGATTCGATATCCAGAATCTTTTAGTGTGAACGCTTTTTCCATAATTTTTAAAGTTCTCTCATGAGAATCTTTTATAGGTTGGCCATAAAAAAATCCTTCACTATTATATTTTAGATACTTACTTGGGGCCTTACTCATTTCAGCAATTTTACACAAGTGTTCTCTCGAAAGCTCGAATTCAACCCGGTTGGGATGTGTCTCATTTTCACTAGGTCGGCCAGCTTCATTCCATTGCGCTTTCACCCAACAATGCAACATCCTATGGCTACGCCAAGTGCCAATAACCGTCAGCTCTTCACAATTTGGCGCTTTTGCTAGCAGATACATATCCAAGCCCATTCCTTACTCCATATGCCACTAAGAAAGGTCGCGGCGCACCTTGCTCAAATTTTGAGCACAAAAAACCAGAAACGTGTGTTTCTGGTTCATCGAATACATTCCAGGACAGGAATGCGAGGTCGATTTTGCAAACAGGAACCAAGGTTTTCACCCAAGTAACCAGTTTGTAACTAGCTTTTCAGCCAGTAAAAATTAGCTTCTCAGCCGAACACTTTAAAGACTAATCCGTTGTAAAGTCATTGGCAAATTTTAAGCAATCTCCACAAAAAGTTTGGTCAGAGACTTCGGCATATCGTTACTTTCCACCACAGCTTTTACTTCAGGTAATTCTGAGAAAGTGATGGGCACAAACTCGATGGCCCAAGGGTTGGAATCCAGGGCAGCGAGTACAAGTTGGTTATCCATTAAAGATAGAGGTACGTACTTCAGCAAACGCCCCTGTTTAGAAACCTGCTCGAAGCAGATTTCCCGAGTCATCAATTCCTCAGGGAGGTGAGCAAGGGAAATCTGCGGCGCAACATCGCGCACCAAATCATAATGGCCGATCAGAGTGGACAAGACCTTGCCATTACTGACTGCAGCCAATTTGACCAGCTCTGGGGTGATAAATATTTTCGGCACCTGGGTGATCGCGAAGCCATCCGCCTTCACTGCTGCCTCGCAGAGTTCTGGAGAGATCGCATCTGGCACATTACGAGATAGCCAGATCAACAGAGACGGTCGGCTACGCACGGCCATCAGTAGCGCATCTGGTGCTCGCTCGAAAGTCTCCAGGTCACAGAACCGGATCGAATCAGCAGATTTATGAAAGGCGGAATAAAGGATGGGCTCTACACGGTGGTACTTAGGGACATGGTAGAGTTCAAGACCATCTCGCTGCACTGCCGCGAAGCATGTTCTGAAGGATTTGGCCTTCCGCGGTACATCGCGCAAGGAAAGTCCACTTCTCACTTCTGCCAGATAATCACGCATACAAGCACCAAATCGTTCTTTTCCATAAGCCCCACTTCCTGAGGCGCGAATCTGTCTTTCCCTTGTCGCCAAAATTCCCACTTGTGAAACTTTCCCCAAAGTTACCGCAAAAAGATAAATCAATCAAATCATTACAGTTCATTTAGATGTTAAGTCTACGGTATAGCGCCCCTATTTGGCGTCAACCTTAACAGATTCATATCTCAGAATTATTTTGTAAACGGCTTTCGGTTTCGAGTTGGAATTCGAACTATTGAAAGGTTGGTGACTTTGCTTTTGTACTGGTTTGATAAGAATCTTTATGTATTGAGAGGTTTTTAAGACTGTAGAGTAGAGTGAATCTGTTAAAAAGAGTTCCGCGCTTGCGCGGGCATTATTTGTAGGTAAATAGGGTCTGCGCTTGCGCAGGCATTTTACCCGTAGGGTAAATAAACTGATTTATAAAACAATCTGATTAAGAGATAGCACTTAACTTTCCTAAAGGGGCGCACTTAAGATTTTTACTATAGGCAGATGCGTGAAGTGCGCCTTGAATGGCGTGAAATCTTCCGGTTTTGAGCTGTGTAATGAGGGAACGGTGGAGTTTTTGTGTGTTTTTTAAGCAAACACATTGGGGGGAATTGTAGTGAGCAATAGGAGGGTTGAAGCCTTTAGCTACTCTCGTTCTTTATCAGTTGGTATATCTCCTCGTGAGTTAGCTCTGGTCGCTCTTTGAGGAGCTTTCTAAGCATCACGGCCTTAGCCCGGTTCTTCTGGACCTCGATGCTCTCAGCAGTCCCTACAGGCTCCCTGGAGTACTTTTTCTTGTCTGGACCCAGCAAGCCATTGATAAGGGCCACGACTCGGGCCATACCGGCCCTGGTGCCTTTCTGGGCTCTCTGCTCAGCTTCCCAGGTTTTCTTTTTCTCCTTTTGTCTCTCTGAAGCACTCTTTCGCTCATATTTAAGCGGAACTTCTAGGCCAAAAATCGCAAACAATTGCTTCTTGATTGCCTTTACGGCTGCAATACCACGATAACCGCCTTCTCCATCCGGTTCGGCACGTGTGGCTATAGTTACCAAGCCAGACCTCTCTAAATCCTTAATAGCACGACTGGCCCGATAGAAACTGATCCCTGCTTCCGATGCAAGATAGGGAATTGTCATCCCCCTGAACTCCCCAGAAGGATGTGGAGTACCGACCTTCAAGGTTGTTAGATCTGTGTGCTTGATCATCGCGGCAAGGATTTTCATACACCCTTCTCGGCGCTCGCTACGCTGCTGCCTGAGTGATTTGTTCGCAATGTTGAGAGAGGGAATTATTGAAGGCTTCCAGTAGTACTGTTCGAGCCGCTTTAAGAGCTTAAGCAAAATACTAGGAATATTGCCCCGACGCTTACCGTCTTTGCCAATGGTGCCCCCATTCGCGGGGAACCGCAGGCTCAGATCCGGCATATCGGGGATGTGACCACAACGGTTGCCCCAATCCAGAGCCTGTCCAGTCTTTATTGGGGGCATGGCTACCATACAGTTTCCGCAGTATTACCACCATTGGGCGAAACCGTATCACTGACAGCCCCCACTTTATCCATCTGTCGAATAAGCGCTACGTAGGGCGGTCGCAACTGCTTTTTAACCGCCTCGATGCCACAATCCTTGTGTAAGTCGTTGAAATCAGTTCGACGCAAGAGGTTGACGCCAAAGTGAGGGAATACTGCGGCGCCGCGTTGCCCGAACAGAACTGCCGCCTTGGTGGCCTGCTTGCGGCCCTTGTTACGTTCGCTAAAAACATCGTCATCGCCAACGACCAGGAACCCCTTATCATCCGGGAAGTGATCGCGCAGTTGCTCCGCCACCAGCACTAGGTTGCCGGCATCGAAACAGCAGACTACCGGCAGACCTGTGGCCTCCGCGAGAGTCGCTGCAGTGGCATAACCCTCGCCAAGAAGAATCACCCGGCTGGTAGCCACTTTGTCCGAGTTCAACAGGTGGAAGTTAGCGGCTTTCTCACCCCGCTTCTTCAATCTCTTGGTTCCTCGCCGCCCTATCCTCTGGAGACTGCGAATCTCGTTCTGTAGGTTGCGCAGGGGCACCACCAGGCGACCGCGGCTGTCCATCCGCACCCCATAGGCGCGGACACCTTTGTAAGCTAGGTATTCATTGCCGTCTGCTGTACCGAGCAGCGCCCATAGTTGAGCACAGCGCTGCGCGTGGTGGTCATGCTGGCGCGCTCGTGCAGCATTCCGCACCTGCACCTTTTTGGTAGCTTTTGCAGCGATTTCGGCCAGTTCAGTGCCTGTGAGCTGCCGACCTTTGGATACCCACTTCACGGGCGCATCGTGGATGCGGTGATTCTGGTAGTGCCCAGCTGGCAGTCCATCGAGGAAGGCTCGGTAAGCACCGCTGGCCTGGCCACACTTGTCATTCTCGACCGGCACCCGGTGCCAGAGGCCATCCATTTCAGGCAAGTCCTCAAGGATGAATCCCTGGGCCTTCAGGATCTCGGTAAACTCCTCCTCTGGCGTCCGCGACTTGTTTACCGGCTCTGTGCCCTGACCAGGCAGATAGGCTCTCAGTACCGTCAAGTCGGCACCAGGTTTCGCAAACCATTTGTTTACAGGGTCCCAACCGAGAGCGTTTTCTCCAGAGGGTAGCTTGCCCGCCAGGCGCTTCGCCTGGTCGCGCTCCTCGTAGGAGATAACCAACGGGGTGATCTCCCGTGCGATGCTTTTAGCGGCCATAGGCACCTCCGCGGCATTCGCGGGGCAGGCGCGAGGATGCCCTAGCCTCGCGGCCAAGAGCAAGATAACTCGTCAGATCCTGGAATTTGGCCTCATACAGGGAGGCCGGTTTGGGGGGATATCCCACGCGTTTCCCTTTTTCTTATCGGGCGCGGGGACATAAAAGATTCACCAAATCAGTCGAAAATCACAGAAAAATAAGCTGTGAAACTCTTGTGAAACTTTCTAGGAGCGGTATAATGACTCCCGTAGTTCGATGAAGCGTGTACGCGTCCCCGCGCACTTGACTTGCCAGAGTTGCTTCGTCGATCTTCCGGTAGCGCCAACTACCGGATTTTTTCTAAGGTCCACGGTTACCGCCGTGGACCTTAATTGTTCTAAGGATACCGAAAATTTACCTCTGAGTCACCTTTACTGATCCAGATGGCCAAAAGCCACTGTCTCCAGAATACCGCGGTTATTCAGGTAAATTTTCTCATCGCTACCTTCAGCAACGTGGAACTCCAAATTGCGGATCTGTACCCGTGCAGTAAGACGTTTTAGACCATCTCCCACGTTCGCCGCAGCCCAAAAATGCAAACTCCGGCCTAGTAAATATCCACCGGCAAAGCCGGTGGCTTTAATCGTGAACCGCTCAAAGCGGTCTGTACGGAACTAACGTTCC
>NZ_CANLDD010000078.1 GCF_947489355.1 uncultured Microbulbifer sp. | reverse complement strand
GGCCTAGCGGGAGCATCTGAACAGAAACTTACGGTTTCGCCCTGTCTGTCCCATCTCAAACCGTAAAATCCTGTGCAAAATCACCCTGCCTAAAAAGCAGCCTGCAATGCCTGCCTGACTACGTCTCATCCCCTTCTCCCTCTACAAAATAGGTCCCATTCGGAAGGACGTGCTTGTAGGGTAACAAGGAGATATGGGATAGGGTCTCGTCGTCGACGCTCTCGCCCTGTTTCCGGAGTTCCTCCACGATGTTGCGGATCCTGGAAGTGTTCCAGTACAGGATGGCGTTGGATACGAGGCTGAGGGCGGTAGCCTTGTTCATAATCTCTTCATAGTCGCCGGTGGTGAATTCCCCCTGATTGGCGAAGAAGATCCACCGTGGCAGGTTATGCCGGTACTCTCCCTTGTTGAGCTGTAACTGCACGGTTCGGCGCAGCTTCTTGTCGGTAAGGTAGCGCAGGATGTATTGAGTTTTGATGATCCGCCCAAAGTTGGTGAAGGCCTTGGACAGGCGGTCGGAGGGAAAGCTGTTGGTCAATCGCTGCACGATGACGTGGGCCGGTGCCGTGCGTTCCTTGAGGGACTGCGCCACATGGATCATCGCGTCCCATTGCTCTTCGACGATGTCCAGGTCCGCCGTCTTGTTCAGCAGTGGCGTAAACACCCCATAGTTCACATTGCGGTCAACCCGGTAAAGCTGCTGGTCCTTTAGGTCGCGGATGCGGGGCATGAAGTAGTAGCCCAGCAGGTAACACAGGGCGAAGATGATTTCGGTATAGCCGTGCGTGTCGGTGGTGTGTTCCCGAATCTTCAGGATGGTGTCGTTTTCCAGCAGGCCGTCGAGTACGTACAGGGCTTCCCGCGGGTTGCAGGAAATGGCCTTGGTGCTGTACACCGAGTACTGATCGGACACATGGGTGTAGATGCCGATCGCTTTTTCATAGTAGCCGTAGTAACGGGGATAGTAGGCGGCCAACAGGCTGTCGGCCCGGATCTTGAAGCGCTGAGCGTCGGAGGAGGATAAGCCGCCGGAGCCATGTACTGCGCTGAAGGACAACTGGTGATGCTGATTGACGATCTCAGCGCTGGCAGTCTTGAGGGTTTCTTCCCGCACGTAAAACTGCAGCACGTGGCGGAGCATATCGACGCTGACACCCTTGACGCTGGCACTCATGGCCACAACCCCCAGATTGGTGGCCTGGGAAATCAGCACGGAAATGAGGGTTTTGTAGAAGTTCTTCGGCCGGGAGTGGTGTTGCTGCACAGGAATGAAGTGGCGGCTGAAATTGGTTTCCCAGTCCACCTCCATCAGGAGTTGCTCGATGCGAATGGTGGGCATGCTCGCATCGATGACCTTCTGTAGATTGGTCACGGCCTCTGGAATTTCGGCCTTGTCGTCCCGTTTCAGCTTGAGCTTGCCATCCTTGATGATGGCGAAGCTGTCTCTCTCGAAGCGCTTTTCGGCATCCGCCACGCTCTGGTGGAATTGCAGTACCAAGGTGGCTTTCACCTGATGCTGGAACGGCTGCTGGAGGTCCTCGTAGGCGGTCTCGCGGGTATTCTGCCAATGTTGCTGATTCAGCATCATGTCCCAGAAGGAGACATGCTGCCTGCTCTGGGGCACGAAAAGATCGCCGGAACGCAAGGCCGCTTTCATTGCGATGGCCAGTCCGAGCTCCCAGGCATTGCGCTGTATCTTGCCGTTCTTATCTTTCAGACAGCGCCTCAACTCCTTGGGGATGAAGTGGGTCGGGACATTGCCGGGCAGCTTCTTCCGTTCGCCGGCGTCGAGCTCCCGGATCAGCTGAATGGATCTCAGCAGTGGCTCGGTGCCGGGTTTGACGTTGAAAGGTAGCTGCACGAACTCGGCAAAGTATTTGCGGAGGCTGGGGTAGCGCGCCAACAGGATATCTCCATAGCCGCGCTCCTCCAGCCTTTTGAAGATATGGAGGTCATTGACGGACTCCTTCAGCAGCTTCTCATCGACGCGGTGCCACAGATCTCCCTTGCTCAAGGGGCGGTCATCCGGCCAGTCGAGAATCAGATGGGTGGCGTCCAGTACGGTGTCGATGGCCCTCTTTTGCCGCTTGCGCAATTCGCGATGCCTTCGCTCATAGATGCGCTTCCCCTTGCGCAGCAGGTCCATGATGAACTGGTCGTGCATGGTTACCAGGTGGTCGAGCAAGACCTTGCGCGCTTCCAGCAGAAAACACAGCATCAGGGAATAGCGCTTGTGATCCCTGAAGCGTTTGATGTCCTTGGCGCTGTAGCGGAGGGTCAACTTGTAGAGATAGTCCATGAAAGACGGGTCCGCGACCTGGGCTTCGACCGCATCGATCCCGGTGCCGTCCAGTGCGTGGTATCTCTCCAGGTAACTCCGAATGGAGCTGATGGTGGCCGAAGGCGGGTATTCTTTCAGCAGGAAGAACAGAGAGTGCTGGCTCCCTGGGCTGACGATCAGCAGATCGTCTATCGCACTTTTGAGTTCAGGGGAAAGCTGTTGGTGTAGAGACTCGAACAGCCGTTCATGTACATCGGCGCAGACGCTGATGATCAGGCGTTCCAGAACGCTGGGCCCGGGCAGGATCACCTTTTCGGAAAGCAATACCTGTTCGGCCCGCAGGAACAGCTCATCGGGCAAAAAGCCCTTTTCAGCCTGTCTTGCCAGCCATGCCTGGAGCCGGGACTGGGCTGCATCGTCGTACTTGGAGAAGCCCAGGTAGGCCAGGATTTTTCTGCGCTGCTCGGAAAGGGTGGCATCCCGGCTCGGGATTTTGGTGGTGAGGGAAGGTGCCAGCTCAAGCTGGCTGTTCAGGTAGTTGACGATGCGCGGAGACAGATCGTTGACCTGGACGAGGAAGCGGCCGTAGAGGCGAACCGCACAGATCTGGATCGCGATGAATAACCTGGAACTGGTGCGGTAGCGGCCGACCTCCCGCTTGTCCGCCTCTGACAGGGTCCAGTCCCGGGCCATCTCCTCATCGGAGAAGTCCTGGGGCAGCGTTACAGGCTGGTAGCGCTGGCGCGGTGTCAGGAAGTTTTCACTCGCGGTCACAGTGAAGCCCTGCGATTATGGTTATGATCCGAAAGCGAGACTCCACACACGGTCAAAGCGCTTCCGCAACAATGGCTCCGGCACATGGGGTGCGAAGGGTGCGTACCGCTTCACCGCCTCGTAAATCCGTTCCTTGTCCTTGCCTTTGATTTCCTTCAGAAGTAACACGGCATCCTGAATGTCCTTGTCGTGGCGGGAGGCGTGAACCTTGTGGGCTAGCAGCTCTTCCCACACGGCCGCTTTCAACACCAGATACGGGTGATGGAAGATGACGACGTTGGATTTGGTCTCCAGACCGAAAAAGCTGACGCTGTCGTTGAACCAGAGGGACTTTTCATCGGTGGCCAGCCCCAGCTCCTCGCCCACCTGCTTGATCAGTTTGATCAGTAGCTGTTTGTTGGCCGGATTCGCGGGAAAAATGGCATCCACGTCCTGGGTCATGGCGCGGGAGTGGAAGTGCATCAGGCTGATGATCCCGCCGCAACACACCAGCTCAAGGCGTTTGTTTTCCTGCTGCAGCAGATCGCCGAGGCGCTTCAGTGCCTTGATCAGGATATGAATGCTGATGGGCCTGCCGGTGCTGGAATACTGGTACATGTACAGTCCTTATACGAAAAACATGAAATCCCGGGGCGCGAAGATATTGCGCTTGCCGAAGATGGGAGAGATCAGGTCGCCCTCGTAAAACTCCCGGTATTCATCCGGGATCACGGAAAATTCTTTCTGAACCGGTGGGACGCTCCGGCACCAGTCGGGGGCCGACATGGGCTGCGACTTGGGTGGTTCCGCCCAGACTTCCGCCATCCGCTCCAGGAAGCAGGCTTTGAGGGCATACTTAAGCGCCTCCTTTTCATGGGGGTCCGCCACCCATGCCAAGTCCCACTGCTTGCGCCAAAAGAGCTGCACATCGTCCATGAATGCCACGGTGTCTTTGCGCATGGCGGCATCACACATTCGGTCGAGCACTCCCTCCGGCGTCAGCACGTCGACGTCCGAGTTAGAGCGTACCTCCAGGGAAACATTCAAGCCCAGCCGAAGTGCCATATTGACCAGGGAATCCACCCGAAAGGTGTCGGCCTTGCCCTTGAGCAGGGCGCTGACGCGCGGTTGTGAGATACCCAGACGCTCGGCCGCCTCCACTTGGGTCAGGCGATTCTGGATAACAGTGTCGCGAACGGCGCGGGCCAGGGTTGCCCGCAGCTTGAGATTCTCCGCCCGGATCGAATCGTTATTAATGCGCATGGTGCCACCTCCGCCGGTATGTCGCATGCGGGAAGATTATACCTAAAGATGAATAGATTATATGTGTAGTTTAATATCTGGCTTGAGGGATTCGATAAGTGCCGGGATTCTGGAGGTTTTCATTATTTAAGGGGAGTTTTAGGGGGCCGATGCCGACACAAATTGCTCGGCATGGCCCCGGAAAGGTCGATGCGCGGATCAACCGGCACAGCAGGAAAGACGCTTCACATCCCCGGCGAAGGTCTGCGCGCAGAGCTTGAGCCCCTCCACCATGGTTAGGTAGGGGAACATCTGGTCCGCCAGTTGCTCCACCGTCATGCGGTTGCGCAGGGCCAGGGCCGCGGCCTGGATCACCTCGCCGCCCTCGTGGGCCAGCTGGTAATCCAGTGGCACGGGGTAGGGCGCCTGGGCGGCCGCGCCGCCTACGATCAAAGCCAGATTTTTTGCGGGCTACCGGGTAACGGTCAACGGCCAAAGCACAGATACCACCGCAACCACACTCACCCTCGCAGATCCAGGCACCGCGACGATCACCGTCAGTCAGCTAAACAGCATCACTGGCCCAGGCCCGGCCGCACAGATCAGCGTATAAGCAGGAAACAAACACCATGAGCAACACACCGAACAACGGCATACCCTATGCACAGGAAGCCACCCTCGACCCCGCCGCCAGTCTCAACCAAGCCCTGGATACAGTAGACGCACTGCTGCAGCTGGAAGCGCAGGCCATACAGAACGATCCACCGGGCTCTGCCAGCGATGGCGACCGCTATTTGGTTGCTATTGGCACAGGAGCCTGGACCGGCAAAGACGGCCAGCTCGCCCGCTATGTGGCAGACCCCGGCTACTGGCAATTTTTCCCGGCAAAAGTGGCCCTGATTAAAGCGAGCGGCCTGCTATATATCAACGGCAGCAGCGGCTGGCAGGTGGCCAACCGTCCGGCGGCACTGCCGCAGATTACTGGCGACACAAGCAGTGATCTGGCTGGGGTGGTCACGCAGATGTTAAGCGCGTTGAATGAGGTTTATTGGGATAACCAAGTGAGTTAAGGGCCCAAGCTGTAATGTCTGAAACCGTTGTACTGAATGATTTTCGCTGTCGTAACTGCCGCAGAACAATTGGCATTTGAGACCGCTTCTCGCGCGGTTTCCATGACACCAATCGATAGTTGCGCGGTCACGATATCACCTATGGCAGCGGGCACGATGGTGGCGATCGAATACTCGCCGTCTATGATCAAAGCATCGCAGAGGGTGACCTTCACCATGGGTACGGACGCCCACTTCGACATTAGGGCCGAGTTCATTTAGGTGCAGCGCAGCTAGCGTTCGAGTCGGATGACGTAAAACGGCAAAGAAATCAACCCGAGCCAGTACCGGTACCTTTGCCTGATGGGGCGGACGGACAATAAGCTTTAAGCGCTCAACTGGGTGGTTGGGTATTCGATGGGCTGCGTTATGGCCAACCTAGTTCTAACGGCTGTCGCTCACTCCAAGTTAAAACTCCAAATTTTAATCCTTTAGCAATTGACGTTGAGTGGAGTTCATTAGCTTTTAATGATTAAAGATCAAAAAGAAAATCCAGAAACCACTCGATTGCCAAAGGAGCTGGTTGATCGGCTGAAGAGACCCTTTGTACGATTTTTGCACATTACGTCAGCCGGAGGGGCTGTTCTCCTATTGTTCACTGTTGCCGCTCTCGTTTTGTCCAACTCACCTTGGGCCGACTCGTTCGAACATGTCTGGGAGACACCCATAGGTTTCCGGGTTAGCTCGTTAGAGTTTGCACGCTCACTGCGAGAGTGGATTAATGATGGCCTGATGACGCTGTTTTTCTTTCTTGTCGCATTGGAACTCAAGCGCGAGCTGGTTCTCGGAGAGTTAAACAACCCTCGTATGGCTGCTCTATCAATATCAGCCGCCTTGGGCGGTATGATCGCCCCCGCTTTGATATATCTTGCGCTGCAATCAGGTCAACCCGGCCAAAATGGGTGGGGCACTGTCATGGCAACTGACACGGCGTTTGTTATCGGTTGCCTAGCTCTGCTTGGCTCGCGCATACCGCAAAGCTTACGCGTCTTTATGCTGTCTTTAGCGATCGTTGACGATATCGGTGCCATTCTTGTCGTAGCCATCGGTTACAGCGGCAACATTGTCTGGGATGCTTTAGCGCTGGCTGCACTTGGCTTAGTAGTTTTACGTGCCTTGGCAATACTCGGATTTCGCGGTTTTCCGCTCTATTTCCTGGTGGGCGGGCTCATCTGGCTTGCCGTGGATGCGTCCGGCATCCACGCCACCATCACTGGCGTGATACTTGGGTTGATGACTCCTGCGCGCCGATGGGTCAGCGACAATCGATTGTACGAGATACTTGATCAGGTGATTGCGCATCCAGGCATTCACGAGAGCAGTGCAGACACTAAAGATCGAGAGACATTGCAGATAGCCGAGGTTGCCGTACGTGAAACGCTGTCTCCACTAGAGCGCCTGGAGATATGGCTACATCCATGGGTGGGTTTTGCCATCATGCCGCTCTTCGCATTTGCCAACGCCGGGTTGCCGCTGACTTTTAACGGCCTTGGTAATTCGGTCACAGTGGCAATTTTCTTAGGTTTCGTACTTGGTAAGCCTGTTGGTATTCTGTTGTTTAGTTGGCTGGCTATACGCTCGCACATTGCGATTCGTCCACCAGAACTCAGCTGGCGGTTGCTAATAGGCGGCAGCTTGCTCGCCGGAATCGGCTTCACCATGGCGCTCTTCATAGCGAATATGGCTTTCGGTAAGAGTCTAATTGACAGCGCTAAGTTGGGAATCGTCCTCGCATCCGTTTTTTCCGCAGTGGCGGGTCTCGCACTGTTGATGTGGCTGCCTGCGCGTGGGAAAACGCCTTGAGGGGTCAAAAATGAAAACCTATTCATACCAGCATGGAGCAGTAACAACGGGGGTAGCTTGTGTTGCCGACGCCAGCGCTGCACTCGGATAAAAAGGGCTAGTTAAAAGAGCCTCTTTGGGTTTCTGCTGAACAGCCATTTCGACCAGTTTTCGTTATTCTGAGTCAAATTTCTGGTCGAAATGCTCAAGGATGATTATGCTCACGGACACCGATCAGTACCAAAAATCCAGCTTTTTGGCACCGACTTCCTTGATCAACTTGATCCGTCAGATCCACTGTTATTGCTCTCAAAAGCAATTCCTTGGACAGATTTTGAGCGCACTTTTGGGCACTACTATTCTGACAGGAAGGGTCGCCCCAGTATCCCCATTCGTCTTCTCTTCGGCCTACTAATTCTCAAACAGCTGGAAAATTTGAGTGATGAGAATGTTGTACTTCAATGGAAGCGAAACCCCTACTACCAAGCCTTCTGTGGCTTAAAATCTTTCCAGAACAAAACTCCTTGTCACCCCACAGAGCTAGTGCATTTTCGCAGGCGTATTGGCGAGGTCGGTGTTGAAAAAATTTTCAAAATGTCAGCACAGCTCCATGGCAGTATCATTGAAGAGAAGACCGTAAATATTGACACCACGGTACAAGAAAAGTTTATTACCTACCCAACGGATGGCAAGTTGGCGATCAGAATTATTAACCGCTTGAATAAGCTCGCCAAGAATAATGGTATTCAGCAACGCCGGACCTATGCCAAGGAAGTGAAAGAAATGCGGCTTAAACTCCGCTTCTTTCGTCATGTCAAAAAACGTTCGAGTGCAAAAAAAAGCGGTAAAACGCCTGCGGCACCATCGCGGGCATTCTGTTGCTGGAGATGAAGAGGAAATTACCTGAGAGCCATTTGCATGCTTGTCAGGATGATTTTGCGCTGTATGAGCGTGTCTTAAAACAACAGAAGAATGACAAAGACAAAATCTACAGCTTGCATGAACCACAAGTGTACTGTGTCGCCAAGGGCAAAGGCCATAAACCGTATGAATATGGCAGTAAAGCCTCTATTGTTTCTACCGCGAAAGAAGGCATTATTCTAAGTGCTGTAAGTCATTACGAAAACATTCACGATAGCAAGACCTTGGATGAGGTGATCAGGAAGGCCAATGAGGTTAGAGAATCCAAGATTGAAGAGGCCATATGCGATCGGGGCTATCGCGGAAAGAAAATGGCCGAAGGTGCGGAAATAGTTTTACCCAAGCCGGCTTTGAAAAAGGGCAATCGCTACCAGCAAGAAAAGAAACGAAAAAAGTGTCGGCGTCGGGCAGCGATTGAGCCGCTGATTGGACATCTCAAATCTGATTTTCGACTGTCAAGAAACTTCCTCAAGGGCTCAGTGGGTGATGCGATAAATCTACTCATGGCTGCGTGTGCCTGGAATTTGAAAAAATGGATGATCAAGGCACTGGGGGCGTTTTTTTGTGCCCTGGAAAAAGCATTTTTGCCTATTTTTACAGTTTCTAATCCATTCTGGCTGGCAATACGGTTCTTTTGCTCATGTTTTGAAAGGTGAATTTAGTGCGAATCGTTCCGTAAACGCTTATTACACTGTCCTGGAGGCTGGCGTTTGGTTTTTTTCAGGGTCGACTACTTAACTTGGACGACCAAGTGTGGGTGTTTGACCAAATCGAAGGGAATTAAGATATCTTTGTCACCCGCCATTTATCCCCTAATAGCAACCTTGAAAAGCCCGCTGTGTTCAATCGTCATCGGGGCTTTCTTCTAATACATTGGTTATATAGAAAGCCATTTTTATTTCTCTATGGCAAATATACTAGTCAAGTATAACTCGTCATCTCAAGGCAGATTTTGCTGGTATCCTCAATGATCGCAGCTAGTGTGGGCTATTGGCCACCTATCATCCATCGTGGAGAATATATCAATAAGTTAAAAAAACTTCGTGCAATAACTCCCTGGAGTTTATTAGGTAGCCGATATCCATGGCAGTTCCTAAAAATCTTATAGAAAAATACTCAATAAAATCAATAGGCTAGGCATAGAGTCGCGGTTGATTTACCCAAAAACAGTCAATCACCCAGCAGCGGAAGGGCAGCAAGCGGGGCGCCGGCCTTGGCGCCGCCCTCGCATCTGCCGGACTGGAATTTGAGGGGCGTCAACACCGCGCCGAGGCCGACGCGAAGAATATCGCCCGCCTGCTGCCTTACCTGGACTTCTCTTCCGGTTGAGGTCTCTCGGGGAGGTCACCTTTTTGCCTCTGCAGCTGCGTTGAAATGGCTCAGACTGGTGCGGGCTTCGGCGAGGGCGATCTCCAGCTCTGTTTGCCGGTGCGCACATTCTTTCAGCTCTAATCGAGCCCGCTCCAATTGCTCGCAATACAGATCTCGCTCTTTGGCTTTTGCGCTCAAGTTGGTGCTGGTCTGGCTTAATTGCTCGCGCTGGGCGGAGACCAGTTGTTCCGACTTCCGGAGCGCATCTTCCTGACTGCCCGCCTGTCTACGAACTGCGCCAAGCTCACTGGCCAGGCGGGCATTGTCCTTGTTGAGCTGAGTGATCTCACCCTGCTTGACGATGATGGACTGGTTCAATTGGCGCAGCTCAGTCTGCAATTGCTGTACCTGCTGTTCGTGCCGGCGGATGTCCTGATCTCGCTGCTCTTTGCTGGCCTGGCGGAAGTGCTCAAGGGCATCTCGGGCGTGCTGGTGCTTATCCTCCAGGGATTTCAAGTGGGAATCTTTGTCCGCCAGGCGCGCTTCCAGGTCTGCGATCTGCTGAGCCTGCCGTTGCGCTTGGAGCCTTTCGGATTGCAACTCCGCGGTCGCCTGTTCCAGTGAACTCCTGGAGTCCACCAGGCGTTGTTCCAGTCGATGCGCTTTCTCGCCGCTCACCGTCAGCGAGCCCTCGAGTCGTTCACGCTCCTGTTTCCATTGAGCCTCCTGGTCTTTGAGGCGCTTCTCGGCTGCTGAGACCAGTTCATTTGCCTCCTCTCGCAAGCGCGCCGCCAACCGGGCCACCATTTCCTGCAACGTTTTGGTGAGGAGCTGCTCGTCGTCGAGGCGAGTGCTCTCGGCTTCCTCAATCTCCCGGAGATACCGGTGAATAGTGGTCTTGGAGCCGGTATTGCCCAGTTCGATGCGTATTGCGTCCAAGGAGGGGTTCTCGCCGCGGGCCAGCACCGTATCGCGGGCCTGCTGGACCTGGACTTTGTTGATACCTGCACGCGCCATTTGGCCTCCGATTATTTTGTACTGTGGTATGTACTATGTATATACATACTAAATAAGACCATGAGTTAGAGCAACATTCTGAGTTTTATAAAAATGGATAAAGTGGGGTTATCTATTGTCATGACCAAAATCGGTCGTAAAATGGTCTTAATCCGGTATGAATCCCGGGTATCCCCCATAAATCCAGCCCGCCAGATGGGCAGGCCAGCTCTGCCACGGAAAGCCACACAATGAGCGATATCGATCGGTATCTACACGCGGCCACCCGCGACAATACGCGACGCAGCTACCGGGCCTCGGTACACCACTACGAAGTCGTCTGGGGTGGCTTCCTGCCCGCCACTGCCGACAGCATCGTCCGCTACTTGGCCGATCACGCGAAGTCTCTTTCGGCCAACACCCTGCAGTTGCGCCTCTCGGCGATTGCGCAGTGGCACGTTGACCAGGGCTTCCCGGACCCAACCAAGGCCCCATTGGTCAGAAAGGTCCTTAAAGGCATCCGGGAGCTGCACCCGGCACAGGAGAAGCGGGCACGTCCGCTACAAGTGGAAGAACTCACCGCGTTGACAGGCTGGCTGGACAATGCCTGCGAGCAGGCGAACGCCGCGGGTGATCGTAAGTCGGCACTTGCCCATGCCCGCAACAGGGCTTTACTTCTACTCGGCTTCTGGCGCGGATTTCGAAGTGATGAGCTGTGCCGTCTGCGGGCGGAATTTATTAAGGCAGCTCCCGGGCAGGGGATGAGGATCTTCCTTCCCAGGAGCAAGGGCGACCGCCAGAATGCGGGAAAGGAATTCAAGGTGCCGGCGCTGAGTCGATTGTGTCCGGTTGCGGCCTACGGAGAATGGGTTGGCCTGGCTGGAATCACAGAAGGGCCTGTATTCCGCGGAATCAATCGCTGGGGACATCTGGCAGAAAAGGCACTGACGGCGAACAACCTGTCCGCGCTGCTCAGGCGTATTTTTGTAGAAGCGGGTCTTGAGCAGCAGGCAAATATTACCAGCCACTCCCTGCGTAGAGGGTTTGCCAACTGGGCGAATGCCAATGGCTGGGAAGCAAAGGCCTTGATGGAGTATGTCGGGTGGAAGGATATCCACTCAGCCATGCGCTATATCGAGGCTCCTGATCCCTTTTCCCGTGAACGTATTGAACGGGGTCTCACGTCTTATCCTGGCCCAGCCGCTCTGGAGCGTGTCGACGATCAAGAAATTTGATAGCGGTCGCTCCCGAACAGCAGCTTGAGGAGACGCCGTGGAGGAGATAGCAAGAGGTGGGCAAACTGAGATATCGGCTTGCCTTCACGGCAGCGCTAATGGTTACTTTTCAGTCCTATGGGAGATTCTTACAAGGATTTACGGTTTGGAGAGCGCCTGAAGGGCTGAAACCGTAAGTTTCTGTTCAAATGCCCCCGCTAGGCC
>NZ_CANLDD010000077.1 GCF_947489355.1 uncultured Microbulbifer sp. | reverse complement strand
TAACCACTCGGTACCATCGGCTCCGTTGACCGTGTCGATACCGCCAAGGGCATCAACGCTGCTGATACCGCTAAAGGCAATATTATTGGCCATCAGCGCATTCAGGTCGGTAATTTCGAACCTGTCCGCGCCATCCGAGCCCACCAGGCTGTCGCTACCTCCCTGGCCTTGCACTAAAGACAGGCTGGAGAAGCTCATCCCGTAGACTTCCACTGCACCGTCGGTACCCAGAGTAAAGGCTTCACTGCCGGCAGTACCCAGCAGCGTGGCATTGGTGGCGGTAAGGGTTTCTACATCGGAAAACAGGATATCGCTGTTGCGCGCTTCTTTATTGTTGCCGGTCAGTAACCACTCGGTACCATCGGCTCCGTTGACCGTGTCGATACCGCCAAGGGCATCAACGCTGCTGATACCGCTAAAGGTAATATTATTGGCCATCAGCGCATTCAGGCCGGTAATTTCGAACCTGTCCTCGCCATCTGAGCCCACCAGGCTGTCGCTGCCCAAACCCGCATTGACTGTATCCAGCTCACTAAAGTCGATACCCGCTGTATTCAGGGTATTTATGCCTGTTATGGTAAACAGGTCATCCCCACTGCTGCCGGTTAAAAGCGCTGTAGTTGCACTGAAAATTCCATCGAATGCAAGGGTGCCAGCTAGCAACTGGTTATCGCTGCCAGTCAATGTCAGGCCATCAATGTAGGCAAGGGCATCAAGACTGTCGCTGCCACCCCGGCCCTGCACTGCAGACAGGCCGGTAAAGCGCATTTCATAGGTTTCCACCTCACCGCCGGCACCCAGGGTAAAGGTATCGCTGTCGGCAGTACCCAGCAGGTTGGCATTTCTAGCAGTAAGGGTTTCCACCTCAGAGAACAGGATACCGCTATTGCGCGCCTCTTTATTATTGCCAGTCAGTAACCAGTCGGCACCATCGGCACCACTAACACTATCCTCCCCGCCACCGAGATCCAGTGCCTCAATACCGGTAAAGGAAATATTATTGGTGGTAAAAGCATTATCATCATCCACCGAAACCGTATCGGCATCCGTCCCCAGCGTAAATTTATCAAATCCACTTCCCGCTGTGACATTGCCAGAATTGGAAACAAGAATATTACCCAGCACATTATCTGTGCCTGAAATCTGGGATGCATCAAATGGATTAATCCCTACAGTTAGGGAGAAATCGGCAACACTGATACTGCCTAAGTTAACAAACGATCCCCCTGAGTTTGCAACCAGCTCGCCATTGCCTGCAGAGATGGACCCAGTTTCAGAGATCTGTATACCGCTAAAAGAAGATAAAGTAAGACTATTGGCAGAATCCCACACCAGGGCACCAGAGACAAGAATACCTTCGGAGAAATCTGCTCCCGAACCGGGGGATACGTCCCCATCAGGCCCTTTGGCTGTATCCTCATCAGTTACTCTTATTTCAATATTAGTAGTCTCTAAATAAGTGTTAATACTCGATGTTGAAATACAATTTGCAGAACAAGAGTCAGCAATTTCCATCCAGCCTGGATCCAGTAGCCAGTCGCCAGTATTTCCGCCACCATAGCTTGCGGTGGAAATAAATAAAGAGTCTTCGTCAAGGTAGAGATACTGCTTTCCGGAGGTTTCTATAAAACCCCCATTGCCGCCAGATTCACCAGACTCAGCGCGGATACTGCCGGCAACATAAGTGGTGTTGTCAGCCCAGACAATAACTTCACCACCATTTCCATTTCCTCTACCACTGACATTAATTTCAGCCTCAGCAGTTAGCCTGGCTGTTTGTGCATTGCGGATATTGGGATTGTCCCCTTGATAATCACCACCGATCAGGACTTTACCTCCAGAGACCAGCCCTCGCGCATCTATAACACCACGAACAAGGACTTCATCACCGAGCACCATAACCTGACCGCCGTTACCATTATGGCCCTGAGCAGTAATGACACCGCTGTGCTCAGCAGTACTGCCCTCCATTACTATCTCACCACCAATGGTGCCGGATGCATCCAGACTACCGCTGTTGACAACACCGGAACCGGAGCCGAATAAACGAATCTTCCCCCCACTGGTGTCAATTCCACGGGCGTTTATGCTCCCTTCATTATTAACTGCAGCAGTGAACAGCCCCCCAGAGACACTGGCTTCCATCAGAACCTGGGCACCATTTATTGTGCCCTCATTCAACACCGCACTATCCACCCCAAGTTGGTTTTCCATTACCTCTTTGGTTACTTTCAGTCCAATCAAACCGTCAGTATCAAAGGTAAGGAAAGCTTCATCGGCCGCTGCCAGACTTACCAGGTCGGCTTGAATTAATCCTGTAGAGGTGTTTGTAACCTGCTTACCAACAAGCACCACACTGGCCGCATTAATGAACCCTTTATTGATCACATATCCTGCAGAGCTGCCTTCACCTTTAAAAGTAAAGTCGCCATTTATAAAATCCTCAGGGGCCATATCAAGCCCGGATGTAGTAAGAGCACCCACATTCACTGTGGCACTCTCTGTAAATAACACACCTCGAGGATTCACCAGAATCACATGCCCATTAGATTCAAGGGTGCCACGAATCGTACTTGGGTTTTGATCAAGAATACGATTAAGCACAATAGAAGAAGCATTGGGCTGCAGAAATTTAACTAACTCTTCCTCGCTTAAATTGAAGGAATCCCAATCAATTGATAGTAAATCTGTAACCTGATTAATAGTCGTTGTAGTGCCGTCCACATCAATAGCGCCACTGCCACCAGTTACAACACCGCCTTCAGGGCCAGCATGGACCAGTGGGCTTATCAGACCAGCCAAAATTCCAGCACAGACCAGACGTGACAGCTTAATTGCACGAGTTATTTTTTTTAATTCGAGTTTTTTTACTTTAGTATTCATACTGGCACCTGTGAAGATCCGCCAAATCTGTTTAACTTTAAATGGGTCTTATAAGTCAGTTGTAAAATACAGAAAAATCGGTATAGATCGTTGGCTGGTCTTCGCCAACCGTTAGATCAGATATAGAGGAGCCAGAATCCAGTGGCCACGCAACAGAAACCTTGCTGGAGAACCTGTCATTCCAGTTAAATTTAAATAACATGCCAGCTCCCGAGAACCGGGCCCAATCATCCTTCAATCCGGTCTCATAATTGTTCACATATCCATACCCGATATCTGCAATAAGAGCCACTTGTAATAGGTCATTTAGGCGCTGCCCAAAAATCTCCGAATCAATGACTTCAGGGAAATTCATATACCATTCAGCAGATAAAATGCCACCCCGGTCTGCGGAAAAATCTCTCACAGAAAATGCCCGGACACCATTGGCTCCGCCTAAGGACAACTGTTCGAATCCCGGCAAGTTACTGTCGCTATATTGCGCCCGGCTTTTTAATATCAACCTTGAATGATCATCAGAAAATGGCATTGGTAAAAAGATCAATGAACTGGCATTTAAAGAAAGCTTAGTGAATCTATCTCCCCTTCCTTTCTCAACTGCATTTTGATGTTCGCCATATTGCAGCGTGGTATTCACTATATTCAACATTGAAAGAAATCCACTCGAAAGGCTGTCTACATAGAAACCAATCTCACCGCCATACACGTGATCGTTTGTGAAACCTAAATTTATACCTGGATTTGAAATTGCACCAATATCGGTATTGGATTCTTTGTCAGACAGCGCAAAGGTACCGGTAAGATTGAAATCCCGTGATCTCTTAAATTTATGATCAATTGAAACGGTATAACTCCTGTTGAGACCACTGATCTCCAATAGATTGATTACATCGACTTCATTTTCATCGTTATAAAGATTGAATTCATTGTAGTCAGCAGATAGCTGTACTCTGGTACGGGGGCCAATCAGCGGGAAACTGTATTTCAACTGCGCCAATTCCGAGCCCAGGGAATCATCTGAGTCAAGATTGGATTTCAGATAACCAACTGTCAGGGCATCACCAATACCCACGGGGTTGAGCCAGTCTATGGTTGCATATGCTCTCTGGTCACCAGTATAAAGAGAACCATGATTGTCCACCCTGAAAGAGGCTCTCCAGTTATCGGTATCGCGCACTTTTAAATTAAGCTTGGTCTCCCCGGGATTTTCTCCAGCACTGAAATAGCCCGTTACATTAAGAGCAGGCAGATCATTCAGTAAGTATAGCCCTGTCTCAATATCTGCGTGATTCACCAGTTTTCCACGCTGATACTCAAAAGGATCAATCAATTTCTCCTGCGCGTATTGATCGTTTTCATCAGCAACAACCTGCCCCAGTAAACCCTCTTGTACAGTGAGCGTTACCACACCGCTTTCCACATCCTGCGCAGGAATTTGAACTTGAGCCAGAAAAAGCCCTTGACGCCGGTAAAAATTGGTGAGTTCTGCTGCAATCTCTTCAAGATCCGCATAGCTGAGTCCACGATCTTTATTTTGCCTCTCAATAACACCGACAAGTTTTTTTAATTCTGCAGGGTCAAGCCCTGCCGGATTAAGCTGGACTTTCATACCATCAAGCAAGATAGCAAGCTCTTCCAGCTCCTCTAAGGTAAAACCACTGGCAAGGCGCTTATCCTCTTTCATGAATTTTATGCGCAACGATTCTGCTAGTTGTTCAATGGTTTCGCGATCAATGCCAAACTCCGGATAATCCTCCAACCTGTGAAACTGGAACTTTCTTACTGTAATCCTTGGCCCTTCATTACGCCGGGAAATCTCGGGAATCTGGGTATTAAGATTTGGATCTTCTGCTTCATATGTGCGCTGCAGAAAATCTTTTGTGATATCCGCTTCGTTTATCGTAGGTGTATTCTGGTCGAATGCATCCCTTACACGATTGCGAAAACTGGAGTTCTCTTCCTGAGCCTGACTTGGCGTTAGCGGTAGCACAAAAGTGATACTTAAAAAAAACACCAGTTTGATTTTTTGAAGTCCAGGCATATCCTCCCCCCGCGCATTTGTTTTTGAACCATCGACTTGATCGGCACTGTTTCCGTTTGCCGGAAAATGCCAATACCAATCTGATTAATTCACATCCCTGACAAGCCGGAAACCCGTCAATGCATCTGCCTGGCCACCGTGAAGCCGCTTGGTTGTCGTCAGGCAGCGGCTCATGGGATCTTTGCGACTGCCACCAAGCGCCAGCAGCTCGCCATCGGTAGCGCGCGCCCACTCCTGAACATTGCCAACAGCATTCACCAGCCCAAATGCGTTGGAGGAGCCTGCCTGAGCGGGCACCAACTCAGCACCCTTTTCAATTCCACCGTATTTCAGATGGCAGTTGCGATCGGCAGCTTCTGCCTGGCCTTTCGCGCTGGCTGCAGCAAACCACTCCTGCTCAGAGGGCAGCCGGTAAGCGTAGCCAGTCTCCTCACTTAACCAGTTGAGATACGCTTCAACATTTGCCATGGCCAGATTGGTTGCCGGAAAATTTCCGGCTCTTAGGTCCAGCACCCCACACTGGTCGGTGACACGGCAGAAATGCTCAAGATCGCTGTTGCTGACTTCGTATTTACCGACGGCCAGGGCCCTCCCACCTGCACCCTTAACCACCACCATGGCGGGTCCCAAACTGCCATCGGCGAGGCGATCATGGCAACTATAACGATCCCCCCTGCCCCCACTGCCTGGAGACAGGTGCCCGCAAAAGTCCAGCTTGAAATCCCTGAGCGGTTGATAGCCGGGTAACAGCGCCCTGAACTGATCTAGCAGGGGCTCTGTGCGCACTGGGTCCTCTGCACCAAGGCGGGTTGCGCAGTTGCTCAATTCTGCACCAACCACCGGACGTATCTGTCGGGCCTTGACGCTATCCAGCTTTGCCAGGTGCGACAACTGTGTCCCCACACTGGCCACATTCATACCGAAGCCGCAGGTCAGGGCACCTTCCATATCATCGAGCACAGCATCAATCTGCCCCTGTTTCCTGGCCGCTTCCTGCCTTCGCTGAGTGAGCAGCTCCTGCTGGTGCAAACGCTCAGCCTCACGCTTGGCCTGCAATCGTTCAGCCTCAAGACGCGCTCTCAGGCTCTCTCTATCCCTGGCAAGCTGGGACTGGATCACGGCAGCTTGGCTTGAAACTCCGTACCAGTTGGCTGCGCCGTTAAGCATTACATCGGCCTGATCCAGGTTACCCAGATTCAACTGGCCAGTTGCTGCAGCCAAAAACAGCTCAGATACCTGGCGTCGCGTGGCATCCGGAAAAGCCTCATCCCCCGGATTCAGCTCGGAATACTCTTTCAGTTCCAGTTGAAGATCCCTCTCCCAGGCCGGAGTCAGAATGCTGAGGCCAATGAGTCTTGCTATCGCCTCTTTCTTATCGGCGATACGCCTTTGCAAAAGCTCCTCTTGTAACTTCCGCTCAAGCTCAGCCTTCACTTTAGCCTGCTCAACGGAATTTTGTTGTTGCAAATGGTTGTAGCCTACTCCTGCAACCACCAGCATCACTGCAAAAATGCCACCGAGCACCCATTTCCAGGTATTACTGACAAAAAAGGCCTGAACAAATTTCTCTACAGTATCTGTGCGATCCTCTCGCCTGAGTTCAAGAGCCGACTGCAGAGCACGCCACTGCCGCCGGCTCAGGCCCTTGATACGGCCGGGCCTCAGCTTTTGTTCAAAAGCCTTTTCCGCCGGCACCTTGTTGTAAGGGTGACGCCCGCAGAACAGCTCATAGACAACACACCCCAATGCGAAAACATCATCACTGGGCGCTGGCTCACCCCCCTTTAACATCTCAAAACTGGCATAGGCCGGGGTCAGGGCGCCCAGGCTGCCGGCATCAAATACGGTAGTTTCACCACTCTTAGCGGCCAGCCCCCCTTCGGATACGGCCCGGGCAATACCAAAGTCGAATACTTTCGCTCCTTTCTTGCTGGTAACGAAAATGTTGCCTGGCTTAAAGTCAGAATGGACGATCTTGTGGGAGTGGGCATAGATCAGGGCCTGGGAAACGTCCCTAAACACTGTGCGGGCCTTTTCAGGCCCAAGCCCAATGTCAGCGTGCTCGCGCAGTAGCTTGTCCAATGGAGCACCCTCAAGGTATTCCATGGTCATAAACACACGTTCCCCATCGCGATCAAAATCATAGACTGTTACGATATTGGGGTGGGCCAGAGTCTGGGACTTTCGCGCTTCGCGCTGCAAGGCTATGAAAGCATCCGGGTGCTGCTGAAAGTCATCATTCAACAACTTGATGGCTACATAGGGCTCGCTGTCACTGGCTTCCAATTTGCGACGATCAAGGGCCTTATACACGGCCCCCATACCGCCAACACCGAGCAGCTTGTCCAGCTCGAAGCGTCCCTTGATAACAGTCTTGGTTATTGCACCAGAAGGCAGGGGTTCAGATGCATTGGAAGTCTCTGCAAGATCTACCGGCACACCCCCCGACATTCGGGTCGCTTTTTCCCGCAAGCCAGCGTGCTGCTTTGGCGTCGGGCTCAGAACAGTGGGGTCAGTTCCAGGTTTCAAAGCCTCAGGGGGCGTTAAAGGCTCTGCACCTCGTACAGGCGGGTGATCATTGGCCCCGGTAAACTCTTGTTGAACAACGACAGTGGAATCACTATCCCCTGCCAGCGTATCAGCAGGTTGCCCGCGACCGGGCGCGGCGCTACCCGGTCGGACAATACGCGTCTTATCGTTCAATTCCGTCTCCGTGGAAAAACACTATTGCGCTTCCAAATGGCATCACAGTAAATAACTAAAAGCTGTTCGGGCAAGGTAAAAATAAAGCGCAAAGTATAGCGAACTGGCCAATATGCAACAATGAAGCAATATTCAAATATATTTTCCTATTGACTTTCGCATGGCGTGTCCACACAACAGTCACGAGAACCATTGTTCACCTGTCTGTTGCTGCAAGCAATTACGCAGCATTACATATTAAAAGTCATTGTTCGATTTTTTTTACTTAATAAACATTCCTGCTCACAACCAGCAGCCATGTTCGGCTTTTATAATTTCCGCAACTTATCCCTGCTATCCATCCGACAGCCAGCCCCTTGGCAGGGGAAACCCTCACCCCGATAATTGGTGGCGGAGTCGAATACGCTCAGCAGGCGTCATCCTGATAGACATTGGGTAATTTTACATAATTGGTGCCAGAGTTGATTTAATAAAAAAAAATAAGGTTTTTTTTTGTTGCGCCCTCTGCTTAAATCCCCCCAGTTGCCACTGCGATGCTGGTTCAACAGAAGCCATATCGCAGAGGTAAGGGATTAACCACCAACACCATCAGCCAAATACAAAGAGGGACTCCCCATGGCTATCTACATGAACTTCAACGACAAATCTCACAAAGGAAACGTTACCGCGCAAGGATACGAAGACTGGATCGAGGTAGACAGCTTCAACTTTGGCGTTGGCCGCGGTATCACTATGGAAGCTGGAGCCACATCTAACCGTGAAGCTTCTCGCCCCAGCCTGAGTGAAGTGACTCTTACCAAGCGTATCGACGCCGCTTCAGGCGGTTTGTTTAAGGCCTCTGTGACCGGTGATGAAGGTGTACCCGTGGAGATCCATGTAGTACAAACCGGCGCCAACTCCGTGGAAAAGTACGCTGTTTACAAGTTGGACAATGTCCTGATTTCCTCTTACAGCATTGGCGCCTCAGCGGGCGGCCCTCCGCAGGAGTCGATATCCTTGAGTTTTGCCAAAATTGAGGCTGACCTCAACCATGCCGACAAGACCAACAAGAATCCGAAAAACATGCGGGTTGGATACGATCTTACCACAGCTACCCCGCTTTAACCTCTTCGGTTTCTTTCGAATACTGTGCGGTGGCCTGCAGAATTCTCTGCAGGCCCGCTTTCCGGGTCTTTAGCTGAGCGTTTTATGAGCCCTCACCTAAAGACCTGCTGGTCCACGGTAAATTTTCTATTCTCTAAGGCACCGTAGGGATAGTTGGGGCTGCCCATGGCTACACTCAATCAAGACAAAAGAATGATAAAAGTCGACAGCCCTGTCGGCACCGATGCGCTGGTTGTGACAAATTTACAAGGGGAAGAGCATATATCAAAACTCTTTCACTACGAAGTTCATCTTATTTCTGACAATCATACCATTGCGCAAGGCGAGATCGTCGGCAAGCCTATCACCCTCTCTATTCATCATTCTCAAACACCACGCTATATTAATGGCTTCGTCACCCAGTTTTCACTACACGATGTCAATTCCGAAGGCATACGCTGTTATAGCGCCATTATCCAACCGGGGTTATGGTTCACAAATCTCGGCAGCTCCAACAGGATTTTTGAAAAAAAAAGTGCCAAACAAATTCTCGAAGAGGTACTCGGTGAGTACAGCCGGGTCATACGGCTTACGCTGAAGTTAAGCGCTGAATACATTACCCGTGAATACTGTGTCCAATTCGATGAGACCGATTTCGAGTTTGTCAATCGTCTTATGGCAGAAGAGGGCATCTCCTACTATTTTAAACACGCCGACGGACAGCACGAACTTATCTTATGCGATGATCCTCAGGATTTTTACGATTGTGACAGTGAACAGATTGGGTATGCTGGCGGAGGCAGCCATCCGACCAAAAATACCATCAGCAATTGGAGGCATAACTTCAATTACCATAGTGGCGGTTTTGAGCTTAAGGACTACAGCGAATTCACCGCAACAAAAGATAATAAGCAGCAGGTAAAAACAACCAGCAAACTCAACGATGCTGCAAATTATCTGCGTGGATTATATGGTCTGAATCATTTTCAGGCCGATGGCGAGCATAAACATAAGTTTACTGACAACTACCACAAGGCGCTGGCCGAGCGCGCCATGGAATCCGATGAAGCCCTATTCGATGTGAGCCATGGACGCAGTGACTGTCCGTGCTTTAGCGCTGGGGGGCGTTTCCTTTTTGATCATCCTCTGTCTACCGAAAAGGGCAAATATCTGATTACCGCCATACATATCTCCGCCGCTGACGGCAATGACAACGAAACACACTTCCACAACACCTTCAGCTGTGTACCCGCGGCCGTATTACCGCGCCCGGCGCCCAATATCTGTGCAAAGAAAATTCACTCCCCCCAAGTGGCACATGTATTGGAAGTGAAAGCGACAGCCTCCGATAGCTCTCAAGACCCCTATACCCAACTCAAGGTAAAGTTCCCCTGGAACTCTCGCCAGAACAGCTGCTGGGTACGGGTTATGCAGTCCTTTGCTGGTAAAAACTGGGGGGCCAACTTTGTACCCAGGGTCAACCAGGAGGTTGTCGTCAATTATATTAACGGCGATCCCGATCGCCCTTTGATCACTGGCGCAGTCTACAACGGCGATAATCCCGGCCCCAATTACACCGCCACCCAAAGTGGCTGGAAGACGGAGTATGAAGGCAGTACTTTCAATGAATTCAGATTTGATGACAAGAGTGGCAGTGAAGAAATTTATATGGAAGCCGGTAAGGATCACAACTTTGTGATTCACAACGACCAATCCGGAAAAATAGAAAACAAGCAGGCTCTGGAAGTAAAGCAGGATCGTAGTATTACTGTTACCGATGGCAGCGAAGTAGTCACTATTGCCAAGGGAGATCAGAAGCTGAATGTAGACAAAGGCAATCAGGTTGTCACTATTGGCTCTGGAAATCATACCCTGAAGATAAGCCAGGGATCTCAGACAACCGATGCCATGGGTGCAATAAAGATTTCTTCAAAGGCTTCTATTGAATTAAAGGTGGGGGGCAGCAGTATTAAACTGACCCCGGCAGGCATCACCATAAAGGGAACCATGCTCTCCTGTAAGGGGGATGCCTCCGCTGAGGTAAAAGGGGGCGGCATGCTCACCCTGAAAGGCGGCGTCACTATGATCAACTGACGGGAATCGAAACTCAATGACCGATTTGATCAAAGTACAAGCACTTACAGCGGCAGAGCTTCTCAAGAACTTTGATGTAAGTGAGGAAGCTGAAGAATATCTGGTGCCGGATACGGCACCAGAGGTCAGTATCCATCAATTGGTAAATGCCGGCCTATATCCGGATGCGATAAAGTTACTCGCCCATGGCCTGCCCAAGCGTGAAGCGGTATGGTGGGCTTGCCTCGCGGCTCGGGATATCCAAAGCCCGGCAACCGACGAGGATAATGTCAATGCACTGATCGCTGCGGAGAGCTGGGCAAAGAAACCCAACGAGGAAGCCCGCTTGAAGTGCAAGGTTCTTGGGGAAAAAACCAGGCACAAAACACCGGCAAGCTGGGCGGCAACCGCCGCCTGCTGGTGCCACGGAAGCCTGGCAGCGGTGGGGGAGCCAGCGATTGAGCCTCCGCAATACCTGTATGCACACGCCGTAGCCGGCAGCGTTACGTTGGCAGCCGTTTTATCTGACCCTGTTGATCCCGGCAAAAGGTTTGTTCGCTATATTGAACAGGGACTGGATTTGGCTCGTGGCGGCGACGGCAGAGTGAAGGACTGAAGCATGGGCAAACCCGCCTCACGTATCACCGATATGCACGTTTGTCCAATGGTTACAGGTACCGTTCCTCATGTCGGGGGACCGATCCTTAGCCCCGGCGCCCCCACCGTGATCATCGGCGGTATGCCTTCGGCAACCGCCGGCAGTATCTGTACCTGTGTGGGGCCACCGGATACGATTGCCATGGGCAGTACCACCGTCATGCTGCAAGGCAAACCCGCTGCACGGATGGGAGATACTACAGGACATGGAGGCAAAATCGTTGTTGGCTACCCCACTGTGTTAATAGGTGGCTGACACTACTAAAAATTACACCTGTCTGTCTTCTCCATCACATTCAGGTACACCTTAGAGCAGCTCTCGTTTCAAAAAATAAAAGGGCAATTATTTTCACGCGTCAATTGTTATTTAACTGACAATGCCTGACTGAAGAATTTTATTACACATCCTTAGCAAAGCGCCTGGGAACGTTCAAAGAAGGCATAAAAGAGCCACCCACTGAAAATAGAGAGTTAAAAACAGTCTGGGATCACACCTACGAACTCCGACAATTGACTTAATCTCTTACAATAAAATTAAAAATGAGAACAACTTCAAAAAATAATTCCTAGATTCAACTTGTAAGTGCATATCTCAATGGAGCTAGAAAAAGCGGCCAGTTGCCCGTAGGCTTCTCGCTTTTT
>NZ_CANLDD010000076.1 GCF_947489355.1 uncultured Microbulbifer sp. | reverse complement strand
AAAGCGAGAAGTCTACGGGCAACTGGCCGCTTTTTCTAGCTCCATTGAGATATGCACTTACAAGTTGAATCTAGGTTTCGAATCAGTGATTAATCCTTCAGTAATGTGGGTGGATCTGGATAAGATCAATCTAGATTCTGGCGCTAAAGTCATGACCCTGGAATTAGATATACCAGAGAATCTGAGTGGGGATGTGGTATCTGCTTTTAAGCCATCTGCACCATTTAAATTTATTACACCCAATTAAATTCTTATCCGGATTCAACTCGCTAGTGCAACAGGTGGATTGATACCGAAAACACCTGATTGAGTATTGTCATGCCAAGGTATTTCCTTGGCCAAGTAATCGAGTAAAATAGATTAATTTCAACGCCCATAAAGTTACCCAAGAAGTGGTTTTTGTCACAACATTACTAGACAACTCTGTTTGCTAAAAATAGCCGTTATCGAGCATTGGATCATCCAAAATGAAAAATCTATACTGGGCGTGTTTGGAATATATATGGGCTCTAAATTGACTCACTTACACCTCTTACTAGTAAAGCAGGAGGGAAGAATACCCCTCTCCCAGGATCGTATGAGGCATGGATGCCGATTACGAGCGTACAAGGATGTATTCACAGCGTGTCCTAGGAGAAGGGTATTCTTTCCTTCCGACCCGTAGTATACAAAAGCAGTATAGGGAAAGTTCATAAGTCGTCTATATTTTTGACCATGACAGCAAATAGAAGTGGTCTGCATACCAGGAAAAGGCATGAATGAAATGACTCGCGCCAGGTATCTTGCCATCGCCCTGGTTGCTATAGGCTTGCTATATATCTTTGCCATGTACCCGTTGATGGTCTGGATATGGCCTTCAGGATGGGGGTGGATGCCCCCACAGCCCGAATACGAACAGATTATTGTGGGGATTTTTGCAACTCTGGGTGTATTCTTGATTCTTGCCGCTAAAAATCTCTCTGCCAACATCAGCCTGATTTGGTTCACTATCTGGCTGAATATGATATATGCAACCATTATGTTGTTGATGGTGTTAGCTGATCGAGCTGAGCATGCAAACTTAGTCGGAAATATCCCTGCACAGTATTTGATTGCAGGGATTCTCTGGTATCTGTTGCCCAGGCACAAAAATGCTCGCCACTTGACGCGTTGAAGATTTTGGTCCCCGCAGGGGTAAGAATCAAACTATTCTTGACCGAGAGCTTTAGCAAGCATCCCCCCGCAGAGCCGCCTGTACGGCACTACCGTACCTTGAATTTCCAAAAGGCTTACAAAGAAGGATAAAAAAATCTTATAAGTCAATAAGTTGATCTGCCTAACGCTCATGGTAAGTGCTAACGAATATTAACTTAAATCCCTCCACAGGAAGTCAAACCACCATCCACTACTACACACTCACCGGTAGTATAGCTGGAAGCTTCGGATACCAGGTAGAGGACAGTGCCTGCCATTTCTTCCGGTTCTGCGTGGCGGTGCATGGGAATGTGACCAATCGCCGCTTTATAAACCTCCTCGTGGGAAAAAAGCGCACCGGCAAATTTGGTTTTTGTCAGGCCCGGCAGCAGGGCATTCACACGGATATTAAACTGTGTACACTCCTTGGCAAAGGCCTTGGTCATATTGACCACCGCAGCTTTGGTAATGGAATAAATGCCCTGCCCCGCACCCGGTTGCAACGCATTGATGGAGGCAGTATTGACAATGGCACCACCGCCCTGTTGCCGCATCAGTCTGCCCGCCTCCACCGACATAAAAAAGTATCCGCGAATATTTACATCGATTGTTTTTTCAACAGCACTCAGGTCTGTATCCAGAATATGACCAAAATAAGGGTTGGTTGCGGCATTATTTACCAGAATATCCAGGCGACCGAAGCGCTCACGAATATCGGCAAACAACCGCTCTATCTCCTCCATATTGCCAATATGGCAGGGAACAGGGTCTGCGCGACCGCCGGCTTCAACAACGCGATTAGCCACCGCCCGGCAGCCTTCGATTTTGCGGCTGGAAACCAGTACATGTGCACCCTGCTCTGCCAGAAGCTTGGCGATGGCTGCACCGATCCCGCGGCTGGCGCCGGTTACCAGAGCGATTTTGCCTGTGAGATCAAAAAGGTTCGTTGCCATTGTTTATCCTTATCGTTCCTCTGCACCCATTGCAGTTTCTATCACACATTCTGTTTCAGATAATCTATCCAAAAAAATTTGCTTCCCGAAAAATCCATTGATTCTGAATCACCCTGCTTGATTGGCAATATCCATGGCAGCCCGCGCCAGTGGTTCCACCAACCCGCCAAGCTTTGCCGCATCCCTGTTGGAGGCATTGCCATCCAGGGCACGTTTAGCCACCCCCTGTACAATTGCCGCTAAACGGAAAAAACTGAAGGCCAGGTAAAAGGGCCAGTTATCAATCCGATTGATGCCCATGCGCGCGCAGTACTTTGCCACATAGACTCCCTCAGAGGGGATACCCAGGGCTTCGATATCCAGGCCCAGCAGACCGGACATCTTATCTCCGCCAGCTGGCATGCGCATTTGCATACACTGATAGGCGAGATCGGCAAAGGGATGTCCGAGCGTGGACAGTTCCCAATCCAGCAGGGCAATCGCCCTGGGCGCCTCGGGATGAAAGATCATATTGTCCAAACGGTAGTCGCCGTGTACCAGCGCCACCCGGCCATCATCCGGGGGGAGCGCGTGGCCCAACCAATCGATCAGCCGCTCCATAGCGATTATATTGTGCGTCTCAGACGCGCGATATTGACTGGTCCAGCGCTTCAACTGCCGCTGAAAATAGTTGCCGGGACGTGCATAGCCGGCAAGCCCCAAAGCCGCGGGGTCAAGGCTGTGCAAAGTGGCCAGTACCCGATTCATCTCATCGTAAATAGCTGTGCGCTGTGCGTTTTCCACCGTCGGTAGGGCTGCTTCCCAGAATATCCTGCCCTCGCAATACTCCATTACGTAAAACATGGAACCCATCAGTGCCCGATCCTCACACAGGTGTAAAACCCTGGGCACCGGCACATCAGTATTGGCCAGTGCGGACATCACGCGATATTCACGATCCACTGCATGCGCAGACTTCAGCAGTTTACCCGGCGGTTGACGGCGCAACACATAGGTGGCCGAGGGGGTTTTCAACTTAAAGGTGGGGTTGGACTGTCCACCGGGGAATTTGCTCACCTCCAGCGGGCCGGCATAACCGTCAATATTTGCATTCAGGTAGTCCTGCAGTTTTTCCACCGGTAGGTCTTGTACGGAACTGCGCAACTCCTTTACGGTTTCAGGCATGCTCACTCCCATGGGAACACTCTGCAGCATAGCGGGCAGCGAGATTGCGTCCCAACTGCATCATATGCACCTGATCCGGTCCGTCTGCCAAGCGAATAGCGCGTGCATAGGCGTAGTAGTGCGCAAGGCTGTTGTCCTGACTCAGGCCCACTGCACCATGAATCTGAATTGCGCGGTCTATGACGTTGCAGGCCATTTGTGGTGCAACGATTTTGATCATGGCAATCAGGTCCTTTGCCGTTTTATTGCCCAGGCGATCCATTTGTGCTGCCGCTTTCAGCGTCAACAGGCGGGCCTGCTCAATTTCACAGGCAGACTTGGCGATGTCTTCACGCACCGAGCCCTGCTTACTCAAGGGGCGACCAAATGCAACGCGCTGCTCCGACCGGAGTGCCATCATTTCCAGGGCCCGCTGCGCCTGGCCAATCAGGCGCATACAGTGGTGAATCCGCCCCGGGCCTAAACGGCCCTGGGCAATTTCGAAACCCCGCCCATGGCCGAGAATCAGATTTGAAACGGGCACACGCACATTGTCGAAAATCACTTCTGCGTGCCCCTCCGGTGCATCGTCATAACCAAACACCTGCATGGGGCGAAGTATTTTAACCCCCGGCGTATCGGTGGGCACCAGAATTTGTGACTGTTGCTGGTGGCGGTCTGCATTGTGCGGGTCTGTCTTGCCCATCACAATCATCACCTTGCAGCGCGTATTCATCAAGCCGCTGATATAAAATTTGTGGCCGTTGATTACATATTCGTCCCCATCAAGCATGATGGATGTTTCGATATTCGTGGCATCGGAGGAGGCCACGCGCGGCTCGGTCATAGCAAAGGCCGAGCGTATGCTACCGTCGAGCAGTGGCTCCAACCAGGTTTTGCACTGGGATTCGGAACCGTATTGTGCCAACACTTCCATATTACCGGTATCCGGTGCACTGCAGTTGAACACTTCCGAAGCAAAGAGGACCTTGCCCATCTCTTCCGCCAGGGGGGCATACTCCAGGTTGCTCAGGCCAGCACCGTAACGCGGGTCCGGTAAAAACAAATTCCACAATTGTGCTTCGCGGGCTTTGCTTTTCAGCTCCACCATAACAGGTGGTTCGCCCCAGCGATCCTGCTGCAATTGCCGCATATAAGTAGCTTCCGCGGGGTAGACATATTCCCGCATAAAGTATTTAAGCCGCTCCAGCAGATCCTGTACTTTTTCCGAATATTCAAACTGCATGGTTTCCCACCTGTGATTCAGCTGTATGTAATCAATCCACGGCGCTCGCCTCTATCCAGATGCGGCACATGATTAAAACTGTGCAGACTGATACCCTGCGCACTAAAAAAGAATCGACTGGTCGCGGTGTTTTGAATTTGCATATTGAGATTGGCCACCGACTCGGGGGGGCTGCCCAGGATCTGTCGGATCATCATGGCAATAGCTCCACCGGAACTGACCACCAGAGTCCTGCTGCCTTTGGCACTGTCACAAATCAAACCCAACACTTCACGAATACGACGTTCGAAACTGCACCAGCTCTCCGCCGGCATGATCTCCCCTGCCGCCCAGGCCAGCATCCCCTGCTTCAGGAAACGATAGAAATCAGCACGGCTGGCATTGGGGCCGGGCGCGCAACCAGGATTATGTGCTCTGTAGAGGCGCACCACATCAAGAAAATCGAATTCATCCAGCTGCGAAACAATTTCATAACCGCCCCGCCCCGCCACTTGCAGACCCTCGCAAATGCCTTCGGTAGTCTGTCGATGGCGGCGCAAGCTGCCACAGAGAATCCGGTCAAACCGGATACCGGTTTCCCGCCAATAGTCCCCCAGCCAACGGGACTGCTGCCAACCTCTCTCTGAGAGTATGTCGTAGTCCTCACTGCCAAAGGACGCCTGCCCGTGACGCACCACAATACACTCAGTCAATGGGTATGCCTCTATAAACAAATGCCCCTACCCTAACGGTCCTAGTTGGATCATCAAAGTTTATTATGAGAATATACAATTATTCACATTGCTTATGATTGGAATGGGTTTATGCAACTGCAAAAAATGGATACCAATCTGTTTGTGGTACTGGAGGCTATTTACAGTACTCGCAACCTCACCCGGGCCGCCGAACAGTTGCATATTACCCAGCCGGCGGTCAGCAATGCCCTCGCTCGCCTGCGCCGCTCTCTGGATAACCCCCTGTTTATTCGCGGCCCATCCGGTATGACCCCGACTCCCTTCACAGAGAGCATTATGCCGCGGGTTCAGCAAGCTTTGTCGCTGCTCGCTGACAGCCTCAACGAGCACCGCCACTTCAATCCGGCCCAGGCCCGCAAAACCCTGCGACTGTCCATGAACGACATGGTGGAAACGGTACTGTTACCGCGCCTGCTGGAGAAGCTGGAGCAACAGGCGCCCGGTGTGACGGTAGAGTCTTTCTATGTCCCACGCGACCAGCTGGCCAAGGAGTTGGCCGCCAATACCCTGGATTTCGCTCTGGATATCCCCCTGGCCACAGCGAGCCAACTGAAACAGCAGCGCCTGATGCAAAACCGCTACCTATGCATGTTGCGCAATGAACACCCTTTGACAAACGAGGCCGGCCTGACTTTGGAGCAGTATCTGCAGCTTGAGCATATCCATGTATCCAGCCGCCGCACCGGGCCCGGCCTGGCGGATATTGCCTTGAACAAACTGGGTCGGCGGCGCACTATCAAATTGCGCGTACAGCATTATCGGGTGGCGCCACTGGTGGTATTGCGCACCGACCTGGCCCTGACGGTGCCGGCCAGCCTGGCCAGCCAGTACTCTGCACGACTCTTTGAACTGCCTTTTGAGATACCCCAGATGGACTGGCACCTGCTCTGGCACAAAAGCCTGCACGATGATCCCGCCAACCGCTGGTTGCGCCAGCAACTCCTGGAGGTATTGGCAGAGTAGAACGCCGGCAAAAGCCCGGTAAAAAACCAGCCCAATAGCCCCGCATAGGAAGCTGGCGCTGCCAGGACTGTGCAGCCTTTTGGAAAAGAGCCCATCCAGCACAGGTTCGCCAGCAGCCGGCTTTTAACAACGGCCGCCTAATAGGCCGTGAAAAACCTGTTTGATGGCCGAATGAATCGCCGCGGGGAAATGAAAAAACAGGGCTGCACCGGTAAATGATCACCGATTTAGACCGGATAGGTCACTGTTTCGCGTCAGCGCCTCTTGGTATGCTGATATCCACTTATATGCAACTATTTGCATATTTAGCAATAGGCGACCAAAAGAGAGTTTCCCCATGCCCCAAGCCTTCCCCAACATGCTGGCCCCTCTGGACCTGGGTTTCACCACCCTCCGCAACCGGGTACTGATGGGCTCCATGCACACCAATCTGGAAGAACACACCGGGGGCTTTGCCCGACTGGCGGCTTTCTACGCAGAGCGCGCTCGGGGCGGGGTCGGCCTGATTGTAACCGGCGGCATTGCTCCCAACGAAGAGAGCGGGGTGTTCAAAGGGGCCGCCAAAATGAACACTCCGCAAGAGGCGCAACAGCACCGGGAAGTCACTGAAGCTGTCCACGCCGAGGGGGGCAAAATCTGTATGCAGATTCTGCACACCGGCCGCTATGCCTACAATGAAAACCTGATTGCACCTTCTGCGATTCAGGCGCCGATCAACCCGTTCACCCCCCGCGAGCTGACCGGGGAGGAAATTGAACACCAGATCGATGACTATGTGCACTGTGCCACACTGGCCCGTGAAGCCGGTTACGACGGTGTCGAGATCATGGGTTCCGAGGGTTACTTTATTAACCAGTTCATCGCCAAACGCACCAACAAGCGCAGCGACGAATGGGGTGGCAGCTTCGATAACCGTATCCGTCTGCCGATCAAGATTGTGCGCCGTGTGCGCGAGGCCCTGGGTAGTGAATTTATTATTATCTACCGCCTGTCCATGCTCGATCTGGTTGAGGATGGCAGTGATTTTAAAGAGGTCATTACACTCGGCCAGGCCATCGAAAAGGCTGGCGCCACTATTATCAATACCGGTATCGGCTGGCACGAATCCCGCGTGCCCACTATCGCCACCAATGTACCCCGCGCCGCATTCACCGACATCACCGCAAAGGTAAAAAAACACCTCACCGTTCCGGTGGTGGCCAGCAATCGTATCAACATGCCGGCGGTCGCCGAAGCGGTGCTCGCTTCCGGACAGGCAGACATGATTTCCATGGCGCGCCCCTTTCTCGCGGATGCAGATTTCGTTGCCAAGGCCGCTGCAGGCCGCGCGGATGAAATCAATACCTGCATCGGCTGTAACCAGGCCTGCCTGGACCACACCTTCCAACTAAAACTCACTTCCTGTCTGGTGAACCCGCGCGCCTGCCACGAAACAGAACTAATTTATCTGCCCACTGAAACACCGAAAAAAGTGGCGGTGATCGGCGCTGGTCCCGCTGGTCTCTCATCCGCTACCGTAGCAGCGGAGCGGGGGCACAGGGTCACCCTGTTTGAAGGCAGTGACAGAATCGGCGGCCAGTTCAATATTGCCAAACAGATTCCCGGAAAGGCCGAATTTCAGGAGACCCTGCGCTACTTCAAACGTCGCCTCGAAGTCACCGGTGTCGAGGTGAAATTGGAGTCTGTCGCCACCGTCGAGGATCTGCAGTCTTTTGATGAAGTGATCCTTGCCAGTGGTATTGCACCGCGTATGCCGGCAATTCCAGGTATCGAAAACAAAAAAGTACTCGGCTACCTGGACGTATTCAGGGATAAGGTCCCTGTGGGCGAAAAGGTTGCCATAATCGGCGCCGGTGGTATCGGTTTCGACGTGGCGGAATACCTAACGCATGGTGGTGATTACTCCGAAGAAGAACAACTGGTTGCCAGTAACAAAGCAGCCTTTTTCGACGAATGGGGGGTGGATATCGAACTGGAAAACCGTTCCGGGCTGAAACCCCACAAAGCGGTAAAGTCCCCGCGCCAGGTTTTCCTGCTGCAGCGCAAGACCTCTAAGGTAGGCGCCGGTCTCGGCAAGACCACCGGCTGGATTCATCGCAAGAGTCTGCAGCATCGCCAGGTGCAGATGATTGCAGGTGCCACTTATGAGGAAATCGACAATCAGGGATTACATATCCGCACTGGTGACGAGCGGCAGCTAATAGAGGTAGACAACATCATCATCTGTGCTGGCCAGGAACCCGCTCGCGAGTTACACAAGACACTGCTAGAGCGTGGTATCAAAGCCCACCTGATTGGTGGTGCCGACGAAGCCGCAGAACTGGATGCCAAACGCGCGATCGACCAGGGCGCGCGTCTCGCTGCTGAGATCTAACAGTCTGTTGAAAAAACATTTTTCAGCAGACTGCCAAGCCGAACCGGGATGTTCGGGCCGCAAATTAAGCGTGTAAGTGCTTGATTTGTCGTGGAGGGTTTGCGGACATGCGCCGCAAACCCAGGTTGAAAAAGGATCTCCTGGCATTTAAATTAGTGAAGGGCTTTCTGGCATTTTCCCGCACGGGAATCCCCCCTTCCATCAGGGGGCTCCCTTTTCAATGATTCTCCCCCTCAAGCTGTTGAATTAGGCTCCAACCATTTCTACGCCTCAACAAAATCCCTGCGCTTTCTTCTCCCCAACGGACGGATAATGATTAGCCTGTCGAAGGATCGAGAACATTGCGCAGCACAAAAACTGCCACTGCCTACAAACACCTGGCGGCCGGCAACAATCACCACCGGGCAAACCTAATTCTTTTCTAACGCTGACAGGGTATTGCACAGGCCATATCACGATCCCGTTTAGGGTGGTTTATTCGCCTCGCCACCTATTGTATTGCTGTATCAATAATAAAATTTTCACCGAAAGTTCATCCAAGCGTAATCCACCATCCGGAGCAAACAATAACGGTACACAGGTCTATACTCCTGCAAGAAAACCGTTCGGCCGTAATCATAGGAATCATTACTGCCAATTCTGAGAGTCAGAGTGAACAACAGCGATACCCCCCTATCCAGCCTGCTCACACAGGCCCGCACCGAGGTAGAGCGGGCACTCTGCGGGCTAAGGCCACCCTACACACTTTTCTTTTCTATCAGCGATGCCAGACAGCGTGCACAAGTAAGACATATTAACGCCCAAAGCTTTTCCCAGGCCTGGAAGAAGCTTGCAGACGCCATTCAAATCGTGGCAGGGCAGGACGAAATGGAGCCCTGCTGGTTGCGGGTTGATTGGGTCACCCAGAAGAGCATTACAACCCTGTGCGGCCTTCATAAGCTGCTTGAGGAAACAAAAAGATGTCACTTCCGCTACGGGATTGCCCTGGATATCGATTGCAAAATTGCCTTTCTGGAGCAGGAGATCAATGCCAATGCCATGCTCGACAAGGGCGATCGGATCGACCATGCCATTATCAATGAGACAGAATTCCGGGCTTACACAAAAGAACGCTTTGGTCCCGAGGTAGATCTGGATTTTTCCGATGAAAGGACCGTTGTCCTGCTTTCTACAAAAGGACTGTTCTGTGAATACCACAAAGAACCGGTTTACCTTCAGGAGTCGGGACCTGATGCCGGAAGGCGCACAGTCAAAATTCTGAATTGTGAACATGTCGTCCAACTCATTGAGGATGGCAGTCGTTATTTAACCAGCCAGATTAAACCCGATGGTTCTTTCCAAAAAGGATGGTACGCCTGCTTTGACCAGGCAATGACGTCCTGTACTGCCCTGGACCACGCCGGTAGTGTCTATACGATGACTGAAACCTGGAAGATGACCAAGCGTGCTTCCCCGTTATCAGCCATTCAGCGTTCCCTCAACTATATGACAGAGAAAATACTCAGGGTGGCTGTATTGAAGTCGGGCAAAACCGGTGCATTTATGCTGGAGACCGATGGTGAGATCAGGCTGGGCGGCAATGCGCTATGCCTTCTCGCGCTGGTCAATTATTCCCAGGCCCGGCAGACACGCCAATACGCCGAGTTGATGACGCAGCTCGCCAGAGGCATTGAATTTATGCAGGCCCCCGATAGCGGCCGGTTTTTTCATGGTGTGGAATATCCCGGACTGACACTCAAAGACCCCCATCGGGTTATCGACTACGACGGTCAGGCAGTGTTGGCGCTTTTGCGTCTGTATGGCTGGAGTAAGCACTCACGTTGGTTGGCAGTAGCGGAAAAAGCGTTTAATTACTTTATTAGCGCAGGTGATTGGCGGGCCCACAATCACTGGCTGGGCTGCTGCGTAAACGAACTGACTGTCTATCGTTCCGAAGAGCAGTACTACCAGTTTGGCATCAGAAATTTTGCAGGACACCTCGGTGTTATGGAACAGCGCATCATCCCCTCGCCCACCCTGTTACAATTAATGACGGCGGCAGATACGATGATTGCGCGGCTGCGGCAAGAGGGACAGTTTCAATATTTGCTGGATCAGGTGGACCTGACCCATTTTCATCGGGCATTGCACATGCACACCACCCATCTGCTCAATGGGTATTTCTGGCCCGAGTTCGCCATGTTTTTCAAAAGCCCGACAAAGATTCTCGGCAGCTTCTTTGTCCGGCACCACGCCTTCAGGATTCTTATCGACGATGTTGGGCACTATTTGTGCGCCCTCGCCGCCTACCAACAATTCCTTCATGCCCACGCAGAGGGCCATTCTAAGACGTCATTACAACCCTGTAACAGCCAGCGTGCACTACCCCTGGCGGAAAAAGCGCCAAAAGCAAACTCAAAATCCCTACTCGCCTAGGGCGGGGACGTCAACAAAGCGGTGAAACATGGCCAGGGACCCGTGCTTTGAAAAAAAAACCAATAAAAATCTTACCTCGACAGTGGAGTCGCCTGGCGGTCCGATTATCGGCACCATTGATTGGGAAACGGGAATCTATCAATTTCTGGGCATCCCCTATGCGCAACAACCGGTAGGGGGCTTACGCTGGCTTTCCCCTCAGCCCCTATCCCCTTGGAAAACCCCATTGCATGCCAGGGCATTTGGCATGCCTGCAGCCCAGAATCCTTCGGTACTGATGGAAGTACGGGGGCGAAACGGTGCACCGCCGGAGCAGGAGGAATGTCTTTATCTCAATATCTTCTCGCCACCAGTTTCGAAAGACAGTGAGCTGCCGGTTATGTTTTGGATTCATGGCGGATCTTTTTATATGGGGTCGGGTTGTCAGGAAATCTACAATGGGCGCTACTTGGCAGCCAGTGGCAGGGCGACCATTGTAACATTCAATTATCGGCTGGGGGCATTCGGCTTTTTGCGATTAAAGGACATCTGTGATATCCCATCCAGCGGTAATGAAGGGCTTTTGGACCAGATAGCGGCACTCAAATGGGTGAACAGAAATATTTCCGCATTCGGGGGCGATCCACAAAATATTACCTTATTTGGCGAATCCGCTGGCGCCATGAGTATCGCACTACTGCTGAACATACCCGAATGTCACGCACTGTTTCGCCGCGCCATAGTACAAAGTGGGCATCCCAAAGCCGCTCACCCCACTTCCCGCGCCAATCACCTGGCAGAGACATTTGCCAAACACCTGGATTGCATTGGTAACGGAAAGCCACCCCGGAAATGCACATCCAGGATGCTGCTTCAAATTCAAACTAAAATTCTGACAGATTGCCGTATGACGCAAAGCTGGGGACAACTTCCATTTAAACCCGTTATTGATTATAAGCTTTTAGAAGATACTTCTACAACGGGGAAAACGGGGAAAACCCCGACTATAAAGTCCCTACTTCTTGGGAATAATTTAGACGCGGATTCAACCTTGAAGCGCATACCATTTATGCGGCTTGTGCCGCCAAGTAATTATCCATTAAATCTTCTGGTG
>NZ_CANLDD010000075.1 GCF_947489355.1 uncultured Microbulbifer sp. | reverse complement strand
CCAGTTGCGCCATTCTGGATGAGGTGCATGAGCACACCGACGATGTGCTTTACGACACTATGATCACGGGTATGGGGGCACGAGACCAGCCGCTGATGCTGCTGATTACCACAGCGGGTGATCAGATAACCGGTCCCTGCTATGCGATACAGCAGGATTTACAATCGGTATTAGAGCAAAGTATCCAGAATGATGAGTTGTTCGGTATTGTCTACGGCATTGACCCCGATGATGACTGGACCAGTGAGCAGTCGCTTGTTAAAGCCAATCCCAACTTTGGTATATCTGTTGGTGGCGACTATCTAAAGGCAAGACAGCGTAATGCCGTACAAAGTCCGCGCAAGCAGAACGCATTTAAAACTAAACACCTGAATGTTTGGGTTACCGCCAAGTGTGCCTGGCTCAATATGGTGGAGTGGAATCGGCAGGCAGATTCCTCCCTGCAGCTGAAGGGTTTCGTCAATGACCCTTGTTACAAAGGGTTGGATTTATCCAGCAAGCTGGATATCACCTCGAATATTTCTGTATTTGAACGAGAGGTGGCAGGCCAGCGTCATTATTATATTTTTGGCCGACATTACTTGCCGGAGGAACGGATCAGGGAAGAGAGCAATAAGCACTATCAAACCTGGGAGCATCAGGGCGCACTGACTCCGACCGATGGCGAGACGATTGATTACGAGCAGATTCAGGACGACGTTGAGCGTGATGTGCGCAATTTTGAGGTGAGGGCCCTGGGGTTTGATCCCTGGGGCGCAACCCAGCTGACGCAAACGATCCAGAAGCAGGTTCCTGAACTGGAGGTGATTGAGGTGCCTCAGAACTACTCCATGTCGGATTTTATGAAAGAGTTCGAAGCTCTGCTCAAGGCCGGCCGCATTCATCATGATGGCAATCCGGTTCTCACCTGGATGATGGGCAATGTGGTGGCCAAAGAGATCGACGATGGCAAGAAAATCCGCCCGGTGAAAGAAAACAGGGAGTCCAAGATTGATGGTGCCGTGGCCACATTGATCGCATTCACCATCGCGCTAACAGGCAAAGAACCCACCGTCAGCGTCTACGAAACCCAGGATATTAGGTTCCTTTGATGAAATCACATACCCCCGACCTGATCGCCACTCTCGGCCTCGGGCTGCTCGCCTGCGGTCTCTGGAAAATCAGCCAGCCCCTGGCGCTCTGTGTGGTGGGTGGCTTGCTGATTGGGTTTGCCTTCTTTGTTGCTTGGCGCAATGCGCGCTCGGATGCAGTGGATGACTTCCGCGAGGCCCGTGAGAACAGGATAAATCATGCTGGATAAACTATTTCGCGCACAGACCAGCACCCTCAAGGAACCCAGCGATGGTCTGCTGGATATCCTCAGCGCGCCTCAGTCTGCATCGGGTAAAGCGGTGACACCGGATACTGCTATGCGTGTGGCCGCTGTCTATGCCTGTGTGCGTATCCTGTCGGAAACCGTCGCCGCGCTGCCGTTCAATCTGTACCGCAAAACTGGAGCAAATAATCGCGAGATTGCCAGCCAGCATCCCCTGCAGGTGCTGTTACACGATTTGCCCAACGAGGAAATGACCGCGATGGACTTTCGCACCCAGCTGATGGCCGCGCTGCAACTGCGCGGCAATGGGTTCAGCGAGGTGGAGCGGGACAGAGCCGGACGTGTGCGCGGTGTGTGGCCCATCAATCCCGACAAAGTGTGGGTGGGACGTTCGGAAACGACCAAGCGGCTGGTGTTTGAGATACACGACGGGGATTTTCGCAGTCTCACCCCGGAGCGTATATGGCGTGTTGCGGGCCTATCCACCAACGGCATTATTGGACTGTCGCCGATCAGTCAGGCCCGCGAGGGGATTGGCCTCTCTCTTGCACTGGAAGAGCACGGTGCGCGTCTGTTTGCTAACGGCGCCAAGCCCGGCGGTGTTCTCGAAGTGGAGAGCAAGCTATCCGATCCAGCCTATGAGCGACTGAGAAAAAGCTGGAATGAGCGGCATCAGGGTGGTGCCAACGCACATCGAGTTGCCATTCTGGAGGAAGGCGCCAAATGGCACCAGATTGGCATGAGTGCCGAGGATGCCCAGTTCCTCGAATCGCGCAAATACCAGCGCAGTGAAATCGCCTCCATCTTCGGCGTGCCGCCGCATATGATCGCCGACCTGGAAAAAGCCACCTTCTCAAATATCGAGCACCAGTCGATTCAGTTTGTGGTGTACAGCCTGCTGCCCTGGCTCAAGCGTATTGAGCAGAGCATATTCCGGGATCTGCTCTCTCCCTCAGAGAGGCGCGAGTACTACGCGGAGCACAGTGTGGAAGGGCTGCTGCGTGGGGATTCTAAATCGCGCTCAGAATTTTATAAAAATCTATTCAATGTCGGGGCTGCCAGCATTAACGATATCCGCCGCCTGGAAAACATGAACAGCATCGAAGGCGGTGATCAGCATTGGCTGCAGCTTGCCATGGCTCCGATCACCGTACCGCGCAGCGGCGGGGCGGACCGTAGTCTCTCTGCCGTGGAGGCAATCCAGAAGGCTTATCTTGGTGTGGGAAAGGTACTGACGAGCGACGAGGCGCGAGAACTCATCAACCAAGCCGGAGCAAATTTACAGGTGCCAGGTCCGGACTTTGGTCAAAACGAAGGTTAATAATCGGAGAGAGACCATGCGTAAGTGGTATCAAATCAAGGCCGCGGCAAAGAGCCGGCGCGCCGAAGTCTACATCTACGACTACATCGGTTACTACGGCGTGGAGGCCAAGGCCTTTATCGACGAGCTCAACGCCCTGGACGCGGATGAAATCGACCTGCACCTGAACACGCCGGGCGGCAGCGTGTTCGAAGGTAATGCCATTTACAACGCGCTGAAGCGCCACAAGGCGACAATCACCACTTATATTGACGGCCTTGCCGCCTCCATGGGTTCCATTATTGCCCTGGCGGGGGAACGGGTGATTATGGCCGACAATGCCATGTATATGATCCACAATCCCTGGACCAGTGCCTACGGCGATGCCCATCAGCTGCGCAAGACCGCCGATACCCTGGATAAATTGCGCAGTGCCATGCTCAATGACTATCACCAGAAAACGGGTATCGCGGAAGATGCGTTGATCGCCATGCTCGATGAGGAAACCTGGTTGTCCGCCACTGAGTGCGTTGAGTACGGCTTTGCCGATGAGACCGTTGAGGGTTTGCAGGCAGCTGCCAGCTTTACCCCGGATAAGTTCCAGGGTTGCCGGAAAGTGCCTGCCCAGTTGATTGCTGCAGCACCACCACCGGCTCAGCCTAAACCCGAAGCAGTCCCCTACAACCACAGAACCCCGCTCTATGCGCGCCTGACTGAGATAGCAACAAGAGCTTAAACCACCCTATTGCGAGCCGGAGCGCGCCGCGCTTCTCGCAACCAGAGCCGACAACTGGAAACAGTGTGTCGGTTTTTTTATGCCTAACCGGAGAGCACCCATGAGTAAATTACTCGACCTACAACAGAAGCGCGGCCAGTTGGCAGCCTCCATGCGAACCCTGGTGGACAGTGTGGACGCCGCCAAGGGCATGACCACTGAGCAGGAAGAGCAGTGGAAGAATATGAATAACGACCTTAGCGCCCTGGACAAGCAGATCGAACAGCTGGAAAGAATGGTGGAGATCGAAGGTCGCCTGAGTGAAGTGCCGAACCCTGCACGGCGTCCCGAGCCCGCTGGCAATACGCCAACCAATCCGCTGGCCAGCACTGAATATATGGGCAACTTTGAGCAGTATGTGCGCGCGGGCATGAGTATGGATATCCAGGCCGCCCTGACGGTTGGCACCGACGCGGATGGCGGTTATACAGTGCCGGATTCCTGGGCCATGCAATTGATCGAAGCCCTGACGGATCACGTGGTGATGCGTGAGCTCTGTACCGTCATCTCCACCAGCACCACCACCAACCTGCCCCTGGTGGCCGATCATGGCCAGGCTGGCTGGATCGATGAGGGTGGTTCCTATCCAGAATCCGATATTGAGTTTGGTGTTGGTGTGATCGAGGCCTGGAAGCTGGGGCGCATTATGAAGGTTTCCGAAGAACTGCTGCAGGATACCCAGGTCAGCCTGGAGAGCGAGATCGCCCGGATTTTCGGTCTTACCTTCGGCACCGCCGAAGAGGCCGCTTTTATTACCGGTGATGGCAATAAAAAGCCTACCGGCGTCACGGTAACCGCCCAGGTTGGCAAGGTCGCCGCCAGTGCCAACGCCTTTACCTATGACGAGATTATCGACCTGATTCATTCGGTGCGCGCCGTCTATCGCAACGGTGCCAGCTTTCTGGCCAAGGACGGCACCATCGGCATGATGCGCAAGCTGAAAAGCACCGATGGTATTCCCCTCTGGCAGCCCAGCCTGCAGGCCGGTGTGCCGGACTCTTTCCTCGGTTACCGGGTGCGCACCAGCGAAGCCATGCCCGGGGTAGCCACCGGCAATAAATCCATTGCCTTTGGCGACTTCAGGCAATACCGCATCGCCGACCGCGGTGGCATGGTGATGCAGCGCCTCAACGAAAAGTATGCAGATACCGGCCATGTCGGTTTCCGTATGCGCAAGCGCACCGACGGCAAATTGCTGATGGCCGAGGCCATTAAAACCCTGCAGCAAGCGTAAGCAGCGGCGCTTTTCATAGCTACTCTTTTTTAAAACCCGCTTGTGCGGGTTTTTTATTGTGTGAGGAAAACTCCAATGGCAGCAAGTTTCAAACTGGTCCTGCTCACCAGTATGGTCACCACCACCCGGAGCCTCGCATCCGGTGATGACATCGAGGTGGGCAATGATGAGGCGTGGCATTTACTCAATGATGGGCTGGCCAAGCCTAAAAAGAAAAGTCAAAAAATGCCAGAAAAGCCTCAGCGAGTGGTGGACGCTGAAGCGCGTGCAGAGGAGGAAGCAAAGCGCCAGGGTGAAATGCAGTTGCCCTGTGTTCATGTCGAAGGTGAAGAACTCAACGAAGCTCTGGCCAAGGTTGCTGAGTGTGATCAAAAAATCAAAACCCAGGCCGACACCATTGTCGAACTGGAAGGCAAGCTTACGGCTTCCGAAGAGCAGAATAGTCAGCTGGTTGAACAATTGGCCGAGCGTGACCGGCTGATAAAAACCCAGGACGACACCATTGCCGAACTGGAAGGCAAGCTGGCTTTGCTGGAAGAGGAAAATTTTCGGCTGCAGGAACAGTTAGCGCAATCGACTGAGCCCCCTACAGAGCCGCCATCCGGTGAGTCAGAGGGATCTGTCGGGGTGGGCAACTCCAATGATGGGGAGAGTTCCCAATGATCTTCTCCCTGGACTTTCTTAAACAGCACCTGCGCGATCCGCCCGAGGAAGAAGATATTTACCTGACTTCCCTCGGTGTCGCCGCAGAACAGGCGTTCAATCACTACACCGGGCGCATCCTGTATGCACGGGAGTCGGATCTCACCGACGCGCCGGAAAATGCCTTGCCACTCACCGAGGAAATCGAACTGGGTGCCGCCGTGCTGGTGGCTTGGCTGTACGAAAACCGGGAAGGAAGCGTAAATGGTCATCAGCTGCCACTCCCAACACGCCTGCTCTGGAATCCGCACCGATGGCTGGCCGTGTAAGGATCGGCGCGCTGCGCCACCGCGTCCTCCTGCAAACCCGCACACTCGATAGCCGTGCCACCGGAGCGAAAGTGGAAAACTGGAACAATCTGGCCACCGTGTGGGCGGAAGTCAAACCCCATGCCGCGCGCGAACTCACCGCAGCGGACAGCCGTTATCAGGAAACCAGTCACCAGATCACCATCCGTTACCGGGCGGGTATTACCAGCAAGATGCGGGTGTTGTTCGGGAGTCGGGCTCTGCAGGTGGAGACTGTGATCAACGCCATGGAGCAAAACCGCTGGCTGCATCTGTTGTGCAAGGAGATTGTTCTGTGAGCAACCATATACGGGTAGAGGGATTTAAGGAACTGGATAAGGCACTGGCGGCGATCACTGATACCGCCATGGCACAAAAGGCCCTGGAAGATGCTCTGTTCGATGCTGCGCAAGTGGTGCAGAAGACGGCTAAGGCCAAAGTGCCGGAGGATAGCGGCAAACTGCGCAAAGCTATTCGCCGCTATCGCGGCAAAGCGGGCAAGAAAAAACTCGCCGGTAGCGGTAAACAGGATGCGCAGGTGTATGTCGGTACGAAATCCACCAAGAAAAACCCGGTCTTCTACGCGGCATTCGTGGAATTCGGCACCAAGCTGCATTCGGTGGAGCTCAGCCTGAAGGCGGTCAGACGCGGCGTCACCTCACTGGTGAGCAAGAAAGGTCGCTTCGGGAAAAAGGTGACGGTTAAGGCCAGGGCCAAGCCCTTTCTGCGTCCGGCGCTGGACGAAAACCGAGACAAAGTACTCAAGCGTTTCAAAAATGCGCTGATCAAGCGCATTGAAAAAGCCTGGGGCAAAGAGGTGAAGAAAACGTGATTGAAACCGGTATCGTCACGCGTCTTACCGCACAGATTCCTGAGCTGGCCGGCAATATTTTGCCGGTAGACCGGCAGGAGACCGACACCGTTCCGGTGCTGGTGTACCAGCGGGTTTCCACCACCCGTCCCCTAAGTGCCGACGGTACTACCGGCCTGGTGCAGAGCCGCTACCAACTCGATATCTACGACACCAGCTATGACAGCATGATCGCCCTGCGCAGTCTGGTGTGTGCGGCGTTGTCCGGTTTTGTCGGCGATCTGGGTAATGGTGTGCGCTGCTACGGCGCGCAACTGGAAAACGACCAGGAAGATTACATAAAAGAGCTGTCGTTGTACGGCGGTTCCATTGATCTCACTATCTGGCATGAGGAATAGAGAGCATGAGCGAAGAAATCATTGCAATGGGCGTCAAGTTGCTCAGTGATGCTGCTACGGCAGACACTTTTGTCGAGGTGCCCAAGGTATTGACCCTGCCGGAATTCGGCTACGAAGCGGATGAGGTGGAAGTCACGCACCTCAATTCCCCCGGTGGAGTCAAAGAGTACAAGTCCGGCCTCAAGGATGGTGTGGGCTCCACCATCGAACTCAGCTGGGTGCCGGGAGATACCCAGCAGGAGGCGCTCAAGTCGGCCGCCACCAGCGGCAGAGTGATCAATTTCCAGATCCAGTGGCCGGACCCCGGGCAGACCCGGGTACAGGTGCCCTTACTACTCAAGAGTTTCAAGGTAGTTACCGCTATCGGCCAAAAGGTCACTGTTTCCATTGATGTCAAGGGTGCCGGTGCAGCCGTCTGGGATACCTGGGCCTGATAGCCCCGAATCATTCATCGACAGCCTTGCGGGCTGTTTTCTGGACAAACTATTGGAGAACTCTTCATGGAAAAATTGTTGAGTAAAACAGAGATTTTGGGCGCGGATGACCTGCTCTATGAGGAGGTGGCAGTGCCTGAATGGGGCGGCACTGTGCGTGTGCGCAACCTGACAGGCGGTGAGCGCGATCAGTTCGAAGCTTATTGTGTGTCCGCCGGTCAGAACGGCGTCGGTGGTCTCAATAAAGTGCGCGCGACGGCCGTTTCTCTGACAGTCGTTGATAAAAACGGAGAGCGCCTGTTTACCGAAGGCGATGTAGAAGCACTGAACAAAAAGAGTGGCGCTGCGCTTGATCGCGTCTTCACCGTAGCGCAACGCCTGAATAAGCTCTCCGAGGCAGATATTGAGGAGCTCAAAAAAAATTTTCAGAAAGCCCCTGGCGAAGATTCCTGTTCCGATTAGCGCTATACAGGGGCTGCTCCGTACGCGAACTGCTGGCCAGTACGGACAGCGCCGAGCTGTCGGAATGGATGGCCTTTTCCAGGTGTGAACCCTGGGGCTATGAGGCAGACAACTGGCGTATGGGACAGTTGGCCGCCACCGTCGCGAATTATTCCGGTCGTGTCAAGAAACCACTACAAGCAAAGGATTTTATGCCGCCGCCGGTGAAAACCAAGCGCCAGCGATTGGCGGAGTCCATCGCCAAGTTCAAAGTTTTTCTGGGAGGATAGTCGTGGGCACAGTCGCATCGCTACTTGTTGAACTGGGGGCCAATACCGCCAGCTTTCACGGAAAGATGGCGCGTGCGCAAAAGGAGTCCCGCAAAACCGGTGCCAGTTTCAACAAATTGGCGAAAACCGGTGCGGTGGCCTTTGCTGCGATGGCCGCTGCGGCGGTGACCGGTATTGGTGTCATAGTTGCACATTCCCTCAAGGTGAATGACCAGCTGGCAAAAACCGCGGACAAGCTGGACGTAACCACCGAAGCACTGGCGGGTTTGCGCCACGCCGCCGAGCTAACCGGCGTCAGTCAGCGAAAGCTGGATTTGGGTCTGCAGCGAATGACCCGGCGGGTGGCAGAAGCAGCACAAGGCACAGGGGAAGCTCGCGGTGCTCTGAGGGAACTCGGCCTTGATGCCCAAAAGCTGGCGAGATTGTCGCCGGACCGGCAATTTGCCAACATTGCCACGGCTATGAATCAGGTTGGCAACCAGTCTGACCGTGTGAGACTCGGCTTTAAATTGTTTGATTCCGAAGGTGTGGACCTGATTAACACCCTGAAACTCGGCAAAGGCGGTCTTAGCGAACTTGCTAAAGAAGCAGAGGTGTTGGGGTTGGCGATCAGCCGCGTTGATGCGGCCAAGATGGAACAGGCCAACGATGCCATGAGCCGCGCCGGCGCTGTGGCAAAGGGCCTGGGCAACGAGATTACAGCCAAGGTCTCACCGGTGATCACCTCGGTGGCCCAGGGCTTCACCGACTGGGCGGTAAATGTTGGCGGCTTCGAGAGCGCGGTCAACAGCGCGCTCAATGGCGCCGTGCAGGGCGCCGTCTTGGTATTGGATGCCTTCTATCCAATAGAACTCACGTTCAATGTCCTCAAGTTGGGCGCCCTGGCCCTTGGCAGTGCTGTTGCTGACGCCATGGCTGCCAGTGCGGATTCGGTGGCGACTTTCCTGACCGATTTTTTAACTCCGTTCCGTGTCACCTTTATCGGTCTGATCCAGTTCATTAATTCGGGTTTGCAGAAGTTAAATACAATTGGGCTGGTTTCTGATGCGGCAGCTGAGAGAGCCGGTGCTTTTGCCGATACCTTTTCGGAAAAGATCGACAATGCCCTGCAATTCGACCCCGACGATATCCGAAAATTTGCCGATAATCTCGGCAGTGCCGTCGAGATGCAGGCGGCTAAAATTGAAGAACTGGTGAATGGCCCCAGCCGTGGTGAGCGGCTGCAGGCCTGGGTGGCGGATGCCCAACTGGCGGCACAACAAACTGCCGAAGTCACCGCCGCCGCTGCGGTAGCTGGCACGGCGACAATTGAAAACGCATTGATCAAGCGCACAGAACTGCAGCAATGGCAATTTGAACAGGAAGGGTTGCTGCTACAGGCCAGTCTCGGTAACAATTTTCTTGCCCGCGACCTCTGGTACCAGATTGAGGCGGACCGCAAGCGGTTACACGAACAGGAACTGACCGATATTGAAAAGGAGCAGGCCAAGTACCGTATCAAGCTTGCCCAGGATGAAGCCGCGGCGCGTCAGCGCGCCACGGGGAAAATGTGGTCGGATTTGGCCGGCCTGCAAAACAGCAAAAGCCGCAAGATGTTCGCACTGGGTAAGGCAGCTGCAATTTCGCAGACCGTGATCAGTTCCATTCAGGGCGCACAGGACAGTTATACATCACTGGCAAAAATCCCAATTGTTGGACCCGCCTTAGGAGCTGCCGCTGCGGCTGCCGCTCTTGCGGCTGGTGCGGTGCGGGTGCAGCAGATCAAGTCCCAGCAGTTTCAGGGGGGCGGGTCTGTTTCCGGGGCCGGCGCGGCGGCTGTTGGGACGGCTGAAGTAGCGACACCGTCAATTAACGCGCCAACACCAACACCGGACACAAATTCCCAACCGGCGGCCCAGACCCAGATCATCATTCAGGGCGATATCAGCAGCAATGATGCCCAGCGTTTGGTGGACGACCTTCGCGAGCTGATCAATAATGGCGATGTGGTGTTAATTGAACCCAACTCACGCAATGGGCGGGAACTGGCCGCGCTCAATGCCTGAAGGCAGGGAGGCTGTAAGTTGAAAAAAACGCTACTCACACTCTGTATGGCAGCTTTGATAGGCTGTGCCAGTACGGAAGAATTTGTTGAAGGCTCGAAGATATTGGGCAGCCTGCTCTGGCATAGCGCACCCAGGACGGAAAACGTCTGTGTAACAGGCAGCTTCGGTGTGGAGTGTATTAGTTACACGGTACCAAACGACCAGCTCACCCCGGAGCAAAAGGCTGAAATAGAGCGGCAGGTGACAGAAGAATATCTGGAAGAGAAACGCCGAAAAGAAACTCCAAGAATCTGACAAAATCCCCAACCTCTATCAAGAACCGCCCTCGGGCGGTTTTTTTGTGCTCGCTTTCCGGCGGGCTTTTCCCGAATTGTCTGGATGCACCCATGGCTGAAATCCGTTATACCGCCACACGTGAGCACGTCAGCGGCTCACCCGAGCTGATTACTACCAATCTTATGCATTGTGAGCGTGAATGTCGTACCGAGGGTAAAGAGCATATTGCGCTAAGCGGCTACACAGAGAGTACGCTGTATCGTATCGATACCGAATGGAAAATCACGACAGCCCCCTTCGACCCGGATCAACTACCGTACTGGAGAGAATTTGGCGCAAGCTGTGCCAATGGAGAGACGTTTGAATTGGATATTTCCGATATTACCGGTGGTCACAGCACCCCGTTTTTCTGCCGATTGAAGCGGAACAGTTATAAGGAAAACCGGCACGAGCACTTCTGGTTCCAGATTACCTTGATTGCGGTGGAGGTGTAAGCGGTGCGTAACAACTCCGAAATTTTTGATCTGGAAAACCAGTCCCCCCAGCGTGCGCTGCGCCTGGTGGTGGAGATCGGCTATGACCTGCCGCTGTATATTACCTCGCATCGGGATATTCCCGCCCTGCCCGCCAATGCCATTCTCGGTGCCTTAAAAAAATGCAGTGCCACCAGTCAGCGCCTGTTGCCGGAGCAAGGCAGAGCGGAGATCGGCAGCATCCAGTTTGAGGTGGTGGATATTGCCGGCCAGCTTTCTTATGTGCTGCGCGATGAACTGGAACAGGGCAATGGCATCAAGGGCCGCACTGTGCGTCTGTACCAGGGGTTTGCCGGGTTGGACTGGTCCGACTTCCGCCTGGAGCAGACCCAGATCGCCGAGGAATCCATTGCCTACAGCGAAGGGGTGTACCGGGTGCGCTGCCGGGATATCCAGCGCGAGATGCGCCGGGAACTGTTTGTACCCAACAGCACGCGCCTGGCTGCGGATTTTTCCAAGACCCAGACCACCCTGCAGGTATTCGATACCAGCCATTTTGAACCCAATCCCCATACCGCCGCCTATGGCGACGCCCCCAATCAATCCGTCTACTACCTGAAAATCCAATACCAGGACGGCTTTGAAATTGTGCGCGCCAGCGGTAAAACCGCCAACCGTTTTACCGGCTGTGCCCGCGGCCTGTTCGGCACCTATGCCCGCGATCATGTGATCCCCACCGACAACGACGACGAGCGCGGGATTGCAGTGGAGGAATTTATCTACCTGGAAGGGCCGGGCCCGCAACTGGCCTATGCCCTGCTGACCGGTCTTGTGCTCGGTACCAATAATACCTTGCCCGACAACTGGCACCTGGGTATCGACCCTGCGCTGGTGGTGCGCGACGAGTTTGAACATATCGGCGCGGACTGGTATCAGCCCGGTAACCATAGCAAGGGTAAAATACTCAGATTTGATGGTTTGAAAAAAACCGACGGTAAAAAGTTTATCGAGACCGAGATTAATTTATTGCTCGGTGCCTTTATGCCGGTCAATGCCGCCGGGCAGCTGGGCCTGCGTCGTATGGCCGGGGTGCTGGCCAATGCCGCCACTGTGGCTGCCATTACCGCGGACGAGGTTACCCGGGCCGGAGAACTGAAATACAATCTGGCCGGCGTGCGCAATCTATTTGCGATTCAGTGGAGCTGGTTCGAGCAACCGGGTTTCGATGGTAAATTCCTGCGTACCAACCAGTTACTCGATGCCGATTCCATTGCCACCCACGGCAAAGCCAAACCCCACACCCTGAAATTCCGTGGCCTGCACAATACCCGCCACACCTACACCACCATTAAAAACACCTTCGACGCCCTGCGCGATCGCTTTGCCGGCCCGCCTTTAACTTTGCGTTTGGGGCTGCTGCCCAGCAATAACGACCTGGAGGTGGGGGATATTGTACGGGTCACTCTGCCACAGTTACGGGACCACTCGCAAAATAGGGATGGCGGTATTCTGGATCGCGCCATGGAAATCCAGCGGCTCAGTGTGGACCAGGTTTCCGGTGCGGTATCGGTGGACTTGTTTGGCAGCTACCAGCCCGCCGGCAGGATCGACGATCAGCCCGACAGCACCGGTGCGGAACTGCCGGACAGCTGGTATAGCGCCGAAGGCACTGCCATGACTGTCGCCGGTCTCAGTATCGACAGCAGTGGTTTTTTAACTGCGGATGGCAGCTTGGCCGGCAACACCAATAGTCGCGCGGTCTATTACCACCTCGGCGACCTGACTATCCCTGCCGGGCGCAGCCTCAGTGTCAGTGACAATGTAGAACTGCGCGTGCGCGGGGTGCTGCAGATCGACGGCACCCTGCGTGGTGTGCCCGGTAATGGCGGGCGTGGTTTTTTGGGTTCCTGTCGCGGCGGTAATGGGCGCGGTTCTCTTATCGAGCTTACCCGCGGCAG
>NZ_CANLDD010000074.1 GCF_947489355.1 uncultured Microbulbifer sp. | reverse complement strand
GATTCATCTCGTCGGACATCAAGAGAGCGGTAGCCTTTTTTAGTATCCCTTTCTCCCGTTCCAGGCGATTAATCCGGTTTACCACCTAAATTGGTGTCCGGGATTAGTAGACCACTACACAATGCTGCTTGGTAATCTTTAACGGAGCCAGCGAAACCACCAATACGGTTGGCATAAACACTCGTTGAAGCCCCCATAAGGCCAATATTGTAATCTTTGAGCTTTGCGCTGATTTCAGCTAATGCCACTACATTATCTCCACCATAGGACAAGGAGAGATAAGTCAGTTCCTTGGCTATAGGTGCAGGAGAAAGTTGACTAAGGATGCTTCGGCTGGTACTGGAATTATCACTATTAATGATATAGGGGGTATTGGCGGCTGCCATTTTTGGCTCTGTACAACTAAAGGCTGATATTTGATCATTACTGATACCGCATTGATTTTTAAGATTTTGAGGGTTTAATGATTGATTACAGAGCAGAATTTCACTCATTATAAAGTCCTTCTTTAATAATGAAATTACTGCCGTTTTATATGTTGGATTTTACTTGGTAAGAATGCCCCTTACAATAATTGTATGGCGGAAATGAAGAGTCTCACAGAGACTTAATATCTGTATACTGATCACCATACCAGTGTTTCCTTGAGCAGTATTTCTGGATTCTTTTCACGCCAAACTATTGAAAAATTACTGTAAATCCATCTGATACGACAATTTAGTACTATCGAGCCATCTGGAATAATGATCACTGCAACCAGTATTCCAAAAATCGCCTATGAATGTAACCCATTGGATTTATTCAATTCTTAGGAAAATCTAACTGCCTCTCAAAAATAATGGTCACGGTGATCGAAATTCCGGCTCGTATCTGGTCACATTGCCTGTAAAACGGTGCCACTATTCAGATAGGCGTATCGCCAGGACGTTCTCTTCCATGCCTATTGACACACCTTTCCGGTACAGCTGCGGCAGCGCCGGCTGCAGTGGTCGAGCCTTGCGCATCTGAGGCGGTACCAGTGCGGAGCAGAAGAGCACTGGCTTGGCGTCTCGGCTGCGCTTACCTCCCCAGGGAGCGTACAAGAAGGTAAGCGTTTGCGGTGCTGCTTGGGGCTGCTACAGCTTTCGAGGTGCCCGCTCAGCGCTATGTCTTTTTATTGGGTCGCTGCTTGAATGGCCTGAGGGTGGCTGGGGGCTGATCGGTTGGGTCCTCCTCCAGCGCCCAGGCTTCTTCCAGCAGTTGCAGTAAACGCACGGCCCGCATCACCCGGTTACCCTTGCCGGGCGCAATGTGCAGGTCCACAACCTTATCTCTGATGGCGACCGGCGTGATGATAAAATACCCACCCAGGTGCAACGACTGAAACAATCGACAGGGTAATATAGGCATCTTTATAGGCTCCTTGAGTCACCTGTGGCGGAAAGGTGCAGAAAAAGCATATCGCTTTGCGTGGTTTCTCTCGCCGCAGATGCGATCCTTGTGGGGAAAAGAAAAGGGAAAATTGCAGAAAGGGGGCGCAGCCAGACAGGCGGTGCGCGGCTGAAGTAAAAGACCACACCAATCATCACGCAACGCCACAGCACACTCCGCCGCCAGGGGCGAAAGTGACTCGAAAAGCTCGCCTTCAAAAAGACCTTTATTGAAGACGAACGAGTGTATGGCGTATCATTCAAGACAGCCTCGCTAGATAGTCTAAGTTATCTATTGGGGTTAGCCATTCCTCGGTGTGTCCTCACCGGGGGGTGGCGTTTTTCTCTCATTTACGCGGTCATGATGCGGTCCTTCTTTGTTCGTTTATTTGTGTATGGATTACCTGCGAGCGTTGGGGTTACAGAGCGCTCGCGGGATGAATAATGATCGTTGCGGTATGGTTTATCTGTTTATTATTCTTTGGCTGCGCCGGTGAAGCGGTTGGGCGCTAGGATAGCAGACCTACGGTATGCGCTTTTTACAAAGAATTCAATCAAGCTGAAGCTTTAGGCGACAGCAAGTTGCGTTTCCCATTGGCCACATAGCCATTTGCGGTGCATCAAGGCATCAGCAAACTGCTCCCAGGCCATTCGGGGCCTGTTCGATATGGGATATCCGAGTGAAATCACACTTCGGACGGCGTGTTTTCATGAACCGCTGTTGGTGATATAAAGCAGAGTACAGCTCTTTTTGGCTTACTACCACGCTCGAACAGCCGACACGTTAAACATTGATCATGTTTTTACTCTCAATGAATTCTCCGTGATGCTTACACTTAACCTCCGCCACAGATACGAGCAACTTGTTGCGAGCCAAACACGTTAAGCGTGCGGCTCCGCTGGTGCTTGTAAGGTGAACTCCTTCAACTATTCGGTAAGCTGAGGCCCGTAACTTTATGATCACTGTTTCAGAATTTATTCCACGTTCAATCACTATTGATCCAACATCTATATCATCCTATATGATGTCCGAATGGATATTAAGGAGAAGTTGAAAAGCAGGACTCTTTCTTGCATGAAGATATTACACAAGAAGTCCTCGCGTGTGGCATCCTGCTTCGTGCATCGCTCGATTAAATAAGCAGTAAAAGGAACTGGTTAGCCGCCGAGTGAATAATCAATAGAAAAGATGATCATGCATCCAAAAACGAGAGAGTTTCGAAACGCCAGTAAAAATCAAAAGGCTGTGGATGCAGTGGGTAAATTTGTCGCTTTTACCGGCCGGGCCTTATTCTTAGTGTCACGGTGTTGGCTGTGTTCGCTTCTTCATCCCTACCGGAGAAATCAAAGCCAATGGAACTGTCAAGCGCCTCTATGGGGGTGGCATGCCTGCCGCCTTTGCGTAGATCGATATCGGCAGATGGTAATGCCAATCTTGTGATGCATGGTTCCACTGCGCTATCACATTCAGCGATGTTTTTGAATAATCGATAATATATCAGAATTAAACAATAAGTGTTGAGGAAACAAAGCTATGATTCAAAGTTGTCAATACCTGTGAAAATTTTCAAATGATGCCGGAGGTGCCTCGTGGTGAACCGGAATTTCTATTGCACAATGTTGTTGGTGATTTTTTCTATGGCAGCCTATGTAATTCCCGCTCAATCTCTTGCAGCCGGTGTTAAAACCAAGCCAAAAGTGATTATTTTTGATGTTAATGAAACGCTTTTGGATCTCGAGCCTGTCGGGCGATCTGTTGCTAAAATTTTAGGGGAACGCGAAGATCTGTTGCCGCTGTGGTTTACAACCATGCTGCATTATTCACTCGTGGAAACCCTCAGTGATACATATCATGACTTTGGTGAAATCGGTACTGCCGCACTGATGATGGTCGCTGAAACACACGGCATTAAGCTCACCTATGTACAAGCCAAAAATGCCATCGTCACGCCGCTGGGCTCACTGCCACCCCATGCGGATGTTGCGCCTGGCTTGGCGACTTTGTCAAAGGGGGACTACAAGATCGTCAGCCTGACAAACTCTTCCTTCAAGGGGGTGGAAAAGCAGCTCAAGCATGCCGGACTGAGTGATTTTTTTGACAAAAGCTACAGTGTGGAAGCCATACGGAAGTACAAGCCCCATCCCGATACGTATCGGCTGGTACTGAAGGACCTTGGTGTGCAGCCCGCAGAGGCCATGATGGTGGCGGCACACGCCTGGGATTTGATGGGGGCAAAGAATGTGGGCCTGCAAACGGTTTTTGTGGCCCGTCCAGGTAAGCCACTGTATCCATTCATGAAAAATCCCGACCACGTTGTTAAAAATTTGCAAGAGCTGATAAGTATTGTCGGCATACCGGAAAAAAATTGATAGTGTAATTTTTATGCCATTGCTTCTCGATACACGCCATATGCCAAAGTTGTTGATTTTCACCTATTAGCCCGGTAGTAAATGAGTACCCCTTAGTCGATGAAGGATCGATTAATCACCTGCCCGGCAATACGCTTTTGGCACTGGAGCCTGGCAGATGCAATTACATCTGCTCCATCACTTCAATACCAAGCAGGTCAAGGCCGGTAGCGATGGTGCGGGCTACCAGTGCACATAACTGCAGGCGGCTTTGCCGGTATTTTTCGCTCACGCCTTCTTTCAGTACCGGGCAGGCTTCGTAGAAGCGCATATAGGTACTGGCCAGTTCGTACAGGTAGGTACACAGCACGTGCGGGAAGGTGTCTTTGGCCACTTGGTCCAGCACTTCACCAAATTGATTCAGTTTGATGCCCAGGGCGCGCTCTTCTGGTGCTTCCAGCAGGATTTCGCCCTCTAGTTCGTCCGGCTCAATACCGGCTTTGCGGAAAATACTGCGCACGCGGGTATAAGCGTACTGCAGATATGGAGCGGTGTTGCCCTCGAAGCTGAGCATGGATTCCCAGTTGAAGAGGTAGTCGTTGGTGCGGGTCTTGCTCAGGTCGGCGTATTTCACCGCGCCAATGCCCACCTTGCGGGCGATCTCGGCGCAGGTGCTTGTATCCAACTGCGGGTTTTTCTCGGCCACCAGCTTTTCCGCACGCTTCACCGCCTCATCCAGCAGGGCTGCCAGTTTTACCGTACCGCCGGTACGGGTTTTAAACGGCTTGCCGTCGCTGCCCATCATGGTGCCGAAGGCGCAGTGTTCCAGGGTAACGGATTCTGGCAGGAAGCCCGCTTTGCGCGAGGCGACAAAGGCTTGCTGCAAGTGCAGGGACTGACGCGCATCCACCACGTAGAGCATGCGATCGGCCTTGAGCTGGTTGGCGCGGTAGCGGATGGCGGCCAGGTCGGTGGTGGCGTACAGGTAACCACCACCTTTCTTCTGGATAATCATCGGGCTGGGATTGCCCTCTTTATCGGCCATCTCTTCCAGGAATACCACAATGGCGCCCTGATCTTTCACAGCGATGCCGTTATCCACCAGTTCTTTAACCAGTACCGGCAGATCGTCGTTGTACCGGCTTTCTGCGTAAACGTCTTTCTGCTTAAGGGTGACATTCAGCTTGGAGTAAATCTCTTCGCAGTGGGTGATGGAGATAGTGATAAACTGTTTCCACAGCTTTAGGCTCTGCTCGTCGCCGCCTTGCAACTTCACTACATATTCGCGTGCGCGATCAGCAAAGCCTTCCTCGTCGTCAAAGCGCACCTTGGCTTCGCGGTAGAAAACTTCCAGGTCGGCCAGCGCCACTTCCGCATTGCTATCGGCCAGTTTGTCGGACAGATGCTCCAGCAACATGCCGAATTGGGTGCCCCAATCGCCCATATGGTTCTGTCGAATCACCTTATGGCCCTGGAATTCCAGTAGACGGGCCAGGGCATCGCCGATAATGGTGGTGCGCAGGTGGCCCACATGCATTTCTTTGGCCAGATTGGGGTGGGAGTAGTCGATGACCACGGTCTTCGGCGTTTCAACTGAAACAATATTCAGGCGCTTATCCCCTCTGGCAGTCAGCAACTGTTGGCTCAGCCACTGCTCGCTCAGGTGAATATTCATAAAGCCGGGACCGGCGATCTCCACCTTCTCAATCATCTCCCCCTTGTCCAGCTGCTCCAGAATCTTGCTGGCCAGCTCGCGCGGGTTGGTGCGCATACGCTTGGCGGCGGCCATAGCACCGTTGGCCTGGTAATCGCCAAATCCGGCTTTCTTCGCAGGTGCCACGACCGGACCACAGTCTGCGGGGATACCGGCGGCGCGCATGGCGGCTTGGAAATGATCGGAGAGGTGTTGGCGAATATTCATAGGGGGAGGCGCTGCCTTAATTTGGGGAAACGCCGAATTTTAATCGGCGCTGGCGGCTTTGCAACCAATGCTTGCGGGGTATGGGGGTTATCTATTGTCCAATTCTCGACACAGGTGTCCAGATGCTGTGGCAGTGGATGGTATGATGCCGCCAAATGATGGAGGTAGCGTGAGTTCAAGCACCCTTTATTGGCACGATTACGAAACCTGGGGCACAGACCCAAGTGTGGACAAGCCGGCGCAGTTTGCTGGCATCAGGACCGACGAAGCACTGAATATTGTCGGTGAGCCGTTGATGCTGTACTGCCGCCCTGCGGTGGACTGCCTGCCGCAGCCCGCGGCCAGCCTGGTCACCGGCATCAGCCCCCAGAGCGCGCTGGCCAAAGGTGTGCCGGAAATAGAATTTATCCAGCAGGTTCTCGCCGAACTGGGCGCCCCCGGCACTTGCGGGGTGGGTTACAACAGCTTGCGTTTTGACGACGAAGTCACCCGCTACACGCTGTATCGCAATCTGCTCGATCCCTATGAGCGCGAGTGGCGCTCCGGCAACAATCGCTGGGATATTATCGATATGGTGCGCCTTACCTATGCCCTGCGCCCGGAGGGCATCCAATGGCCCAACCGCGAAGACGGCGCGCCGTCTTTTCGCCTGCAGGAGCTGACAGTTGCCAATGGTATTGCCCACGAGGGCGCCCACGATGCCCTGTCGGATGTCCACGCTACTATTGATTTGGCGCGGCTGGTGCGCAAACAGCAGCCCAAACTGTATGATTATGTCTTCCGCCTGCGCCGCAAGCAGGCGGTGAGCAAGGTGATTGATAGGCGCGAGCGCCGCCCGCTGCTGCATATCTCCGGCAAGGTCTCCGCCCGCCATGGCCATTTGACGTATGTTATGCCGCTGGCCAGTCATCCGGTGAATCGCAATGCCATTATCGCCGCCAACCTGGCCATGGACCCGGAGCCGCTGTTTAACCTGGACGCGGATGCGCTGCGGGAACGGCTCTACACCGCCCGCGACCAGCTCGGTGAGGGCGAGCTGCCGGTGGGACTCAAGCTGATTCACCTGAACAAGTGCCCGGTTGTGGCCCCGGCGAACATGCTCGGTGACAAGCGTGCCGCCGAGTTGGGCATTGACCGCTCCGTTTGTGAGGCCAACTGGCAGAAGCTGCGTAATGTCGATCTCACAGAAAAACTGCACAAGGTGTATCTCGATCGGGATTTTCCCCAGCGGGATGTCGAGGCGGCTCTCTACAGTGGTTTCCTCAGCGATGCCGACCGGGATCTGTGCCGCGAGCTGCACCGCGGTCTGGCCGAGCGCGGGCCGGCGGCACTGACCGGTGAGGTGTCCTTCAGCGACAAGCGCCTGCCGGAATTGTTGTTCCGCATGCGTGCGCGCAACTTCCCGGAAACCTTATCCGATCAGGAGCAGCAGCGCTGGCAGATATGGTGCTTCCAGCGCCTGACCGATCCCACCGCGGGGGCCTCCATTACGCTGGAAACCTACTTCCGCCAACTCAGCGAATTGCGTATGCAGCATCCGGAGCGGGCCGCCCTGATTGCTGAATTGGAGAATTGGGGCGATAACCTGTTGGCTTGAAGGGTTTGATTTCCGCCAGAGACTATTCCCGGGCTGGGCTCTGTGGCGGTGCCTGAGTAAAATCCCGTTCGCGACAATTTGGCGCCCACAAGAAGCAACCCTCGGAGTCATCATGGACTTTATCGGAGCCAATATTCTCTCCGTCAGCCAGTTCGAGCGTGCCGATATAGAGCGCGTGTTCGATGTGGCCGACGCCATGACCCCTTACGCCCGCCGCGAGAAAGTGACCCGGGTATTGGAGGGGGCAATCCTCGGCAATATGTTTATGGAGCCGAGCACCCGCACCCGGCTCAGCTTCGGCGCTGCCTTTAACCTGCTCGGCGGTACCGTGCGTGAAACCGTGGGCATTACCGCCAGTGCCATGGCCAAGGGGGAATCCCTGTACGATACGGCGCGGGTGCTGTCCGGTTATAGCGATGTGATCTGCATGCGCCATCCGCAAGCGGGCTCTGTGGCGGAGTTTGCCGCTGCGAGCCGCGTGCCGGTGGTCAACGGTGGCGACGGTGCCAATGAGCACCCGACCCAGGCACTGCTGGATCTCTATACCATCCGCAAAGAGCTGGCTGCACAGACCCGCACCCTGGACGATTTCCGAATCGCCATGATCGGCGATCTCAAGCACGGCCGCACCGTGCACTCCCTGTGCAAGCTGTTGTGTCTGTTTGGCAAGGTGCGGGTGGTGCTGGTGTCGCCGCCGGAGCTGGCGATGCCGGAAGCGGTGGTGGAAAAATTGCATGCTGCAGGCCATCGGGTGACGGTGACAGACCAGTTGGAGACTTCCATTGCGGATGTGAATATCGTTTATTCCACCCGTATTCAGGAGGAGCGCTTCGCCTCTCAGGCAGAGGCCAACCTCTACCGCGGCCGCTTCCGCCTGAACCGGGAAATTTTCACCCGCTTCGCGCAGCCCAACACGGTCATTATGCACCCCCTGCCGCGGGATTCCCGCGCCGAGGCGAATGAGTTGGATACCGATCTGAACGAGCATCCGAGCCTGGCCATTTTTCGTCAGACGGATAACGGCCTGTTGGTGCGCATGGCGCTGTTTGCATTGCTTCTGGGGGTGGAGGGCAAGGTACACCAATACGCCCACGAAGTGCGCTGGCACAGCCGCCGCAACCCGGTATTGCCGTAACCGGATTTGTTTCCGGATTCTATCGTTTATTTCTGTTAATCTGATGACATGGGCTTAACTTAAACGGATTTTGGCCTCTGTTGTGGCAGGGGGGCAAAGCGCAGCCCTTCCGTGCCGGCGTTGCCTGTTGCGGCCGCGTCGCCTTCACAATCGCATCAGGGAAAGCTGCATGTTGCATCAGATTTCGCCTGCGGTACTTTTGCGCAGTGTCGCCACCCTGGCGCTGTGTCTGGCCCTATTGGTTGCGGGAAGTGCCGCTCAGGAAGAGCCTTTTCCCCATATTGCCCTTATGTCCATCGACGGCGCTATCGGCCCCGCCACCACCGATTACTTTACACGTGCGACGGAGGAGGCACAGGCGCGTGGCGCGCAACTTATTCTTGTGCATATCGATACGCCCGGCGGCCTGGATGCCGCATCCCGCGATATTATCCAGCATATCCTCTCCTCTCCAATCCCGGTCGCCATCTATGTGTACCCCTCCGGCGCGCGCGCCGCCAGCGCCGGTACCTATATTCTCTATGCCAGTCAAATCGCGGCGATGGCCCCGGCCACAACCCTGGGGGCTGCAACGCCGGTACAGATTGGTGGGCCTCCGGGAACACCCACTCCGGGGGGGAAACCCGGAGAGACTGAAAAGCAACAGGAGAAAGAAAAGGAGCGGGATAGCGACAAAGACAGTGAGGGTGACAAGGGAGAGAAGCCGCTCGCCGGTACTGCCATGGAACGCAAGGTGATCAATGATTCCGTCGCCTTTATCCGGGGGTTGGCGCAGCGCCACGGGCGCAACGCCGACTGGGCGGAGAAAGCGGTGCGCGAGGCGGCGACCCTGACTGCCCCTGAGGCACTGGAAATGCATGTGATCGATATTGTGGCCAAGAACGACCAGGATTTGTTGCAGCAGATTGCGGGGCGAACAGTACTACTCGATGCCGGAGAGGAGACGATCTCCCCTGAAGTGGCCGAGCTGCCCATTGAAAACTACGAGCCGGACTGGCGCAACGAGTTGCTGGCGCTGATTACCAATCCACAGGTGGCCTATATCCTGCTGTTGATCGGCATCTATGGCCTGATTTTTGAGGGCTACAGTCCCGGTGCCTTTGTGCCGGGCATTGTCGGGGTCATCTGCTTGTTGTTGGCATTTTACGCCCTGCAGGTTTTGCCGGTGAACTACGCCGGCCTGGCATTGATTATTGTCGGGGCTCTGCTGATCGTGGCGGAGCTCTTTATGCCGAGTTTTGGCGCCCTGGGTATAGGTGGGGTTATTGCGTTGGTGATTGGTTCTGTCATGTTAATCGACACCGATGTACCGGGTATGCAGGTGTCCCGTAAGCTGATCGGTGCCATTGCCGGCGTGAGTGGACTCTTTCTGTTGACTTTTTTAATGGCGGTGCGCAGGAGTCTGCGCACACCGCGGGTTCCCGTGGATCAGGCATTGGTTGGGCGCACAGCCGTTGTCAGTGATGTGCTGCCATCGGAAATACTCGTGCATCTGGATGGAGAAATTTGGCGGGCAAAGAGTGAAGATACCCTGAAGCCGGGGCAGCAGGTGCGTGTTATCGCCCAGCACGGTTTATTGCTGACTGTGGAAGCGGGTTAGGAAATTTTTTGTCGTTAAAATCCGGAGGGTATGCCCTCCTACAAGATTGGCAATCGGATAGTTGGTGGGGCGCCGGTTTGATAGACGGTTGCACAGTTGCGGCCCCGTCCTTTTGTGTACAAAGAATTCGATGAGAAAACATAGGGAGATATAAAATGGTCAGCTATTTTGTTGGGCTGCTGGCATTGGCAGTGGTACTGCTATTGATGTATGCCATTCGTATTTTGCGCGAGTATGAACGGGCAGTGGTGTTTTTTCTCGGTCGTTTCCAAACGGTCAAGGGGCCGGGTCTGATCATTATTATCCCCATTATCCAGACCATGGAACGGGTGGATTTGCGCACTGTGGTCATGGATGTGCCCACCCAGGATGTGATCAGTCGCGATAACGTCTCGGTAAAAGTGAATGCGGTGGTTTACTATCGGGTGATCAACCCGCAGTCTGCCATCATCAATGTGGAGTACTATCACGAAGCGGTAAGCCAGCTGTCCCAGACAACCCTGCGCTCGGTGCTGGGTAAACACGAACTGGATGAAATGTTGTCCGAACGGGACAAGCTCAATGTGGATGTACAAAATATCCTGGATGAGCAGACAGATGCCTGGGGGGTCAAGGTCACCAATGTGGAGATCAAGCATATTGATCTCGATGAAAGCATGGTGCGCGCGATAGCTCAGCAGGCGGAGGCCGAGCGCGCGCGGCGGGCCAAGGTAATCCATGCGGAAGGGGAGGCCCAGGCCGCGCTGAAACTCACGGAAGCGGCCGATCAGCTGTCAAAGAATGCCAATGCCATTACCCTGCGCTATATGCAGACCATGATCGATATTGCCGGGGCGAACAACAGTTCCACACTGGTGTTCCCATTGCCGCTGGATCTGATTGAACCGCTGCTGAAACGCGGTAGGGAGCCCAGCAATTAGTGCGCTAAACATGCAACTTTAACCCAGGGAGTCATTGGCCCCAAAGCCCCAGGCCAAAACGTAATGGGCAGTCCGGGGCATCAAAGGTTGGATCAAAAAAGCCGTATTCAGCATACGGCTTTTTTTGTATCTTCCGAGCCGATAAAAACGCTTACAACAGCTTTTCCAACAGGCTGCGGGTCGAACTGTCCCAGTCCTCCGGCACTGTGCCACCGGCGGCCCTGTGGATGTTTGAGCTCAGTTGTTTGCCCAGTTCCACCCCCCATTGGTCAAAGGGATTGATACCCAGCAGGCAGCCGCTCACATAGACCTTGTGTTCGTAAAGCGCCAACAGGGCCCCCAGGTGGTGCGGGTCCAGCTTTTCCAGAATCAGGGTGTTGCTGGGGCGGTTGCCCGGAATTACCTTGTGGGGCGCAAGGGCGTGGGCCTCACGGTGGGTATAACCGGCATCCTCCAGTTCCTGGCGGGCCTGGTGCAGGGATTTCCCCTGCAACAGGGCCTGGCTTTGGCTGATACAACAAGCCAGTAGCCAGCGGTGCTGTTCGTGCAATTTCGAGGTTGGTGCCTTGATGGCAATAAAATCTGCGGGGATCAGATCGGTACCCTGGTGCAGCAACTGGTGGAAGGAGTGCTGACCGTTGCTGCCCTCTGTGCCCCAGATAACGCTCCCGCTGGGGTAGTCCAGAGCCCGCCCGTTTCTATCCACACTTTTGCCCAGGCTTTCCATGTCCAGTTGCTGCAGCCAGGCGGGGAACCTGGCCAGTCGCTGTGCATAGGGAAGCACCACCTGGCTGCCAGTGTTCCAGCACTGGCGATACCAGAACTGGATAAGTGCCATGACCACCGGCAGATTGTGCTTTAGTGGCGTGGTGGCAAAGTGCTGGTCCATTGCGTGCGCGCCCTGCAGTAACTGGGCGAAGACCCCGTAACCGCAGGCCAAGACGATCGGCAGTCCGATCGCAGACCAGAGCGAATAGCGCCCGCCTACCCAGCTCCACATGGGAAAGATGTTCTCGGGAGCGATGCCGAAATCCTGAGCTGCGACGACATTGCTGCTCACTGCAACAAAGTGCTGGGCGAGTTGCTTTTCGGTGCAGCCAGCGGCCAGAACCCAGCGGCGCGCGGACAGGGCATTCTCGCGGGTTTCCAAGGTGGAGAAAGACTTTGAGGCCACAATAAACAGGGTTTCTTGTGGCTTCAGGTCCTTGAGGGTGTCGCCCAGATCGGCACCGTCAATATTCGCCACAAAATGTACCTGGATATGCGCTTTGTGCCAGGGGTGCAGCGCCTCCACCACCATGCGTGGGCCGAGATCGGAGCCGCCGATGCCGATATTGACAATATGGCGAATGGGCTTGCCGCTAAAACCCAGCCAGGTTTGCTGATGGATGCTCTCGGAGAACTGTTGCATCTGTGTGCGGCAATCCTCCACGGCGTGCTCGTGTTCGGTTTGCGCTTGCCCCTGGAAACGCAGTGCGGTGTGCAGGGCCGGACGATGCTCGGTATTGTTGACAGTGGCTCCATTGAGCAGCGCGGCGATTTGATCGCTTAAATTCCGGCCTTCGGCGTAATCCAACAGGAGTTGCAGGGTATCCCCGCGCAGATGGTTTTTACTGTAGTCCAGGTAGATCCCGGCAGCTTCCAGGCTAAAGTGCGCAGCGCGCTGTGGGTCGGTGGAGAAAAGTTTGCGCAGGGACCACTTGTGTTGTTCAAAATGGGATCGCAACTGTCGAATGTCTGTGGCGCGACTTGGCGCCAGGGTTTCACTTGTCATGGCAATGGATGGTCAACTCTTTTGTCAGCAGTTTCTTATCGCGGGTATCAAGCCTGCAAAAACCTTGGGGCTGTTCCCGTTTCACATGGGTAGCCATAGGAAGGCACAAGCCATAGCTACTGTGCTTTGATAGCACCTCTTGA
>NZ_CANLDD010000073.1 GCF_947489355.1 uncultured Microbulbifer sp. | reverse complement strand
GAACGTTAGTTCCGTACAGACCGCTTTGAGCGGTTCACGATTAAAGCCACCGGCTTTGCCGGTGGATATTTACTAAAAATGCCTTTAAGAGATCCCGGTACGAAGAAATGCTACATAATCGAACAGTGATGTACCTGTATATATTCGAACAGATTGATAACCTTGCTGTCACGATAAACAGTAGCCCAAAGGGTATTCATGTACCATCAAACCAGAGTAAACGGCGATCACTATTGCATCATCTAGTAGGGTTGTATGCTACCACTCCTTCGTCGTTAAACTTGACGACAGTTTCCCCGGTTGCTTGTTCCTGATAGGTGTTGAGTGTGTCGCCGAACAGTATATAGATACAGGGCAGAATAAAAAGTGTGAATAGGGTGCCGATCACCATACCGGCGACGAGAATAATCCCGATTGAATTGCGTGCTTCGGCACCGGCACCGGTGACCAATACTAACGGGAAATGACCAACCACAGTTGCGAGTGTGGTCATCAGGATAGGTCGTAGTCGCACCGCGGCAGCTTCAATAATCGCTTCCAGTTTCATCAAGCCCTGCTGCTGCAGTTCGTTAGCAAATTCTGTGATCAGGATGCCGTTCTTTGCAACCAGGCCCACCAAGGTAATAAAACCAATCTGGGCGTAGATGTTGATTGTTGTAAGACCCAGAAAACTAAACAGCATGGCCCCGGAAAGTGCGAGTGGTACGGAGCCAAGGAGCACAACAAGGGGAGCGCGGAAGCTGTTGAACTGGATTGCCAACAGTAGGTAGACCAACGTCATTGAGATTAACAGTACAGAGACAAAGCTTGTGCCTTCAGCGCGTAATGATCGTGATATGCCAGCATAGTCAAGCGTATAGTTGTTGGGAATAATGTCCTTGGCGGCCGCCTCTAATGCCGATAGGGCCGCATCAGTCGTGGTGCCCGAATGGATGCCACCCATAATCTTGAACGAGCGTAATTGGTTGAATTTTCCGAGTGCACGTGGGCCAGTGTCCCGCTCCAACGTGGCGATCATGCGAACAGGCACCAGATCGCCTGCCGGTGTCATCAACTGGAGGTTGAGTAAGGTGTGGGGATCACTGCGGGCATAACCTTCCACCATTGGAATAACTCGATAAGACTTGCCGTTGGCGTCAAAACGATTGACATCCTGATCAGAAATCAGCGCTGCTAACTGAGCACTGACCTGCTGTACATTTAAACCGAGATCGGCAATGCGATCATGGTCGAGCTGCAGGCGGACTTGGTGCTGGTCGATATGCAGGTCGGTCTGGACGAACGTGAAGTGGCCACTTGCATAAGCTGCGTCGATCAGAGGTGCAATATACTGTGCCATCTCATCGTAAGTATCCGGGCTTTGAATGACCATCTCTACATCAAACTGCCCGGCAGCTGGCAATGCGCTGGGCATGACAGGTAATACACGCAGGCCTGTGATACCAGACATTTTCTGAAATACAGAATCACGTATTTCCTGAACAGTAAAATCCCGGTCGGTATAGTCAATAAACTCAATACCGGCAAAACCGCCTGATGGTGTCAAGACCTGCCACATTTGCGAAAAGCCAGGCAATTCAGTGGCGATCTTTACCACGTCCTGCATGTAATTACCAGTGTATTGAACATGCGCCTCTGGTGGCGATTCGATGATGACCAGGATACTACCCTGGTCTTCTACCGGTGCCAGTTCCTTGGCAGACAACAGGAAAAACGGGATAACCAACAAACTAAGAAAGAATGCCATGAAGGTTACTTGAGGGCGCCATACGAGTATGCTGGTCAGGAGAGTGCGGTATACATTGCGTACGCGATCAAAAATAGAATTCATAAAGCGTGAACCCGCAGATTCCTTACCCTTATCTGCACACACTTGGGCGCTCATAATCGGGGATAGCGTGACGGCCACCACCCCGGAAATCAGAACAGCGATCGCGAGCGTAAAAGCAAATTCCCTGAACAGCGCTCCTGTTAAACCGCTGACAAACCCGATGGGGATATAGACAGCAGCCATTGTGAGTGTCATCGCAACGATTGGCGCAAAAAGCTCTCTTGAGCTTGTGAGGGCGGCTTCGAGGCGGGACTTGCCAGTGCGCATATGGCGTGCGACATTTTCGACCACGACAATCGCATCATCTACCACGAGACCAACGGAAAGGACAATTGCAAGTATTGTTAACAGGTTGAGCGTAAAGCCTATCGCATGGATTAGACCAATGGCCCCCAGGATTGAAATCGGGATAGTCACCAGCGGTACGAGCGATGTGCGGAACGATCCCATCAGCAGCAAAACAACCAGGCCGACGAGCAAAACGGTTTCGAGAAGTGTTGTCACGATCTCCTTGAGCGCATTACGCATATAAATGGTTGCATCAAAGGCGATCTCAATATCCAGCCCTCTGGGTAGCGTTGCATTGACTCTCTCTAGACGTTTGTAGAGTTCATCGCCAATTTCGATGGCGTTGGCGCCGGGGAGACTCCAAACGGAAATAAAGACGGTCTCTGCCTGGTCGACACGGGACAGGTCATCACCCCGATCTTCGCCAAGTTCAACCCGAGCAATGTCCATAAGGCGTATTAATACACCCTCCCGGTTGCTGACAATTAATCGCTCAAAGTCGCCCACACTGCGCAGTGTGGCATTGGATTGAAGGCTGATTTGTTGCCCTGCGTTTTCGGTTTTACCGATTGCCGCGAGTACATTATTGTTCGACAATGCCTGAAGAACTTGGTCTGCGCTGAGACTCAGGACGGCCAGGCGGGCCGGGTCAAGCCAAATCCGCATCGCCGGGTCGCGACCCCCTTCCAGAGCAATGCGTTGGATACCTTCGATCGAAGCCAATTGTGGCTGCACATGACGCGCTAAATAATCGGTTATAGTCGACCGGGACCACCCTTCGCTGTTCACATTTAAATAAAATAATGCTTGTGGCTGATCAGAGCGGCGCACAGAAATAGATGGGTCGAGTGCATCATTGGGTAATTCAAATCGAATCTGGTTCAGTCTTGAGGTCAGCTCTGCCAGCGCTTCGCTACTGTTTTCATTTAGCTTCAGCCATACAGCTACGTTGCTTAGCCCAGCTGTGGTGGTAGACTCGACATAGTCAACACCAGGAATGGTCATCGCAGTCCGCTCGACTGGATCGGTGACAAAGCCCTGGACGACATTTGGCGAAGCACCTGGATAGGCGGTGGTGATCAGGATATTGGCACTTTCAAGCTGGGGGAACTGTACAACAGCGATTTTAAAGGCTGCGAAACCACCAGACAGGAGTAAGACAACCGAGATAACGATTGAGATAACCGGGCGTTTAGCGAAAATATCCACTTCAACTACTCCTGCTTTGTACTGGTGAGATCTGGCCGATCACCGATTTGTGCGAGCATGCCCGGGTACAACTTGAAAGAACCTGCCGTGGCTACCAAGTCATCATTGTTCAAATCACCCACAACGAGCGCGCTCCCCTGTTGCCCGCTTTCCACAGAAACAGCGATGCGCCGCGCCCGATAGAATCCGGTTTTTTCATGCTCCGGATCAAGGGCGAAAACAAATTGACCCTCCCTGTCACTACGAATGGATTGAACAGGCAGTGCCGACAATAACTTGGCTTGCCCAACAGGCACCTCGACTTCGACGGATGCGTTATGGATAAGTTGTTGTGCGCCTTCTGTCACAAGGGCGCGATACAATCGGCTGCGTGACCCAGCTGTAATCGTTGAGTCACCAGCAATAATGGTTGCATTGAGATAAACGCTATTGATTTGATCATGTGAACCTACCAGTTGTGCGCGGACTATGGTTCCCATAGCGAGTTCGCCGTAAAACTGCGGTAAACTGAAATCAACCCACATCTCCTTCTTACTGCCAACCAGGGTTGTGATTTCGGTATTGATGTTGAGGTATTGACCAACTTCAAGCTGGTGGATGCCAATCACACCATCAAACGGTGCACGAATTGTTCGTCGATTGATGATGCTGCGAGTCGCCGCAATATCGGCTTTGATTACGTTCCAATCTGCAAGCGACCGCTCAGTGGTTTCCTCGCTGACGACATCGGACTTGCGTAATTCAACACCACGCTTGTAGACAGATTCAGCAAGCTTGGCGCGAACTTCTCCGGATGTGAGGTTGGCCAGCTGTTCGCTGATATCAAGCTGGAGGATGACATCGTCCTTTTTGACGGTGGTCCCGGATTGAAAATTAACGGCAGTAATATAACCTGGCAGCTCATTGCGCAGAGTAACCTGTTGCGGCGCAACCACCACTCCGAGCGCAGTAACCTTGGGGACATGTGTGGTGGGTTTAGCCAGTGCCGCTTCAACGGTTTCGAAATATTCAGGTCGTTCCTTTACTGCATCAATGGCTGCTTTGATTTCAAGAAATTTATAAGTGCCAAGCCCGCTCACAACCACACCAGCCACTGTGAGAATGGTTATCCATCGTGAAATCATCGCAATAGCTCCGAAAATAGATTTATCACCGGTAGCCTCGCTCTGTTAGTAAGGCACTTGCTTTTTTAATGCCCTGATTTTCGAGTGGTTTTTTCCAGGGGAAACTATTGATGAGTCGTTGTGCGCCATTTAAGAGCACATGGTTGTCGGGGATTGGGAATGGCAACTTGGCTGTGACCTTGTGTTGTTCGAACGCAAATCGCTGATACGCGACCTGCACAAACCCCACATGCATGGACCACAAACTAACAGAAATGGTGTCGAGCATTATTTCCCGGTCATTGTCATCGGTGATGAGTTCACCGGTATCACAGGCTAGAACCATGGCAGCCCTGAATACCTGCCCGATCTCGGTATTGATACGCCTAAGTTTCTCGATCCAGCCGCTTGAAGCGCGTTGAAGCACAGCTTGGTTACTGACAAGCATCTTCAACTGTGCCCCAAATGGATAGTGGTGGAACTTGTCGGACATTAGAAGCATGGTCGCGACCAGCCGTTCAGGCGTGCTAAGCGGCAGATTCATCACATCCTTGAAAACATTGCGTTCATAGGCAAAAGCGCGTGTTGACAGTGCGACCAATACATCTTCCTTGGATTGCACATGCTTGTAGATCGAACCCATTGACAGGCCGGCTTCCTTGCTAACTGCTGCCATCGTGAAGTCGAGAATTGAGCTTTGTTCTATGCATTTCGCTGCTGCTTCCAGGATCATAGCTTCCTGTTCGCCGGCACTTTTTGTGAGGGATCGCGGCATCAGTGTTCTCCAGTATCTCGATTACGATCAGGAATCATAGTTTACGATCAATATTCGAATAATATTCGAATAAAATTAACATGTCAATAGAGAAATATAAGAATGGCGTGATAAGCAAAGGCTTTGAGATTGCCAGCTTCAGTTCCTGAGATTCTGGGGCTGGTTAACAATGGTCAGATTCTGAGCAAAGGGGCGGGGCCTGAAGCGTGGGGATTGCCATGAGCCAGCGCAGGCCATCTATGTTCAGCGGTTTATGGCGATAGTGGAGAGGTGTGGGTTGACGTTCCCGCAGGGGGGGGCAGCCCAGATTCTGGCTCTTTTAGAAAAGTGGGGGTCTCTCAGTACCGGTAAAACCGTGTTTGCCATGCAGGTGGCTGCGCACAATGCGCTCAATGGGGGCCGTGCCCTGGTTTTCTCCCTGGAAATGAGCCGCCGTGAGCTTTACCGCCGGCTGGTGGGCATGATTGGGTGCATCCCCATAGGGCTCGCCGATTCCGACAATTTGTTGGTTAATCGAGATAGGGGGAATGATGTCAATGAAATCAGCATTCGCGAGCGATTGTGGGAGTGGTCCAGGGCCTACCCTGAGCGTGCGGGGGACTCAGTGAGCTGGCCCTGTATGGCAGCATTTGGGCGAGGGATGCTATCAGGGCGCAGGGAGAGTCCGGTACCGATAGATTGCGAGAGGGCAGCCCTTACGGATGCCGCAGTATTGGCTTACCTGAATGTGATTGCCAGACGCCAGGATAAGGAGAAGGTCACGCTGGAGTGGTTGGTTTTTTGGTTTCGGTATTACTACCGGTGGGAGATGCAGGATGTGTGCAGAAAGGCTGATCAAAGCAAAAGCTGGGTAATTAATATGTGCAAAGTCATTGAGGGAACGATGGAGGCGCTTTATTTGGCGGAGAATGCTGCATAACTGTATTTAAATACAGCCATTGGCTATTGACAGTGTACACCTCTACACACTAACCTGTGCAAAGCTGCCGGAGTTATGTGCAGGGGTTATTCTGTATAAATTAATGTCATCTTAGTGGCCTAATAAAAGAGGACAGTCCGTGGGAGATATTCTCCGTCTGGCAAAAGAAATATTTGATGCTCAGGCATTCACACAATTTTTGCATGCTGAACTCTATCATGCCGATAAATCAAGCGTAGAAATCAGGCTTCCCATCACACCGGAACTTTTGCAGCAGCATGGTTTCGTACATGGTGGTGTGCTTTCTTATCTTGCAGACAATGCAATCACTTTTGCAGGCGGTATGGCCTTGGGTGGAGATGCTCTGACATCAGAGTTCAAAATTAACTACATCAAACCCGCGAAAGGAAACTATCTCAGCGCACATGCCAAGGCCATAAGTGCCGGCAATCGGTTTGCCAGTGCGAAATTAAAGTTGTTGAGGATGGGTCGATTTTATTGTGTGCTATTGCTCAAGGTACAGTCGTAAAAGTATCTAGATAAGCTCAGATCAAATCTTTTATACCTCCTTGAAGGGCGGGGTTTTCCGACCTTGATGAAGGTGTCAAGCTAGAAAACCAAAAATAAATTGCTTAATCTGAATTACTGTATTTAAATGCAGGCTGTATATATTGACGGCCTAGGCATGAAGATGCTTATTCAGCTAAGCTGCCGCGAAGTATGCGCAGCGGGACGATGCCCCCCTTTTGAAAGCCCCGCCTGATTAATCCGGCGGGGCTTTTTTGTGTCCAAAATTTTGACTATTTTCTCCAGGGCGCCCCTATGAATGAAGTCCTCAGATGCTTTGCGGTAGCCAAGCGCTGGAACAGGTGGATTCTCTATAACAATTTCCAGTTAAAGCATGTGGCGGTACGCCCTGATGATTTTAATCGAAGGGGTTTCCTCAAGACTGGTTGGGGATTTCAGTTAAGCCGCTGAGTCAAGAATGATTTATCATCAATTACCACTGTTTGGCAAACTGCAAAAACAAGGTGAAGTACTGATTCCCGTGGGGTGGCGCTGGTTGGGTGATGTTAGAAATATGGTTGGATCTCGTGTCGATAGGCAGCTAGATACGAGTTGAATTCGTACGTATGTACTGAATTTATGTAGTTTGATGTAGAAACCCACGTCCTTAGGGCGTGGTTATGAGTAATCGGCTTTGCCTGTTACGAAAGAGGCGACCCATGTTACTCATAGGTTCGAGTTGTCCCCACAATTCGAGCGAAAGGAAATAACATGAGCCGTTTTGAAAAGCTAACGCATGTTCTGTGGCATTGCCAATACCACATTGTTTGGGTTCCCAAGTACCGCTATAGAGTACTGAAGGGGGCCGGTTGCACAGGAAGTGTACAACTGCATTCAGGTGCATTGCAGTCAGCTACGTTGCAGGGTGGTAGAACTTAATGTCCAAGCAGACCACGTGCATCTTCTCGTGAAAGTGCCACCGAAGGTGTCAATATCAAAGCTCTTGGGAGTCGTGAAAGGTAAAACGGCCCTGAGAGTGTTTACGCGATTCCCCTATCTTCGAAAGAAGCCGTATTGGGGGAACCATTTCTGGGCAAAGGGATACTGCGTGGATACGGTCGGTGTTGATGCCGACATAATACGCAAGTATGTAAAGTATCAGGAGAAGCTCGAACAACGACAGTCCCAGTTGGATCTGCAGCGAAACATATAGATTGAGATATCTCGCGGCCAGCCTTCTGAGAGGGCTGGCTTTATAGCCCCCTTTTAGGGGGCAGAGGGCAATTCCGCATTCTAAGAATGTAGATTTTTAGTTGTGATGAATTGCGTAGGGATGGATGGCAGGTGCAAAGATATTGTAATTAAGAAAATAACTAGAATTCCTTATAGCACTATTTTTTCGAGAAAATACTCAACTTGGTACTATTCAGTTGCTTTCAGGCGTTAACTGAAAATTTTCACTCTAGTGCTGAACTGGGTTAGCTATGCTTGTATTCTTTCTTGTGAGGAAAATATGAAAGGAGATTGATCTGTAATTAAGAATTTATTTGTGCTTTTGAAATGTGTAAATTTATAAATTATTTTCTAAAATTAGAATTTATATAACTTTCCAAAATTTGATTTTTGAAATTACAACAAGAAATGTTAATAATCATGAAGAAATTTTTTTCTGGAATCTTTGTTCTATTGGTGATCTCTTCCCAAAGCTTTTCTGCTACACCATTTGCATATGACTATTGCAGTAATCTTGGACTTAAAGGCGACACATCCAAGGTGAAAGGAGATAGGTATGTTTTAGTTGGAGCCACTAAGACCTATGAGCACGAACATAACCTTCTAGCCAGTGGCACTGTTCGCTTCGATACTTTGGAGGGCTATGCGGGATCTGATAGCTACAGTTTTCAAGATTTTAAGATGGTTGCGAAAAAACGTATCACTTTTCCAAATCGTGGTTCAAACTATGTGTCGTTAACTATTCCAGTCGAGGAGTTGGGCCTGAATAGTACATTATGTAAAAATATTAATGTTCAGTCTGCACCAACAATTTCAAAGAAGGCGTTAAGCCAAGACGGTAGAATTTATGCTGAAGTAAATAGTACATATGATACTTTTTCTAAAGCGATTGTTGAGGGAGTAGGAGTTACATATTCATGGCTCTTTTATAATCTAACTTACCCAAGTGTGCAATACGAAAGAGTAACTACGAGTCCGTCCGTAAGGATTTCTGTTGATTACGGAGGTACTTACCTTGTTTCGGCATCCATAAATGATGGTGTATATTCAAAGGGTGTTAATTTAGGTGAGATTAGACTTCCACGCGGTCCAGGCCCATGTGACCCGACTTGTACTCACCCTGCTGATTGATTAGTTTGTTAACTCCCTAAAGCCCGCTCAGTACGGGCTTTTTCGTTTCTGGTAATCCCATGTTTGAGAACGCCTACTTCACGGAAGAGGAGTTGTCCTGCCGCTGTTGCGGGAAACGCCGTAAGCGATCAAGTAACCCCATCTGAAAGACCGAACAGCTTTTCTCTACTCTCCTGATTTTTAACGATCAGGAGGTTTAAATGGCCACTCAGAGTAAATCCGATTTCTGGCAGCAGCACATCAGTGCCTGGAAGAACAGCAATCTATCCCAAGCAGCCTACTGCCAGCAGCGTGAGCTAAAGCTCAGCACCTTCACCTATTGGCGCAACAGCAGAACAAGCCCCGGCCTAAGCTGATGCCGGTATCACGGGTTTTTCTTGTTTGATGAGTAGGCAATCTTCTGTATTTGCTGGAATTATTTTGAATAAATGTGGGGGGGTAAATACTCATCTGGCTGTCCAGTGGGTTGTAATTCGTGGCAGCAAAAGAATACAAGAGTTCTCTCGATTTTGGATATAAATGATAAGTTGATTTGACATCCTCCCCCAGCGAACTAGCTGGGGGGTGTCAAACGTCAAGAAAGTAAGTTTGGACAGGGTTTGTTAGTGCAGGTCTTATTCTTGTTCAGCTGTACAGTTAACTTGACGTGTTTTTTCGCCTGCCTGAAATGAGCTACAAATATGCCGTTTATTGTTGCATGTCGCAATCCAAGTCGTTGAGATCCAGCCTCGCTTTTTTTCTGATATTGCAATTGCCTCTGGAACGCAGCCAATTTGACCCGCTGAAATGGCTTCAAAGCTAGCACATCCAGAAAACATTAAAATAACTGGTGCCAAAATTGCAATTTGTAGCCTCATTAGTCTTCTCCTCATGTAAATATTTTTATGCCCCCCCCTAAAGGACGGGGAGGAGGTCAACAGACCTTGCCGATTGGGTCCACCTATTGGATGTTCTTCCGTGTTAATAGTGAGTTAGATTTGTACTGAATAGCAGACCGTCAAGCTTTTCAGATTCAACCACAGTTTTAAAGGCACTGGTGCAGTAAATGCTGATATAGGATTCCTTAGTCCTGAAGACAGGCACCTCTTTAAGCTTATTTTGATCAAACGCAATGCCGGAAAGTAAGTTGCCTTTTCTTTTTACAGAGCCGGGCACTACTGCGTCAAGGTCTTCAGCGATTGTTAGTGGATTGAATAGATAAAACTTGGCTCCTTGGTATGTGCAAGGAAGAAACTCCCCGAAGGATTTCAGCATATCTTCAAGAATCTTGTAGGCTGCTTCGTGAAGTACGAGGTAGTTTTGCCACTTGGAAAGTGTAGGAATCACAGGAGAAGAATCACATACCTTTATACTCAACTCCAGCGGTACCCAGTCATTAGTGTACGACTGCGGCTGTGTGAAAATGATAAAATCATCATCCCCGCGCTTATCTTCAACCTCATCAGGATCGAAGTACACGGTCATGTAGTTATCATAATCTTCAAATACTTGATAGATTTTCATAGTGTTTCTTAAGCCTAGAGTTTATCTGCAGGCAGCATCACAAAGCTGGGAAAACTAGAGAACTTCAGATCATACTCTATTCCCTTAAGAAGAGTTTCTACAGCCTGTCCGGTAAGGTTGCTTACGTCCAGAGTATCGAACTCAAGTCCAAGCCATTGGTAATAACCATTCCTGTGTATTCGGGAGTGGGGCACAGCACTTGGCATTTTGGGATGTGGAGTATCAGCCGTTCTCCTTGGGAGCCAAGTTCCATTTCTTATATCATCTATCCTGATACTGACTCGAGCCAGGATACCTCTTTGCCGAGTGGCTTTTGGGTGTGCCCCAGAAACTATTGCATGGGCATCACAATTCCCACCGGGGTGAGGCTTCCCATTTTTTTCCATGAATTTTCCGAGACGGGCAGAGTCGTGTTCTTCGCTCCTCAGCTCCTTCCTTGACATGGTGACAGCTTCTTGACGGTATTTGTCGAGGGTTTCTTCAACCTGCTCAACGACCTTTAGGGCCATATAGTCCGCCTTGGTGATATCCTGCTTTGAAGCGAACATATCAATGGCCACCTCGCGGCGGTCTTTTAGATAGTAAGGTTTTGGCTGTTCGTAATGTCCCATTGCTGTCCCTGCTCTGCTATCACTGAAAGAAAAGAATACAGGAGCCAGAAAAGGGAATAAATATACACGCTATGACAGATTGCTCATTCTTCCCGAAAACTGAAATAATTCAGCGTGCTAACACGTTAGCACATACAAGTCTGCACATTTTTTGAGCGAAGAAAAGCGCTGTCGGCCACTCCTCCCCACGCTTGCCGGTTTTGGGCTTTTGTATCTTTATTAAACTATACCGCGAAATCACGGTCCGCAATTGCTAATTGCCGGGGGTGTGTAGACAGCTTGACAAAGCGTTGATATGCATGCTTATACTGTATATATATACAGTCTTCTGTAAGGGATAGGTATGCGACCCAAGACTATAATTATCGATGGTGAGCCGATTGTAATCAGCCGTCGGCCTTCTATTCATGACAACCAGCCAATGTATCAGATACGGCTTTTGAATTACCTGGATTACCATGGCACCTATTCTGCTGCTGTAGGCTGCAATCTGCGTGCAGCCATCACGGAGGGGTTGGAGCTTCGCCGGGCTGTTATGAAGAGTATTCGGTTGGCGAAAGAGCCCGGAAACCATGACAGTGACAGGGGAGGCGATATCGATGTGTAGTGTATTTGACGTGGCCAATCACGCCGGCATGGAGCGCTTCCTGAAGGAGTACGGAGTACACCATCCGAAACGCATGCTGTATGGCCGCCGCAGGCGGCCCACCCAGGATGTTTCCATTGTCACTGCCCGGCATGGGGAACCGGAAGTGGAAGCCGCAATCTGGCACCTGTATCTGGAGCGCGACGGCGACAATTGGAAGCCGCACCGTAAATACTGGTCGATCAACAGCAACTGGCAGAAGCTAGGCAAGCGCCCCGAGTACCGCAAATCCCGCTGCCTGATCCCCGCCACCGCCTGGGTGGAAAGCCAGCACGGTAAGAACCCGGTGGAGTTCAGCTACGGCCAGCCTTTTTTCTTCTGTGGTCTGTACAAGACCTGGGGCAATCTACTGAGTTGCGCCATCATCACCCTCGGGGCACACCCGAAGACCAGACAATATCACGAGAAATCCCTGCCCATGGTCGCGCCCGCAGACAAGGATTTTGTGGCCAATTGGTTGAGCGGTGGAGAAGATACTGCCCCCTTTGAGCCCTACCTGCACCCGCATATCGAGTACGCCGGGCATCCCCTGACGGTGAGGCCGGTGGTAAGGGCTACCTCTACGGAATACTCTGGTGAACAGCAGGAGCTTTCCTGACCTGAACCTCGCAAGACATCCCTCGCCATTGTCCGATCCACAAAGCTGCCAGATCCTGCCCTTAAATTACCATCCTGGGTTTTCAATTCTCTTCATCGCATAGCAAAGCCAACAGTGCTACCGCTTTTTGCTTTGGAAGCGACAAACTCAAGATAATTCAGGCACTTAATCAGCTGGCATGCATTGATCTGTATATTTTTTGAACGCGGAAAAGGGCCTGCGATCACTCCTCCCCACGCCTGCCGGTTTTAGGCTTTCCTTTACCCAGTGAAATTGGAAAATACCGCAAACCCCCGCCAGTTGTGGGCTGTAGCGATTTTCAAGATTTCACAAAATGAACACTTTTGAAGAGAAGTGAAGAGATTTTTCACAGGCCAAAATGGCCGAAAGCCAGTAACCACGGGGTTTTCCAGCAGGTGAGAGAAGTTTTGTATGAGATCAGACCAGAGGGTAGGGGGGGTGAAACGTGCGTTGACACTTTGGCGAGATTTCCCTCTCCCTCACTGGGGAGGAATTACAAATTTCTCGCTAAGTACTTGATTTTATTGGTGCCCGAGGCCGGACTTTTTATCATATTCGCCAGGATTCTCCACGAGAATCAGACGCTATCAAATTGTTGATTTCAAAGGTTTTTTTTCATTTATTTCTCATCAGTAATTGCCAGCCACATGCAGTTAGTAGCAAAATATTGCACCAAATTTGCACCAAGAGAAGAGTCGGTGGCAACAATCATTCAGCGTGGAAAGGCATGGCGCGCTCAAGTCAGATTACGTGGTCAATCTGCTAGGGGCTGTTCCCGTTTGGATGTAGCCTATTGATTTGTAAGAGCAAGCTCGCATTGTTGAGGTTCTAACACAA
>NZ_CANLDD010000072.1 GCF_947489355.1 uncultured Microbulbifer sp. | reverse complement strand
TACTCATTGAACACCTCTGTCTCAGGCAGCGACTTTACCACCTAAATTGGTGTCCGGGATTAGTAGACCACTACAAACTGATAAATGAGTTTTTCTTGTGCTCCCCGCTAGACTTTTTCTTATCGCCCCATCATGATCATTGGCAGTACCGCTACTGTGTTAGTGCGGTTTAGCGTAACATCCATCAATGAAAACCCATTCCATGTCCAGATTTACTACGAGCGCTTGAAATACATTCTGCTGCTTGGTTGAACCTGACCAGGCATTGAAGCGCTTGTAGACCTTACTCTAACATCTGAAGCTCTTCGGTAGGTCTCTCCATGGGCAACCTGTACGCATTCAATAGAGCATGCCCTCAAGGGTCATACGGAGATCACGCTTGTCATAGATGGCCAATTACCGTAGAGTTCTCCACAGCTTCGAACAGCGCTCATCACTGAGTATTGCAAGCTCGTTTTATCGCTATATTAGGACTTCAACAACGAGAGTTGATCTCATAAATCAATAGGCAACCTCTAAACTAGAATAGTTCCTAGCGAAAATACTCAAAAATCTTTACCGGAATTTTTAAGGCAACTAAAAATATATTGGTATAAATACCATTCTCTCTACAAGCCCTGACAATCTCTATGTTTTGAAACAGCACCCCCCATAATCCCGATGCACTAGCACCGCCCCCTCTCATTGTAACTAAGCACCTAGGGATATATACGTAACTCACCTGATTTCTATAAAGAAACCTTACAAGTAATTCAAAGTCCGCTGCAATATTAAGATCAGTTCTATATAATCCAAATTTTTTATAGCAGATTTTTTTTACAAAAAATGTAGGGTGTGCTGGCATCCAGCCCCATCTAAACTTATATGGTCGAAATCTCTTTGAGCTATATAAACGTCGCCTTCTAGTAAGCAACTTTTTAGAAACAATTTCAAGGTCAGCGAAAACCGCGTCAACATTCCCTTGACTCAAGTATCGCACCACTTCAGAAATAACACTTCTGTTTGAGTACACATCATCAGAATTCAATAAACCTACTACCTCGCCCGATGAGAAATTGATACCTTTATTCATCGCATCATAAATACCCTTATCCGATTCTGATATAATTTTATAGATCCGCTCTTCATATTCGGAAACTATTTTCATAGTTCGATCCTTAGACCCCCCATCAACAATTATATATTCAATCTTTGGATAGTCTTGAAACAGGACTGAAGCAATAGTCTCTCGAATTGTTTCTTCGCTATTATATGAGACTGTAATAATACTTACTTTCAAAGTTAAAAGCACTCCGAGCAACATTAAATATAATTTATTGAGTTAAATTTTTTAGAATTCACTCTTGAGATACATATGGCTTATATAGTTTGTGTCATAAAATAATTATCCAAAAATTCAAAGTGTAATGTTTCCCTTATTGCATCATTTCAATTTTATACCGCTGCATTAAATTCTTAATGAGTTATCTTTTATACTCAGTCCTCTGAGGGCAATATTGGTACAATTTTAGCAATCTTATTCTCGACTAACTAATCAGCACTGACGTTAGCTCTGTTACTTTTCTCGCCTCTTCATGATGTCAAAGCACAACCCCTAAACTTGCTTGTAGCAATACTCGCGCTGGCCACTGTTTCGCTCTAACTTGCTCGACATCGTTAACTGTTTCACGCTTACATTCACCATAATCTTTGCTTGTGAAGAATCGCTTTTCTTAAACGCCTCAATCTGACATCTTTTCACATAAGTAAGTTGCTTGTAGAGTTTCACAGCAAATCTTTATCTGGAGAAAAAGAAAAAGGTCTATGGGAAATCGAGTGACCTTTTTCTATCCACATAAAGATATTCACTTATAACTTGAATCTAAGATGATAAATATTATTTAATCATTTAGAAAAAACATTATTGACATACCAATCGTAGGTCAGCTTTATTCCCTCCCTAAGGGGTACTTCCATTTTCCAGCCAAGCTCACGAATAACAGATATATCCAGCAGTTTTCTTTGAGTTCCATCCGGTTTAGATTTATCGAACACTATATCCCCGCCATAACCTACAACATCTGCAATTAGAATTGCCAGCTGAGCTATTGATACATCTTTTCCGGAACCTATATTAAACATAAATTCTGTCGGCATAGAATTATTTACTCTCACTCCATCCTCTAATCTCATCACATGCAAACAAGCTGACGCCAAATCATCGACATATAGAAATTCACGTCTTGGAGTGCCACTTCCCCACACAGCAACCTCAGATAGACAAGAAATTTTTGCAGTATGAAAACGATAGATTAACGATGGAATTACATGTGAATTTTCTGGATGGAAGCTGTCTCCAGGCCCATAAAGATTACATGGCATTACGCAGCGATAACGCCTTTGGTATTGATGATTAAGCGACTCGCACAATTTAATTCCTGCAATCTTTGCTATAGCATAAGGCTCATTAGTTTTCTCCAGCGCTCCTCGTAGAAGCTCACCCTCAGTAATGGGCTGCTTAGATTCGAGAGGATAAATGCATGACGACCCAAGAAATAATAAATCCTGGACCCCAAAAGAATTAGCTCCCTGTATCAAATTACATTGAATCATTAGATTTTGATATATAAAATCCGCCGGGTAATGAGAATTTGCATAAATCCCACCTACTTTTGCTGCCGCAATATAAACAACATCAGGAGCTTCTTCCCTATAAAATTCATCTACTGCGGTTTGATCAATAAGATTTAAATCAGATTTTGATTTCAAAATAATATTTTCATGACCAGACAATCTTAGTCTTCTCACCAATGCAGATCCCACCATACCATTATGGCCTGCAACAAATATTCGTTTACTTTTATACACCTTATTAGCTCCTATATTAAATCTAAAAGCCATTTTTTTTTAAAAGGAGATTTTTTTTTGCCTCAATTAGATCCTGCTCTACCATTTCAGAAATTAATTGATCAAGTAATATTTTAGGTTTCCAATCAAGTATAGTCCTAGCCAAGGTAGAATCACCCAAAAGATTATCCACCTCTGAAGGACGGAAGTAACTTGCATCAACTTGTACGATTGTATCGCCAATTCTGACTTTAGGGGCCATATCTCCCTTAATAGAGATAACCATCCCCTTTTCTTCTAATCCGATTCCTAGAAATTCAAGTTCAATTCCTAACTTTCTGGCAGTTAATTTCACAAAATTACGAACTGAGGATTGAATGCCAGTTGCAACTACAAAATCACGAGGCTTTCGTTGTTGCAACATTAACCACTGCATTTCAACATAATCTCTTGCATGCCCCCAATCGCGCAAAGCATCTAAGTTACCAAGATATAAACACTTCTCTAAACCACATGCAATGTTTACCAAGCCTCGCGTTATCTTTCTCGTTACAAATGTCTCCCCACGTCTAGGTGACTCATGATTGAATAGTATGCCATTACAGGCATAAATACCATAAGATTCACGATAATTAATAGTTATCCAATAAGCATATAGCTTAGCTACCGCATAAGGTGATCGAGGATGAAATGAAGTTTTCTCAGTTTGTGGAACTTCGTGGACTTTTCCGAACAGTTCAGATGATGACGCCTGATAAAATCTCGTTGTATTTTCCAACCCCAATAGACGAATAGCTTCTAAGATTCTCAATGCTCCAAGTCCATTAATATCAGCCGTATATTCAGGTGATGCAAAACTTACAGAAACGTGAGATTGAGCGCCTAAATTATAGACCTCATCTGGTCTAACTTCTTTTAATATTCGAATAATATTTGATGCATCTGCAAGATCTCCATAATGAAGGATGAAATTTCTATTTTCGTTATGGGGATCTTGATAAAGGTGATCAATTCTTGCTGTGTTAAATATAGATGACCTACGTTTAATGCCATGAACTTCATATTTTTTTTTCAAAAGAAATTCAGCAAGATATGAACCATCTTGACCTGTTACTCCAGTGATTAATGCTTTTTGCACTTGATCTTACCCATAAACAATAAAGTGTAAACTAAAGCAAATTTTCTATTGCCCTATAAAATACCTTACACTGATACTCTGGTGTATAGAATTTCATTACAACACGCCTGCAACTTCCAAATGTTATTATGCCTGAATCAATCGCACTAAAACAAACTTGAATTTTATTTACAAGGCAATTTACATTATTTCTCTCAAAAAGAAATCCACTAATACCACTACGAATTGATTCAACTTCGGGCATTTGCTTTGTTAAATCACTATGAGATATTACAGGAGTTCCACAAATTAGTGCATGCATTGCTGTAAGTCCAACTTCGCCAGGGGAAACACAAAGATCTGCAATGCGCAAAAATTGAAGTACAACTTGATCGTTATATTTCGGACCTAAAAAAAAGACATCCTTTTCAAGGTGAAATGCCTTTGTTAAAACCTCAAGTTTATCCCTCTCTCCGCCATCTCCTATTACAATAAGTTTTATAGCTTCACCTGATGACTTAATATTTGAAATTGCCGCTAAAAGTAAATCCAAGCGTTTTTTTCTCTCTAGCCTTCCAGCAAAGACCAACAACCGATCATTCTCGGTACAATAAATATTACGCAAATTATGAAGCTGACTGTTTTCAAGACTATCAACATATTGCGCTTGCTTTCTAACATCAAGCGCATTATTTATAACATACATTTTTTTTGAAATTCCGGCTGCTTCAAGTTGTTGTTTGCCGTGCCTACCATAAAGAAGTAACGAATTAGCAAGGTTATAAAATAACAATCTAAATATTAATTTCACCTTACTTTCACGCCCATATATTCCATGAGTCCAAAATACAACTTTTTTCCCAGTTATTCTGGACAAGATGGCACTAAGCCAAGTCGATATCCTATGTGCCTCACCCCAATATACTACTGCATCCACATCCTTAGATAATCCCAGACTCAGCAGCTCAGTTTGCCAAAAACAAACATTACGAATGTAGTAGCTCTTTATCTTCTTCCAAAAAATTCCACCAGAGGAAAAATACATGTTACAAAATGTGTCTGGTACGATCGGTATCTTAGACGGATCCTCTCTTGGATCAGCATATATTGTAATTTTATGAGATTTCATTCTTAGACTACTAATGAGCTTAAAAGATGCATATCGGTAATGTGCAAATCTGTCTGGTACTATTACAATGGAGTATTGTTTATTTTTCATTATTAAATTTTTGTTAATAACCTTAGTTTGAAAGAATAACCTCAACTCTCTCATGCAGTGATAAAAAACTCTAGCTTCCTGCAACACCACTGGTTGAAAAGTGAGCATGACATATATAATGACACAGGAGGTAACGTATTTAGTTCAATATGGTTAATAACGCTCCTTTACAACCCTTGCGATAACAGTAGCGCCTTCGATATAGCTTTGATGCTATCAGAAGATAAATACACAATTTTTCGTCTTTGTCTTTGTGCGCATAAATCATTTGATAGATCCTATTTATTCAGGTATCCTCCCTACCTGTTGCGGCCTCAATACCTGACGAAGTACAGCTTTTATGTCGCCTCGCACCTTACCTGTTTGTCATTTTCTGGGCCATGTAGGCTTCATGCCATTTTACATTCGACAGATTTTTCTCCTGACCTGGACAATATTTGTACATTTTATTGTTCGGGCGCAGATCACAACTGATCGTAGAGAGGTGCCATCCCAGTAACTCGGTAATCTCTACCTGCAAATATCTGATTTTTTTCAGAATGTGAATCTAGTATCGTTCGTTCTTGGTCGTTAACTGTAGTTCATCAGTAATTTTCTGTTAATCGGAAAAATCACCGACTCTAACAACTGGTCAGCCACTTACCAATTGTACTTATTACCAGAAATTACGAAATATAATCAATCCAAATCAAACTAAGATAGATAAAGATTCCAAAAGGGTCGTATCCCATCATGAGGAAAAAATATTGGTTTTGATGAGGCCACAGATTTTATGTTGCTCTTTTTTTCGATAACTCCACTGCTGTACTTGAGTCGATAATAGTAAGTCAATGGAATTAGTCTATCTTTGTCAAATGTACCGATTTGCTTATAAGGCCATTCTTTATTTGTATACTGCAACAACCACTCCAGGCCTTTTTTAATCCCACCACACTTTGGTCCTCTAAAATTCCACAAATCTTCACCAAGGCTCTCTGCTAATTGACACAAATAAATCCAACCTTGAAGATTAAAACAACAATAGTGAGCTGTTGTAGACCTACATAACTCGTATTTCTGAATACCATTTTCATCAAATTGGCTCAACAAACGAAAGCGAGAATCCAAAATAATAGACCTTAAATGTTTAAAGTCTTCAATGAAAAAACAAATAGCTGCAACCTGGAGATCATAAAATGTACCATGATTATTTTTTGACATTCTCTCTCCTACACCCTGCTTGCTGCTTTTAAGCCAAAGTAGATACTCCGCAAACCATTCTTGTAACTGCATTAATTCAACATCACTAATGAATCTACCTTTGTGTAGAATTCGAACACCATCTAGAAAATAATATAGATCTTTAAACTCAATAATACCAGAGCTCTGTCCAAAATTACTATTATGACCTATTCGAACTTGAGCATACTTTAAATGAGGATTCATTGCTGATTCCTCATTTAAAAACCAACGACGGATCAAATCTCGCCCACGACAAGCATATTTTTCACCAAATCCTTCCTTCCATGCCAGCGCTAACGTATATGAGTCATCAAAAAATCGCTGTAATCGCGTTCGATCGTATCTATCACATAGAGGGTCATACAGCTTTGTTCCAGGAGTGCGAATACCGTCTCTACGAATATATGGCATGCCTAGAAAACAGAGAGGATGAGGCCAGTAATAAGGTGCTGGATGCCAGTAATCTTTCATATTACCACTTGGTGGTAATGTGGTTTTATCTATGACTGAATACGTACCTCTCTTCATTGCCTGCATAGCAGAATTTTCTAAAGCTCCTAGGGCTATATAGTTAATTGACCTTCGGTATTGATTAGATCTTAGTTTTTGATAAAAATTTAGGTTAGTCTTCGCCACTTTATCATCTAGTTCAGTAAGCAGGGAAATAACAGCTCGGTTTCTAGCTTCACCTCGTCCTATAAAAGCTTTCTTATCACATGCTTGCTCTAACTCAGCTTTACCTGAAAATAACCTTGCGACCCAACCAGAATATTGAAAGTTTCCGACCTGCTTTGAATAAGGTGGGCAAAAAAAGTCCCAAGGTTGTATTGGCCAGGAATCCCATTTTCCTTCAACCCCTAAACGCCAAAGTAATTCAACTTTCGAACGTCTTCCATAATAGTATTCCTCATTAAATTCTTCTAAACTATCAAATCTAAATATAATTTGTGGCTCTTCATTTGCAACTAGGGAAAAATTATCATTCAAAATATCAGAATTTTTTATCAATCTCGCCATTGGCACAACTAGATATGATGTTTCTTTTTTTGATTTAATTGATTTTCTGATTTGTTCCCACGCGTCAGTTGGCAAAAATGAATTTCCATCCCAAGGAAGCACCCACTTTGCTCGACGCTTCCCATCCCTGAGCGCTAAATTTCTAGCTCCATTATTATTCATAACGTAATTGTTTTTAAAGCGAAAGAGCCGCATTAATACTTGTACTTTTTCTAATGAATCAAGATTATTAAACTTTGAATAAGGAGGTGCAAAATCTAGTGGAATCCCGTCGATATCCCATCCTACCTTTGCATACTCGTTTATGTCAAATTTAATATGAATATACAAAGCTGAGAAATCATTAAGGATCTGCAAAATTTTTGCTTCTTCATCAATATCCACAATACGGTTAACGATAAATATTTTCACACATTCAGGAAATTCTTGCTCATTTTCTAGAATAAACTTGAGATTTTCTCTTGATTGACCTTTTTTATGCCTTGGCATTAGATCATTACCAATAATGCGATATAGTGCAAAAGTATCTTTTCGGTAATTCATACAAATATTTTCTATACTTTTATTTACATACTTTAGCCGATCACTTGGATAGTTTATACATGTGCTCATATAACGCCTTCTCTTAAAGAAAGCTTTCTTTAAAAATCTAGCACCAGGAATTAATATTATATATTCACGCAAGCTCAGCAAATCTGCATTCCTCTTTCAGGACCGGAGAAGCTAAAATTAGTGACATTTGCGTTATAGCTAGTTTGTATCTCCTTTTATTCATTGCATATTCAAGCGTTCCTAGCATTGCTGCCAAATCCAAGTGCTGAACGTTATATTCAGTTCGAATATCATTTCTCATACTTTTCAATACTCTAATTACACTACTCTTATAATTGATATCATTAGTAACTTTTTCTTTTGATCCGATAGGCTCTAATGTCCAATTTCCCCAACTTACCAAAAATATTTCTTTTTCAATATTAGATGATATGTATGTATTTTCACGATTCAATTCTCTGTTATGAATATATAAGGGCATCCTTCTTATTATTGCTTGCAAATTATCAAGCTCGAATATGAATTGATCTATCACTTCAGACTCTGATATTTCATCCACTGCCACAATAGCCTTTGCTATAAACTCTTTATTGATTCTTTGGTGTAATAAAGCATGCGAAGATTCATAACCTTCAATCAGCTTATTAGGTGGGGAGCATACCCAATGCTTTAAAAGCAACTCACGTTTAATATCGCTCCAAGACTCCACCGGAGTATTACTATTGTTCGCTAAGCTCAAAAATTGGCAAGCCATTTCGCCCTCTACAAACGATGAAATTAGACTTGGAGAAGATAACTCACTTCTATTCACATAAGAAAATAAATATTTTTCATTCTCAAGTAAATGCCGCCATTTAGAATCATACACTTGTAACATTATACTAAATGATTTATCTTTCGATTCAGAGCAAAGGTTGATGATATACGTAAATATATTTTTAGGTGAACGATCTACCCATCTTATTATTAAATTTCTTTCTGTTAATTTTGACACATGCCTCTTAACCCACTGATCTCGTTTTTCCTTATTTAAAAAAATATCAGTATCAATAGCTTCTTCTTGATTATTTCTGAAGAGTTGAACATGCCGAAAAACTAAAGGATCCACACTTCTCTTCCAGCTCCATAGTTTGATACATTCCTTTACAGCTGACTGTAAAGAACTTAAGGTATGACGTAGAAGAATTATAGTAATGACGGAGATAAGCACATTCGGGCTTTCCCTAAAAATAAATGGAATCAATACTACTATAAAACAAATAATAAAATTAACATAAGAAAAGACACTTAATAGATTATTGTATTTTTCCCTACAAACCTTATAGGATTCACATGCTTTAAATTTTTTTTGTCTAAGATATCTTGCTAAAATGAAATACTCTATTACTAACAATGATAGTAAGATATTTATTACTGGTTTACTCAACAAACCGATAATAAATAAACCGAGAATAATAAAAATTAGTGACGATAATATTTGACAACATGTTAAATAATATTTAGGTAATCGATCTTTTTTTTGAACACTAATCGCGATAAAGTTTGTCTTTCTAAATACTTTTTTACCGCCGATAATAGACATATTTTTAGAGAGAGCATTTAAACTCAATCCTAAGAAAAATGCAGCCGCCGCAGCTATTGATAGAAATAGAATCCATTTTTCTTTATCATTCAGAGAGATAAAGCTTTGAAAGTATGTTGGAACCCCTTCTGAAGATGCAAGTAGCAGTACTTTCAACGGAAGCATAAACGCTACTAGATTAACAAATCGCACAAAAACAGCTGCAGAAATTAAAAAGACGGAAATTTTTGGATTACTTTTCCAAAAAGAACTAAAAACTTTATAGTACCATACCAAGAATTTAATCAATATAATTTTTAAACTCATACTTATATTCTTATTTAATGCCTTACTGGTTTGTTTCCAATTAAAAAAGAAAACATTTCAAAAATTTCAAATCCCCAAAGCTGAACCTGGACAATGATAGCAAATACTCTATACCGAATAGAAAATTCATTCTTTCTTGCCAATAAAGCCATTACTCTAACGGGAGGAATCATAGTCCTTGCTAAAGACAGCAATAAATGTTTTTGTTTAGATCTACGTAAGCTTGCCCCTTTAATTCTTCGAACCTTAGTTGCAAGTTCTCTTAAATTAGTTCTTGCGCGATGATAAACGATTGATTTTTCAACATAGTGTATAGACATGCCTTTTGTTACAGCACGCTTGCAAAACTCTATATCGCTTCCAGAAAAATATAATTCTTCAAAATTTCCTACCATTCTGGCCAACTCTTTAGAAAACATTAAATTTGCAGTTGCTGCGTATCCTTCTTTAACATATGCCTTTTGCGGTATTCCCTTTACGATATCATAGATTTCATAAATACTAGGATCGCTGGATACCGGATTTGTGATAACATTGCCAGCTAATAACTTATTTCTGCCTGAGCACTCTTCGTAACATTGCAACCAATTATACGCAGGGAGGCAATCGGCATCTGTAAAAACTAACCATTCTCCTTTAGCATTTTTTATACCAAGATTTCTAGCAGCATATGCTCCAGGTGTATTACAATTTAAAATACGAAAAAAATCTGGAAGGTCTTTTATAGGTAAGAATTTTTTTGAACCATTATCTATGAGTAATACTTCAAAATTATTCATTCCTATTGATTGTCGAATTAATCTATTAATTAAATCCGCAACAAAATGCCATTGCTCATAAATAGGGATTATAACAGAATATTTCATAGGGATCTCACTCATAAAAAGTAAATTTTTCTTAACAGATTTAAATTATATAGTGAATTCAAGCTTAACTTAAAGTATATTCGCTTATTCTGTCTTTGCTTCAAATATTTATTCATTAAGTTATTCATCACTTCTAAGATTGATTTTTCTGCGATGATACTTTAAATTTTATGATACTGTGCTAATTTCTTTCTTGCATATATTTTCAAACCTTCACCCTTTGTCTGACTGCAAAAAATATTTCCCAAACTCTTTAAATTTTAAACCTGACGTTTTGCCCATACAGAGAATATTTTTTGACTTAGAGGTTTTGTGCCAGTGAGGCTACTATCGCAATCAAAAAACAAAATCAAAGTTATCTTACATAGCGGCACTTTCGTGCCTATTCCAATAATCTCATGCTATTAATGTTTTCTTTTGTGTAATGTTGTATACGATAGTTGTGAATCAGTAGAACCAGGTGGATTTTTCTTGATCAATATTCCGGGGCTTTCACATCACACAAATACCCTTCATACAGTCATGGCATTTTTGTATTCGTTTTGGATTCCCCTGATTTTTGAAGAAATCGCCTATGTCATAGTTTTTATATGTGTCAATCGTCATATCGGGCCACGTGCTTTACCTGGCAATCATGAATGTTCCGACACCTCACTCTTGATTCGTACCGGAAGATTTGAATTCATTGTCTACGATCAGATCATTACAGTTTCAGTAAGTAGTTGTCTAATATAACAAGGCTTGGGCTCCTTTCCTTCTCTCTCGCGGAACATTCACGCAACTTCATCTGTAGCGGATTCCTGCGTGTTATTGTTACGCTTTTGGCTGTGAAAATTGATAGCTCTGAAAATGATTATCGACATAGCCTGTTATTTCTTGATTCCAGTTTTTGGTGAATACGTTCGGGATCCAAACTTTGTACTCCATATCAAGTCCAACAAACCAGTTAAACATTGGATCGTAATGCAGACGCTCTATTAGTTGGTGTCCAGATTGAGTCTTAAAACGAATCAGTAACGGTACGAAACTAACGTTCCTTAAGCCCCCTAAAAGAGGCTGCCTATATCTTCATACCAAGTTCAGCTGCTTTACTCGCCGATCATCCTTCTCCTGATAACGAATCAAGCTTTTGTTTTGCCGTACCAACTGGTGAAACATCATGGGCAACTCTCTGCGTACTTGTCCAAAAAGTACGTTTCTACGATACTTTGAGATAAAAACTATATGGCACTTACACTCTAATTTTGTGCGACGTAAACTGTCCACTTGTCTCAGGTTGACCCCATTGTGTGTTGCTTGACGATTCACACATTGGAGTTAATATGTGACTTTCGCGTTTGTCAAACTATGCGTACTTTTTCTGGAAAAGCTTAAGGGTCGCCCTTTTGGGCTAGACTAATCAGCTCTAGAGTCGCCTTGTTATTTTCTAGCATCTTCACGACGCGAAAGCACAATCCTTTGAGCTTGCTTGTGGAGATACCCCGCACTGACCGCCATCCTCCGCTGACTACTTGGATATCGTTAACACGTGCATTCTTACATCTGTCACAGCCTCTTCTTGTATAAAAGCGCTTTTATTTAACGCATCAATCTTGTATCATTATTCATAAATAAGTTGTTTGTAGTGCCTCAGTGTAGATATCTTCCCGAAAAAAATTAAAGCCTATGAGCAACTGTCCGCTTTTATTAAATCCTATTAAAATGTGCACCCATCAGTTGAATTTACTAAATATTTTATACATGTTTAGAATAGAAATAACCAAAAGCTTACTATTGTAAAAATGATAAAAGCTATTAATCCGGCAAAAAAATAATTCATTATATTGCATATTTGATCGAGTGTTGCCTTAGGTAGGATGCTACACACGCAGGCTTCTTTTGTAATATTTTCATGTAAGAAAGTACCTTGCTTTTCAGCTACTCCTTAGATCGTGTTGGCATGCAGCCGTGAACATTTCCTTTGAGTTCATAATTGAAAAATAAATTCAGATTTAATTCAGATGAATATGCTGGTAATTAAATTATTTTCATTTAATTCTCGTGTTCTACTCGCCATGCTTAACGGCTTTAGAGTTTTTTCATAGTCCCGCTTGACGGGTTTCTGCGGTGTAAACCCCTAGCATTTCGGATAATCACCGACGGTATAAATCGATATTTTCATGCCGTATTAACTCTCTGTCAGTTCCATGACCGCCTTGCGTGTTCACAGCAAGTAGTCAAGCTTCAACTGACTTGGCTGTTTGTCCGCGATCTATTTTTGAACTTTCCCTACTTGCTCTGACGTTAAACTACGGCTCATGCCTTCGGTGCGGCCGCATTTCTTAGCGGCCAATGCCTTGCTTGAAGTCACTCTCTTTATAAGAGTTGTTCCAGTTTTGTAATGATCGGATGGAAACATTCAATTTCCACGCAATTTCTGCTATAGACGCTGATTTCTTCTAAAATTCCACAGCAGTTGGATGGTTATCTTCTAGGACGGAAGCGGGTAGTTTTCATGCATAAATTATATCCATTTGAGCACTATAAAGAACGCGGATTCAACCTTGAAGCGCATACCATTTATGCGGCTTGTGCCGCCAAGTAATTATCCATTAAATCTTCTGGT
>NZ_CANLDD010000071.1 GCF_947489355.1 uncultured Microbulbifer sp. | reverse complement strand
TTGTTAGCTGTTTGTTTGGGAGCTTTCAGCATACCGGGAATGGCGACACCTGCCCAGTGGTGTGACAGCCGGGAGAGAACGGCACTGAATCATTGCAGAAATTATTGGTAAGGCATAAAAATGCAAAAGGCGCCTGCAGGGAAAAACGGATTTCCCCGGTTGACAGGAATCGGAGAACGGTCCTATGCTTATCCCGCTCTCGCAAAATCGGGAGCCGGGGTTCGCAACCCGTATTTCGCAGGCGCCGGGAAGACGCCTCTAGTTGTAAGCGTCTTTTTTTGTGCGCGAAACCTCCTTGTTATGGTGGGGTATTCGGGGGGCCTTCGGGCCCGCCGTTTCCTGCGAGCGGTATTGCGAACCCGTTTACCCCGCCACCATTTCGAGATTCGCAACTCCTGTGTGGCGGACAACCCGCAATCGCAGGAGGCAATCATGCCTAATCACGCCCCAGTTGTGCCCGCTGCTCGGGCAGATCAGTTTATTACCCAATCCCTTGACCTCGCTGGCGTTAGCTTAGAAGCCGTAGAAAAGCTGCGCACTCTATTTCTCGCTATTTCCTTCATGCCCGATAACCACCCCACTACGCAGGAACTGGCCACCTTGGGTGCCCACCTTGCAGGTGAGTGGGTAAATGTTATTGAAAGTGAGCGCGAAGACTTGGAGCGATTAGAGAGCGTTCAACGCTATCGCGAAGAAACAAAGCCAAGGGTCTAAAAAATCGAGCTGGTGAAAGACCGGCAGCTTTTGATGTAACGGACACTATCAAAACCATTGAAGAGCCGCAGAAGCGGACGGAGGCGATAATGGAAGACTCCGATCTTTTTGTCCTGTATTGCGTGAATAAACGCGCACAACAAACGGGCCTGCCGCCTTGTGAGTTGGCGCGGGCTTTACTTCAAATCCCACCTGAACAAATCAAGTCGGCAGCAGATGCTGACCGTGCCTATCGAAAGTCTGCTGTGTTGAATGGGGGTGAAAAATGAGCCTTATTGTCGCCCCCCTGGAGGTATTGACCGATGGTCGTCTCACTGACCCCGAGCGTCGCGTCCTTTTTTCTCTGTTCTCTTTTCGTGGAAAGGACACGAATACCGTCTGGCCCAGTTTGGAATCATTGGCTGAACGTGCGCAGATCAAAGACAAAACCCGTGTGTCGAAACTGACCAAAGCACTATCCGAAAAAGGTTGGTTGAAAAAGAAAAAAAGGGGGTTCACCGGGGGCAATGAATACACTCTAACGGTCCCCGCCAATTTGGACTCAGAGACCAAGTTGGTATCAGAGACCAAATTGGGTGGGGATACCAATTCCAATTTGGACTCAGAGACCAAGTCCAATTTGGACTCAGCAGCCAAGAACAAAGAACAAACCAATGAACAAACCATAGAACAAACCAATACTATGATCGATTCGGCGTTTGATCGATTCTGGTCAGCAGGGTTACCCAGGGTGGGCAAGCAAAAAGCCCATGCCGCCTTCCTGGCCAACCTAAAAAAATCCAAACGGGATGCGGAGTCGTTTGCTGAGTTGCTTGCCGAGGACATCGAACACCGCCTGCTGGCTAACCAATTCGGATTTGACCGGCTCCACCCGACCACCTACCTGAACCAATGCCGCTGGGAGGACGAGCGACCGGAGATCATCCCGTTTGACCGGATTGTCGAGTCTTACCACCGCAACCTGCCCAACAACGTGCCGGTAACCGCCCTGAGTGACCGGCGACGGGAGTTCCTGACCTACCTGTGGACACAACGCGCTAATCGCGATTTGGATTGGTTTGATGAATTCTTCGCCTTTTGCGCCAGTCAGCAGTGGCTGAACGGTTCCCACAAGGCCGACCTGGAGTGGTTGACCGACCCGAATCATTACCCGCGCATCACCGAAAACGCACAAGGAGCAGCGGCATGATGGCTAAGCGTCTGAACCGGGACGAACAGAACACCCTGATCGCCGCAGAGCAGATGGTGCTTGGTGGACTCCTAATCAACCCCTCCGCCATCGAGGACGTATTCGAGATTGTAGGCCGTTCGGATTTCATGACTCCGGCACACCGCACTATTGCTACTGCCATCAAATCCCTGGCAGAGAACTCCCAGCCAGTGGATGCGTTTACCGTGGGTGAGGAGCTGAACCGCACCAAAAAGCTGGGGTCTGCAGGAGGCGTTGCCTACCTGGCTGAACTGTGTGAACAGACTCCAGGGGCATCGAATGTGCGGACCTACGCTCACATTGCTGCTGATCATGCCCATCGCCGTAAGTTGCTGGCTGCTTTCGATGATTTCAGCAAAGCCGTTTACACCGCGCCAATCCGGTCTGTGACGGAGATTATCGGCGAGTGCCAGTCCAGCCTGTCCGACCTGGAGCGTGCCCGAGATACCGGTACAGGCCCTCAAGACCTGGACGGGGCAGCCAGGGAGGTTCTGCAGGACTGGAACCGCCTGGAGACTGGCGAGCAGATCGAGCGGGTACACACCGGCTGGGATTGCATAGACCGCCGTTGGAAAGGGCTGCGTGGTGGTGAGTTGGTAATCCTTGCTGGGACCACTGGTACAGGAAAGACCGTATTTGCCATGCAGGTGGCTGCGCACAATGCCCTCAACGGTAACCGTGCCTTGGTTTTTTCTTTGGAAATGAGCCGCCGTGAGCTTTACCGCCGGCTGGTGGGCATGGTTGGTCGCATCCCCATAGGGCTCGCCGACTCCGACAATTCAGATGACCGCAAAGGTTTTTACGCACAGCACAGTCAGGGTATGACTCACGCTGTAAGCCAACTCAAGGGCATCGACATGGGGGTGGACGACCAGGGTGCGCTGCATATCAACCAGATTGTCAGCCGTGCCCGCCGTGAGCACCGCAAGAGCCCGTTGTCACTGATCGTGGTGGATTACCTGCAACAGGTGCGTGGTGATGGACTGAGCCGGGAGCGGGAAGTGGCTGGCGTCTCTGCCGGGCTCAAGGCATTGGCAAAGGAGTTGGATATACCGGTGTTGGCGCTGTGCCAGTTCAACCGCGAGGCAGCCAAGGGTGGCCGGCCCAATATGTCCCAGCTACGCGATTCCGGCTCTATTGAACAGGACGCCGACATAGTGGCCCTGCTGTACCGGGAAGATAAAGACAATTTCGATTCCCTGAACCCCGGCTTGGTGGAAGTGATCACCGCAAAGCACCGCCGTGGAGAACCAGGTATCGACAACCTCAAAGCCAAGCTCAGCCAGTTCCGCATGGATGTATGGACGGCGGAGGTACTCCAGGCTGAGCCACCGAATAGATTCCGGCAATTCACTGGTTAATCAAGAAAGCGGAGGGGGGAATATGCGCACTCTGGAATTCACCTTACCCCAGGCCACGCCATCCAATAACCAGTTGTTGCGGATGCACTGGAGAAAGCGCCGGGCGGTGAAAAAGCAGTTGGCCATGGAAGTAGCGGCAGCCCTGGTGAGAAGCGGTCAACGCCGCCCCAATGAGCCTCTGGCACAGGTATATATCGAGATTGAACGCGGATCTGCCGGTGAATTGGACGATGACAACCTGCAGGGTGGCACAAAGCTGCTGATCGATGTGCTGGAGAAGCCCAGCCAGACCAATCCCCACGGCCTGGGCCTGATCGAGAATGACAACAACCAGTGCGTAGTAAAGCGCCGAGTCACCCAGGCGCCGGCCAAGCGTGGACAGGGCTACACCCGGGTACTGATTGCGGAGGTGCTGGAAGACAACTGCGAATTTTCAAGCCGCTTTGGGGGTGCCCAATGATCGATATCACTACACCAACCAGTAAAAACTATTTCACCGTCCAGGAGCTGCAGTGTCGTTGCGCCGACTGTGAGCGCGAGCGCAGCAATGGTGAGGGCGCGAGGGGGTGCGCCTCCAATGTGAAGGAGTGGTTTCTCTCCCACTTGAATCGAGTACGCGAGCGGGTGTATTGCCGCCCTATGCCAGTAACCAGTGGTTACCGCTGCACCCTCCACCCGATAGAGGCGCGTAAGGCGAAACGAGCTATGCAGGAAGGCAAGCCCCACATCCTCGGCGATCACCCCTGTGGTGTAGGCGTGGATGTGGGGGTGTATGGCAAGGATGCCCACTACTTGATGCAGGCTCTGCATGTATATAACTGGTTGCACGCCCAAAATGAGCTGCCGCAACCCTTCACCGCGATTAGCCCCAACCAGCGTGGCCCGCACCATAAACGCTTTATCCATATCGGCGGCAACACCGATGCTCCCGGCCGCAAGCGCCCCTGGGACTGGACCTACTGAGGAGCGTGCATGGATGGAGAGCGCATCAGCCCGTGCCTTGTGGAAGCGCTGGAAGACAAGCTGTACCTGTGGGGTTCTGTGGCTTTGGACCTGGGAGGGGTAAGTGGCAGTAGTGTGCTGTGCGCTATCGAGGTCCACGCCGCCCGTCGCAGCTCCCGGTTGCGCCAGAAGCAGTACACAGCACAAGGCACTGCCACACGCTCCTATCGTGTTAGCTGCCAGGGTATCAGCGAGGAGTTAGCTGCACCGGTAGAGGAGGCCATGACGATCATCAAGCGGGAGACCCCGAAACTCTACGAGGTACTGAAGGTGGAAGCACGCAGCTTGTTATTGCACGAGGGCCTCAGTGAGCAGCGATCCCGCGCCCGCTGCCTGAAAATCAGCCTGCGCACCTATCAAACCCGATTACACCGGGCCCGGATCTTTCTTGCGGGCTTACTGTTTGGACCGCAGATACTCAGGGATACGTAATGCACCTGCAACCCACCCTCATCACGAAACTACTAGTGCTGGCCAAAGGCCACGATTGCGTGCATTGCGGCGCCATAATCAGCAGCTTTGTGGGGGTGAGTCCATGACCCGGAAAACCAATGAGCAGGGGCAGTTTTACTGTCGCGGCTGCAATGAATGGAAAGCACCGACGATATTCCCCCGACGCGCCAGCTCCTGTGGTCGCGTTAGTCGCTGTAAACGCTGCCGCGCTAATTACCTGGCCAACTACCGCGCCCGGAAGCGTCGAGATTCACACATTCAAGCGCTGATCCAGCACAAGGCACACCAGTTTTTTTAATCAAAACAATGACCTAATGGGGGAAGAGATGTTAGTCAGGAATTGGCGAAGGTGAAGCAGCATGAGTTCTGAAGCGGTTTCATCACCGGACTACAGCGCCCTCGCCTTTCTGGAAAAAGCCGCACAGCACAACTAGTACGAACGCCGCGATGGTTATGACCTGGAGCGCTGGCCCTGCCATGCAGTGCGCCGGGTGCGTGTGAGCGATTGCCGATTAACCGTTGAGAAAGCCCCGCCTTGTGCGAGGTTTTTCATTTTACTCTATCTACAGGCTGCCCGAGTGGCGATGGCATTGGGAAGAGTATCTTGAATTACCTGGCCGTCCTCGTCTTCGAACAAAATTGAAATGCTGGTGAATTCTACAGGCACACACTGCAAGGGAATCCCTACTACGTTGCTAATAAGAAGCCCGTGGGTTTCTGCCTGTAAGACGCTGCAATCCCCCTCAGCATCCTTTATGTTTACTGTGGTGGGGAAAATGACAAAAGGGTAGGCTTCTTGCAGATTTATTGTCCTATCAACCAAGCGACAAGCTGCATAGCTAAGACTGCCAGAAAAGGTGGTGAATACTATTAAAAAACTTTGCAACACTTTATTCACGTTGTTATCCCTTTAAAAAGTGTGGTTAAGGTTGTGATTAAGAATTGAAGCTGGTGCAACAATTCTTGCTCTCTTTATAGCTCACACTTTTTTTGTTTCAAGAAAAAGGATAGGAATCGCGAAGATCATCACGATTTTGCCCTTAATCCGGGGCAGTTGTAGGAGGGGCGTCCCTTTCTCACTTTTTGAGCTTTGTGAGGGATTTGACTGACTCACGCTCTTTGTCGGTTGTTGTGAAAAGCAGGTCCACAAGCTCACTGTCGACCATTCCAATATCATCCCCCTTAATCTCGCGCACATACGCCTGGATTGACTCTTGCGCTATCCGCAAATTCTCTTCGCAGGGCCGCCCTATCGATTCGTACCGCTCTCTTATTTTTTCGATATTCTCTTCGAAGCTAATTTCATCGCGCGCAAAGGTGCCTAAAATCGCATGCAACAAGGCGTTCACTTCTTCGGCGGTAAATTCTGGTTTGTCGTCTTCTCCGCATGAGGGGTCGGCGAGAATAAGCGCGGCCAAGTCCTCGGGGAACTCCTTCAGTTCGCCTGTCTCTATTCTGATCAGCATGGTAAAACCCTCAATTCCTTAGCTAGCTCTCTTTCAAAGACCTCAAATTGGGAGTAGCTGGGGAAATCTTTTGTGCTCATTGCCCAGCCCAGACCACCATCTACTTCAACCTGGATTAAGTGTTTCAAGTGGTGGCTAACAGCCTCATGGATATCTACCGCTTTAGCATGGTAAAGCCTTCTTTTAAGCTGAACGGCGTCCTTCCGTCTATTTGCTAGATCATCGGTGAGCAAGTAAAAGCCTAGAATGGACACCTTGTAGAGGTCGGGCGTGATCAACTTGATCACCGACTGTGCGACTGCTTTGCCGAGTGCGTATGGGTTTGTGTGCCCCCGCTTTGAGGAATCCATACCTCCAAGGTGATCGGAAAATTTTAAGCCAACCACATAGCCATCCAGGCCAAAAACAACATGGTAGGTAAGCTCCACATTGTAGGCTTTGCCGTTTACAGATATAAGGTCAGTCTTGGACCTCACTTGGTTGAGGTGAGGGTGTCCCGCCATAATTTTCTTCCTTGAAATGTAATCGAGAATCAGTACCGATCAAGGCGCAAAAATATACATGAGGGTATCTCTACAATCAAGAACCCTTGCCCAATAGGGCGGGAGCGTCTTTAGTTTTGGGGTTTCACCATTTTGGTACTTTTGCGTTTTAGAGGTATAAATCAGCTACCTTGCGATTGTTGTCTCTACCAGACACCCAACCACCCAAACCGGCCACTGAGCCGGTTTTTTACTCTGGAGAGAGTGATCGTATTTTACACGATTGTACCAAGTCCATGTAAGTAGCTATTTTCCAAGGCGGATTGTGGGTAAACGGCGCAGAATTGATTTCTGGACAGTAATCAGGATAATAGTGGTCATGGTGATCACTATATAAATATTATTGGTCGCTCGCTCCAGTTTTGTAGGGGTTCAATTAAGAATAGCAGGTGATTGTTAGTGTTCTGTATAAATAAACAGTATTGGCGGGAAAGCCCACAGTCAACGGTTCGACCTTCGTGTAAGCTTCGAAGCAAGGCCGCGAACCTAGTGCTGCTAATTTCTCTCTCCGAATCGTGGTAGACAGTAAGAAGAAAGATATTTGTAGTGAATTTGTACAGAGTACCACGAGCAACAAATAACAACCCGATGATGCGGAAACCTAAAAGTTGTCATTCCCTTTGCTTGCGCAAAGGCACTGCCAACTTTCTTAACGGTTCCGCATATCTATTTTCGTTAAATGCCCAAAACGATGAAAAGCACTATCGTACAGAAAATTCGTATTCTTAAAGGTGGCTGGAGAGTTGCTGATCGTGAAGACGATATAAAATATGTAAAGCAGCTAGAAATAGAGCTGCTAATCGAAGGTAATGCCAAGAATGGATATCACCTCATAATGACGCCAGAGGGATTTTTTGCGGCGGATTTACACTTTGATTCAATTGAAGAAGCAAAAGAAGAAGCTGAAGAATATTTTGAAGTTTCAAATATACAATGGTCGTAGTGAGGCTATGCATTTAACAAGTCAATGGTGCATCGCCCCGGCAAGCCGGGGCTGGACCTCCGTTCCGCTGCTTCGCAGCTACAAGTCCGCCCCAAAGCCGGGCGTTAAGTTCTACAAAGTGACCGGACACTACATGGACATATTTATAATTATCGATATGCAAGAGGCCTCATTCTCCACATCAGATAAGTTTGATTCTGTTGGTGTCATTGATCGAATTAATCGGCTCTCCAAGAGTGTGCGCAAGCGTAATGGAAAAGTAATCTTTATTCAGCATGATGGCACAGAAGAGGAGGGATTGGCACCAAATACTCCAGGGTGGGAAATTCTTTCGTCACTATATATGGGTGAAGATGACTTTATTGTAAGAAAGACGACAAACGATGCATTTCACAGAACGAATCTCACTCATGTCCTAGGAACGTTAAACCCGGCTAGGTTAATTATCTCTGGTTGGGCTACAGATTTTTGTGTTGATACGACCATAAGATCAGCTGTGAGCCATGACTATGAAGTTGCAGTGGTGTCGGACTGCCACACCTTAGCAGATAGGCCGCACCTATCTGCCGAGAAGGTAATAGAGCACCACAATTGGGTTTGGGGTAACATGCTTACTACCAGTAAAAATATCCAAGTCGCTCCAGCGTCAGGCTTGTATAACTAATCATGGTGCGAAAATTTAATCGGGTAAAGACGAGTTTCTAGCCCGCCCTCCCCACACCACCGTGCAACGATCCAAGCCGGCCACTGAGCCGGTTTTTTACTCTGAAGAGAGTGATCGAATTTTGTACGATTGTGCCAAATCTATGTAAGTAGCTGTTTTTAATGCGGACTGTTGGTAAACGGTGCAGAATTGATTCCGACACAGTAATCAGGATAATAGTGGTCATTGTGATCAGTATATAAATGTTAAGAGTTAGAGTAATAAGAAGCATGGATGAGTCGACAAAATCCGCTTACAGACATCTTGGGCTAACTGGCTATGCTGCGATTCAAAGCATTTCCTCCAGTTTAAAAGTTGGCACCCTAAATCTGGGTACAGCCGGTCATGTAAATACTTCGCTAAAAATGATAGCCACTTTATCAGAGTGGCTCGGCTCACTTATGACTGCAAATGTTTCTGACTTCCGCGATTTCAACGAAGAAGAATTTTGGGGGCGTCATCAGTCAATTTGTAAATCGTATCCTGGTTATAGCCTAGATATTTACAAAGACCTATTTGAGGACTGTGTTAACCATGGCCGTGGTGACTCTTAATAATCACAGGCAGTTTGCTCGGGCCCTTCGGGCCTCCGTGGGACGTCTTACCTTATGCACATTTTGCGCGGTTGCTTCGCTCCCATTTTCGTGTAAAATGCGCACAAGTTAAGCCGCCCCTGCTGTGGGCGTTATGGACTCGAGATGATTGAACTCCGAAGTTTGCAAAAAGCAGATGATGCTGCTCTGATTCAGCATTTGAATGATGATCGGGTTACAAAATATCTTTCCTCAAGAATTCCTTCTCCATATACGAGAGAAGATGCAGCTTGGTGGATAGAGTCTGGTTGCAAAGAAGTTGGTGTGGTGCGAGCAATTGATTTTGAGGGTACATTTTGTGGCGTCATAGGCGCTTACAAGCGGGAACTTGAGTACTCGCACTCAGCGGAGATAGGCTATTGGTTGGGTTATAAGCACTGGAACAGTGGAATCGCTACTGAATCATTAATTAATTTTACAAATTACATTTTTGAGACTACCGAGATAAAAAGACTATTCAACCCTGTAACCTCCTTGAATATTGCATCCACAAAAGTGCTAGAAAAAGCAGGGTACAAATTGGAAGGTGTACTAAAAGCGGCGGTAGCCCACGAGGGCTCGTACATAGACGAACACTTATACGCAAGAGTCTGTCCATAATCAGGTAAAGGCGAGTTTCTAGCCCGCCCTCCCCACACCACCGTGCAACGACTTAAACCGGCCACTGAGCCGGTTTTTTACTCTGAAGAGAGTGATCGAATTTTGTACGATTGTGCCAAATCTATGTAAGTAGTTGTTTTTAATGCGGATTGTGGGTAAACGGCGCAGAATTGATTCCGGGGCAGTAATCAGGATAATAGTGGTCACGGCGACCACTATTTAAATGTTATAGCATCGTAAACCGAAACTAAGGAGTAGTTTATGAAAAAACTGGTTTCAGTACTTTTATTTTCAATGTTCCCCATGCTTTCAATGGCTGGAGACAAGGAAGCCAAAATCCGTCAGCTCATGGAGGCGCAGGGCCTTATCTCTATGTTTGAAAACCAATTAGAGATGGGGAGGGCTCAAAGTGAGCAGGCAGGAAAACAAATGATGGACCAACTGCTAGCCCAAATGAATCCGAGCGAAGATTTCCAGGCTCGCTTTTCAGTAGCATTTAATAATTACATGAATAAAGTTAATGTGCCTTGGGGAGCTGAAGAAATAGTAGCGGTGTGAGGCCAGTTCTATGGCCAATATTTTACTGAAAAGGAGCTGGATTCATTGGTCGATTTCTATACTTCTTCAATCGGCCAAAAAGAAGTGAAAGCTAGTAAGAATGCGCTTACAGAATTCACTGTTCACTTTCAAAAGCTCGGCGAACCAATCTTTCAGAAAGCAACCCAAGAGTACATTCAAGAGCTACAATTAGTGGCAAGAGAGTGCAACTGTAAAAGGTAAAAGGCTATAACAAGTTTAGGCAAAGGGACGCACTAATGTGCGCCCCAGCTAAAAGCAGAAAAGGATGCTCAAAAGAGGCATATGGAAGCAATGGAAAAACGGAAGCCTCACCCAAATGAAGCGTTTTTTAAAAAAACATAGCAAGCGCAAGCAATAAGCTAGGGCTCTTCGCAGGACGGCACTAGCCGCTTTTATCCAATCACCCAAACCGGCCCCTGAGCCGGTTTTTTTTCGCCTGGAAGAAGCAGGCCACAATCTGGAGCTACTGAGGGGAGGGCGTATGGAAGGGCTAAGTATTCTGGTTGGAGATACCTAGGGAGACAAAGTGAACCTGCAGCCCACCCGCATCCCGAAACTACTGAGGCTGGCCAAAGGCCGCGATTGCGTCCGCTGTGATAATAACGAGGGCACCACAGTGGCCGCCCACTACCAGGGTCAGCGCAGCCACAGCTACGGCAAAGGCAGGGGGATCAAGCCCCACGATGCCATGGCTGCGCATCTCTGTTATCGCTGTCACGCTGAGGCGGATAGCAGTGGTCTGGGTAGCTGTCCCGAGGACCACAGTAGGCGTTTCCTGCTGCTGATTATTACTACTCAAATGAATTTGTTTATAGAGGGGCGCATCACCGCACGAGACTATGCCCAGGCCTTCCTCCACAAGCTGTGCTGCAATACGGCGGAACTCGTGGAATGTGGAGAGGATGAGCTACACCGGACCGCCTGCCGCCTGGCCGAGTGCTGGGACTCAGGTGAGATCGCTATCGCCTCCCAGGGGGCCATGGTGAGCAGTTTTGTGGGGGGGGCTGATGACCAGCCAATTTTTCAATTCAGTAAGGATTTTTCCATTTGACGAAACTGTCTAAGCAGTTATAGTTGGCGGCTATGTAATTTGAGATCAGCAATTCCGTTATCCGAAAATATTGGATAAGTGCCGAGATAGTGATTTGGGAGATATTAGCCACGGTGATCAGTATATAAATGTTAAAGCTATCAATAGGATCAAGAGTATTTAATGTTTAAACAAATATGGAAAGGTTGGACTAAGGCTGTTTCAGTTATCTTTACACCACTATTTCTAATTGTTGCCTTAGTTCAACCTGACGCTCCTGAAAATATGCTTTTGGGTGTACCATTAGTTCCGGTCATAGCTGCGGGGCAAGGTATTTTAATTGGGGCAATGGTTTGTCTCGGTCTCAAAATATTGTCGTTTAAAAAATAATATGAATATCTCCAACTCTAACAAGGCGTGGTATGATCGCTTGCGGCTGGGACTCACTACTACGTGGCTTGCCCTAAACTAAGGCGTTAACTGTCGAGTGTACCAATGAGAAAGTTTGTCACAATTACATTGTTCGCAATAATGGCTGCGTCAAATGCGCTAGCCACAGGATTGCAAAAGTTTGATTTAGCGGTTCCGGGTACATATGTAAGGGAAGAGTACAAAGAGGATTTAAAGAATTGGCGCCTGTCACTTTTAAGGGGTGTAGGCTACGATGCAAAGAAAATTAGTGAGGCTATTTTCCTCAAAACTGATATTCCTCTAAAAGTAAACGGCCATGAGTCAATAGGTCAGGTTTATCAAAACAAAGACATAAAGCATCAATTTTATATACTTGCGTCTGATACAATCATTGACTTTGAGGCTCAGCAGGTTGGCACAATGGGCGTTTCCGGCATAACTAATCATCCAACGCCTAGCGGGCGCATGATCATAATTATAGCTCCGGGTAAAAACATAAATTTGTTGGGCGTAACCTTAGACTTCACAATTAAAGTTCAGGTTAAGCCTCCAGTATTTACAGGCAACAGCGTAACCTATGAGCGGCGCGCATGGTAAAAACAGTTAACAAATAAGGATATGTTGCACTTGCTGCAACATTTGACACCTAAGTAAAAAAGCCGGCCACTGAGCCGGTTTTTTTACACCTGGAGAAAGCTACTTCCCCAGGTTTCACAATTTGGAGCTACTGATGCTAGGTGCAATTTCTGCGATCTCAGGTCTGATTGGTAAGGCGATCGACAAGGCGTTTCCTGACAAAACTGAGGCCAACAGGCTCAAGGCTGAGATTGACCGCCAGTTGATAGCGATGGAACTCAAGGAACTGGAGTCGGCAACCAGTGTGATTACCGCAGAAGCGGGCGGAGAGAGCTGGCTTCAGCGTTGCTGGCGTCCTATTGCCATGCTGACCTTTGTCAGCCTTGTAGTGGCGCACTGGTTGGGATACACGGCAGAAAACCTCAGTGAGGACCAGACCTTGGCATTGTTGGAAATCGTAAAGGTCGGCCTGGGCGGTTATGTGGTGGGCCGCAGTGCTGAAAAAGCCATCAAGACATGGAAACAGTCATGACCGTTCACGACCTGATGCGAGAGTTGGCTGAGAAGGCTGGCCATGCCACTACGGTAACCGTAGGCGCTATCGGTGGTATCTACAGCCTGTTTATTCAAAACCCAATCGGTTTTATCTGTGCCGTAGTGGCAGTGGCCTCCTTTGTGGTGAACTGGTACTACAGCTACCAACGCCACAAGATGGCGAGAGAGCAGCAGGGTCAGCGTAATGCCGGCAAGGGCTAAGCGTTACTGCGCGCGCTGCAGACAGGCCCATTCAGGCAGTTGTCCCCAGGCTAACAATGGCTGGGGAAGATGGCAGAAGCAGAACGGCACCAGCGCTGAGCGTGGTTACGACTACAAATGGCGCAAGCAGGTGAGGCCGTTGGTGATTAAGCGGGATAAAGGGTTGTGTCAAATATGCCTGCCGGCAGGTGTTGTGACGATAGGTACGCATGTCGATCACATTAAGCCGAAATCACAAGGTGGCACTAACGAATTGAGTAATTTGCAACTGTTGTGCAAGCCGTGCCACCAGCGTAAGACCGCGCAGGAAGGCGGTGGCGCTAGAGGGAGGGGTGGGTCAAATCCCCACAACCCTTCGTCACCAACACCGCCGCCCTAAGTTAATTTTTATGCGCGTTGAATTAAATCGAAAAAACCCACTTGGGCATTTTTAGGTGATATTGGAATGGCAGGGAGATA
>NZ_CANLDD010000070.1 GCF_947489355.1 uncultured Microbulbifer sp. | reverse complement strand
GGTTTGCCGCCGAATGTGACTGAAGAAAAATATTGGAATGCTCAAAAGACGGTGGCCAAAAATACTTGACCACTACACAAGGACCGACAGCCAACGCCTACTTCAACGCGTAAAGTAACAGCGGGTGCTCAATCACAAACCGCGCCTTCAATGCACTTTCCCCTACCACTAATCCGGATAGGGAGCGTTATAGGATTTGGTAAACGGAGCCGCTCGAGGTGAGTCAAAGTATACATTTGGGTAAAAAAATGCCAGGTGGCGCTTATACATTCAAGACACTATTAACTGGCAAGTCTCTAATTCTCATACCTGTAGCAGAAAATATAGCATTGGTTAACGCTGGCGCTACAGGCGGAACTCCCGGCTCCCCCACTCCCGCAGGGGGAGCATCAGAAGCCACAATGGTCACTTCAATGTCAGGACACTGATTGATACGCAACAAAGGGTAGTTATGAAAATTAGACTGTTGAACTCTTCCTGCTTTAAAGCTGATCTCGCCCATCATTGCCAGACTAAGGCCAAATACAACAGCGCCTTCGGTTTGTGAGACAACTCGATCAGGGTTAACCACCAACCCAGCATCAATTGCCGCAATTGATTTGATCACCTTTAGGTTTTTGCTTCGATCGACTTCGACCAAAATAGCAACTGCTACATAACTGGTAAAGCTTCGATGTACCGCAAAGCCCCAGCCTTGTCCTTTTTGAAGTGACGTTTTCTGTTTCATCGCCAACTCCACAATATCAATGACCTTATGGTAGCGCCCAACATCCACAGGATGACGAGAAAGTTCTTCACCATAGTTACTGTATTCAAAGCCTTGATCAGCAAAATCGACCAGCCGAGGCTTACCTAACATCTGTTTCCACATCTGTGGCGATGGCATATTAGCGTGGTGAGCTAGCTCATCAACAAAGCTGCCTATACCGAAAGCGTGCTGAATATTGCACACAGAGCGAAGCCAACCTATGCGGGTATATGCTTCAGCCTTAACGGATTCACAGCGATAGCTTTTGAGCGCAAAAGGAATATCAACAAAGCCAAGATCTAGCTCTCCGGCAGACGGGTACTCAACGCTCTCTGCAAATGTCGAGCTAATTGACGGGAAACCAGTACGCTGCAGCATCGCCTCGGGAAAATTGTCATTATTAACTTTAGCTTGATAAAACTGTGCGTTTATCGCATGAAGATAGCCATTTTGGATATCATCTTCTCTACTCCAACTTACCTTTATAGGCCGATTAAGTTGTTGGGATAACAGTGCTGCTTCTACACTGAAATCAGGTTTAGCTTTTCGACCAAAGCCGCCACCCAATAAGGTTACGTTAACTCTAACTTGCTCTTCTTTTATTCCTAAATTTTTAGCCACATTCTGCTGAGTACTTTGAGGTGTTTGAGTCGAGGCCCACAGCTCACAGCCATGTTCAGTCACCATTGCGGTTGCCACGGGCGGCTCCATTGGAGCATGGGTTAAATAAGGGATAGTATATTGTGATTGAATTTTCGAATTTGTGGACCAATCATAAATTTCAGGGCCCTGCTGCCGTACAAGTTTACTTGGTTGGGTTATTCGTTTAGATAGCGTTTCCAAATAACTCTCAGAGTCATGGGTATCGTTCGGTGAGGCAGTCCAATCAATCACTAGTGCTTTTCTTCCTTGTAAAGCACTCCAGCTATTTGTAGCAATTACCGCAACACCGCCCAAAGCTTGAAAAGCAGGTGCGCCTTTAGGAACCGGTAAGCGAATAACATCAACGACTCCAGCAACCTTTCGTGCCTGACTATCATCTAATCTAACGACATCACTACCCAATACTGGAGGGCGGGTAATACTAGCGTAAAGCATTCCATCAAGTTGAACGTCATAGCCATATTTAGCTTTACCCGACAACATATCGTCCATATCAACGATCGTGCGTGACTGGCCAATATGTTTGAATTCACTGTTCTTTTTTAACTTAACGCTCTCTTTATCCGGTAAGGCTAACTTCGATGCCGCTAAGGCTAGCTCACCATAGCTCAATTTACGTTGACTTTTGTCGTGATGAACATAATGGCTTTTCGCCTTAACCTCTGACACAGGGACTTCCCAGCGATTAGCGGCTGCCTGCTCAAGCATGGTTCGCGCTATTGCGCCCATCTGACGCATCTGGTAGTAATATTTACGAATACTGCGGGAGCCATCAGTATTTTGGCTGCCATAGCGTTTATCTGCCAGGCCTTGCACCACCACAACATGTTGCCACTCAGCCTCTAACTCATCTGCTAAAATTTGAGGAATACCCGTCCTAATACCCTGTCCCATTTCTGAGCGGTGGCAGGTTAAATAAACCTTATTATCCTCACCAACCGCAATGAACAAATTGAGCTTACCGGCTTTTTCTTGTGCCAGTGCCATAGGAGTCCAGCTCAAACCGTTGGCTCCAAGTACTAAACCTCCACCTGTTACTCCAAATAGCTTAAGTACATCACGGCGGCTAAAGTTTTGCACTGCTGTAAATATACTCATTTCTCAGCTCTCTTTTTAGCCACACTTTGGATTGCAGCTTTGATTCGGGTATAGGTACCACAGCGGCAGATATTGCCAGACATAGCAGTATCAATATCAGCGTCAGTGGGAGTAGCATTACTCGCAAGCAACGCCGCAGCAGACATCAATTGGCCCGACTGGCAATATCCACATTGCGGCACATTATGGGTATTCCAAGCTTCTTTTAACCCCTCAAACTCAAGAGCTTCAATTGTAGTCACATGCTTACCCTGGGCCTGTGCAACACTGGTTAAGCAAGCTCTTGCTGGTTTGCCCTCAATATGTACCGTGCAAGCGCCACAAAGCCCAGCACCGCAACCATATTTAGTGCCTGTCATGCCTAACATGTCGCGTATTACCCATAAAATTGGGATATTCGGATCAGTATCAAGAGTAAAAATCTTACCATTTAACATTAATGTTATTTTCTTACTTGACATTACTCTCTCCTTTCCTTTGGTGCTAATAACATCAGCGACAGCTTAAGGTTGATAACACTGTTATATCTTTATTTAGTTGTTGCCATGTAACGAAAAATTATTTTCCAGTCTAAAACACACTCAAAACCAATAACGCTCGGGTAGCCAATATCAATAATTCCTGGTTACTTTCATCTGTTGTTGCCACTTTTCTAAATCTGTTTTGCTATCAATATCAGTTGTAACGAATTTAATATCGATCACGTTTATTTGTTGTGACTTTTCTTTTTCAATCAATAATTTTTTGGCGCCTTTGTCTCCACTAAGACTCAAAAGTATCTTAAAGTCTTCAGAATTAAAAATCGCTGGCGTACCAAAACTGTTTTTGTATTGGGCACAACTGGTTTGCCCGTTGGCAAACCAAGTAGTGGTTAACTTGTAAAGATCATTTAGTGCTACACCGATATGATCAGCGAGTGTGATGAGTAAACCATCGGCTTGTATCGACTGAGCCTTAGCTACGGCCACTTTTATCGAACTGGATATGCCCTGTTGCCACTGTTGATTTTTGATAACCATGACCTCATCAGGCAGTAGTGCTGTGATAACTTGGCTGTGTTCACCCAGGACGACCATCACTTGATAGTTTATTTTAGTCGGTGCTTTAGCTATTAAGCATTGCACTTTATCTAGCGAATGCAGTATTAATGGTTGGCGCTTTACTTTTCCTGATGCATCAAAAACATCAATATCGGCTGCCAACTTACACCCTTTGAACCGCTGGCTTGCCCCACCAGCTAATACTGCCACCAATACAGTTTTAGCTGATGCTGACTTCGCCTTGATATTCACTAAGTCTGTTGGAGTGTTATCCAGTTCGTCGATCAAAGCATCACCTTTTCTAAGGCAAACTGGCTGGCGTTATGCAGTACGCCATGACACTGTGCCAAAATACTTAAAGCCACGGATTCTGGCAGCTCGCCACCCAGCGCCAACCCGGCTGGTGCTGAAAGTACTCCATGAAAATCAGCTTCCGTCAGTTGAACCCTTTCAAGTACTTTATCGCGTCTATGAGGTGGGCCCAGCAAGGCGATGTAGTTGATTGGAACCTGGCTAAGACGTTTTAAGGCGGCACTGTCTAACTCTAGGTTGTGTTGCATTACGATTGCCGCGTCAAAACGGCATAATACCGAATCAGACAGATTAGTACTTGACTGCTTTATAATCCTGGCATTAGGAAAGTCATAGCTTCTGGCATAACTGGTCCGCTCATCAATAACCGTAACTTTCCAGCCTAATTGGCCCGCAATATTGGCCACTGGCTGTGCATCCAAACCACCACCAAATATAGCGATATGAAATCGTGGACGGCATGGAATGATAAGATACTGTTGTGTGGTGCGTTCTTTTTTGGCTCGGGTAAGCATTACCGCTTTTTGAAAGTCGTGCAGTGGATAATCAGCCTCTGCAACATGCACCACGGCAGCACTCATTTTATCCGCTGCCGTGCCCGCTTTAGTCATGGCTAACTCATAAAAAACAGGGTCACCTGCATTGAGTTTCTCTGTCAATAAATGTAATTGCAGGTAATGATTACTTTGCGTTAATGGAAACAACATCAGTTCGACAATTCCGCCACAACCTAACTGGTAGCTGGCATCAGATTCATCTCTAGCGTCATATTTTACTTTTACCACTACATCGTATTGAATGGCTCTCTGAGCATGCCGTTTAAGATCCTCCTCTAGACAGCCTCCACTCACCATGCCAATGGCCTTTCCCAATGGGTGGAATAGCATCATAGCACCGGCTTTACGATAAGCTGAACCTTGTACTTTAGTTACAACCGCCAATACCCAGCCGTCTTTCGGTGCGGCCTGCCATTCACTTAAAAGATCTTCAATATGATGCGACATAAATCCTTACTATAAAATTTGGCAGAGCCCGCCATGACGCCATGAAACTTGGAGGAAACAACACCCATGTTGGATACATCGACCCTAAATTTCACCAGCCCTCTTTGAAGCATAAAACCTCCTCTATTGACAATTAACTCCTTGGCTATTTCTACATCGCTTCAACATTCATAATCATTTTTTGGCAAGATTTGTTATCAATAATCTTTAGCTGAGCGCCGCCTCATTGCTCGCTTACTGATACCCATTGCAGATGATCTCTTGTTACCTGGTGCAAGACAACTTTGCTTCGCTCGGAAGTGATAGGCATACAGTCTACTATCCAGAAAAAAGAGAATAGTATTTTTATTATGCTCAAACTACCTGCCACAAAAAATTTAACACCATGGCATGTGGTGAGCGTTAACGAGCCTAGGTTTTTTTGCGGATATTTTTCAATATGCTTATTGTATTTATTTATATTCAATATTAATGGTATCGTTCAGCTCACCTTCACCACAATTTGAAAGACAAATTTCAAATAGGTTTTTTTGAGCTAAATTATTAAGCTTGATATTGGTTCTTTCGCCTGCTACAGCAATATTTAGCCATTTGTTTATTAGTGGAATACGTTACCAGAATCACCTTTTGTTCCGCCATTCTCTAAGTAGACGCAAACTCTAAATCCAGTATCATAACCTATTGCCACATCTTTCATATGGACATGGCCTATTAGTCTTGAGTAATTATCATTCGGCCAAAGATCTACAACCATTGTACTCCAAACACCTCCATATGTTAAAGCTAATTCTGCGATTTTTTCAATCCACATAGATAAACCCTCAACATGATTTTGCTTTATATCAATTTGAGGGTAATCCACATTCGATAGCTCCCAGTTCACATTCCACCTCTGATCATAATATAATGACGAATGCATGAGCGCAGAATCCTATATCCAGTGCTCTTACTTGTTAAGAGCATGCCACTCAATTGCTTCTTTCTCGTGGTATTGTATAAATTTATTTTTTCCGCTGCAGTACTTATCATTGTCATGATTGCAACTATGTGCAACACTTTTTTAAGGATTGCGTATTCCTGTGCTAGGCTCTTTATGGATTCCGGAGAGCTATGAATTTAGGACGTTATCGATGGATTTGACTACTGAACGCTTGTAAAACAGTCTCATGATGAAATTTCACGATCTCCTCGATAATACAACGTGCTACAACAGATGCGGCAACATCGTTGGCCCGATGGAGTGAGCTGTCCTCACTGTATGGGTCAGGACGTTACCCGGCAGGTAAAGGATGATACACAGCCGGACAGGCAGCGTTATCGGTGTAAGAGTTGCCAGCGCCGTTTTGATGACCTGACTTTATCTGTGTTTTCGGGCCATCATCAGCCTCTGAAAATCTGGGTGCATTGCTTGTATTTCATGTCATTGAAACTACCAAATTCACAGATCAGCCGGGAGCTCGACTTGAACAAAGATGATATCCAGCAGATGACGCAACAGCTCAGAGAAGCCGTTCACAGCAAAACTCCTGATATCTCTCTTGACGGTGAAATGGAATGCGACGAGTTTATGTTGTGGTGGGACATAAGGAACAGCCAGCAGCAGTCAAAAAAGGCCGTAGTGGGCGGCGGAACCAGCTGAGGGGTGCCCGTGGTCGTGATACGCTGGAGAAAGAAAAGCCTCCCATTTTTGGCATGATCCAGCGAGGTGGCCAGGTTGCGATACGTATGCTTGCAAATCTTAAACCAGCAACGATTCGACCGTTAGTTGAGACCACTATCTCTTCGGGCACTTTGGCTTACACAGATGAATACAACATTTATGACCGATTGAAAGAGTGGGATTACTGACACAAGACTGTTTGCCACAGTGCTGGCGAGTATGCTCGGGATGAAGATGGTGACGGTTTTAATGAAGTTCATGTGAATACTATGGAATGTTTCTGGTCTTTATTGCGATCTTGGTTGCGCCCCCATCGAGGGATATCACAAGAGAGACTTCCTCTGTATCTGAGTTTTTTGAGTGCCTGCACAATATAAAACGTCGGGGAAAGGCTGCTATTTCAGGATTGCTTAACCTACTGCTGGAATAACTCCCTGGAACCCATAAAGAGCCATTAATTTTTGTGATTGGTGAACAACGCCAAGCGCAGCGGAAGATCACGTAGTAGGTTGTCGTGACTGCCGCGCTTTGTTAAGCGCCACTTTTTGCTACTGCAATGTGACGTGAATTTACTCCGCTCTCCTTTAAAACCGCTAGTACATCTTTAGTTGTTCTGTGGCTTGGCCCTGCGGGGGATTGAATGACAAAGCTATAACTACTGCTTTTACTTAGCATGGTCGATACTTTTGCCCGAAACTCGTTAAGTGTCATCGCGACTCCTTGGCCCTGTATATAGATGTTATCGGGAGAGGCTATGGCAACTATAATAGTCTCGTTATTTTCTCCCTCTAAATGCACGAGCGTATCCTTGTCACAGGCGAATAATAAAATCGAAAAGCAAATCGCTATGTTGATTTTCATGTTCTTTACGCTTAATATTTATACAATGATTACCGTGACCACTATTATCCTGATTGCTATCTCGAAATCAATTTTGCGTAAATCTTGTAAGTGTTTTATTAAAGGCAGATAATTGCACAAAATTGATACCATCATACAAAATAAAAAAGTCATCGCGATCACTGTCCTGAGATAACCTATCACTTGTAACCGTCTGTATTTACGTGTTTTTTTCGGCACAATTCCCACTACTGTCAAAATAAAGGTCGCAATGAACGAGATTCCGGCTCACATCTGGCCATATTTCCTGTAAAACAGTACGTAGACAGAGCTTAGGCATGTTTACTAGTAAAGCAGGAGGGAAGAATACCCCTCTCCCTGAGATCGTATGAGGCATGGATGCCCATTACGAGCGTACAAGGATGTATTCACAGCGTGTCCTGGGAGAGGCGTATTCTTTCCTTCCGACCCGGTAGTAAATGGAGAACATCCCTATACCCGCTCCGCAAACCCCCTCTAGATTTATACATCGATTGCGGAACTTTATGCGGTCCAAGTATTTGACTTAGAAAACCGATTGCTATTGGTTTAAAAGCCCCATTTGTTTTAACCAGATGCGCCACCCCGAAGCGCTGCGGCTGTGGGCAAATTGCGGTGTGTCTTTTATAAGGCCAAGCTAGATCGAAGTCGTGATGGCTCGGCGTCTGTCCAGGTTGCGGTAGGCAAGGGCCTCGGAAATATGCGTCGTACAGGCCCTTTCAGCACCCGCAAGGTCTGCCAGGGTACGCGCGACCCTGAGTACGCGGTGATAGCTGCGCGCAGAGAGCCCCAGTTTTTCTATAGAGTGTCTCATCAGATGCTTTTCATTGTTTCCCAGTGCGCAGTGCTTTTCCAACTCGACACCCTGTAAGAGGGTATTGATCCTGCCCTGGCGTTGGATCTGTCGCTCGCGGGCGGTGCATACCCGCGTGCGCACCACTTCGGAAGGCTCGCTGGTGGGAGCGTCCTGTAATTGAGCGGCGTTCATGGTGCTGACCTCCACCTGCATGTCAATACGGTCCAGCAGCGGTCCGGAAAGTTTGTTGCGGTAGCGGCCAATCTGGTCCGGTGTGCAGCGGCAGCGGTTCTCCCCCAAGTATCCACAAGGGCAGGGGTTCATGGCGCCCACCAATTGAAAACTGGCGGGAAAGGTGACCTGGGCTTGTGCGCGGGAGATGCGCACTTCACCGTTTTCCAGAGGCTCGCGCAGTATTTCCAGTGCCTGGCGGGGAAATTCTGGCATTTCATCCAGAAACAGGACGCCGCGATGGGCCAGTGAGACCTCCCCAGGTTTCGGTGTACTGCCGCCCCCCACCAGCGCGGCTGGCGAGGCGCTGTGATGCGGCGCACGGAAAGGACGCAAACTCTGGTGAGGCATGCCTGCACTGGAGTAGACGGCAGCCACCTCGATTAATTCGGTAGTGCTGAGCGGAGGCAGTATGCCCGGCAGGCGGCTGGCCAGCATGGTTTTGCCGGTGCCGGGGGGGCCGTAAAAAAGCAGGTTGTGGCCACCGGCTGCAGCCACCTCCAGGGCGCGCCGGGCTTTTAGCTGGCCGCGCACATCGACAAGATCGGCGCAATGTATATCAGCATCTTGCGGTTTGGGAGTGGCGCGGGGCAAGGGCTCACGCCCGTGCAGTTCGGCACATACCTGCAATAGTGAAGCGGCACTGCCGACTTCGCCTCCCGCCAGAGCGGCTTCGGCACCACACGCCTGTGGCACCACCAGTTTGCGCCGGGCAATGGAACTGGCAATCGCTGCGGGTAGGGCGCCACTGACTTCGCGCAGTATGCCGGTCAGTGCCAATTCGCCGATAAACTCATAATTTTGCAGAGGTTCGCAGGGCACCTGTCCGGAGGCCGCGAGGATACCGATGGCGATCGCCAGGTCGTAGCGCCCGCCTTCTTTGGGCAGGTCGGCGGGGGCAAGATTGACCGTAATACGGCGCTGTGGAAACTCGAAATGGCTATTGATCAGGGCGCTGCGTACCCGGTCGCGGCTCTCTCTCACCGCTGTCTCAGGCAGGCCGACGATATGGAAGGCGGGAAGGCCATTGGCCAGATGTGTCTCGACTGTGACCAATGGGGCAGATACCCCGAGCTGTGCACGGGCATGGGTAACTGAGAGGTTCACAGTTTCATCCTGGAAATCACCAGCCGAGGATTCAGGTTTCGGGTTTGTTGTCCCTTGAGGCCAGGACCTGTTCCAGCATTTCCACTTTATCCTCCAGGCGCGCCAGCTTTTCCCGGGTGCGTCGCAGAATATCCACCTGGGTATCGAACTCGCGCTGGGATACCAGTGGCAACTTGTCCAGGGAAACTTCCAGGGCGCTGCGCAGGTCATTGCTGACAACCGCACCCTGTTGTTGCAGTTCTTTCAGTAGCTGTTGCAGTTTATCCGCAGCCACAGGCAACTCCTCGCTCAGTAATTCATCGTTATTGGCACCAGATTGTAACCCACAGTACTTTGTCGCAAAAGCTGTCCAAGGTGCACCATTTTGATTATTCCCCCCTGCAGTGCCTCCCCACTTCAGTGCGTGTTTCGATCAAAAGGGCCAGTTTGGTGCGTACTCTTTTGTTGGCTCTTTGTTCGTATTTATTCCAACTGTCTATTTTCTTAGCTAACCCGTTGATTTTATTCAGTGTTGCAGCTTTGGCATCAACCCTGCACTCAATTAGGCAGGTGTGCCATTGACGATCACTGGCAGTCTGGGAAAGTCGCCGTTCACAAGACGCAAAAGACCCTCTGTCATACCCGACAGTACAGGACCGATTGCAGGCGGCGCCATTACAGGAATCAGAAATTTAGATACATGGAAATCTTGGAGGATCAAAGGTGAAAACGAAAATGCACAAAATCGCCACTGTCTTCACTGGTGCTGCCCTGGCTCTGGCTATTGGCGGTACGGCTTTTGCCGAACAAAGCGGTCCCAGTTTCAGTGTCAGCGCGGGTCTGGTCTCGGAGTACAGATTTCGCGGTATTAGTCAGAGCGATGGGCAACCGGCAATTCAGGCGGGGATAGACTTAGATTTTGTCAATGGCTTTTATCTGGGCACCTGGGTTTCACAGGTGGACTTCGATTACGGCAATGACGAAACTGATTTTGAACAGGATTTCTATGGTGGCTACTCTGCGGAAGTGAATGATTCCACGCGCTATGAGATTGGTTATATCCATTACGCTTATCACGGAAGTGATCGTGATGAGGACTATCAGGAAATATATGGAAGTCTGACCTTCTCCGACCTAACGCTGGGTTTTGCTTATTCCGATGACTATTGGGCTGAATCAGGTGCTTTTTATTATCCTTACGCAGAGTATAGTTTTTCTTTGCCATCTGATCTGAGTTTAGAGCTTCATATTGGTTTAAACCTTTTTGATGAAGAAATTTTCCTATACGAGTCTGATTCCTATATCGATTACTCTGCAATCCTCAGTAAAGCGTTTGGTGACCTAACCCTGAGCGCTGCTTTTATTGGCACAGATATAAGCGACAGAGCGTGCTTTGACACCAGCTGGTGTGAGGCGACACTGCTCGCTGAAGCGAGCTACACCTGGTAATACAAACGCCTGTAATTAGTTGCGGGCATTGTTCTTTTGTGGGGGGAAGCCATGAAACTGATCACTGCAATTATTAAACCTTTCAAACTGGATGCAGTGCGAGACGCTTTGAGAGAAGCAGGTGTTAATGGCGTTACTGTCAGTGAGGTTAAGGGGTTTGGCCGGCAAAAGGGCCATACGGAATTATATCGTGGCGCAGAGTATGTAGTGGATTTTCTGCCTAAAACCATGCTGAAAATTGCAGTTTCAGCGCAACAACTGGATGTGGCGTTGGAAATAATAGGTTCCAGCGCGCATAGCGGGAAGATCGGCGATGGCAAAATTTTTGTAGCCAACCTTGAGCAGGCAGTGCGTATACGCACCGAAGAATCCGGCAGCGATGCTATTTAGATCAGAAATATTCAAAACATAATTTTAAAAAATATACAGGTTTAACCGGAGAGGAAAATGGAAAGTCAAGCATTTCAGTTGCAATATGCAGTTGATACCTTTTATTTTTTGATATGTGGTGCGCTGGTGATGTGGATGGCTGCCGGGTTTGCAATGCTGGAAGCAGGCCTGGTGCGTTCAAAAAATACCACCGAAATTCTCACTAAGAATGTCGCCCTGTTTGCCATTGCCTGCATCATGTACCTGATGACCGGTTACGCGATTATGTATGATGGCAATTGGATGCTTTCCGGCATTGAGGCCTTCAGCCTTGACGGTGTACTGGCGGAGTCCGCTGAGAATGGCTTTGAGGGCGACTCCGTATATTCCGGGGCCTCCGACTTTTTCTTCCAGGTAGTGTTTGTCGCCACGGCAATGTCCATCGTATCCGGTGCCGTAGCAGAGCGAATGAAGCTGTGGAGCTTCCTGGCGTTTGCCGTTGTCCTGACAGGCTTTATTTATCCGCTTGAGGGGTCCTGGACCTGGGGTGGCAAAGACGTTTTCGGACTGTATAACCTGGGTGATCTCGGCTTCTCTGACTTTGCCGGTTCCGGTATTGTACATATGGCTGGCGCAGCTGCTGCACTGGCTGGCGTTCTGGTGCTGGGCGCGCGCAAGGGCAAGTACGGCCCCAATGGTCAGGTCTATGCGATTCCCGGTGCAAACCTGCCGCTGGCAACCCTGGGGACTTTTATTCTGTGGATGGGTTGGTTCGGTTTTAATGGTGGCTCCGTGCTCAAACTGGGCGATGCTGCCAATGCACACACGGTGTCGATGGTATTTGTCAATACCAATACTGCTGCAGCCGGAGGGGCTATTGCCGCGTTAATCACCGCGCGCATCCTTTTTGGCAAGGCCGATCTGACGATGCTGCTCAATGGGGCATTGGCCGGTCTCGTGGCCATTACCGCCGAGCCCGCCACTCCGACTGCGCTGCAGGCAACCCTGTTTGGCATGATCGCCGGTATCATTGTGGTTTTCTCCATTATCGTGTTGGACAAGCTGAGAATAGATGACCCGGTTGGCGCAATTTCCGTACACGGTGTGATTGGTATGCTCGGTCTGATGCTGGTGCCGCTCACACATGAAGACGCCACTGTTAGCGGTCAGTTGACAGGCGCCGTGACCATTTTCTTCTGGGTCTTTACCACTTCCCTTATGGTCTGGTATCTGCTCAAGTGGGTGACCGGTATCCGCGTCAGTGAGGATGAGGAGCAGGAGGGTATTGACTTGACGGAATGCGGAATGGAAGCTTACCCGGAGTTCATGAGCAATTAGTTGTTCTGCGAACCCCGCCAGGTGGCACCCTGGTTGCGGTTATTATAGAGAAGACACATCAGGGGAATAGACAAAATGAAATTGATAACGGCCGTGGTTAAGCCCTTCAAACTGGATGATGTACGTACAGCCCTTTCGGAAGTGGGTGTACAGGGGATGACGGTAACGGAAGTGAAAGGCTTTGGTCGCCAGAAAGGGCATACCGAACTCTACCGCGGTGCTGAGTATGTGGTGGACTTCCTGCCCAAAGTCAAACTGGAGCTGGCAGTGGATGACGATATGGTGGATCCCGCTGTTGAGGCCATTACCAAGGCCGCCCAGACAGGAAAAATCGGTGACGGTAAAATCTTTATTACCGCCCTGGAGGAAGTGATCCGTATCCGCACTGGTGAAACGGGCAGGGAGGCGGTGTAATCAAGCCACATATATTCGATAGTTGAAATAGAAAAAGAACGCCAACTGCTTTTGTAAGCCCCTCGGAGGGCTTTTCTCTTTTCTGGGTATTGTCGGTTATGCCATTTGCGTGATGTGGGCAAACACCCCTGCACAGCTTTCGCTGAAATCCCCATAGCAAAAGGCAATATCTCACAGTTTTGTCCCAACAAAAAACTCTACGGCTCAAGCGCTCACAGCTGGCGGCGCAGATAGGAAGTGCCTATATATTATTCGCCACTTGTGATGGGGCACGGGATTGTCACTCGAACTGGCTTTCGGTTTCTTATACGCCGCGGGGAAAAGGCGGCGCAGAGGTACTCCCTCTGTAACAGGAGTAAAGGTTACAGGGTTTTAGCTATGAAAGATGGTTACGAAGATCAGAGCAAGAACTCTCGCAGTAAAGACTCTGAGGAATTTGCCGAAGAGCGCAGTGTCACCTCGCGCGAACGCGCAAGGAGTCAACTCAGTGCCGATGTGGAGGAGTTTCTCGATGGTGGCGGCGCAATCAGCGAAATTGACCCGGATGTCAGCGCCGATCCCCCTCGCAAGCCACAGCCCAAATACGGCAGCCGCCCGATTTAGTCCCCTAAGAAGGCCACCTCCGCCGGCAGGGTGGCGGTACACACCGGTCTCCAACCTTAAAAGGTCAGTTGGGTTGTTGGGGCTGGCTGGAAAAAACCCGGTAAACCGCTCCCGGCCTAGGGGCTGTTCCCGTTTCACATGGGTAGCCATAGGAAGGCACAAGCCATAGCTACTGTGCTTTGATAGCACCT
>NZ_CANLDD010000069.1 GCF_947489355.1 uncultured Microbulbifer sp. | reverse complement strand
TCCCTGCTCTTCCGTGAGATCAAACCCGTAGAGGGCATTAAAAGCGGCAACGGTTTTGGCCATGGAGCGCTCGCCGTCTTCGCTATCTCGCTGCACGGCACGGTCGCGCATATGCTGAGCGGCTTTTTCCAGAAAGGCTGGGGCGCTGTAGTCCGGTGGTGAAGCCGTTTCAGAGTTCATGCGAACTCGCTCTCATTGATTTGCTGTGCGAGGTGATCGAGGGCTGCGAGGTAATTAGTTGCAGCGTCCCGGCTGCTGATGAAGGCGTCTTTTATAGCCTCTTCACGGTTTGTTCCGTGGCCCTGTGCCAAGCCTGAACCCAAGACTTCGTGAATAGTGTTGTGGTCGAGGTTTAGGACTGCGTGATAATCCAATGACCCGCCCAAATTGCGGCGGCAGATCATTTCCCCGAGGGGGTTGCCATGTAGCACAACGGTTTCTATGCCGACTATTGGCCTACGGCAGCCTCCCTCAGTCTCTGTGATTGGTGTTGTTACATACTCAATGCCTTTCATACGGCACTCCCTCCCTGGTTACGGATGCGAATAGTTTTAACGGTGGGTCGGCGCTGGAAGCGGGTACGGAGCTGCTCTTGGTTATCGGTGCCAACGCCGCTAATGACTGAGGCGATCAGAGTGAACTGTATGAGTCCGTGTTTGATGGCTTTAGCGACGGCATCGGTACTGTTACGTGCGTGCAATTTAAAGAAGCATTCGGTCAACAGGTTGGCGACATTAGCGACAGAGCAGCGCATGGCGGCGGCAGTTTCAGCATTGCTAAGGCCGCGGGCGCGGTGTGTAAGGGCTTCTGCCTGGCGGGGGGCCAGTTTTCTGTATTTGCTGTGCTGAGAGGTTGAGCTGGTGCCGGGCATGGCCGTTCTCCAAAAGGATCTAACCAACTCTACACTCAGTATTTAGATAAGTAAACATAAAATGTTTAGTTAGTTTTCGAAATCGGCGGCTATTTCTTTGAGAAACTTAACAAGATAATGTTTGGCTGGAGAGGGCAACAGCTCTATCTGGTGCTGTAAAGGGCTTGGACACGGAGGGAGTGATAGCAAGGTATTGCCGTCTAGTGCGAGAACTAGAGCAATTTTCCTCAATAAAACAGGGGAAATAGTTTTAGCCTTCCCTTGCTCAATTCGTTGCAGTTGAGTTAACGGAATATAAAGCTTAGTAGACAGCTCTTGTTGAGTCAGCCCGAGAAGTTCACGGTGTTGCTTAATTATCAAACCAAGCTGGTGCATCGGAGAACTCGGCAAAATATTAGGAGTTTTGGCACTAAATCCATCAAAGGTGTATAAATTTTACTCTTCCTTAAGCTGAATTAAACCCGTATGGTGATGAGGATCACGACATGAATGTTGTGCACTACACATGATGTGTTTTGGGAGGGCATGATGCTTATTGAGTTGCTGGACGTAGAACAAAAAATAATGGATGCTGAAACGAGAGATGTTGCACGATCGAGCTTGATGGCAGTCATCCCAGAGCAATGTCAGCACTGTATCAGGCGGCCCTGCTCAGGAATATGGGCTAATGATGACAACTCTTGCTGGTATCAACTAGCCCTTGAGAATCTTTAGTCTGATAGTATCTCTAGTGCATAAGGTGTCTGTCAGACAGTGATAGAGAAGAAGCATTTCGCATAGTAGAGTGCGCTTGAAATTTGATCTACTTGAGGGACATGCAAATGGAGGTTGGCGATATTCGGTTAGAAAATGCTAGGCAGCTTTCCAGGGAGTTTGACAACCTCAAAGAGTTTTCAGGAGTTCTGGGCATGGCCCCCTCTCAGCTCTCCCAACTGATTGGGCCAAACCCTCGGCGTCGCATAGGTACTACCGTAGCTAGACGCATAGAGGCCACTTGTAATAAAGAGAAGGGCTGGCTCGATGTTGTGCATAAAGAGAAGTCAAGCACAGTTACTAGTCAGAGCGGCGTAAATATCGACCTGCTTGTAGATTGCATCTCAGCAGTAGAGGGAAAAGTAACCGAGCTTGACATTAAGTATATGTCAGCAGAAGCAAGAGCCAGGGCTATAGCCACTGTTTACGCATACACTGAACAATCACATTCGGTCGAAGTTATGGACCCGAGTTTTGCGATTAGAATGGTCTATCGGGGGAAGTGAAAAATACCCACAATGATTTAGTGGGCAAGAGTTCGCACTATAAAATCCACTGATACAACCTGGGCTTTACCGCTGGCCATGGTTGCAGAATAGGCAAGCGCAATCGCCTGAGCTTTTCTGGTTGCGGGGATGCCTTCAAGTTTTTGAGCGTCTATTTCCCCTTCGACAGCAACTATACAGTCCTGTAGCACCTCTAAATTCACACCATCGGATGCAGTGGCTGGCGTTTTTGTTGATTCCTCCAAAAGATCCAGTTTACCGCGAGGCAGGTCGAGCTGGTTCTCAATATCTCGGGCAATACGGTCGCCTATAGGTTTGCTTGCCGAGCGTCCAATCAGATAGTAAAGCTGTTGCTCAGAGCGCTCTAGTACTCTTGCAAACTCTGCCCGACTTTTGTAGTTGGAGGCTATGCGGCGCAAATTTGCTCGTCGAATATCGTTAATGTCCATCTTTGTACAAATCTCTGACTCTCCCCTAACTCTACCAAACCTTTAGCAAGCAAAAATTATCCCCATATGTTTTGCCTTGCGCCAAGAAATCATTGGGAAGTAAATAATATTTGCTATAAACTAAACATTGAATGTATAGTTTTGTCATGAGCATACATCACTACCTTCGTTCTCTGCCCTTGGTCGAGCGTGAAGCTTTAGCGGCTCAAGTGGGGACTACTGGCGCCTACCTAAACCGCATTGCGTATGGGAACGGCAAACAGCCACCTGGTCCCAAGCTGGCCCGTAAGTTGGCTGTAGTCCTCAAGGGAAAGCTAACTCTGGAAGAAATCCGCCCGGACATCTGGGGCGAAGACCCCTTACCTGCCACCAATAGCAGTATGGAGGCAAGGCAAGAACTGGTTAATCAATAGCCAACCATGGTCATTCATACAGGAGAAAAGGATGGACAAGCAAAGCATACAGGATGAGGTCGCGGAATTCCTCAAAACGGATCAAGGTGGGGGCTTGGTAGCCGAAAGCCTCTCGCGTCACTTGGCCCGTAATGATCAGGTTCTGTGTGTCGCTAATACAGAGGCAATAGGAGAAAGCACCGAGCAGTTTATCGGTAGTCTGAAGCATCTTATTGGCTCTCAGGAGCCGCTTCAGGAAAGTTAATGACATCACCTTCGGATGCTTTTTGTTCTGGAGAAATAAAATCTCGAATGTGTTCAAGATAGTTTCGGGTTTGTTCGCCATGCTCCTGCTTATCCGAGCGACTGATGGCCAAGCTAATTCGCTTGTAGAGCTTTTCTCGGTCCACTGTTTCAGTCTTGCAGAGATCGAGGATTAACAAGATTAGGGCGACACAAATGCCTTTAAGTTTTGCATCCTGAATTGCGACCACTTCTGTGAGGTCCAGTTTGATATTGACGTCTTGCATGGTTCTTCCTTGTGAGCTGTTTGTGTTGGAGCTTTCAGCATACCGGGAATGGCGACACCTGCCCAGTGGTGTGACAGCCGGGAGAGATCGGCACTGAATCATTGCAAAAGTTATTGGTGGAAGGCATAAAAAATGCAAAAGGCGTCTTTACGGAAAAGCCAGTTTTCCCGGTTGACAGGAATCGGGGAACGGTCCTATGCTTATCCCGCTCCCGCAAAATCGGGGGCCGGGATTTGCACCCCGTATGTCGAAGGCGCCGGGAAGACGCCTCTAGCTGTATGCGTCTTTTTTTGTGCGCGAAACCTCCTTGTTATGGTGGGGTATTCGGGGGGCCTTCGGGCCCGCCGTTTCCTTCGAGCGGTAGTGCAAACCCGTTTACCCCGCCACCACTTCGAGCTTTGCACCTCCTTGGTGGCGGATAACCCGCAATCGAAGGAGGCTATCATGCCTAACCACGCCCCAGTTGTGCCCGCTGCTCGGGCAGATCAGTTTATTACCCAATCCCTTGACCTCGCTGGCGTTAGCTTAGAAGCCGTAGAAAAGCTGCGCACTCTATTTCTCGCTATTTCCTTCATGCCCGATAACCACCCCACTACGCAGGAACTGGCCACCTTGGGTGCCCATCTTGCAGGTGAGTGGGTAAGTGTTATTGAAAGTGAGCGTGAGGATTTGGAGCGGTTGAGGGGGCTTCCACAATGAGCCAGAGGGAACAACAGCTACCACGTATGACAATGCATGAGATGTTTGCAATTAGTGCGTTGAACAAGCGTAAAGAATGCCTCAAAGCCATTCCCTCGCCCAGGGGGAGAGCGCCGGACGCAACAGACCTAGCGCTTGCCCTGCAAGAACTTGACGACGTAACGCTTCAGTGGGCTCTCAAGAAATATTTCACAAAGATCCAGGTTGTTTCAGGGGGTGGGCCGTGAGGACATTTCACCCCTTGGTTTATGTCGATGGTTATGACGGCACTTGCCCGAAAATAGGATAGCCGGGCAAGGCCAACACGTATTTACGGCACCCTGTTCGGGTCCGTTTTAGGGAGATTTCATCATGTACGACCTATGTACACTGGAAGATGTTTACCGTGCGTTGACCTATCTGGACGCCAGTTGCAGTCGCAATGATTGGGCGAAAATAGCTATGGCGATCAAGTCGGAATTTGGTGATAAAGGCTATGATCCGTGGAATGAATGGAGCACAACTTCGGACAAGTATGACAGGGATGCTGCACGTACAACCTGGAAAAGCATTACTGGTGGCGGTGGTATTGGTATAGGGACTCTGTTTGCTCTGGCCAAGGAACAAGGGTTTGCCTTTGAGCGCCATGAATATAGCGAGGAAGAAAAGAAAGCCTTTGCAAGAGAGAAGGCAGACCGAGCGCGAAAGCGCGAGGCGGAAGCTGAGCGTGATACGGCTGAAAAACTCCGGCGTCAGTTACAGGTAGCTGAAATTGCACGGCTGATAATGAATGACCTAAAGCCAGTGGGCCGCAGTGAGTACCTTGGCAAAAAGAGAATTCGTTCCCATGGTGCCAGGTTCTTTCACTCCGCTGTTCTGGTGGTGCAAAGGGAGAAGATTTTAGAGCGTGTCACTAATCGCGTTGAAATCAATGCTTTTTTTGCAGTACCCAAATCCGAGCGCCCCAAGTTTCACTATTTCAAGAAAGGCTTTTTTGCCATTCCTCTGGTGGATGCAGATGGCAAGCTGTGGAACCTGCAGGTGATCACGCCTAAAGGGAGCAAGCTGTTTCTGCGCGGAGGCCGCAAAAGTGGCCTGTTTTCCTGGCTGGGAAAGCCCGATCTACATAAGTCCCTGATATTGGTAGAAGGATTTGCCACTGGCGCCAGTGTGTATGAGGACACAGGCTGCCCGGCGGTTGTGTGCTTTGATTGCGGCAATCTGATGCCTGTAGCGCTGAAGCTGCGTGAGAAGTACCCCACGCTGCCCTTGGTATTTGCCGCAGATAACGACTACGGAACCGAGGGCAATCCAGGGGTAGCGCACGCAACCAAGGCGGCTCAGGCTGTGGGTGGGGCTGTGTGGGTGCCCACTCTGTCTAAGGAAATGGAAGAGGTGGCGTGATGGCTGAGTCTTCTGAAGACAGCTATGGGGAAAACTACGAGGGTATCGATTTTTGCGATGTCCACGTAAACGGCCCGCCGGGTGAGGTGCGGCGACAGTGGGATGCGTTTATGGAGAATGTGATGTTCTTCCCCCACTCCCCATCTAATGAGGGGCCCCCGGATGAAAGTGCTGCGTCGCCGCCTGAACCTTCCATCCCTTCCCTGACAGGAGCGGCACAGGAAATAACCCTGGCTGATGCGCTTAAACGGTTTGCACTGATCTCCGGTACCACCAAGGTGTGGGACGAGCACTTACATCGGGAAATGAAGTCGGCGGCGTTCCGGGCCGAGGTGGGGGCTGAGGTGCATGGTCGGTATATGGCCTCCGGTGATAAGCGAAAGGTGTTGGAGCAGGATGTACGACAGTTTATTGCATCACGCCAGGCCGCCCAGAAGGGGGCGGGGGGCGTGGGTGAGATGCTGGGGCGGTTTACTCTGCTGGAAGGAACGGAAGAGGTGTGGGATCGCAAGCCCTGGGAGCGTATCCCTCTGAAGGTGGTGAAGCATATTTTTCCGGATGCTTATGAAATCTGGTATCGCCATCCTGATCGCAAAATGGTGCCGAAGAAAAATGTGGTGTTTGATCCTACCCGAAAAGTTGACCCCAAAACGCATATCAATACCTTTCAGCGGCTACCCCTGAATCCAATGCACAATCTGGACAAGTGTCGCAATATCCGGGCGCTGTTGTGGCACTTGTGTAACTGCGACGATGAGGTGTGGCGATGGATGGTGTGTTGGTTGGCTTTCCCAGTGCAGTATGTGGGTTCGAAAATGGAAACGGCGTTATTGGTGCATTCGGATGTGCATGGGTCGGGTAAGTCGTTATTCTTCGATGGAGTGATGCGTAAGGTCTACGGGGATTACAGTGCAACTCTGGGACAGCACCAGATTGAGAGCACCTATACGGACTGGAAATCAAATTTGTTGTGGGGTGTATTTGAGGAAATTTTCTCTCGGGACAAGAAGTATTCCCAAACGGGTAATATTAAACAGATGATTACCGGTGCCACAACGCGTATAGAGAAGAAATTTGTCAGCGGCTGGGAGGAAGCGAACTACATGAATAGTGTTTTTCTCTCCAATGAGGTTTTGCCATTTCCGGTGGAACCAAAAGATCGCCGGTTTCTGGTGGTGTGGCCTGAGAAATCTCTGCCGCTAGATCTGCAAAAGGGCGTGGGTGCGGAACTCGACAATGGCGGTGCAGAGGCTTTCTACGGCTGGCTGTTAAAGCAGAATCTGGACGGTTTTGATGCCCGCATCAAACCACCGATGACAGAAGCTAAGCAGCGATTGATCAGTTTCGGTCTGCCCAGTTGGGAGGTGTTTTACCTGGCTTGGGAGGCAGGAGAAACGGAAGCACCCTTTCATACCTGCCTCAGTGGGGATCTCTACCACGTGTACCGGAAGTGGTGCAGAGCGGGCGGATTTCATCAGATGGATATGAACCGGTTTTCTGAAGCAATAGCGACCAGGGTGAAGAAAAAAAACCGACTTGAGTACGACACCCCCGGTGGATTTGGCAAGGGTGTCAAAAAAGGAGTGCAAGGCACTTTTTTCCTAATACATGGGCCACCAGGTGGGAAAACACAAAAGACGTGGCTTTCCGAGTGTGTGAAAGCGTTTCGCGATGAGATTGGCGCATTCTATGAGGAGCAGTCGGCATGAGTTCCGTATACCACCGTATAGAATCCGTACATGATGAATATACAGTATACGGCTCTGTAACCCGCATGGTTGCTAGCACTCTTACTGTTCCCGTATACCCGTATATCTACTCGTGCGTGCGCGCGCGCATGTATGGGATTTCTCTGCTTACAAAGTTGAAGTTTTTTCTCGCACGAGAGGTAGCAATTTGCCCTACGGGTATACGGGAACGTAACAAACACCAGTAACCATGCGGGCTACAGGGCCGTATACCTATTTTTTTTAATATACGGGTGGTGTACGGGGTATACAGTTTTGCGAAATGTGAGATAGAAAAATAGGTACCAGAAGTTGAACCACTTGAAATCCCTTTATACCGCTACGGAGATAGAAATATGACCAGGAATCGCCTTGAGACTGTAGAGCAGGTTAAGCAGGTTAAGCAGGTAAATACCGGCTGGGATTGTATCGACCGCCGCTGGAAAGGTTTGCGCGGTGGGGAGTTGGCTATCCTGACCGGTGCCACTGGTACAGGTAAAACCGTGTTCGCTATGCAGGCAGCCGTCCACAACGCCCTCAACGGCAATCGTACTTTGGTCTTCTCCCTGGAAATGGGTTGCAAGGAGCTTTACCGCCGGCTGGTAGGCACGGTTGGGCGCATCCCCATAGGGCTTGCTGACTCTGACATCTCAGATGACCGCAAAGGCTTCTACGCACAGCACAGTGAGGGTATGACCGATGCCGTCAACAAGCTCAAGGGTATCGATATGGTCGTGGATGACCAGGGTGCCCTGACCATTAATCAGATTGTAAGCCGTGCCCGCAGTGAACACTGTAAGAACCCGCTGGCATTGATCGTAGTGGATTACCTGCAGCTGGTGCGTGGTGGTGCTGGGCAGAGCCGGGAGCAGGAAGTGGCCAAGGTCTCTGCCGGGCTCAAGGCGTTAGCACGAGATCTGGATATCCCCGTGCTGGCGGTGTGCCAGTTCAATAGCAGGATTGCCGGGAATGGTCGGCCTAATCTGTCTCAACTGGGTAGTTCTGGCCTCATAGAGCAGTACGCAGACATAGTGGCCCTGCTGTACCGAGAGGACAAGGATGATTTCGATGTCCCAGGTTCTGGATTGATGGAAGTCATCACAGCCAAGCATCGTCGTGGAGAAACTGGTATTGACAACCTCAAGGCGAAACTTGATCAGTTTCGTCTGGATGAGTGGCGTGATGAAGTGCATCAGATCGCACCGGCGAAGTTTCCTTAAATTTTAAGAGAATGAGATATGACAACCCTGGATATGTTCTCTGCTACGGGCATCAAGCCCAGAAGGCCACCACGGGTGATGATGCGCGTATTGGATGCTGGCCATGACGGTGCTGGCCGCCATGCTATTGAATTCAAATGCCGAAAATGTGGCTACGAGACTGGATGGGTCAGGAGCGATGAATCCATTTCCGAGATTAAGCGGGGCAGGCCCTGCCCTGAATGTAATTGATATCGGCGGTTATTACATGCCTGTGAGGTCTGAGTAACTTGAAAAGGAGGGGTGATCTATGAGCTGGATGACAAAAAAGGAAATTGTAAGGCGGCTGGAGTCCGCGAGCGAGGCAAGCCCGCTGGCTGTTTTCCACAACAATCCGGAAGGAAAGCGGTACGAGGGCCTGTACGATGTGGGCTTTGCCAATACTGTGGTTGCTCAGCAGCGCATTGGGAAGGGTCTTAACGTGGTTGGTGTGTTCCACGGTCCCCACCAATTCAATCGGGAGCTGGAGCGAGCTGGCTTGAATGGTACAGGTTGAGTTTTGAGTGGCAGCAGTAAACACGCAGTTTACGATGGATATCCATTGGAGGCAAAAGTGATCAGTGAAATCAGTATTCGTGAACGCCTTTGGGAGTGGGCCCGCGCTTATCCAGATCGCACAGGAGACTTTGTGAGCTGGCCTCGCATAGCTGCCTTCGCCAGAAGAATGAAGCCAACCTATGAGCAGTACCCGGAGCCGATAGATTATGATAGATCAGCGCTCACCGATGCCGCAGTACTGGTTTACCTGAATGTAATCGCCAGGCGCCAGGATAAGAAGAAAGCCGCGTTGGAAAGGTCGGTTTTCTGGTTGCGGTATTACCACCAATGGGAAATGCAGCATGTGGCCAGGAAGGTTAACAAGTCTAAACCTTGGGTTGAGAAAATGTGTCAAATTATCGAGGCAACGGTGGAAGCGTTTATTTTGTCGCAAGATGCCGCATAGCTGTATTTAAAAACAGTCTGTATGTATTGACACCATACGTCCATATGGACTAACTTTATATAAGCTGTCGCGAAGTATGTGCAGCGGGACCATACCCCCCTTTGAAAGCCCCGTTTGGTTAATCCAGCGGGGCTTTTTTATGGCTGTAATTTGACCGACTGGCACGAAACTACTATTCCCTATGGAAGAAATTCTCAGGTGCTTTGCAATAGCCAAGCGTTGGAACAGGTGGATTCTCTATAACGATTTCCAATTGAAGCATGTACTGGTACACCCTGATGATTTCGAGCTGATGGGATTTCCTCAAGACTGGTTAGGAATTCCAGTTAAGCCGCTGGGGCAAGGGTGATTTAACGCCAATCACCACAGTCAATATTCCGAGCCCGCCCAGTGCGGGCTTTTTAGTATCTGGTAATCCAATGTTCGATAACGACTACTTTACGGAAGAGGAGCTGTCCTGCCGTTGCTGCGGGAAACTCCACTTCTCGGATGACACGCTGCGCCGATTGATCAGGGTCAGGGTGCGCTTCAACAAGCCTATGGTGATCACCTCCGGTTATCGCTGCCAGGATCACTGCGCCAAGATCGGCTCCACCATGACGCACACCACGGGGCAGGCGGTGGATGTATCAGTTTCAGGTGGGCGTGCCTATGAGCTGCTGAGGATTGCGATAGAGGAAGGGTTTACAGGTATTGGAGTGAAGCAGCATGGTCCCCACAAGGGCCGATTCCTGCATCTGGATGATCTTGGAGCTATACCGGGCAAGCGTGAAGAGCCCACAATCTGGAGCTACCCCTAGTAAACGGTCTTAACAGGCTGTTCTGCCTGGCAACTGGAGTAAACCAATGAGCTTTGACCCACTAACGGCACTATTCGACGCTGGCAAGATGGCTATTGAGCGTATATGGCCAGACCCAATAAAGCGTGCTGAAGAGGTACGCAAACTGGAGGAGCTAAAGCAACAGGGTGAGACGGCAGCGCTAAACGCCCAGGTACAGTTGTTGTTGGGCCAGCTGGAAGTCAACAAGGCTGAGGCCCAGCATAAGAGCGTGTTTGTCGCCGGCTGGCGTCCAGCAGTTGGCTGGATCTGTGCGAGCTGCCTTGGGCTTGCTTTTATCCCAAAGGCGATGGCGCTGACTGGGGTGTGGATTTACCACTGTATCGTGCTCTATTCCGGATTTGATCCGAGCCTCGGGCAGCCTTTACCGGCTATCCCCGCATATCCCGACCTTGGCCTCACTGATGTATTGGGCATTCTAGGTGGGATGTTGGGGATGGGAGCCATGCGATCGATCGACAAACGTACTGGCGTTCAGACGGATAAAATCAAATGACTATTCACGATCTGATGCGAGAGTTGGCTGAGAAGGCCGGCCACGCCACTACAGTAACCGCCGGTGCCATCGGCAGTGTCTACAGCCTGTTTATTCAAAACCCCATCGGCTTTATCTGTGCCTTGGTGGCCATCGCTTCCTTTGTGGTGAACTGGTACTACAGCTACCAGCGCCACAAGATGGCGAGAGAGCAGCAGGAGCAAAGGTAATGCCGACAAAGGCTAAACGGCCATGCCGTAAATGCAAGCGAGCGCACAGCAACTCCAATGGGTATTGCGACTCGCATCAGGATCTAGTAACAAACTGGGGCGAATATCAACGGCGCTTGGGTAAGCAGGCTAATCGTAGATACAAGAGCAAAAAGTACCTACGAAACCGTGAGCTGGTCAAGGTACGGGCGAAAGGTTTATGTCAGAGCTGCACAGCCATGGGGCTACTTACTGAGGGCAACTGCTGCGACCATATCATTCCACGTTCTCAAGGCGGAACGGATGAACTCAACAATCTACAGTGGCTATGCAGCCGTTGTCATGCCCGCAAAACCGCGCAAGAGGGCGGCGGCGCTAGGGGGAGGGGTGGGTCAAGCCTCTAGAGCCCTTTTCACCAACACCGCCGCCCTAATCACGCGTGTATTACCGGTAAAATTTTAGGGGGGGGGGATTAATTCCCTCAGGGGGCATTCAAGTGCAAAGTGATAATGTCGTTTCGCTGAGGCCAGCGGAAGAAAAACGAGAAAAAGCACAGGGAGAAGAAGCTACTTTATTTCAAGGTATTGCTTGTGAAGCTCCGCCCTGCCCTGCTTGGCTAAGTAAAGACGCGAAAAAGCACTATCGGTTTATTTGTACTGAGCTGAAGAAAGCCGGGCTCATTGCGAAAATTGATCAGGGTGCTCTGGCGATTCTTTGTACCTCCTACGCTCGTATGAAGGAAGCCGAGGAGATGCTGCAGGAGCGCGGCAGTGAATACCAGGAAACACCTAATGGGTATTCTCAGTTAGCGCCGGAAGCCATCCAATGGGAGCGGCATTCAAACAAATACGAAAAGTTGGCCAAGCAGTTTGGTATCACTATTCGCGCGCGGCAGAATGTTCGAGTTGAAAACCCCAACCAAGCTGAACTGGAGTTATAGCCTATGCCAGTTTGCAAACTGGCTGACCCCTCACGAGAATGGCTAGACAGAGCGTACCGGTATGCTGAACAGATCCGCTCAGGAGAAATACCAGCATGTCGTTATGTGCGACTGGCGGTTGATCGCTGGTATCACGATCTAGATACGGGAGCAGAGCGCGGTCTGGTCTTCGATGAGAATGCAGCCGCAAAAGTTTTTCGATTTACCTATCAATATTGCAAACACTACCAGGGCGAATGGGCGGGCTCGCCGATAGTGCTTAGTGACTGGCAGTGCTTTATCAATGCCAATGTATTTGGCTGGTTGAGGAAGGCAGACGGATGGCGCCGCTTCCGCATGGTCTATGAGGAGGTCGCCCGCAAGAATGGCAAGACAACTAAGCTTGCCAGTGTGGGCGGGTATATGGCAGCCGGGGACTCAGAGCCCGGCGCCAAGGTTTATTGCGCAGCCACAAAGCGAGAACAAGCGAAAGAGGTTTTCGATACCATCGGTAAGATCGCTGCACAGGATCGTGTGCTACGTAAGGTCATGGTTACACTGCGCAACACCATTCGCTGCGATACACGGAACTCCCCTCATTCGCGAGTGGAGCTGCTGGCGGCTGATTACAACAGCATGGACGGCTTTAATGTTCACGCGGGCATTGTTGATGAGCTGCATGCGCATCGCGATTCAGGGGTGTGGGATGTCATTGAGTCCGGGCGAGGTGCCCGCCGCCAGCCGCTGATGTGGGGTATTACCACGGCAGGGAAAAACAAAAATAGCTTTTGCTACGAGCTACGCGGATATGCCATCAAGGTATTGGAAGGCACGGTGGAAGATGATGCCTTCTTTGGGATCATCTACACCCTCGACGACGATGATGACTGGAAAGATCCATCCACATGGATAAAGGCAAACCCCAATCTAGGCGTATCCGTTTCCCTGGAAGATATGCAGGACCAGTGCCGTAAAGCGCAAGAAATGCCAACGGCAAAGGTAGAGTTTCAAACCAGGCGCCTCAATATCTGGGTTTATGGTGAATCCACCTGGATGAATATGGAGCGCTGGAACCAGTGCCGCGATAAATCCTTCAATGATCTGGCTTGCTGGACCGAAGGAGAAGAGTCTGAACTGGATGGTATGGCCTGTTATGGGGGAGTAGATCTGGCCTCGGTCGAGGATTTGACCGCATTGACACTAGATTTCAAAAGCCCCGCAGGTAAACACACCTTTATTTCACGGGCTTATTTGCCAGAGGCCGCATTCCAGAAACGTATTGATAAGGGTGGCCAGCTAAAGCAGGTCTATCAGCACCTGGAAGAGCATGGCTGCCTGGTAATTACTCCAGGTGATGCCTGTGATTACAGCTACATAAAGCGCGATATTTTGGTTGCGTGTGAGCGCTTTGATGTTAAGGAAATCGGCTATGACCGTTTCAACAGCTCTCAGCTGGTCACTGACTTGGTAGCTGAAGGTGTGCCCATGGTGACCATGGGACAAGGCACAGGTTCGATATCTGCTCCAATGAAAGAATTACTGCGTCTGGTGTTGACTGGAGCGGTAAGGCACAACAATCCAGGGCTATCGTTTGCCATGTCTAATGTTGTTGCTGTCTCCAATCCTGCTGGGGATATCAAGTTTGATAAGTCCAGGGTGTCGGAAAAAATTGATCCGGCGGTAGCTGCGATCATGGCACTGGGGCGTTCGATAGCTCCCAGTGAAGAAACTGGTCCCAGCGTCTACGAAAACCGAGACATAAGATTCCTATGAAAAAACTGACCCCCGACCTGATCGCTATTCTTGGCCTCGGGCTGCTTGCCTGTGGCCTCTGGAAAATCAGCCAGCCCCTGGCGCTCTGTGTGGTGGGTGTGCTGTTGATGGCTTTCGGACTCCTGGTTGCCTGGCGTAATACCCGATCCACTTCAGTGGATGAATCCCTCAAGGCCCGTGAGAATAGGATAAACAATGCTGGATAAATTATTCCGTGCTCAGACCAGCACCCTCAAGGAACCCAGCGATGGTCTGTTGGATATCCTCAGCGCGCCTCAGTCTGCATCGGGTAAATCGGTGACACCGGATACCGCTATGCGTGTGGCTGCCGTCTATGCCTGTGTGCGTATTCTGTCGGAAACTGTCGCCGCGCTGCCGTTTAATCTCTACCGCAAAACTGGAGCAAATAATCGCGAGATTGCCAGCCAGCATCCCCTGCAGGTGCTGTTACACGATTTGCCCAACGAGGAAATGACCGCGATGGACTTTCGCACCCAGCTGATGGCCGCGCTGCAACTGCGCGGCAATGGGTTCAGCGAGGTGGAGCGGGACAGGGCCGGCCGGGTGCGCGGTGTCTGGCCTATCAACCCCGACAAGGTATGGGTGGGACGTTCGGAAACCACCCGGCGGCTGGTGTTTGAGATACACGACGGGGATTTTCGATCTCTCACACCGGAACGTATGTGGCGTATTGCCGGCCTATCCACCAATGGCATCATCGGCCTCTCACCGATTAGTCAGGCCCGCGAGAGTATTGGCCTCTCTCTGGCACTGGAAGAGCACGGCGCCAGGCTGTTTTCCAATGGTGCGAAGCCTGGCGGTGTTCTGCAACTGGAGGGCGAACTTTCAGAACCAGCTTATGAGCGGTTACGAAAAAGATGGAATGAGCGGCACCAGGGCGGAGCCAATGCGCACCAGGTGGCCATTCTGGAAGGGAAGAGTACATGGAAACAGATTGGCATGAGCGCCGAGGATGCCCAGTTCCTCGAATCGCGCAAATACCAGCGCAGTGAGATTGCCTCTATTTTTGGCGTGCCGCCGCATATGATCGCCGACCTGGAAAAAGCCACCTTCTCAAATATAGAGCATCAGTCCATTCAGTTTGTAGTGTACAGCCTGCTGCCCTGGCTCAAGCGTATTGAGCAGAGCATATTCCGGGATCTGCTCTCTCCCTCAGAGAGGCG
>NZ_CANLDD010000068.1 GCF_947489355.1 uncultured Microbulbifer sp. | reverse complement strand
GCATTGTCGATACCGTCGAAAGCAACTGCGTCACCGCCCCAAACTTCCGCACAGACGCGGGTCAGCGCTGCGGTCAGGGTGGTTTTACCGTGGTCTACGTGACCGATGGTGCCCACGTTCACGTGGGGCTTGGAACGTTCAAACTTTTCTTTTGCCATCTTAGATGTCCTCGAGCTAAGTGTTTGCCAAAGAAACCCCGACTTATGCGCCGGGACTCATTTGAGCAGAAGTGAATCAGGCCTTGTTCTTTGCGATGATTTCATCGGCCACGTTTTTCGGCGCTTCCGCGTACTTCAGAAACTCCATGGTATAGGTAGCACGGCCCTGGGTGGCCGAGCGCAGGTCGGTTGCGTAACCAAACATTTCCGCCAGCGGCACTTCGGCATTCACCACCTTGCCAGCCGGGTTATCGTCCATACCTTGAATGAGGCCACGGCGACGGTTGAGGTCACCGACCACGTCCCCCATGTTTTCTTCCGGAGTGACCACTTCCACTTTCATCACAGGCTCAAGCAGCACCGCACCGCCCACGGAGGACAGCTTCTTGGTCGCCATGGAGCCGGCAATTTTAAACGCCATTTCGCTGGAGTCCACATCGTGGTAGGAACCGTCATACAGGGTCGCCTTCAGGCCCAGCAGTGGGTAGCCTGCCAGAACACCGTTTTGCATCTGCTCTTCGATCCCTTTCTGTACCGCCGGGATGTATTCCTTGGGTACCACTCCGCCCGCGATTTCATTGACGAATTCCAGACCTTCCTGGGACGCATCCTCGGCGGGCTCGAACTTCACCCATATGTGACCGAACTGACCGCGACCACCGGACTGGCGAACAAACTTGCCTTCAATCTCAGAGGTATTGCGAATCGCTTCGCGGTAGGCCACTTGTGGCTTGCCGATATTGGCCTCCACGCTGAATTCCCGTCTCATACGGTCCACGATGATATCCAGGTGCAGCTCGCCCATGCCGCCAATGATGGTCTGGCCGGTTTCCTCATCGGTTCTCACGCGGAAAGACGGGTCCTCCTGGGCCAGCTTGCCCAGCGCAACCCCCATCTTTTCCTGGTCCGCTTTGGACTTGGGCTCAACCGCAACGTGAATGACCGGTTCGGGAAATTCCATACGCTCAAGGACAATTTTATTCTTCTCGGCACACAGGGTGTCACCGGTGGTCACATCTTTCAGGCCAATTGCCGCGGCGATGTCGCCAGCCAGTACTTCCTTGATTTCCTTGCGGTCATTGGAGTGCATCTGCACCATTCGGCCGACGCGCTCCTTCTTCATTTTGACGGAATTGTATACCGCGGTACCGCTCTCCAGGCGACCGGAATAGACGCGGAAAAAGGTCAGCGTGCCCACAAAGGGATCTGTGGCAATTTTGAACGCCAGCGCGGCAAAGGGTGCGTCGTCATCGGCTTCGCGGGTTTCCATGGTTTCACCATCATCCAGCGTCCCCTCAATCGCTTTCACCTCGGTCGGCGCCGGCAGGTACTCGATCACCGCGTCCAGGACTGCCTGCACGCCTTTGTTCTTGAAGGCAGAGCCGCCCAGAACCGGTACGATTTCATTGGCCAGGGTGCGCTGACGGATGGCTGCCTTGATTTCCTCTTCGCTCAGCGACTCCCCTTCCAGGTATTTCTCCATCAGCTCTTCACTGGCTTCCGCTGCCGCTTCCACCAGGAACTCGCGCATTTCTTCACACTCGTCCACCATCTCTGTGGGGATGTTTTCGTAGGTGAAGGTTGTGCCCTGGTCAGTTTCATTCCAGATAATGGCCTTCATCTTGACCAGATCGACCACGCCTTTGAAGTCCTCTTCAGCGCCGATGGTCATCTGCAGCGGAACCGCATTGGCATTCAGCCGGTCTTTCAGCTGCTTTACGACGTTGCGGAAGTTGGCTCCGGCGCGGTCCATTTTGTTGACAAAGACCATGCGCGGCACTTCGTACTTGTTCGCCTGGCGCCAAACAGTTTCTGTCTGAGGCTGAACGCCAGAGGAGCCACACAGCACAACAATAGCGCCGTCGAGTACGCGCAGGGAGCGCTCTACTTCGATGGTGAAGTCAACGTGTCCCGGCGTGTCGATGATATTGACACGGTGCTGGTCGAACTGCTGCTGCATGCCAGCCCAAAAGCAGGTGGTCGCAGCGGAGGTGATGGTAATACCGCGCTCCTGCTCCTGCTCCATCCAGTCCATAGTGGCGGCACCTTCGTGCACCTCACCAATTTTGTGGGACAGGCCAGTATAGAAAAGTACGCGTTCTGTCGTAGTGGTTTTGCCGGCGTCTACGTGGGCGCAGATACCGATATTGCGATAGCGTGCGATAGGCGTTTTACGTGCCACAGTTGTATCCTCGATATAACGGCAAAAGGCAGCCAGGAAACTTCCCTGCTGCCTTTCGGTATTAATTTCCGATGTCGATCATCATCAGACTTAGAAACGGTAGTGAGAGAACGCCTTGTTGGCTTCTGCCATGCGGTGTACATCTTCACGCTTCTTGACCGCACCGCCCTTGTTCTGGGCTGCGTCGATCATTTCGTTGGCCAGGCGCTGGGCCATGGACTTCTCGCCGCGCTTGCGCGAGAACTCCACCAGCCAGCGCATTGCCAGCGCCATACGGCGCGAGGGGCGCACTTCTACAGGCACCTGATAGGTCGCGCCACCCACACGGCGGGATTTCACTTCCACCATCGGCGAGATGTTTTCCAGAGACTCTTCGAATATTTCGATCGGGTCTTTGTTGAGTTTTTCAGAAATCGTATCCAGAGCACCGTATACGATACGCTCTGCGACTGACTTCTTGCCACTGATCATGACATGGTTCATGAACTTGGCCAGGGTGACGTTTCCGAACTTGGGGTCGGGCAGCACTTCGCGCTTGGCGACTACTCGTCTTCTCGGCATGGGAATTGCCTCTCTTCAGGGTTATTCTGAGACGCCGCCGTAAAACCTTACAATTCGGCGAGCTCAGCCTTACTCCGGTTGTAAACCGAAACGCAAATCGTTAAAGGGGATTAACCTTTTGGACGCTTGGCACCGTACTTGGAACGGCCCTGCTTGCGATCATTGACGCCAGCACAGTCCAGTGCCCCGCGTACTGTATGGTAGCGCACGCCCGGCAGGTCTTTGACACGACCACCGCGAATCAGTACCACACTGTGCTCCTGCAGGTTGTGGCCTTCACCGCCGATGTACGAAGTGACTTCGTAACCATTGGTGAGACGCACACGACAAACCTTGCGCAGTGCGGAGTTCGGCTTCTTCGGTGTTGTGGTGTATACGCGGGTGCAAACTCCCCGGCGCTGCGGGCTGGCCTGCAGCGCGGGTACGTCGCTTTTTTCAACTTTGCGTTTTCTCGGCTTACGAACCAACTGGTTGATCGTTGCCATTAAAAATCACTCCAAAAATAAAATGCCCCCACCTCTTACGGTGAGGGCCTGTCGTCTGTGTGTAATGCCGACCCATAAGCCGGACGATACACCCCACATCAGCGGGGGCCGCATTTTATAGGCGACATCCCCCTGAGTCAATCGGCAACGGGCAGCTGTGCTGACCGCTCAGGCTGTCGGGGCAAAATCATGCCTACCCGCCAGAGGATTTCAGGGCCTCGGTCAGGGCTGCTTCCACCTCTGCTGCGGAGGGGCCTTCGCCGAAGCTCTCTTCCAACTGCAGGCTGCGTCTGCGTTTGCGCTCGCTGTGGTAAGCCAGACCGGTCCCCGCCGGAATCAGGCGACCCACAACTACATTTTCCTTCAGGCCGCGCAGGCTGTCCCCTTTGCCGGTCACTGCCGCTTCGGTCAGGACGCGGGTGGTCTCCTGGAAGGAGGCCGCGGACAGGAAGGACTCTGTGGCCAGGGAGGCCTTGGTAATCCCCAGCAGCAGGCGCTCAAACTGCGCAGGCTGCTTGTTCTCGGCACGCAGCTGCTCGTTCTCTTCGATCACGCGCTGGTACTCTACCTGGTCGCCCTTGATAAAGTCGGAATCACCCATCTCGGTGATTTCCACCTTGCGCAGCATTTGACGCACAATCGTTTCGATGTGCTTATCGTTGATGCCTACGCCCTGGAGGCGGTACACCTCCTGGATCTCGTTGGTAATGTAACGCGCCAGCTCTTCAACGCCCTTCAGGCGCAGGATATCGTGCGAGTTGGACGGACCATCGGAGATCACCTCGCCCTTCTCTACCGTCTCACCCTCGAATACCGTCAGCTGGCGATGCTTCGGTATCAAAACCTCGTAGTGGTCCTTGCCATTGGCCAGTGGTTTGCCATCGCGGGGAGTGATTTGCAGGCGCACCTTGCCCTTGGTTTCTTTACCGAAGGAAACGGTACCGGAGATCTCCGCCAAAATGGAGGGCTCTTTCGGCTTGCGTGCCTCGAACAGGTCGGCAACCCGCGGCAAACCGCCGGTAATGTCCTTGGTACCACCGGATTCCTGCGGAATACGGGCGATCACATCTCCCACATTGGCCTTGTTGCCATCGGCGAGACTGAGAATCGCGCGCGCCGGCAGCGCATAGTGCGCAGGCGCATTGCTGTTAGCCAGGGTCAGCTCTTCGCCGTTCTCGTTCACCAGGGTCACCGCAGGGCGCAGGTCTTTACCCGCGGCCGGGCGCTCGGCCGGATCAATCACTTCGATAGAGGACAGACCGGTGATTTCATCGGTCTGCTTGCGGATTGAGAGCCCGTCCTCCATACCGGAGAGCTTCACCCAACCGGCCACCTCGGTGATGATCGGGTGAGTGTGCGGGTCCCACTTGGCCACGATCTGACCCCCGCTTACCTCGGTACCTTCATCCACACTGATCACCGCACCGTAGGGCAGCTTGTAGCGCTCGCGCTCGCGGCCGGCACGGTCAGCAATCGCCAACTCACCGGAGCGGGATACCGCTACCAGGGTACCGGCTTCGGTTTTCACTGTCTTCACATTGTGCAGACGCACGGTACCGCCCTGTTTCACCTGGATGCTGTCCGCTGCGGAGGCGCGGCTCGCAGCACCACCGATATGGAAGGTGCGCATGGTCAACTGGGTGCCCGGCTCACCGATGGACTGTGCGGCGACAACACCCACAGACTCACCCGAGTTGGCGCGGTGACCACGAGCCAGGTCGCGGCCGTAGCACTGGGCACAGATACCGTGGGCAGTTTCACAGGTGATTGGCGAGCGCACCAGAACCTCATCGATGCCCATAGCCTCGATGCGTTCCACCCACTTTTCATCGATCATGGTGCCGGCGGAAACGGCGATCTCGTCGCTACCGGGCTTCAGCACATCCCGTGCCACAACACGGCCGAGGATGCGGTCACCGAGAGACTCGATGACATCGCCGCCCTCAATTACCGGCGCCATGGTCAGGCCGTCATCGGTACCACAGTCGGGTTCGGTGATTACCACGTCCTGAGCAACATCCACCAGGCGGCGGGTCAGATAACCGGAGTTGGCGGTTTTCAGTGCGGTATCCGCCAGCCCCTTACGGGCACCGTGAGTGGAGATAAAGTATTGCTGTACGGTCAGACCTTCACGGAAGTTTGCGGTAATGGCGTTTTCGATAATGGAGCCATCCGGGCGGGCCATCAGGCCACGCATGCCGGCGAGCTGGCGAATTTGTGCCTCGGAGCCCCGCGCGCCGGAGTCCGCATACATATAGACAGAGTTGAAGGAATCCTGCTCGGTCTTCTTGCCCTCGCGGTCGACCACCGGCTCCTTTTTGATGCCGGCCATCATGGCCTTGGTCACCTTGTCGTTGGTGCGGGACCAGACGTCGATAACCTTGTTGTATTTCTCGCCCTGGGTTACCAGGCCGGAGGCAAACTGGCTTTCGATCTCCTTCACTTCCTCTTCAGCCACCGTGATCAAATCAGCCTTGGCAGCGGGGATCTCGAAGTCGTTCACACCAATGGAGGAGCCGGACTTGGTAGAGAAATCGAAACCGGTGTACATCAACTGGTCGGCGAAAATAACCGTCGCTTTCAAACCCACCTTGCGGTAGCACTCGTTCAGAACCCGGGAAATGGATTTCTTCTTCATGGGCTGGTTGACCAGCGCAAACGGTAGTCCTTCCGGCACGATATTCCATAGCAGCGCACGGCCTACCGTGGTGTCCTGTACAGAGATGGTTTCGTGTTTCTCGCCGTCTTCCCCCAGGATCCTCTCGCAGATACGCACCTTGACCTTCGCCTGCAGACCAACCTGCTTGGCGTAGAAAGCGCGGCTGACTTCCTTGACGTCAGAGAAGAACATCCCCTCGCCCTTGTCGTTGACGCGTTCCCGGGTCATCCAGTACAGCCCCAGAACCACATCCTGGGACGGTACAATGATTGGCTCGCCGTTGGCAGGCGACAGAATATTGTTGGTGGACATCATCAGCGCGCGGGATTCCATCTGCGCTTCGATGGTCAGCGGCACATGCACCGCCATCTGGTCACCGTCGAAGTCGGCGTTGTAGGCGGCGCACACCAGCGGATGCAGTTGGATCGCCTTGCCTTCAATCAGTACCGGCTCGAACGCCTGAATACCCAGGCGGTGCAGGGTCGGTGCACGGTTCAGCAGTACCGGGTGCTCGCGGATCACCTCATCGAGGATATCCCAAACGACAGCCTCTTCACGCTCCACCATTTTCTTGGCGGCTTTGATCGTGGTAGCCAGTCCACGGGACTCGAGCTTGCCGAAAATAAACGGCTTGAACAGTTCCAGGGCCATTTTCTTAGGCAGACCACACTGGTGCAGGCGCAGGGTCGGCCCCACCACGATTACGGAGCGGCCGGAGTAATCCACGCGCTTACCCAGAAGGTTCTGGCGGAAGCGGCCCTGCTTGCCTTTGATCATGTCCGCCAGAGATTTCAGCGGGCGCTTGTTGGAGCCGGTAATGGCGCGGCCGCGGCGGCCATTATCCAGCAGCGCGTCCACGGATTCCTGCAACATACGCTTTTCGTTGCGCACAATGATATCCGGCGCATTCAGCTCCAGCAGGCGCTTGAGGCGGTTGTTGCGGTTGATCACGCGGCGGTACAGGTCGTTCAGATCCGAGGTCGCAAAGCGACCGCCATCCAGCGGTACCAGCGGGCGCAGATCCGGCGGCAGTACCGGCAGGGCCTGCATAATCATCCACTCGGGATTGTTGCCGGACTTGTAGAAGGCCTCCAATAACTTCAGGCGCTTGGACAGCTTCTTGATCTTGGTCTCGGAGTTGGTGGCCGGAATCTCCTCGCGCAGGCGTTGGATTTCTGCCGGCAACTCGATATCGTGCATCAGTTCCTGAATCGCCTCGGCGCCCATCTTCGCTTCGAACTCGTCAGCGAACTCCTCCATCGCCTCGAAGTACTGCTCATCGTTGAGCAGTTGGCCGCGCTCCAGAGTGGTCATGCCCGGCTCGGTCACCACGTAGGATTCGAAGTAGAGCACACGCTCGATATCCCGCAGGGTCATATCCAGCAACAGGCCGATACGGGACGGTAGGGATTTCAGGAACCAGATATGCGCGACCGGGCTGGCCAGCTCGATGTGGCCCATACGCTCCCGGCGCACCTTGGCCTTGGTCACCTCAACGCCACATTTCTCACAAATAATGCCGCGGTGCTTCATGCGCTTGTATTTGCCGCACAGGCACTCGTAATCCTTTACCGGACCAAAAATCTTGGCACAGAATAAGCCTTCGCGCTCTGGTTTGAAGGTGCGGTAGTTGATGGTCTCCGGCTTTTTCACTTCGCCGTAGGACCAGGAGCGGATCATGTCCGGCGAGGCCAGACCGATGCGGATCGCATCAAACTCTTCCAACTGCTCCTGGGACTTCACCAGATTTAATAAATCTTTCAAGGCCTTTCCTCCACTGGGGGATATTCAACCGGCTATATGCTGTGCCGGGTGGGCCGGCGCCCCCGAAACTAGGGGGGTACCGGCGCTTGTCTCAATTCACCTGCTTGTTCTGCGCAAATCCGTCCTACTCGTGCTCGAGCTCGAAGTTCATGCCGAGAGAGCGGATTTCCTTGACCAGAACATTAAAGGACTCCGGCATACCGGGCTCCATACGGTGGTCCGAGTCCACGATGTTCTTGTACATCTTGGTACGTCCTTCCACGTCGTCGGACTTGACCGTAAGCATTTCCTGCAGGGTGTAGGCGGCGCCATAAGCTTCCAAAGCCCAGACCTCCATCTCCCCGAAACGCTGGCCGCCAAACTGCGCCTTACCCCCCAGGGGCTGCTGGGTAACCAGGCTGTAGGAGCCGGTGGAACGCGCATGCATCTTGTCATCTACCAGGTGGTTCAGCTTCAGCATGTACATGTAGCCCACGGTTACCGGACGCTCGAAGGCATCGCCGGTGCGGCCGTCATGCAGGGTGATCTGACCGGAATCCGGGATATCGGCGAGACGCAACAGCTGTTTGATCTCGCTTTCATCGGCTCCGTCAAAGACCGGCGTGGCCATGGGCACACCGCGGCGGAGGTTCTGCGCCATCGCCATGACCTCCTCATCGGACAGAGCCTCCAGCTCTTCGCGACGACCACCGGTGGAGTTGTAAACCGCATCCAGGAAACCACGTACCTTGGCGACTTCCTGCTGCTCCTTGATCATGCGGTCGATTTTCACACCGAGCCCCTTGGCGGCCATGCCCAGGTGCATTTCCAGAACCTGGCCGACGTTCATCCGCGAGGGAACGCCCAGCGGGTTCAGGACGATATCCACCGGCTCGCCGTTTTCATCGTAAGGCATATCCTCGACGGGCTTGATCACGGAGATCACACCCTTGTTCCCGTGGCGACCGGCCATCTTGTCGCCCGGCTGGATACGGCGTTTGATCGCCAGATACACCTTGACGATTTTCAGCACACCCGGCGCCAGATCATCGCCGGACTCCAGTTTTTTCTTCTTGTCTTCGAAGGCTTCATCAAGCAGTTTACGGCGCTCTTTTAACTGGGCTTCCGCTTTTTCCAACTGCTCATTCAGGCTCTCGTCTTCCATGCGCAGCTTGAACCAGTCTTCACGGGGCAGCGCGCCCAGTACTTCGGTTGTCAGCTCCTCGCCCTTGCTGATACCTTTGCCACCCGCGGCTTTCTGACCCTGCAGTGCAGTCTGTAGGCGTTCGAAGGTTGCACCTTCCACGATGCGGTATTCTTCGTTCAGATCCTTGCGCACCTCGTCCAGCTGCGCCTTTTCGATATCAATGGAGCGCTGGTCTTTCTGCAGGCCATCGCGGGTAAATACCTGTACGTCGATCACGGTACCGCGGGTGCCACTGGGCGCGCGCAGGGAAGTGTCCTTCACGTCGGAGGCCTTCTCGCCAAAAATTGCGCGCAGCAGCTTTTCTTCCGGGGTCAGCTGGGCCTCCCCTTTCGGAGTCACTTTGCCCACCAGGATGTCACCGGCGCCCACTTCCGCACCGATATAAACGATGCCGGATTCGTCCAGTTTGTTCAGCGCAGATTCGCCCACATTGGGGATATCCGCGGTGATTTCCTCACTGCCCAGCTTGGTGTCGCGGGCAATACAGGTCAGCTCCTGGATATGGATGGTGGTGAAGCGGTCTTCCTGTACAACCCGCTCGCTGATAAGGATGGAGTCCTCAAAGTTGTAGCCATTCCAGGGCATAAATGCGATGCGCATATTCTGGCCCAGTGCCAGCTCGCCCAGGTCGATTGAGGGGCCGTCGGCGAGGATATCGCCACGGGCCACGCGATCACCGGTATTCACAATCGGGCGCTGATTGATACAGGTATTCTGGTTGGAGCGGATGTACTTGGTCAGGTTGTAAATATCCACACCCGCATCACCGGTTTCCACCTCGGCATCCGCCACGCGCACCACCACACGGCTGGAGTCCACACGCTCGATCACACCGCCGCGGTTGGCCACCACACACACGCCGGAGTCACGCGCTACGGTGCGCTCCATACCAGTACCAACCAGCGGTTTTTCAGCGCGCAGGGTCGGAACCGCTTGGCGCTGCATGTTCGAGCCCATCAATGCACGGTTGGCGTCATCGTGCTCCAGAAACGGGATCATGGCCGCAGCCACGGACACCACCTGCTTGGCGGAGACATCCATATACTGGATTTCACCCGGTGCCTTTAGGGCGAATTCGTTTTGGTGCCGCACGCTTACCAGGTCATCGGTAAAGCGACCATCCCCATCAACCGCTGCGGACGCCTGGGCAATCACATAATTGGCCTCATTGATGGCGGACAGATATTCGATTTCATCAGTTACGCAGCCGTCGATCACTCTCCGGTAGGCGCTCTCGAGAAAGCCAAAGTGGTTGGCACGGGCGTAAGTGGCAAGCGAGTTGATCAGCCCGATGTTCGGCCCTTCCGGGGTTTCAATCGGACATACGCGGCCGTAGTGGGTCGAATGGACGTCACGCACCTCAAAACCGGCGCGCTCGCGGGTCAGGCCGCCCGGACCCAGCGCGGAAACGCGGCGCTTGTGGGTCACTTCCGACAGCGGGTTGTTCTGGTCCATAAACTGGGACAACTGCGAGGAGCCGAAGAATTCCTTGACTGCCGCCGCCACCGGTTTGGCGTTGATCAGGTCCTGTGGCATCAGGCCCTCGGACTCGGCCATGGACAGGCGTTCCTTGACCGCGCGCTCCACGCGCACCAGTCCCACGCGGAACTGGTTTTCGGCCATCTCGCCCACGGAACGTACCCGGCGGTTACCCAGGTGGTCGATATCATCCACCATCCCCTGGCCGTTGCGGATATCGATCAGGGTTTTGAGTACTTCGACAATGTCCTCTTTACTCAGGGTACCGGAACCGGTCTCGTCTTCGCGGCCGAGACGGCGGTTGAACTTCATGCGGCCAACGGCAGACAGGTCGTAGCGCTCGTCTGTAAAGAACAGGTTCTCAAATAAGGATTCCGCCGACTCCTTGGTGGGCGGTTCGCCCGGGCGCATCATACGATAGATTTCTACCAGCGCTTCCAACTGGGTGCGGGAGGGATCTGCGCGCAGGGTATCCGAGATAAACGAGCCGCGATCAAGATCATTGGTGTACAGGGTTTCGCAGTGTTTGACGTTGAGCTCCTGCAGCTTGGCGATGACCTCATCGTTAATCTCCGTGTTGCACTCGACCGCGATCTCGCCAGTAGACTCGTCGATCACATCGTGCGCCAGGATACGCCCAAACAAATATTCCAGTGGCGCTTCCAGACTCTTGACCCCGGATTTTTCCAACTGGCGGATATGGCGCGGCGTAATGCGACGCCCCTCTTCCACTACCACCTTGCCATTGCTGTCCTTAATGTCGAAGGAAGCGACGTCACCGCGCAGACGGGAGGGAATCAGCTCCAGACTGACGCGGTCCTCCAGTAGGTCGAACCTGCTGGTTTCGAAGAACATCTCCAACATTTCCTGAGAACTGTAACCCAGGGCGCGCAAGAGGATGGTCGCCGGCAATTTACGCCGGCGGTCGATACGCACAAATACCAGATCTTTTGGATCGAACTCGAAATCGAGCCAGGAACCGCGGTAAGGGATAACGCGCGCGGCGTACAGCAGCTTGCCGGAGGAATGGGTCTTGCCTTTGTCGTGATCGAAGAATACACCCGGGGAGCGGTGCAATTGGGATACGATGACCCGCTCGGTACCGTTGATGACAAAGGTACCGTTGTCTGTCATGAGCGGGATTTCGCCCATGTACACTTCCTGTTCTTTGATGTCCTTGATGGACTTATTCGCAGATTCTCTATCGTAAATAATCAGGCGCACACGCACGCGCAGCGGACAGGCGTAAGTTGCCCCGCGCAGGGTACATTCCTTGACGTCGAAAGCGGGCTTACCGAGGGTATAACTCACATACTCCAAGGCGGCGTTGCCGGAATAGCTGACAATTGGAAATACGGATTTAAACGCCGCCTGCAGACCAATGTCCCGACGCACATCGGGGCGCTTGTCGGCCTGTGTAAAATTGCGATATGAATCCAGCTGTATCGCAAGCAGGAAGGGCACATCCATGACCTTGGGCAGTTTGCCAAAATCCTTGCGGATACGTTTTTTCTCAGTATATGAGTAAGCCATTCAAATTCCCCAGCTTGATCGGTGGCAAGACTTCGTGGAACTCCACTCGGGAGCTTTTACGGGCGAGAAGCCTCTGAACAACACAGCTTCACTGTTCTGGTCAGAATCCTCTCTCCATGTGTTCCAGGCAGCGCAGCCGCTGCACTGCGGTTCATTGCAATTTACCGCACCTTTATCCTCGCCGTTACCGGCAAAACCCCAGCATCGCAAACGGCAAAAAGGCCGGCAGACAAAAGTCCACCAGCCTTACCGCCACCGCCGTATCAAACAACTGGTAGCGGGAATCACAACTACTGAATTACTTCAGTTCTACCGTTGCGCCAGCTTCTTCCAGCTCTTTCTTAGCGGCTTCCGCTTCGTCCTTGCTTACGCCTTCCTTCAGCGGGCTTGGAGCGCCGTCAACCAGCGCCTTGGCCTCCTTCAGGCCCAGACCGGTGATGCCGCGAACAGTCTTGATCACGTTTACCTTCTTGTCGCCTACAGCAGTCAGGATTACGTCGAAAGCGTCCTTCTCCTCAGCCGCTTCAGCCGCAGCCGGGCCGGCTACAACTGCTGCAGCAGCAGTTACACCGAACTTCTCTTCCATCGCTTCGATCAGTTCGACGACATCCTTAACGGACATTTCGGCAACAGCGTTGATGATATCTTCTTTAGTCAGAGACATGAGTCATTACCTGAATTGGTTTGAGCAGTAGCTGCTCGTATTTCATTTTGAAACTGCGATTCGCCTGCGCGAACACCTTACGCAGCTTCCTGCTCTTTTTGGTCGCGAACGGCCGCAATCGTGCGAACCAGCTTGCCAGCAGATGCTTCTTTCAACACGCTCATCAGTCTGGCGATCGCCTCGTCGTATGTTGGCAGACTCGCCAACAGGGCAACGTCGGTGATCGCACCCTCGAAGGCAGCTCCTTTCAGGTCCAGCTTGTCATTGCCCTTGGCGAACTGACTCAGGATGCGCGCACCGGCACCCGGATGTTCGTTGGAAAATGCAATAATGCTGGGACCTACGAATTTGTCGGTCAGACATTCGTAATCGGTACCTGCCAGAGCGCGGCGCGCCAGAGTGTTGCGAACGACTTTCAACCAAACGCCGTTCTCGCGAGCCTCTTTGCGCAGGGCGGTCATGTCATTGACGGTAACGCCGCGGGAATCCGCAACAACCGCAGACAGAGCGCCGGAAGCAGCTTGCTGGACTTCTGCGACAATCGCTTTCTTGTCTTCGAGTCCAATAGCCATAGTGTCACTCCTGGATTTGAAAAAAACCGGACGCAATCGCCCGGCCCGTTCCGGTGCATAAAGCGCAAATCCAGTAAAAATACTGGCTTGGGCGACACCGTCTGCGTAGGTTCGAACCTCTTTTTGGCCTACCTGGCCAAAATCCGGATTAAGCCTGATGCGTTAAACCTCAACGCACCGGGCACCTACGGTCTTTGACAGCCCACCCTTTTGCCAAGCATAGGGGTGGACCCCAAAGTTCACTGTACTGCCCAGCGGCATTTGCCTCTGCACAGTTTCAATTAGATGTTCAGGGAAGACTGGTCGATAACCAGACCCGGACCCATAGTGCTGCTCAGGGTGATCTTCTTCAAAAATACGCCCTTGGCAGAAGCTGGTTTGGCCTTCTTCAGATCCGCAACCAGAGCCTCCAGGTTTTCTTTCAGTGCATTCGTGTCGAAGGTTACCTTGCCGATGCCGCCGTGGATAATACCGCCCTTATCGGCGCGAAAACGCACCTGACCCGCCTTGGCATTTTTAACCGCAGTAGCAACGTCCGGGGTTACGGTACCGGTCTTCGGGTTCGGCATCAGGCCGCGCGGGCCGAGGATCTGGCCCAACTGGCCAACAACACGCATCGCATCCGGGGAAGCGATGACGACGTCAAAGTCCATCTTGCCCGCTTTTACGTCAGCCGCCAGCTCGTCCATACCGATCAGGTCAGCGCCCGCTTCTTTGGCCGCATCGGCGTTGGCGCCCTGGGTGAAGACAGCAACGCGCACCGCTTTACCCGTACCGTGCGGGAGCGTGGTTGCACCGCGAACAGACTGGTCGGATTTGCGCGGGTCGATGCCCAGGTTTACCGAAGCATCTACCGTCTCTGCAAACTTGACGTTGGACAGCGTTTTCAGCAGGGCAACTGCTTCTTCGATACCGTAAGCCTTGCCAGCTTCCACTTTTTCAGCGATAGCGCGCTGGCGCTTGCTCAATTTAGCCACTTAGAGACCCTCCACTTCGATACCGGCACTGCGTGCGGAACCGGCAATAGTGCGCACGGCCGCGTCCATATCGGATGCGGTCAGATCGGGCATCTTGGCGGTGGCAATCTCTTCCAGCTGAGCGCGGGTCACCTTGCCCACCTTTTCCGTATTGGGACGGCCAGAACCGCTTTTGATCTTGGCAGCCTTGCGCAGCAATACTGCGGCAGGCGGGGTCTTCATGATGAAGGTGAAGGAGCGATCACCATATACAGAGATCACAACCGGCACCGGCAAACCCGGCTCCATACCCTGGGTCTGGGCATTGAATGCCTTGCAGAACTCCATGATGTTTACACCGTGCTGACCCAGTGCAGGGCCGACGGGCGGGCTGGGGTTCGCTTGACCCGCAGCAACTTGCAGCTTGATATAAGCTTCAACTTTCTTAGCCATTACAGCTCTCCTATAGATGGGTGATAACGCTTTCCCAAGCAGCCGTTACAGCTACAGGGATCAGCTCCCCGAATGCCGGAAAAACAAAATGCTGTTTTCCGGAGACGCGAAAATCCCCTTTCACCTCGCGGCGAAAGAGGACAAAAAACCCTACTGGAATCAGGACTTCTCTACTTGGCTAAACTCCAGTTCAACCGGGGTGGATCGCCCGAAGATCAACACCGCCACACGCAGGCGGCTCTTCTCATAGTTAACTTCTTCGACCACGCCGTTGAAATCATTAAATGGGCCATCGATAACCCGAACCATCTCGCCGGGCTCGAACAGGGTTTTGGGCTTGGGCTTGTCTACAGAGTCATCTATGCGATTCAGGATAGCCTGCGCCTCGCGATCAGTGATAGGCGCCGGTCTGTCCGCCTTGCCACCGATAAAACCGAGCACACGAGGGGTTTCTTTCACCAGATGCCAGGTGTCGTCATTCAGCTCCATTTCCACCAGGACGTAACCCGGGAAAAATTTGCGCTCACTTTTGCGTTTCTGTCCCGCCCGCATCTCTACCACTTCTTCGGTAGGGACCAGCACCTCACCAAACAGGTGATCCATTTCGTGCAGCTCGATGCGTTCTTTCAGGGAGCTGGCGACACGTTTCTCATATCCCGAGTAAGCCTGGACGACATACCAATGCTTTGACATGTATCAACCTTTAGCCGATAAGTTTGGAAACTGCCCAACCCAAAGCGGAGTCCAGTCCCCAGAGAATTAGCGCCATAATCAATACAAAAACCACCACGACCACCGTGGTCTGGGTTGCCTCCTGGCGGGTCGGCCAAACCACCCGCCGGACCTCTGTTTGCGCTTCGCGCAACAATTGCCAGAGGGCATTGCCCTTGGTGGTGTTTACTGCCACAACCACGGCAACCAGACAGATAGCCGTCATCGCCAGCACACGGTAAATCAAGGGGAATTCGGCGTAATAAGAATTGCCCGCAACAGCACTGCCAATCAGCAGCACTACCAGAAACCACTTCAGGCCGTCGAGACGAAAGGTTTTCGCTTCAGCTTTAGCATTCATAAAAGAGGCCCTTGGCGCATTATCAATAAGCGCTTAGCGCTCAAAACACAAAACCCCCACTGACAGGCAGGACTTTGTGACACCCCCAGGCTTATCCCAAGCGGAGTGATTTAAATGGCAGGCCAGGAGGGACTCGAACCCCCAACCCCCGGTTTTGGAGACCGGTGTTCTACCAATTGAACTACTGGCCTGTACAACATGAGTGCTCGGAGATAGAAAGGGCATCGAAACCCCTCCCTTCCATCTAACTCACCATCAGAGAACCTGGCGATATGCCATCAAAGATTACTCAATGATCTTAGCAACCACGCCGGCACCGACGGTGCGCCCGCCTTCGCGAATCGCAAAGCGCAGACCATCCTCCATGGC
>NZ_CANLDD010000067.1 GCF_947489355.1 uncultured Microbulbifer sp. | reverse complement strand
AACTTGCTGAAAAATGGAGCCCGGAGCAAATCTCAGGCTGACTGCTCAAGGAGCACTTGATACTGTTGAGCCATGAGCGCATCTATCAACATGTGTGGACCGACAAATGGCCTCGGCAGAGCTGAGGGACTGGAAGCCCACTTCGGCTTGCTTGAAGATCGCCAGCACCTGGCAGGCAGTATAGCGGGGTTTTTCTTGTGGAATCCCAGAACCTAAAATACGAGGAAATTCTAATTTTAGCGCCTGTTTATTTCTGGGGGGAGGAATTTGCCCGATATCAACAATGGAAGCCCTCCATTCGCCCTTACTGGCCACCGCCAGTTCTGCAAGGTAACCAAAACCGATAAAATGGTCTTGGGAGCCTTTAGCGCTCCAAATAGGCTGCGGTCGACATACCACCGGCCGTACATATCCCAACAACTGCGTGCTGCACCCTCCGTCGGCCAAGCTCCAGCAAGGTAGAGCCCAGGTAGCGGATACCCGACATGCCATAGGGGTGGCCCAGAGCAATAGCGCCACCGTTTACATTGGTTTTCTCCCATGGCGTATCCAACTCTGCCTGATTATAAAGCGTGGTGACCGCAAAGGCTTCATGCAGCTCCCAGAGATCAATATTCGCCATAGCAATGCCATGATGGCGCATCAATTTTTTTATTGCCGGCGCCACGGCAATACTCATTTCTTTGGGGGCAACGGCAGACAGTTGCATTCCGCGAAACAGGCCCAGGATTGGCAGGTTTCTCTGCGCAGCCAGTTTGGCATCCATCATCACAACTGCAGCGGCGCCATCTGAAAGCTGGGAGGCATTTCCCGCAGTTACTGTGCCATCGGGATTTACCGGTTCCAGTGTGGAAAGCCCTTCCAGCGTAGTATCGGGCCGCGGGCCTTCGTCGTCAGTTAAGGTCACACGCTTTTCACTGATCACATCACTGTCTTTGTCCTTCACAGACATTACAGTCTGGAAAGGGACAATTTCCTCGGCAAACTTGTCCGCCTTGTGTGCAGCTGCGACCCTTTTTTGTGACTCAACAACGTATTTGTCCTGGGCTTCGCGACTGATTTGGTATTTGTCCGCAACAAAATCTGCAGTCTGGATCATGGTCCACCACACCGCAGGTATCTTTTGCCGAAGGGGCTCGTAGACAAAGTGGTTCAGGTTCAAGTTGAACTGGACCAGGCTAATACTCTCAACGCCACCGGCAACCCCGATCCGCAACTCCCCTGCGGCAATGCGGTTAGCGACAATGGAAGCCGCATTGAGGCCTGAGCCACAATAACGGTTAATAGTCATGCCAGGGGCTTTCATTCCGAATTCGGCGTAAAGTGCCGCATTGCGGGCGATATTATGTCCGGTGGCGCCCTCGGGAAGGCCACAGCCCAATACCACATCCTCAACTTCCTGTGGCTCAATTCGGGCTCTGTTTACAGCCTCTTTCATCACATGGGCCGCCATAGGGATACCGTGGGTCTGGTTCAGGGCACCTCGGCGCGCTTTGGCAATGGCAGTGCGACAATAGCTAACAACAGCGACATCTCTCATGGAGAGTACCAAAGTTGGTATTTAAGGATGGGTATACAGTAGGACAGAAGCCCCCCTGTGTCAGCAGGATAGCCCCCCAAAGAATAATTAAAGGCCGCCACAATCACCGGGAGCTATCTATTCGCAGGCTGTTAAAAAAGATCATCGCCGACCTTTTTCAACCCCGGTTAGCGACGCAAATTGGCAAACTCTCCACAACAATTCAAGCGGCTACATGCTTGATTTATGACCCGGCCTGTGTGGCGAATGGGGATACGCGTATACCACTAGCAGTAAAAAAACCAAAAAAAGGGGAGGCCCGCTACAGACCTCCCCTGCTTACTAACCTACAGCCATACAGCTAATAATGACAGTTTATGCTGCCAGGGCTACTTTGGCTTTTTCGACGACGGCGGCGAAAGCGGCTTTGTCGTATACTGCCAGATCCGCCAGAACACGGCGATCCAGGGCGATATCCGCTTTCTTCAAACCGGCAATCAGGCGACTGTAACTCAAACCTTCGACACGGGACTGGGCGTTAATTCGGGTAATCCACAGCGCGCGGAAGTTGCGCTTCTTAACGCGGCGGTCGCGGTAGGCGTACTGGCCGGCTTTAATCACTGCCTGCTTGGCAACGCGGAATACGCGAGAACGCGCACCGTAGTACCCCTTAGCCTGTTTCAGTATCTTCTTGTGGCGACGACGCGCCTCTACACCACGTTTAACACGGGCCATAATGCTCTCCTCTTAAACCTTTACGACTTGGGCCAATTACTTGGCGCGCAGCATGCGATCGACCAGTCCGGCATCAGACTTGTTCATGGTCTGGGTACCGCGCAGCTGACGCTTGCGCTTGGTGGTCATCTTGGTGAGGATATGGCTTTTGTTAGCGTGCTTGTGTTTGTAGCCCGCAGCCGTCTTCTTAAAGCGCTTGGCAGCGCCGCTGTGTGTTTTTGCTTTCGGCATTTTGTACTCCAAAGTGAATCATTGCCTGTAAAACAGGCACCATAGTAATTGCCAGCAGTAAACCCCTGGCACTGCGAGAGTGAGGAGGCAGCCGTCGCCCAATCACTTCTCATAAAGGAGGCACCGGGGAAGTCATCCCCGAAACCTCACTTTTTCTTTTTAACCGGCGCAATCACCATAATCATCTGGCGGCCTTCCAGTTTTGGTCGCTGCTCAACGGTACCCAGTTCTTCCAGGTCCTTTTCAATACGCTGCATCATTTCCATGCCCAACTCCTGGTGGGCCATTTCGCGACCGCGAAAGCGCAGGGATATTTTGGCCTTGTCACCCGCTTCGAGAAAACGGGTGAGGCTGCGCAGCTTGATCTGATAGTCGCCAATATCGGTGCCCGGGCGGAATTTCATTTCCTTGATCTGCTGCTGCTTCTGCTTCTTCTTGGCGGCATTCTTGGCCTTCTTGGCCTCGAATACATGCTTGCCGTAGTCCATGATCTTGCAGACGATCGGCGTGGAGTCCGGAGCAATTTCAACGAGATCCAGGCTAGCTTGTTGCGCAACCTCCAGCGCCTCATTCAGTGAGACAACGCCCACCTGTTCGCCATCTGCGCCTATCAGGCGGATTTCCGACGCCTCAATCTGATCGTTTATACGGGCCTTTTTGGACCGTCCCTTACTGTCTCGTTTAATAGTTATGGTCTCCAAGTTGCTAAGATATCAAGTCTTTTCTTCAGATATTCGGCCACGGCGGTTAACATCCCGCCCAAGGATCTGTAAGAACGACTCACAAGTCATGCTGCCAAGGTCTTCTCCGCTACGGGTGCGCACGGTGACGGTCTGGCTCTCAACTTCCTTATCTCCAATTACCAACAGATAAGGGACACGCTGGAGCGTGTGCTCGCGGATTTTAAAGCCGATCTTCTCGTTTCTCAAGTCAGCCTCGGCGCGATATTGCTGTGTATCCAGGCGAGCCTTGAGATCACGGCAGTAATCGGCCTGGCGATCGGTAATATTCATGATTACCACCTGCCGGGGCGCCAGCCAGGTAGGAAAAGCGCCCTCGTAATGTTCGATCAGGATACCGATAAAGCGCTCGAAAGAGCCCAGCGCTGCCCGGTGCAACATCACCGGAATCTGGCGCGAGCCATCTTCAGCCACATACTGGGCATCCAGGCGGCCCGGCATCGAGAAGTCCACCTGGATAGTGCCGCATTGCCAAACGCGCCCCAGACAGTCCTTCAGGGAGAATTCAATCTTGGGGCCGTAGAAAGCCCCCTCCCCAGGTAACTCCTCCCAGGGCAGCTCCGCGGCATCCAGTGCATCAGCCAATGCCTTCTCCGCCTTGTCCCAGCCCTCATCGGAACCCACGCGCTTTTCCGGGCGTGTAGACAGGCGATAGATCACTTCCTCGAATCCGAAGTCCCTATACACGGAGTGCAAAAGGTCCATAAAGTCGGACACTTCTGACTGAATTTGATTTTCGGTACAGAAGATGTGGCCATCATCCTGCACAAACCCGCGCACACGCATCAGGCCGTGCAGAGAGCCGGACGGCTCGCTGCGGTGGCAGGAACCGAATTCCGCCAGGCGCAGGGGGAGATCCCGATAGCTGCGCAAACCCTGGTTGAAGACCTGCACATGGCAGGGGCAGTTCATGGGCTTGATGGCAAACTGGCGCTCTTCACTGGTGAGTGTAAACATATCATCGCTGAATTTGTCCGCGTGACCGGACTTGCGCCATAAACTGAAATCCACCAGTTGGGGCGTCTTGATCTCCTTATAGCCGTATTCGCGCTGACGACAGCGCATGTACTGCTCAACCGCACTGTAAATAGTCCACCCATTGGGATGCCAGAACACCATCCCGGGCGCCTCTTCCTGGATGTGGAAAAGATCAAACTTCTTGGCCAGCTTGCGGTGATCCCGTTTCTCCGCTTCTTCAATACGGCGCAGGTAAGCCTTCAATTCCCGCTTGCTGGCCCAGGCGGTGCCGTATATGCGGGTCAGCATCTCATTGCTGGCGTCACCGCGCCAGTAAGCGCCGGCCACTTTGGTCAGCTTGAAGGCTTTCAGCCGCCCTGTGGACGGCACGTGGGGACCGCGACACAAGTCCTCAAAGTCCCCTTGACGATAGAGGGAGATATCCTCATCACTGGGAATACTGGCAATTATTTCTGCCTTGTACGCCTCCCCCATGTCACGGAAATACTCGACCGCCTTTTTGCGCGGCATCAAACGGCGGCTGACAGGCATATCTTCCCTGACCAGTTCCTCCATGCGCTGCTCGATCTTTTCCAGATCCTCCGGTGTGAACTGTCGCTCGTAGGCAAAATCGTAATAGAAGCCATCCTCGATCACGGGACCAATCGTCACCTGAGCCGCGGGATAGAGTTGCTTGACCGCCTGTGCCAGCAGGTGTGCGGTGGAGTGGCGAATCACCGCCAAACCCTCCGGCTGACGATCGGTGATAATGGCCAGTGTGACATCGCGATCAATGATATAGCTGGTATCAACCTCTCTGCCATCAACCACGCCTGCAAGCGCGGCCTTGGCCAGGCCTGGGCCAATATCTGTGGCTACATCACACACAGAAACCGGAGAGGAAAATGCTCGACGGGAGCCATCGGGGAGGGTAACAACGGGCATTGTTCATCCTTATCTCTCAGTGGCGATCCACACCAAAGACCGCATGAAAACCCAATCTGCCATACGAAGTGGGCAAAATCAGGGAAATCTATTATTAATCAACAAGTTAGAATAGCTTACCAGAAATCTGCAAGCGTATTCAAACCCAATTGAGGAAAAAATTGTCCACATCGGGCAGGCCCCAGCGTCTCAAGGGATATCCGCTTGGCAGCTGGAACATCGACTACAATCGCGCAGTACAGCACTTATTTCGGGGTGAGCGCGCTCGCGGCCTGATAGAAACTTCGGCCCGGCACCTCTTTGGGGTGATCAAAGGTCGGGGAAGGGGCAGAAAGATTCGAGGGGTGGAACTTACTACACTCGGTACCGCAGAGGCAACAAAAACCGCGCGCCATTTAATACCGGTACAGCCTAGCCACGAAATGCTGCCTAAGCCCCCCCTGATAGTGACCCCAAACGTCCGCAACAAGGATATTCAGTTTGCGAGAGAGAGCATATCCGGTATTGAAGTGGCGCGGTTGCCAGCTAACAGCCTATCCAAGTCAAGGGTTGGCTTGCGGGCCCCCTTTGGGCAGCTGCGCAATGACTGTGGGTATCCGCTGCCGAGAATTGCCAAATTGTGACCAAAGCGGATTTTCACCATCTGGACCAGGGAAGAGGGGGGCAAACAGCCGAATACGCCTGGATAGCCGGATATTCCCCCTCCCCCGCAGAGGGGGATCACCCTGCAACCCGAATGCTCTCCAAGGGGTCCCTATTGAGTATTCAGCCCCTAAACCCTCGGCCAAAACCGCTCCCCTGCCCGCTCTCTGCCCCTGCTCTGCGCACGTACAGACACAGCAGACCGGAGGCTTACAACAAGGCCAAAGCCCATGGTTGGTCGATGGCGTGCCCCGACTGGTATCAGGAGAATTTTTTACCAACCTGAAACAGGGTGTCATCCTCGCGGCAAAAGAACAGCATGGAGCAAGCGGCGAGCATAGGCCAGGCGGCAAAAAATAGCAGATTGGCGCCCTCAAAGGGAGATAGATACTGGGGAAATGAAGCCAGTGTGGAGGCGCCGTGAAAAACAAGCACCAGGCCGTAAGTGTATTTCTTTTTGATACCAAAGAAAAACAGCACCAAAATGATCAGCTCAATAAAAGCCAGGATATAGACCACAGCGTTACCCACTCCGGCTATGGCGTAAAATTTTTCAAAAATTCTGGTGGCGTGACCCGGGTTGACAAATTTATCGATGGTCCATATCAACATCACCAGCAATACGGTGATCCTCAAAAAAAACATCGACAGTACTACTTTTTTTGCAGTTCGCATTTCGCATTCTCCCGGTTGGGTATATCCGTTATTTGACCGGCCCAGCGAGCCGGTGTTTTGTATGGCTCTCTATCATAGCCCGGTGGGTAAGGACTGTATCCCAAACGGGGTAATTACTGCTAGGGACATGACGTTTTTTCGTGCCTCTGTATTTTATCGCGGCCCCACCCACCCGTCTTTTGCCATTTGAAGCCAGGCCGTTCATTGGCAAAGTGTGCTTTTTCAATGCCCCCATTTACAAACAAGGCGGAAGGGAAGAATTGCCTTCTCTCGAGACCGTATGAGGCATGAATGCCGATTACGGGCGTACAGGAAGGTATTCACAGTGTGCCCCGAGAGGAGGGCATTCCCTGCTTCCGACCCGGTAGTAACAATGCTTCCAGGCACTGAACTCCAGTCGAGCATCATGCTGTCCTGGCCGTTATTGTTCCATTTAGCGCCGTTTTTTCCTCGGAACGATTCAGTGATTAAGCCCTGGTCTGCAGGTTTACAGAATGAATTCGGGCCTGGAGCCGACTCGCTTTGGTTTTAGACACACCCGTGCCGCTGATCGGGTGCCGGAGGTGTAGGCAGTGGATTAACAGGCTGTTGAAATTCGAAGAGTTTCGACGCCTGGTACCGAAATATGGATATTTCGGCAAAATCGACGAAGCCTAAGTCGCTGATTTTGGAAGAAAAGTGAAAATCACATTTTTCGCTTTTCGTGTTTTGAAAAAGGCAGGATGCCTTTTTCAATAACCTGTTAAAAGTAAAAAACAGCGGTATAAGTTCTCTCAGGGGATCGGCAACCCTGGCAGATACTTTCCCATGTAGGGCCTGCGGTGTGCCATTTCTATTCTGGTATCCGCGCAGACACCCCCATTACTGAAAACAGTTTTGTGTCCATAAAGGATGCCCTGGCGGACACCAAACCGCTCGCAAACTATGGCGCCGTACTCTGCGGGGTTCGGCTGGCTGATCCTGTGCTGAAAGATACGGTCGCTTTGAAGTGACTGTGGCGCATCTGCAACAATTCCGAGGGATGAAACAGCACAGGGACAGCCCGGCCTAGACAGCGCCGGGATTTTCAACGCGGGCATAGAGGCGGTAATCGCCATTTTTTAGCAAAAGATAGATATTGTAAGGCGCAAACGCCCCCTGCGCTTCCATTCCCGGGCTGCCGACTGGCATTCCCGGTACCAACAACCCAACGCTCCCTTCCGGAGGAGAGGCGAGAAACTTGCGGATGTATACTGCCGGTACATGCCCTTCAAATATATAGCGCTCATGCCATACGGCAGTGTGGCATGCCTCCATGCCTTTTGGGATACCCCATTGCCTCTTTACTTTCTCCATATCCAGCTTCAAAACAGCAGACACCTGAAGACCGCTGTCCTTCAGATGGCCAATCCACCTTTTACAGCAGAAACACAGTGGGCGATTATAAACAATAAGGCCGCTGGCACTGCCACGGGCTTCATTGGCGACAGCTACTGTGAAAAAACCGATCATGGCAAAAAATAGCACCATGCGGTTTATGGTGCTAGATGGCCTGGGCGTAGTGGATTGCATAAGATTCAGAGGCGTCCTTCCAGTGTCGTATGGGTTTAAATCCACCCTTGCACAGCAGTGCATTAAACCCGCTGATGGTATATTTGTGGCAGCTTTCTGTGTGAATGGTCTCACCTTCCGCAAATTCCACCTTGATACCGGCAATAGACACATCATGGCGCTGCAGACTAACTAGGTGCATCTCCACCCGTTGCCGCAACGGGTGATAGAAGGCGCGGTGTGCAAAAAGGGAAAGGTCAAAGTCTGCATCCAGCTCACGATTGATGCGGCAAAGGAGATTCTTGTTGAATCTCTCCGTAACATGCGCGCTATCGTGATAAGCCCGCTCCAACACCACCGAATCTTTCACCAGGTCGGTGCAGATCAGCAGGCCGTCACCGGCACCCAGGTTAGCGGCAAACAGTTCGAGTAGCTGTGCCGATTTTTGTGGCCCAAAATTTCCGATGGTTGAACCGGGAAAAAATACAACCCTTTTGCGCGAGGGAATATTACTTAAGTTATCCCAAACCGCAGGTTGGGTGAAATCGCCCACCTCACTCCACACCCGGATGCCAGGCAAATGGCGCTTGATTCTAGCTTCCGCCGCTCGCAGAATTTCAGGAGATATATCCATGGGATAATAACCTCTGGGGGTATCGAGCGCGGCGATCAGAGCCTCTATCTTCTCACAGTTGCCCGCACCCGGCTCTATAAGCAGAGCCTCCGGGCCGATCTCCCGGGCAATTTTTCCGAGATTATCCGACAATAAATTGGTTTCGGTGCGGGTCAGGTAGTAATCCTTGGCCGCACAGATCTCTTCAAAAAGACGGGACCCCAATTCGTCATATAGATACTTGCAAGGCAGTGTCTTTCTTTTCCCTCCCAACCCCTCCAGCACATCCCTGAGAAACTCGCTATCCTGTTGTTGCTTGCCTGGAACGGACGATAAGGCTGCTCTCACATTGAGTCTCCTGCTAAACGAACACCGGTAAATTGCCACGCCTGATGTGGGTAAAAGAAGTTTCGATAACTGATTCTGATATGGCCTGATGGTGTTGCAAACGAGCCACCACGCAGTACTTTCTGATTGCACATGAACTTACCGTTGTACTCGCCAACGGCATCTTCGCTAGCCTTGAAGCCTTGATAGGGTAAATAGGCGTTGGAAGTCCATTCCCATAAATCACCGAGAAACTGGGTCCGTCCCCGCTGAGCAACCAGGGGTCTGAAAGCCTGTTTTTCCAACAGGTTGGCGGTAGCCAGTTGATCCAGCTGGCGCAGATGACAAGCGGCCGCCTCCCACTCGAACTCGGTGGGGAGACGCTTTCCCGACCAAGTGGCAAAAGCGTCCGCCTCGTAAAAAGACAAGTGATGTACGGGTTCGGCTTCATTTAATGGCTGCAATCCATACAGGCCAAACTGTTGCCAGCCTTTTGCCGTCTCCCGCCAGTACATCGGCTGTGTCTGCTCCCTCTGCTGAACCAGTGCCCAACCATCCGACAACCACAGCCTGTGTTGTCGATAACCACCATCTTCGATAAATGCCAGGTATTCTCCATTGGTAACCAATCGCGAGCCGATGTAAAACCCCTGCAACAGTTGTTGGTGCGCCGGCCCTTCATTGTCGAAATAAAAATCCTCACCCTCGCTGCCAATGCCGTAACACCCCCCCGGAATCTGTAACCAGCGCAGCGGTTCAACGTCTGCTGCTTCCTCTTCTGGCATAACATCGCAATAGGCAGGCGCCATCGGGTTGATCGATAGGGCATGTTTTATATCGGTCAGTAAGAGTTCCTGATGCTGCTGCTCGTGATTCAGGCCCAAAACAATCAGGGCATTCAGGCTGGATGAACAGGGAAATTCACTCAGCAGTTTTTCAATGCCTTCGTCCACGGCCTTTCGGTAAGCGTACACACGACCGATATCCGGTCGGGATACCAGCCCCCGCCGGGACCTGGAAAACGGCGATCCGAGACTATTATAGTAAGAATTAAAAAGATGATTAAAATGCGGATCAAATAACCGATAGCCGGGCAAATGGGCATTCAGGATAAACGTCTCGAAAAACCAGCTGGTGTGGGCCAGATGCCACTTGGTGGGACTGGCATCGGGCATGGACTGTATCTGCATATCCTCGGCAGACAAAGGCTCGGCCAGCCGCTCTGTCTCCTGCCGTACTTTTCGATACACACAGAGCAACTGTTGCTGCTCTTCCCCCACAGAGACCTCATCTGCAAATATTGCCATATCGGTCATCAACCGCGACACAATTCATTTGTATTGGAATCATCATACGCAGTTTTAGGTGTATTCCCATGTGCTTGCAGACTTACAAGACCGAATCTACGCCAATTTATTATAAAAAATAGAACTGCATAAAATAAGGCCGGTACAACCGGCCTACAAATTCGTAATTCTGAAAGCAGGACTGACCCGGCAACCAGAGGTTGCCGGGCCAATAACCAACTAAAATCGCACAGTAACATCGGCACCATACATTCTCGGCATCAAACGCCAGCCGGGACTGGCCCCAATAGCCGCACCCGAACCACCAAATCCTCCGGCAATCTCCTCGTCAGTCAGGTTTTGAACCCAGAGTGCTACTGAATAGTTTTCCGATGCACTGTTCCAGGCCGCGCGCAAGTTGAATAACTGGTAATCCTCAACAAGTCGGGCTCTATCGGTAACCGAGCCGATACGTTCATCGGTCCAGTTGTAGTCACCACGAAGAAGGAGTTGGCCCCCGGAAGCCAGATCCACAGTGTATTCGGCCATCAGGTTGAGCTTATTCTCGGGGGTGGAAACCCTCGACTCACCCACCAGCGAATCCGCCTCCGTCTCACCGATAACCTCGATAATCTGGTAATCGGTAAATTCCGTGTCCAGATAGGAGTAGTTGCCGGCAATAAAGAGATTGTCCGTGGCTGCCCACTGCACCTCAATCTCGGCCCCCGTGCCCTCAGCGTCGGCGTTTCTCAGGTTATAGCTGGGGATAGGGACACCCACCAGATCCAGCGTCTGCAGGTTGTTGTACTCATAGGTATACACAGAGGCGTTGAGGCGCACCCGATTGTCGAACAGGTTGCTCTTAAGACCCGCTTCCAGATTGACCACATCCTCCTGATCAAAAGAGGGTGCTACACCGGGGCCAAAGTTGAGACTGTTGAAGCCACCGGCCTTAAAGCCATCGGCAAGGGAGACATAGGTCATGACCTCGTCGGTCCAGCGGTAATCCAGAACTATGCGCCCGGAGATATCGCTCCAGCTGTCGCTCAGTTTGGAGTCCAGGGCTGGCTGGCCGTTATTGTAGAAAGCGATACCAAACAGCTGAGAACCGAGATCTATTTGGGGCAGGGGTATTGCACCGATAACATTGCCCTCTGCATCCACAAGCGGAACGTCTCCCCCCGCAAACTTTAGTGGAATATAATTGCCATACTCGGTTTCAATGGTGAAGTCCTTGCTGTCGTAGGTGTAGCGGGCACCGACCGTTAGATCCATCCGGTCGGTGATACTCCAGGTCATATCCCCATAGATCGCACTGGAGCGGTAGTCGCCAGTATTATGCACGCTCTCGTTCCAGGAGGTATCGGATTCGATCCAAGGTTTGAAGCTCGCCAGCATCTGCGCAGCGACAACCGGGGCGTACAGCATATTGCCTGTTATGCCACCCTGCGGATTCAGAATACTCAAGAGTTGATCCACCTGGCCACTTTGCAACATCAGGTCATACACAAAGGAAGCGCTGGCAATCCCCTCGAGTCCCGCCTCTTTCCATTCCTGGCGCCGCTGTACCGCCAGATCCTCCTGCTCGGTCTGGGTCAGATTCGGGAACTCTGCCTTTATGCTTTCGTATACTGCAAAGGACTCCAGTGATCCGGAGGTAAAGTTCGCGTGAGTCGTATGCTCCAGCTTTTCCTGGGAATAAGCGGCGCCCAGGGTCCATTTGATATCCCCGCTGGCCCCATTAAGCCTGAACTCCTGGGAAAACTGCCGCTGCTCGTCGAGGTTGAGCGCGCTAAAAAAATAGTCCGGATTGGCGGTGCCGTCCAAGTCCTCCTGCAGATAGGCATCGAACTTGCGATAGGCAGAGATTGAGGTCAGGGTAAAAGCATCGAAGTCGTGGGTAACGGTCACCGAGGCACCGAATGCATCGCGATCCTCAATGATGGGCGTATCCAAAGCGTAGTCACCGAAGAGATCGGTTTCGCCTTTCAGGCTCGGCACTATCGTCGTTTTCAGGGCACTGCTCTGGTCCATTACCCCGTAGTCGGCGCGCCACAAGACCTCTGTATCTTCTGTCGGCTCCCACAATAGCGAAGCCCGGTAGGTCTGGGTATCCTGGCCACCCGCAGAAAAGCCGTTGGCCAGATTGTCTGCATAGGCATCCCTGCGATTGGTAGACACCGTCAAGCGCCCATAGAGGCCGTCAGCAAACTGGCCGTTCAGCAACAGATCCGCCGATTGTCGCCCGTAATTACCTACGGTATAGTTCAACTCGGTAGAATTTTCCGCCTGTGGTTTAGTGCTGATAATATGAATTGCACCACCCGTGGCGTTTCGCCCGAACAGCGTGCCCTGGGGGCCTTTTAAAATCTCGACCCGCTCGATATCGGTCAGGGGTATCTCTGCTCCGGCACCGCGGCCCGTATAAACCCCGTCCACATACACGGCAACCGCAGGGTCTGAGCCCGCAGTCCAATCGTTTGTCTGTATTCCTCGAATACTGTAAATGGGTTGGAGCGCTACGTCGGTGTGCATTTCGACACCCGGCGTATATCTGCCCAGATCGGTCAGATTCTTAACCCCACTTTCTTTTATATTGTCACCGGTAAAGGCGGTAATCGCGATCGGTACATCCTGAAGGTTCTCCGCCCTCTTCTGCGCAGTTACTACCACCTCTTCGATTTCCGCCCCTTGCACATGACCACTGACGGCGGTAAGGAAGGCAATGGCTCCGGAGAGGATAGACAGGTTGAATTGACTGTTCTTTTGGGTTCTATCAGCATCGTGCATCATCGCAACCTCGCGTTTTTTGTTATACGGCGTGATGTTCTTGATATATTGTTTTTGTTATTCCACGCCATTTTACGCGCACGGATTTGAATTTAAAACCCCAGTATGACTTTTATCTTGTGACCAGTCAGTTTTATGGAAGATTTTTCCATTAATACAGGTTAGTCCAAAAATTCAGTATCAAACTTTGTCACGAAAAGTTACTAGAATGCGACCTCCAGTAACCTGTTTGCCAATCCTCCGGATAGTCGCCAGGCAAGAAATATCCATTACAATAACCATCCAGCAGGAAATACAAAATACTATGGCACGCTCGCTCTATTTAATAAACAGCCGAATATCGCGATTACTGCTCATCACCGTCACCTTTCTTGTGCTGGTCGCCGTCTCGGGCTGGCTCTGGTGGCGCCTGAGCCTCCCCATGCTCGAAGGCACAATCGATACGGGAATGCTTCCCGCGCCGGCGGTTATCCAGCGCGATGCCCAGGGCGTTGCCATGATCTCTTCCAATGACCGCGCCAGCTCAGCTTTCGCACTGGGTTTTCTACATGCCCAGGAGCGCTTTTTCCAGATGGATCTGCTGCGCCGCAACGCCGCCGGCGAGCTCTCCGAACTGTTCGGTGCGCCCGCATTAAAGGCGGATAAAAAAGTGCGCCGGCACCAGTTCCGCAAGCGCGCAGAGCGAAATATTGCCGCCATGCCCGCCCCACAGCGGAAACTGCTCGACAGCTATGTGCGGGGGGTCAATTTTGGATTGCAACAACTGGGAGCAAAACCCTGGGAATATGTACTGCTCAACCAGAAACCCAGGCCCTGGACGGCTTCCGACAGCCTGCTGACGATCTTCAGTATGTATATGACGCTGCAAAGCACGGAAGGCCGGTTTGAACAGCGCGACACCGCCCTGGCCGAACTGCTGCCGGGGGATCTCTACGCTTTTTTCTTTCCCGCCGGCGGCAATTGGGATGCGCCCTTGGTGGGCGGCGCGGAAGCCGCTGTCACCATCCCAGAAACACCCATCTCCACACTATTGACCGAAACGGACACCCTTGCCTACCAGGCAATGGAGAGTGACGACAAGGTGAACGGCAGTAACAACTGGGTAGTGGGCGGAGCCCTCACCGGGCACGGTGGCGCCACCCTCGCCAACGATATGCATCTGGGCCTTAGCGTACCCAACATCTGGTATCGCGCCGGCTGGAATATTCCCGGCACCGATCGGCATATCCGCGGCGCCACCCTGCCCGGCGGCCCGACCATGGTGGTCGGCAGCAACGGCGCCGTAGCCTGGGGCTTCACCAACACCGGCGGGGATTGGAGCGACCTTATTGCCCTGGAGCTGAATGAAGCGGGTACGAAATACAAAACACCGGACGGTTGGCGCCACTTAACCGTAGAACAGGAAACCATTTTGGTGAAAAACGCCGGGGACGAGATTGTGGAGGTTCGCAAAACACTCTGGGGCCCGGTCATTGGTAAAAACCACCGGGGGGTTCCACTCGCCTACCGCTGGGTGGCACACGATATTGCTGGTGGCAATATGAACCTGCTGCGTATTGAATCCGCCACCACCGCCTTGCAGGCACTGGCGCTGGGCCCAGAGCTGGGCATCCCCCACCAGAATTTTGTGGTCGGTGACAAGGATGGCAATATCGGCTGGACCGTGGCCGGGGCCATGCCCCGCCGGGTGGGTTTTGACGGGAGCCGCACACAGAGCTGGGCACAGGGCGATGCCTATTGGAACGGCTATCTCTCTGCGGAAGAGCGGCCGCAGCTCTACAATCCCGCCTCCCATCGCATATGGAGCGCCAATGCCCGCATGGTAAGCGGTGACTGGCTGAAAATAATGGGCAACCAGGGATACGCTCTGGGGGCCCGCCAGCAGCAAATTCGCGACAGGCTCCGCGACCAACCTCAATTTGATGAGCGGGCCCTGCTGGCCATCCAACTGGACAACCGCGCCGTATTTCTGGAGCGCTGGCAGCAGCACCTGCTCGGGCTCCTGAAGGAACGCAAGGGCTATAGCGAGATCTACCGACAGGTGCAAAACTGGGACAGGCGCGCTAGCATAGGCTCTGTTGGCTACCGCATTGTGCGCAACTACCGCCTGAAGTTCATGCAGTTAAGCACTGCACCGATTCTCACCTATATGCGCCAGTTCCAGCCGCACTTTACTTTTGGCCCGCTGAAGCGACAATTTGAGTATCCCGTCTGGACATTGGCACAACGGGAACCGCAGCACCTGCTCAATCCGGATTTCGAATCCTGGACGACACTCAAATTGGCAGCACTGGACCAGGTACTGGAGAAAATGGCAACAGACGGGCTGCCCCTGGAGCGCCAGACCTGGGGCGCACAAAATACGGCCGCTATCCATCATCCCCTTACCCGTGCCATTCCGGCCTTGGGCTGGCTTACCTCCATGCCCCCGGACCCCCTGCCCGGTGATACCCATATGCCCCGCGTCCAATCCCCGGACCACGGCGCCTCAGAGCGAATGGTCGTTTCTCCCGGGCGGGAGCTCGACGGAATCTTTCATATGGCCACCGGACAGAGTGCCCACCCGCTGTCCCCTTTTTTCGCCAATGGCCACCGCGACTGGGTGGAGGGAAATCCCACTCCGCTTATGGAGCAGGCAACCCGCTACCGGCTCACACTCAAGTAACCCCTTTTCTCTGCTACCTGCCCGACCCCCTCGCACAGCGGGGGTTGTTATACCGTTTCATCGAGAATGGCAAACGAGAGAAATATGCTAAAGAACCCGAGACCCAATATTAAAGGCAGTAGCGGGAAGCACAGCATCACCAGTGAAACTGCAATCCACAACACTTTTACCCAGCCCCGCTTGTGCCGATACCGCACAGTGTAGCGACGAGCGTGACTGTCAGTGCCCTTGCAGACCGGAATTTCCCGTTGCTGCGGCAGAAAGAAGCGCACAAAGTTGGCGCAATAAAAGCGGACTGTCGCCAGCAGCATCCCGCAGACCTCACCGAAAAACCTGCTTCAGTATAGATTCTGTGCCGGCTATGGGTGTCGGCCCTTTAGCAGGCTGTTGAAATCTGGAAATATTATTTGGAAAAATTTTCTAGCAAGCCAAAAGACTCAGGGAAAAGCTGCTTTTTTCTATTTTGATGGACTTTTAATCGGCTTTTGGCTGAATACACGCCCCTTAACGTTATTTTT
>NZ_CANLDD010000066.1 GCF_947489355.1 uncultured Microbulbifer sp. | reverse complement strand
AATGTTGCCGAGAACGCCTTGGACGAGTTGGAGGCCAAGTGGGGAGACAAATATCCGGTGGTGATCAAGTCCTGGCGTGCCAAGTGGTCGACCCTGTCCACCCTGTCCACCCTGTCCACCCTCCCGAGACGTGTTAATCTGGCCATTCAAAAGTCCCTTTTTACGGGTGGCCCGAGTGTAATAAAGATCAGTTTCAGCTCGGAGGTAATTGACGTCAAAAGTTGATCTGACCCCACTGATTCTTTGACTCCCTGAAAAGTAAATATCCATCGGCAAAGCCGATGGTTTTAATCGTGAACCGCTTTTGGACTAGCCAACTTTCCCATCTTTATCGCAACTCTGTCAGTTATGTCGATTTCTGTTGACATATTGATATAAGCCCATTATTCTGGACATATGGACTTAAAAGACACTATCCTCATATTCGATGCCCTTTCTCAGGAAACCCGGCTGAGAGCGTTCCGCCTGCTGGTGCAGGCAGGTCCAAATGGCCTGCCTGCCGGAAAACTCAGTGAAAACCTGGGTACACCACACAACACTATGTCCTTTCATTTGAACCAACTTTCCAACGCAAAGCTCATTTCCTCACGCAAGGAAGGCAGATCCGTGATCTATTCCGCTAATTACGATGCAATTCGGGATTTGATCGGATTCATGGTCAAAGACTGCTGCAGCCTTGATTTTGCCAGCATCCGTGAAGACAAACGTAAAGGGTGTTCCATCATTGAACTGGCTGGTTATTGCTGTGAGCCCCAAGCAAAATAAAAGGTTTTGCTATGAAGCGTCTACATAGACACATTGGCGTCAAAAATCTTGTTAACAGCATTAAATTCTATAGCGCTCACTTTGGTACCAAACCTGTAAAAATTAAACACGGCTATGCAAAGTGGATGCATGATGCCCCATGCATCCACTTTGCAACTTCAACGCACGCAAAAAACGGTGTCGATCACCTTGGATTTCAGGTCGATGAAAAGCGTGAACTGGGCTTAATAAGAAAGCGGCTAAAAGAAGCAAATATGTCACTCTTCGATGTAGGTGAAACCCTCTGTTGCCAAGCCCACTCAGACAAGTCTTGGGTCATTGACCCTGCCGGCATTGCCTCGCAAGCCCACCAAACGTTGAAAGACGTTCAATATCCTCCGGTCCCATGTCTTCGGGAAAGAAGGCCTACGGTAAGCCAAGACTCAAAGGTCAACCAGATGGTTGCAAATCTCCCTCAAAAACAATAGGCCGCTGCCGTTTATGAAAAGTGTACTAGTGCTTTGCACAGGAAATTCATGCCGTTCGATCATCGCCGAAGCGCTCATCAATACGCTTGCCGAAGAAAAGTACATTGCCAAAAGTGCCGGCAGTGAACCTGTTGGAACCGTGCATCCCAAATCTATAGAAATCTTAAAAGAGCATGGAATTAATACAAAAAATCTCCGCAGCAAATCGTGGGACGAGTTCCAGGACATGCATTTCGATGTGGTAATTTCCGTCTGCGACCGGAATGACAGTAAAACTTGCCCTATATTTTTTGGGAAGCACAAAAAGCTGAATTGGAATACGCCTGACCCTGACAAAACAGAAGGCACAAGGGAGGAAATCAATACAGCGTTTACAAAAACCTTCATTTTTCTCAAGGGCAAAATAGAAGGAGAGTTGTTGTGAGTGCCGAATCGCCCTCTCCAATGGGTCTATTTGAACGCTATCTTTCCTTATGGGTTGCCTTGTGTATATTAATCGGAATCAGTCTTGGAGCAACCTCACCGGATACGTTTCAGACAATAGCCTCCATCGAATATGCCAATGTTAATCTTGTAGTAGCAGTGCTCATCTGGGTGATGATTTACCCAATGATGGTTCAAGTCGATTTTTTTTCGATTAAGGATGTTGGGAAGAGGCCAAAGGGCCTACTCTTGACATTGACCATTAACTGGCTGGTGAAGCCCTTTACAATGGCGGCATTAGGTTGGTTTTTCTTTCGTATTGTTTTCGTCGATTTTGTAGACCCCCAAACTGCGACTGAATATATCGCCGGTATGATTTTACTGGGTGTCGCTCCCTGTACCGCCATGGTGTTTGTTTGGAGTCATTTAACCAAAGGAGATGCCAACTACACCCTGGTGCAGGTTTCCGTCAATGATTTCATTATGATTTTTGCCTTTGCACCCATTGCAGGATTTCTTCTTGGTGTTACCGATATTACAGTTCCCTGGACGACATTGCTATTATCGGTTCTGCTGTATGTTGTTATCCCACTAACGGCAGGTATTTTAACGCGCAATTTATTGGACACCCCACTAAATCACGCACGCTTGAGCCATTTCGTACACAAATTGAAACCGCTCTCTGTTGCCGGTCTTCTCGCTACTGTAGTACTTCTTTTCGGGCTCCAAGCAGGTGCCATCTTGGCACAACCCATGGCGATTGCCTTTATTGCTATTCCACTGTTGATACAAACTTACGGAATCTTTGCGCTTAGTTATGGAGCGGCTAAAGCATTGAACCTGCCGCACAACATCGCTGCGCCCGCTTGTATGATAGGCACTTCAAACTTCTTCGAGCTGGCTGTAGCTGTGGCTATCTCGCTTTTTGGCCTGCACTCAGGTGCAGCGCTGGCTACGGTTGTGGGCGTTTTGGTAGAGGTACCTGTTATGCTCACACTGGTGGCTTTCGTCAATCGCACCCGCCATTGGTTTGATGAGAAGTGCGTTGACTCGATTTTTTCGGACAGATCGGTGCGGAAAATTGATATAAGGGAAAGTGTGTCAACCAGCCTAAGCAGAAAATAGGGTATCTTTACTAACAAGGCGGAAGGGAAGAATACCCTTATCTCGGGACCGTATGAGGCATGGATGCCGATTACGAGCGTACAGGGAGGTATTCACAGCATGTCCCGAGAGGAGGGTATGCTTCCCTTCCGACCCGGTAGTAATTCATGAAAATACTAATTCTTGTCCTGCTTCTCCTCACCACCCTCGTCTTTATCCGCTCGGCAGGCCGGTGACAGGCCCTGTCTTATGTTCTAAATTGCCGGAGCCTCCGACTCCATCAGTTCGGCACCGCTATCCCCCCGCCGCCAGCCGATAGCGCGGCTGAGCAAAATAACCGGGATCAAACCCACCAGCACAATCAGCAGGGCGCCCAGTGCCGAGCGCTCCAGCATCTCGTCGGCGGCAAACTGGTACACGTAGGTGGCGAGCGTATCAAAACCAAACGGACGCAGCAGCAGGGTTGCCGGCAACTCCTTCATACAATCCACAAACACCACCAACCCACCAGTCAGCAATCCGGCGCGCACCAGGGGGAGATGTACCGCCCACAGGGTTTGCCAACGGTTGCGCCCCAGCGCGCGGGCGGCCCGGTCCATCGAGGGGGTCACTTTCTCCAGACTGGTTTCAATCGCCCCGGTGGAAACCGCCAAAAAGCGCACCGTATAGGCAAAAATAATGGCAAAGACACTGCCACTGAGCAGGAGCCCCACGGAAATACCGAAATGCTCCCGCAGCAGTGCATCCACTGCGTTATCGAAAGCGGCCAGGGGAATCAAAACCCCAATCGCCATCACGGCCCCCGGCAAGGCATAGCCCAGCTTGGAAAAACCCACCAAAAATTGAACCGGCCTGCGCGGCTGCAAGCGCTTGCCATAAGCCAGTAAAAGGCCCAGCAACACCGACAGCAACGCGGCACCGGCAGACAACAACAGGCTGTTGCGGGCTATCTCAATAAAGTCATCGCTCCAGTAACTGGAGAAATTCCCCAGGGCATAGCCTGCCAGTACCAGCAGCGGCACCACGAAACCACCCATCAACAGAAACCCGCAAAAAAGCACCGCAGCCAGGCTGCGCCAACCACCCAGCCTGTAGCGGTCGCGGTTGGCTATTGGCGCTTGCACAAAGTGCCGCTGACGCGCGCGCCCGATACGCTCCAGCGCAATCAATAAAATCACAAACAGCAGGGTGCTGCAGGCGATCTGTGCCGCCCCGCCCAGATTGCCGCGGCTCAGCCAGGTATCATAAATACCAACGCTGAGGGTACGCACCGCAAAAAATTCCACGGTGCCGAAATCGTTCAGGGTTTCCATCAATACCAGGGACAAACCCACCGCAATGGCCGGGCGCGCCATGGGCAGGGAGACTCTCAGGAAACTTTGCCAGGGCGAACACCCCAGGGAGCGGCTGGCGGCGCGAATACTGCCACACTGCTCGAGAAACGCGGCGCGCGCCAGCATATACACATAGGGGTAAAACACCAGCGACAACATGGCGATGGCACCGCCCATACTGCGGATCTCCGGGAACCAGTAATCCCTCGCCGTCTGCCAGCCAAACCAGCCGCGCAGGGCCTTTTGTACCGGCCCGGCGTACTCCAGCAGATCGGTATATACATAGGCAATCACATAGGCGGGCACGGCAAAAGGCAACAGCAGTGCCCACTCAAAAAAAACCCGCCCGGGAAACCGGCACATGGACACCAGCCAGGCACTGCCCACCCCCGCCACCAATGTGAGCGCAGCCACCCCAAAAGCCAGGATCAGGGTTGCGGATACATAGTGCAACAACACGGTGTCTAGCAGATGTGGCCAGATGTTTTCCTCGGGGAACAGGGCCAGCCAGAAAATGGACAGCACCGGCAGCGCAACCACTATGGCAATAGTGGCAACAAGGAAAAACCAGCGAAAGCCGGATAAATTTGCACGGGAGGCTAAGGGTGTAACAGTCATCGTAAAAAAACGCGGTCCATACCTCTCGGCGGGACCGCGTTTTGCCAGTCAGTAAAAGGAGTACACTTTAGAAGTCGAAGCCCACCTCGTCTACCAGTCGCGATGCTGCCGGGACATTAGCCCCGATTTCGGTCAGGCTCAGGTTGTCCTCCTTGAACTCTCCCATATACCTGTTGATCAGCTCGGATCGTGGCGTTTCGGGGCGCACCGGGAACTCAAAGTTCTTCTCGGCGTAAACGTACTGGGCTTCGGCACCGCTGAGAAATTCCAACAGTTTGATGGCATTGTCGCGGTTGGGTGCGTGCTTGGTCAGTGCCGCACCGGAAATAAACATGTGGGTACCGCGGTCGGCCTGGTTCGGGAACACCAGATTGACGGACTTGGCCCACTCGACTTGTTCGGGCTGCTCCTGGTTGGTAATCATTTTTCCGAAGTAGTAGCTGTTGCCCAGAGACAGGTCACAAACACCTTCACTGATGGCCTTCACCTGGGTCCGGTCATTGCCCTGGGGCTTGCGCGCCAGGTTGGCCTTAACCCCCTTGAGCCATGCTTTGGTTTCCGCCTCGCCGTGGTGGGCAATCATGGAAGCAATCAGGGACAGGGTATAGGGGTGCTTACCGCTGCGGGTACAGATACGACCTTTCCACCTGGGTTCCACCAACGCTTCGTAGCGGGTAATCTCGCCGGGTTTGACCCGGTCCTTTGAGGCGTAAATCAGGCGCGCGCGGGTGGTGAGGCCAAACCAGTTGCCCACCGCATCGCGAAATTGCGCCGGGATATTTTGCTCCAACACCGCGCTCTTTACCGGCTGAGTCAACTGCTTATTGAGCAGGTCCATCAGGCTGCTGGTATTGGAAGTCAGCACCAGATCCGCGGGGCTATTGCGCCCCTCCCTCTGCAAACGCTCATTGAGCCCTTTGCTGGCGTAGACTACCTGGGTCTCAATACCGGTTTTCTTGCTGAACTCTTCCAGTATCGGTTCGATCAGGAAGGGCTGGCGGTAGGAGTAGATATTCACTTGCTCAGCGGCATTGGCGCCTATGGCGCCAAGCAGACCAGTGATGACCACCAATTTCTGTAACAGAACTCTGAAAAACATGGCGCTTCCATTAATATCAGATTTAATTGAGAAGTATTCTCATTAAAGGCGACAACAATGTCAACCAAAAGCTTCCCATCAATCGCCCATCGCGCGAAGTCGCAAAAACCCACCTATGCTTAATTTCGAGCCGGTCATTTACAGAGGTAGCATGCCCCGCTTGGTCCCCTTAATCGCTGTGATGCTTGCCCTTTGTGGTTGTGGTCGTCAAAGCGATACTCGCAGTTCCCCAGAGCCGGTGGCGGCACCCGCCGCCAGTGAGACAGCCACCGATGAGATGAAACACCCCATTGCACCGATGGCAGAAATCGACCGCTCCAACGGCTCTGCATCGGGCAATGGCAGTGCCAGCATCTGCACCCCCGAGTGGTTCGCCTGGGTACAAGCGCAGCTAGTTACCAGGCAAAATGGTGACCTGGCTAAACTCTATCCAACCGGTCTGCCCCCTGTGGGCAGCAGCGAGTGGTTCGATGCAGTGACAAGACTGACAGGCGGAAACCTGAACGGAACGATTTCCGGCAGCACTGCGTGGTGTGAGGCGATCCAAAAGCGCCTGCTCCCAAACGGGTCGCAAACGCCTTAGGTCCAGGCTAGGCAGTACATGCCGGCGCCAGCTTTAGGCCGGTGCAGACCAATCCGTTCATGAGCACTGTTTAACCATCGGGAAAACAAGCATCGCCTGTTGATACAGTGAGGAATTGTGATCATGAAGGCCCTTAACAAGCTGATGCTGGCCGCAGTCGCCGCCACGGCCCTACACCCGGCCATTGCCAACAAGAAACCGCCCCCCGGCGCCATGGCGCTGTCCACGATACTGACCAAACTCGAACAGCGAGGCTATACCCCCATTGTCGAAGTGGACCTGGAGCATGGCCGCTGGCAGATAGGGGCTTACAAGGGCGACGAAAAGCATTGGTTATCGGTGGACCCAAACTCCGCGGAAATTCTTTCCGACAAGCCCCAGGAAGGTGATAGTGACGATTGAACGCACGCAGACAGTCCCACCCTGTCGGTTGCTACCACTGCCTATCACAAACTGGTAAGGTGATCGTCTCTTGTGCCCGGTCCCGAAACCGGGCGACCTATCCCAAGTAATCGTTGGAACAAGCGTAAAAGTGCGCAAGTGGCCTGCTCAGTGACACGTTTCGTCAATCTCTTGGCGAAAAATTCGTTTACTCTGGGTAACGGTTAACGCCCAAGGATAACAAGATGACCACCCAGACCCTCACTCGTCAGACAGCGGATACAACGCTACTCCAGAACCAGCTCGATCAGCAGCGCCGAGCCTATAACGCCGACCCAGTACCCGACTACCCCCAGCGGATAAAAGACTTGAAGGCGCTGGCGCGTATGTTACGCGAGCAGCAGGAGCCCATTATTGAAGCCATCTGCTCCGATTACGGCAATCGCTCCCGTGAAGAGACACTGCTGTTTGAAATCTATCCTGCGCTCGCGGGCATTAAGGAGGCCATCGGCAGCCTGAAAAAATGGATGAAACCCCGCCGGCGCCATACCGACTTCAAAGCCTACCCCCTGTCAAAAAATACGGTCATCCCCCAACCGCTGGGTGTGGTGGGTGTGATCGTGCCCTGGAACTTCCCGGCAAACCTGAGCTTCTCCCCCTTGACCAATATTTTCGCGGCGGGCAACCGGGCGATGGTGAAGATGTCCACCAACTCAGGCCGCCTGGCTGAACTGCTAAAAGCGGTCAGTAGCCAGTATTTTCCCCAGAACAAGCTCGCCTTTATTGCCGATAGTGGCGACATTGGCCCGCTGTTTTCCAGCCTTAAGTTCGATCATCTGATTTTTACCGGTTCCAGTGCCACCGGCCGCGCCGTTATGCGCTCAGCGGCGGAAAACCTCACCCCGGTCACCCTGGAGCTTGGTGGTAAATCCCCTGCGATCATCGCGCCCGACTATCCCATTGAAAAGGCGGCAGAACGCCTGATTTATTGGAAATTGATGAATGCAGGGCAAATTTGTCTCACCGTAGACTACCTGTTCCTGCCGGAGAACAAGCTGGAATCCTTTATTGAACATGCCCAGCGCCTGGCCAGTAAACGCTTTCCGGACTGGCAAAGCCCCGACTACACCTCCATTATTGATGCGCCGTCCCATCAACGCCTGTGGAAAACTCTGGACGATGCCACGGACAAGGGGGCAAAAGTTTTCGACCTGAGCGCAGGCCAATTGGGCCGCGATAGTAACCTGCGTAAGTTTCCCCCGCATCTTCTGGTGGATGTCCACAGTGATATGCTCATCATGCAGCGGGAAATCTTCGGCCCGCTCCTGCCGATCATTACCTATTCCCACCCGGAGGAGGTCATCAGCTATATCAATGAGCGCCCCCGTCCATTGGCCATCTACCCCTATACCCAGGATAAAAACCTGCAGGATTTGTATATCGAGAAAACCATGTCCGGAGGCGTATCGGTCAATAACTGTGTGTTACACGTTGGCCAGCACGATATTCCTTTTGGCGGTGTGGGCGAAAGTGGTATGGGGCACTATCACGGCTACGAGGGGTTCCTGACCTTCTCCAAACTGCGACCGGTATACCGCCAAGGCCCGGTCAACCTGTTGAAATTCCTGCAGCCCCCCTACGGAAAGCGCTCCGATGCTCTCTTGCGCCTGATGCTTAAAATGACCCGTTAGGCACCCGCCCGGCAAAGGGATTGCCGGGCTTCTCGTGACGCCGGGACTGCGCGAATGCATTCGCCAAAACCGGCATTGTGAAAAGAGATCGGCAAGGGAATAACTGGCACTGTGATCACTCCCCGCCCACACTGGTGATAGTGCCCGGTTTAATGCACCGGCAACCTGGCTCGCTGCCGGATGCATCCTGTGGAGCCGCACATGGGTTTTATCGCAACCATCCTGCTCATCAGTAACCTGACAAATCCCATCCCCCCGGGGCTGAATCCCGGAAAACCAGCCCCCATCTATGACAGCCCCGATTTGTACGGAGCCGAGCCTTCCGTGATAGCACTGGCGCTCCCCGCGATCATAGCCAAACTGCACTACCTCGGTTTTCGCCCAGTGACCCGCGTGCGGTTTGTGGGCGGGCGCTGGAAGATGCAGGCCGTTTATCACGGAAAGCTGAGAGCCCTTGAAGTGGACCCCGACAACGGAAGGATTATTGCCGATCGGCCGGAAGAAATGCGAAGCATTTCCAATTGAAGCAAATCTCGCCAGCCCGGCTACTCTGAAGGGCAGAAGACTTTTTCCATACCCTATGGATCCTGCCCCAATGAACAAGCAGCACGATAGTTCGCGCAGACGATTTCTCAAGCTGACCGGCTGTTCTCTGGCAATACTGCCAGTCGCATTAATCGCAACAGACCGGGCAAGTGCACAAATCAAGGCAAAGAAGGCGGCGGTCAATTACCAGGACACGCCAAATAACGGCCAGAAGTGCGTAGACTGCCAGCTATTTCAGCCGCCCAATGCCTGTATTGTGGTGGAAGGGGATATCAGTCCAGAGGGCTGGTGCAGCCTGTTTGTGCTCAAACAGGGTGGCGCCACACAAGGCTAAGCTGGCACGCCCCGCTGTTCACCACGTAATTTACTGACGTCTGCGCGCGGCGGCAAACCGAACATGCGGCTGTATTCACGGCTGAAATGCGACGGACTCTCGTAGCCGACACGGTAGCTGGCGGAAGCTGCCTCCAATCCCTCCGTGAGCATCAGGCGGCGCGCCTCGTGCAGGCGCAGCTTCTTCTGAAATTGCAAAGGCGACATGCGCGTGATCTGTTTAAAACTGTGATACAGGGAGGACTCGCTCATATTGGCCCGCTCCGCAAGCTCACTGATCCGTAGCGGCTCACAAAACCGACCTTTGAGCATCTCGATCACCCGCGATACGCGATTTGCCTGGCTATCTGTCATCGCAAATTTGCGCATCCGTGCCCCAATTTCACCCATCAGGGCGCGATAAAGAATTTCCCGTCGCACCAGGGGTGCCAGTATTGGCGCATCTGCCGGCGTTTCCAGCAGCTGTACCAGCCGACTCACCGCCTCCAGCATGCCCTGGTCCATCTGCGTCATACAGAGCCCGCAACTGACCTCCGGGCAGTCCTGGCCCCCTGCCATTGGGGCTTTATCCCCCAGCTCCAATACCAGATCCGCCACTTCCTGGGGATCGATCACCAGTTTGATGCCGAGAAATGGCGTATCCGCAGAGGCCCTCTCCACCCGTCCCAGTATGGGTAGATGCACCGAAGTGGCTACATAACTCAACGGCGTATAGGCAATTTTCCTGTCCCCAAGCTCAAGAATTTTATTGCCCTGGATAATGAATTTGAGCGATGGCGTATAGACCGAGAAAGTGCAGGTAACAGGTTCATTGCAGCGAACCAGCGCCAGACCTTCGAGGACAGTATCGGTCAGCCCCTGCTCGGGAACCTGCTCCAGCAGAGTCTGGACCAGCTTCTGGCGTGTCAATTCCAGGTCTCTGCCGTTAGATACCGCTTTTACCCTGTGTTCTGTACGCATAAATTCCCCTTTACGCCCGTAAACAGCTGGGCAACATCAAATCGGAAGGCGGCCAGTATATGGAGTTTTAGGCAACCGTGACCGGTCTCTGCAGGATTGGGCAATCACTCTGCAGTAATCTGCAAAACCACACAATCACGTTCAACTACTGTTTTGACCCTATGTGATCGACACCTCGTTATATGTACAGTTCAACTTATCTGTTGCCGGAACGATGCTTTCAAAGCGACAGGCACAATAGAAGTGGGCAATCAATCGTGAGGGGATGCCACCACCTGCCCGCGCTCCCTGCCACAATGTATCGGGGAGAGGGTACCCGGCGCAGCTGGAGTAGGGGATCAGCGAGACCCCGGATTCCATAGCGGCATCGGCGGCCCCTCGCCCCGAACGCAAGCGCGCCACGCCCACTGCATGCAAGCGAAGCTGTCCTGCCATAATTGTGGGGGAATCCACTGACCGGGTAAGCTGCAGCGCCGGATGATCGGATTGACAGCAGTAAACCAAGTCTGTGTCATGATCCGGATGGAATGGAAAGTTTGCAGCGCTGGTGCAAAATGGCTTTCGGGGTGGCAATCAGGATCATAGCGCCCGCGCTGATCACTTGATAAAGGTTAAGGCTTTGCAGCCTCCAGAGAATATTGATGAAGCAATTCCAGTTTAAAAATAATCAAAATATAGACCTCCAGAACCTATTGATTCCCGGGGATACAGTTCAGTTGGTTTCTGTCTCCGAGAAGTTTGCTGAGGCGATTTTTCGTGAATTCACGGAAGAAATAACTCGCTATATGATTCCCAGCCCGGCAAAAAGCATTTCAGAAATCCATGACTTTATTGCGCGCTCCACTGAGGGAATGAACAATCAACAGGAGCTTGTGTTAGCCATTACTTCAACTCAAGAGACGTTTATGGGTTGTGTTGGGCTACACGCTAGAGGGCATGGTTGCACACCGGAACTGGGGGTTTGGGTAAAAAAGTCAGCCCATGGCAATGGGTATGGCCGGCTCGCAGTTTCCAGCCTTTTTCGCTGGGCGCTGGAAAACATTGTATTTGAGTATGCAATTTATCCGGCTGATCGATCCAATATACCCAGTCGCAAAATCCCTGAGTCTCTTGGTGGAAGGATTTTCAAAGAAGCCATAGTCACTACGGCCTCTGGTCGCACACTGGATGAAGTCATTTACAAGATACCGGTACCAACACAAGCCCTGGATATCCAGGGCACGGAGGGCTGATGCCCAGATGCGCGGCAAACAGCTTCACCAGTTGGGAGGCACTGAATTCTGTGTTGCCTAAAACTTCAGCCTGATTGAATCCTTTTCAAAAAGGCATTACGGTAAGTCTGCTGCCACAGTAACTGGGCGCTATACCGATTCAAGTACAAAAAAGATAATGAGTACCACAACGATCATCATACAACCCGTGGAGCGCCCTGTAACGGGAGCGCTCGCGGGAAACCAATAACCACAGCAACTTGTTAAAAAGTTGCCATATTCTCTGGTGAAGTCGGGTCATCACAAAGCAAGGCAAAACCGTTCTACAGGCTTAACGTACCAAAAGACGCCATCTCCTACGGCATAAAACTTTGAGTCACTATTATATAAACAATGAAAATAGGAATTATAAGCAGTAGAACAGGCCTTGGTATTCACACAATCAGGTATTATGAGAAACAGGGGTTGATCAAAAAACCTGAAAAGGATCAAAGTGGGCATAGGGCATATAAAGAAAATGACATTGAACTATTAAACTGGATTTCCTGCATGAAAACTTCAGGCATGTCTCTTAACAAAATCAAAGAGTACACAAAAGCCTTCTACACTGAGGATGAATTGGCTTGCATAGCCCTCCTGCAAGAGCATTTGGATAAGTTACTTACTCAACAAGAAAACATCACGCATTACATCGATGTAACAAAAAATAAAATTCTAAACTTCAAAAGCTCTTGACTTAGAGTATGGTCTAGGTAGTTAACCTTATTATTTTTGCAAAGAGGGAGTGTGAAAATGAAGGTAAACGTAGCAATCGTAGATGCTTTTGTAGATGGCGATACTGGAGGGAATCCTGCTGGAGTTGTCCTGGATGCAGATCATTTATCAGACAAACAGAAGCTTTGTATAGCAAGGGAGGTTGGCCTTTCTGAAACCGCCTTTGTCTCGCAATCAAACACAGCAGATTTTAAACTGGACTTTTATACACCACAAAAGCAAATAGCGCATTGCGGGCATGCAACTATAGCCGCATTCAGCCTTTTATCCCAGCTTGGTTTGGTTCAGGGAAGAAATACATCTAAGGAAACCATTGATGGTGACAGAGATATAGAGGTGTTCGGTAATTTTGCATACATGGAACAAACAGAGCCCCAATATAGGTATTTAGAGCATGATAAAGTCGATATTTTTAATTCTGTGGGCATTACTGAAAAGCAAATAATATCAGACCCGGTCATTGTCAATACAGGAAACTCATTTCTCATTTTTGGCGTTAAATCTATCAAGAACCTGGAAACAATAATCCCAGACTACACAAGAATTGAATCTATCTCAGAGAAATATGACCTGATTGGATTTTATATATACACCCTTGAAACCAATAATACAGAGCGGGATGCCAGTACCCGCATGTTTGCCCCACGTTATGGCATTGAAGAGGAAGCAGCAACAGGAATGGCCGCTGGGCCTCTGGCTTGCTTTTTCCACGACTTTATGAATTTAGATAAAGAAAAATTCCATATCGAGCAAGGACATACAATGCAGCCCAGTTCTCCAAGTTGTATAGAGGTCGTCTTATATCGGGAAGGTCAAAAGATACGAAGATTAAAAGCCGGAGGGATCGGAAAGCCCTCTAGATATTTGGAAATTGAGATTTAACCAGGTAAGGGCGGGTTGCCAGCCCGCCCTCCCCCACTTACGAACAAAAGAGCCCGCGTACCACGATTCATTAAAACAGGCTGCTCGGATGATGGAAATTTCACCCAGATACCCCTTGCCGAACAAGCCCAGAGACCCAGGGCACGGATGGCTGATCCCCTGGTACACAGCAAATGTCTTCACCAGCCGGAGAGGAACTAAACTCAGCGTCGCCTAAAGCTTCAACTTGATTGACTTTCTTTGCAAAAAGCGATTAGGGTAGGTTTGCTATCCTAGCGCCCATTCGCTTAACTGGCGCAAGCAAAGAAAAAACAGATAAAAAACAGCGCAACGACCAGTATTCAGCCCACGAAGCGCCCTGTAACGTGAGCGCTCGCGGGAAATCCACACGTAAAATAATCATACAAAGAAGGACCGCATCATGACCGCGTAAATGAGAGAAAAACGCCCCCCCCGGTGCGAGCACACCGAGGAGAGGCTAACCCCAATAGATAACTTGGTATCTAGCGAGGCTGTCTTGAATGATACGCCATACACTCGTTCGTCTTCAATCAACGTCTCCCTGAAGACGAGCTTTTCGAGTCACTTTCGCCCCTGGCGGCGGAGTGTGCTGTGGCGTTGCGTGATGATTGGTGTAGTCTTTTACTTCAGCCGCGCACCGCCTGTCTGGCTGCGCACCCTTTCTGCAATTTTCCCTTTTCTTTTCCCCACAAGGATCGCACCTGCGGCGAGAGAAACCACGCAAAGCGATGTGCTTTTCCTGCACCTTTCCGCCACAGGTGACTCAAGGAGCCTATAAAGATGCCTATATTACCCTGTCGATTGTTTCAGCCGTTGCACCTGGGTGGGTATTTTATCATCACGCCGGTCGCCATCAGAGATAAGGTTGTGGACCTGCACATTGCGCCCGGCAAGGGTAACCGGGTGATGCGGGCCGTGCGTTTACTGCAACTGCTGGAAGAAGCCTGGGCGCTGGAGGAGGACCCAACCGATCAGCCCCCAGCCACCCTCAGGCCATTCAAGCAGCGACCCAATAAAAAGACATAGCGCTGAGCGGGTACCTCGAAAGCCGTAGCAGCCCCAAGCAGCACGGCAAACGCTTACCTTCTCGTGCGCTTCCTGGGAAGGTAAGCACAGTCAAGACGGCAAGCCTGTACTCTTCTGCTCCGCATTGGTGCCGGCGTAGATGCGCAAGGCTTGATCACTGCAGGCGGCGCTGCCGTGGCTGTACCGGAAAGGCGTGTCAACGGGCGAGAAGGAGAACACCCTGGCGATACGTACATCTGGGTGGTGGTGCAGTTTTACAGGCAATATGACCAAATACGAGCCGGCATTTCGATCATCGTGACCGTTATTTTCACAGTGAAGGCTTATTCCCCTTAAAAACTAATAAATACAAGGGGTTACATTCAATGGTGGTTTTTGGGATACTGGTCGTAGTGATCATTATTCCAGGTGGTTCGACAGAACTAAATTATCGTATCAGATTGATTTAAAGTAATTTTTTAATAGTTTGGTGTGAAAATAATCCAGAAATACTGATCAAGGAAATACTGATCATGGTGATCAGTATACAAATGTTATAAAAAATCAGAAATATGCGATATCTAAAATACGTATTATCAATCGTAGCTCTCTTAATATTGGGGATGTATGGTTGGTACTTATTGGCAACTGCTTTAAACGAACACTCCGACGTTGCCGCTACAGCTATTATCGAAGATACACTTAGCTCAAATGCTGCATACGATATTAAGCAGTTAAGGGGGCTAGCATCGCGCCTAAGGGATAACGACATCGATGGTTCCATCGAGCTGGTTCAGGAAATGATCGAAGACAAAACTTGGCAGCTTGAATACTGTGTGTCAGAGCAGTGCAAAAAACTTCAGAAAATTCGTAGTGCACAGTAAATTTATAACAAGTGCAGGCAACATCGCCCCTACGGGGCTGGACCTTCATTCCGCTGCTTCGCAGCTACATTGCGGCCGTTGCTGCAGGCGTTAGTGGTCAATATGAATCGAACTCTCACATTTATTGTTGTAATGATAAGTTTAACTGTTTCTGCTGATGAGCCGGAGGTGCCAGAAACTATCTGGATTCAATCGGACAAAGTGGTTTCTTGTCATCCTAGCGAGTTTAAACCTAGCGATACTCTTCAGGTTAAGCTGGGCAAATGGCACGGTAAAGAACTTGCCGTATATAGGCATGATGAAAATTTATGGCTATTCATGGTTGTTAGCTCGCCGCCATTGGGGATGATTTCCTTGATGACACCTAAAGAGTTTGAATCTGCCAAATCTTTTGAAATTACACCGTCAACAAGAGGATATCGCCGGGATAATGAGGAAGTTTTTTCTAAATCTGGAAATTATACGCTTTATGTAAGCCAAAACTTAGAAAGTGAGGATGGTGGATACAAGTGCGAGCTAATAGTCAAAAACCACTAATCTATATTAGTTCAGACCAAATCTGACACATCCCCTTGAAAAGAGGGGGTTTTCAGCCCGCACTACCCACACCACCATACATGCGGGTCCGCATACGGCGGTTCATTAAAACTATCCATTTGGATAGTGAAATTTCACCCAGTTATCCCTTACCGAAACAAGCCCTGGATTCCCAAGGAACTGATTGCTGATTCCTCGATGCACTGCAAACGTCTTCGCCAGCCGGTACGGCCCCTTGGAACTCATTCCGAGCGATATGGCCCGGTGCTCCGGTACGCCCAGTTTGATGAGATTGCAGATACGCTTTCAGGGTCTGGCCACTGCCTGATGCAGTGTTGGATACGGCTGACCGCGTCATGGACACGCCTGCCGGGCCTGAAGCCATAGCTGTGGTTGGCGGGTCCAGAATCGGCGTCAGCACCTGGCTGATCGCCTGCTGGATCACGCGGTCGTGTATCTGCGCATTCAGGTTACTCTCCAAAGCTGGGAACAAATCACTGCCGCTATGGGATTGAACGTCGTTTGTCACAACCGGATACCCTCATAAGGTAGTGATGTCTCACTCTTTGGTTAATGTTCGGGCCTTCCCCCTCTCCGGCTCCCTGCCGGTTCCAGGTACTATCCCCTCTGCTGACTTCTGCACTATCACCGCGCGGATCCCCCCTCGTGGCGCCGGGGTCGCCCCCGGCCTGTAGCGCAGATCTCCCCAGATAAAAACATGAACTGTCCTTGCACAACCGCCGTATTGTCCCTACTCCTCGAACCTGTGGACTTCGTTATCTTGTGCTAACTTGATTCAATTCGTCCCCGGAGCTGGGCTTTATATGCGACTTCAGTTCGTCGGCTCGCAGGTATGCGCTCGGGCTTCCTCCAGACAACCCCTCCTGGGGTTGCCCTTGCCATCGGCTAGTAGTTATGATCACCGGCAACCCGGTGAGCAGGCTCTCCTACAGAGGACTTTCACCTCATTAGTTCATACCCATGCTGAGCGTACACAAGTGCAGGCATTGGGTAAGTAAGACCGACGAACCTTTTGAGATATAAAAATGAAGAAACTCAAAAACGAAAAGGAGCTAGTAAAGAAAGCTCTAGTTCTCGGAACCGCATACGGCACTAAGCGAGGAGTTGTTGAGTTTGAAGCAACCGATTCAACTAACGAAAAACTTGAATATATTTATCGTCTCCTAGTGCATGACAAGGTAATTCAGCCTCTTCAAAAAGATAAGATTTCACAAAAGGCGATTAAGCATAGGTTGGCAATTTGGGCATCAAAACAATGAGCGCCTTAATACTTTTTGTAGTGGTCTACTAATCCCGGACACCAATTTAGGTGGTAAAGTCGCTGCCTGAGACAGAGGTGTTCAATGAGTAAA
>NZ_CANLDD010000065.1 GCF_947489355.1 uncultured Microbulbifer sp. | reverse complement strand
AAAAAGCGAGAAGCCTACGGGCAACTGGCCGCTTTTTCTAGCTCCATTGAGATATGCACTTACAAGTTGAATCTAGGTGATAAATGGTCTGGCGTATAAACGGACTTCATATTTGGGAAAAATACGAAAGGGAGCGTCAAAGGCCCAAATAAAGCCCCTATTACAACCCAGAACGCAACATGGGTTTTTCTACCCCTGGCTACTGAAAAAAAGATGCCCGTGCAAATTGCAAAGAATATCGGTAATATATATAGGGTGTTCATCACTATAGATTTTGTGGTCTGTCGAGGCGCATAAAAAATCTGTTTATGCGGGGAATATAGAAATTATCGTAGTTGAGCGATAGTACAACACTTCTGGATCTGCCGATGATCTCTTGACGTGGAACAAAGCCGATCACCCTGAAGTCTGCACTGTTATCTCTATTGTCACCAAGCACCAGATAGTGATCGGCCGGAACGTCAACTGATTGAAAATCGGATAATGGAGAGCTGCGTTTATCGATGCGAATGAGATGCTCAACACCCAATAAATTTTCCAGTTTGTCGACAGTCAAATTGACAGAAGCGACTATTTTATAATCCAGGTGTTTACCATTGATGATTAATTGATTATCTCTTAACCCAATAGTATCGCCAGGGATACCGATGACACGTTTGACCAATCTGTTCCCGGAGGCCTTTGACTCAAAAACTATGATATCACCTCTGGCGGGGTCAGATAGTTTCCAAAGGGAGATGTTGGTAAAAGGTACTCGGGCATCGTAAACCAATTTATTGACAAGAATTCTGTCGCCTTCGATGATCGTTGGCTTCATTGAGCCGGTTGGTACTGCATTCCAATCCGCACAAGCGCTCCGAAAAGTAAACATTAAGGCGAGTAAGAGTAGCAGCGCTTTATTTTCGGTCCACGTTTTCAAGATCCAACCGTTCATTTCTTGTATCCTTAATCCACTGATAATTGGCCAGAGAGCTGGAAACACGGACCGGAGTGCAGTTCTCCAGCCCTAAATGGGATTGTACCTTGCCGTTTGTAGGCTCGGAGCAAATCCTCCCAAATCCGTATGTGGCACTAAAGCTCTTTTTATAGACTGCGGCATAAGACTTGTCACTCCTTACAAGTGTGCCCAAATGCTACCCCAGCCCTAGGCTTATAGATCTGCGTTGCATATCAGTATACGGTAGGCTTGGCCAAGATCAATACCCCACCTGCATGTATCAAAAAGTGCAGATGCTCAAGGGCATCTATATAAGTTAAGTTTTCCTTAATTTTATCGCCTTGGAGCCCCCATTATTCGGTGCTTACGGGCACCAAAAAAGTAATTTTTAGAGGTGCCCTCAAATTACAGGTACAATAAGCACGTCACCGGTGGGCAGAGGTGAAAATCGCACGCTATTTTCCTATTAGTTTGTACGTCGGTTGCCATTGGTTTTTGTCATCTTGTCTGCATTATCATCTGAGACGTTTTCATGCAATAAGGCAAGAAATAAATTGGATTAGAATAAAGCCTTAAATTTTATTTTCTAATATTCGTTAGTCTATTGACAGCTTATCTGGTTATTTTTCAGCCTTAGTGTATAGCCAGATTAAAATGGAAACCAATTTTTTGTCCAGTGGTGCCAGTTGTATGGGATCGTTAATATTCTCAAAGTACTCCTATAGTAAAAATTTTGTAGTACATTTAATGTAGCTAAAATTTTGGACTGAAAGCCAAATAGTTCGTGACATGGGGAGGAGCGGTTACAGCCCTATTTAAGATAACGCTGTCATAAGTTTGGGTATCAAATTCCATTTGATGATAAGAATAATCCAATGAGGAGTTGTCAGAAGAATACTGAAGATGTGCTTATGAGCTAAAACTTGCATTCCAGCACATATCTTGGCATAGATAAAAGGGCTGATACTTTGCTTGATACGATCATCCACTTTCGCAACAGGTTAACTTTTCAATAAATTGCTTATAACCTTTGACGGCTTCATCTTTTTTCATTGTTTTCCCATGATTGGTATTTTCTATGAGGATTAGCTTCTTTATTGGGCTGCCAGATACATCGTGTAATTGTTGTGAAAATTCCATAGGGGTAATGGAATCATTTTCTCCAACTAAAAATAGCAAAGGATTTTTATAGTTTTTAATTAGATCAATATTGTTAATTTCTTTAAGTTCTTTTGATAGTTTCACAGTATAAAATAATTTGGCCCAGCCTGGCACCAAGTTATTAACCAGTTCAGGTAAAGAGCTTATTGCGCTGTCAAGAATTAGGGCATCAAGCTCTCGCTCATTAGCTACGTAGCTTGCGAGCAAAGATCCCATTGATAACCCATGAACGGCTATGGGGATTCCCTGGGGAAGCTCCACATTAGCAAAATCAAAAACACTTAGGGCATCCTTCTGTAAATTTTAGTATAGTTAATTTATTCATTCCTTTACTAGCGCCTACCCCACGATAATCAAACCAAACTATATTGGCGGGCAATAAAGCAAAATGATTTAAAATATCATGAGATTTGTTGACTTTCATTCCATTGCCGCCAAAAAACACTATGTTGATTCGTGCATCTTTATGTAATAGCTTAATGCCTTTCAGAAGAGCACCATCTTGTGTTGTAAGAGTAACCCCGGATAAATTAATTAGTGGAGAGTGGCTTTTTAATTTTATGGAAATTTTATTTAAATCGATATGTTTCTCGATTGTTTTATCTTGATAAATAAAAGAACTTGCAGTGATATTTGCAGTGCAGCCAGACAACAAAGCCGCTAAAATTATCATATATGCTTTCATGTATGCGACACTCCGTATTCATAATTCGACAATTGATGAGAGAGAAAAAATTCTACTGTCGTTGTATCTCGATATATACTCAGCTATATGTCCATGATCAGTTTGGAGTGGATGCCAGTATGTTGTTGAATCTAATAAATTAGAGGCGTACTTATTTTGATCATTGTACAAATTCACTGAGTGCCCTCATTGCTTTTTTTGCCAATGCACTTTGGACAAAAATATGGTCATGGTAATAACCGGCAACTACATTGGCACTGATGCCGTGCTCAGTCAGCTTCCTTGAAAATGCTGCGGTCAATCCAATAGCATCAAGACTTGAATGAACATTTAATGTGATTTTCTTAAATGAAGATGCATAGCTAAGGCCCTTTTCATCTGCCTTGTACTTGGGGATAACCAGTGTCAGCCCCTCAGATTCTTTAATTGCAGCTACAGGCGCTAAATCCGTATGATCCCCGTATTGCGAACGTCGGAAACTACAGAACACAAACTCATCTTCCGCGAGTTGTGGGGACATCGATACCAGTAGTTTTTTTATATCTTTCTCACCCTTCATGGTCCACCTAGGATATATAAATTGATTGCTATTTCAGAGTGCCGGCAAGTAGCAGAAATTCATGATTGCAGGCTTATGTTTCTTTGACTTTACATGACATTTAAAAGCCGTGGTTTCTTTGATATAAAATCCCGCGCTATGAAGAGTTGGGTACTTTCCTGGGTAAATAATAAAAGAGTGGTGCCGACTAAATGAAATAGCATCTTGCTTGATTGGGTGTGGAAGTCAGTTTTACGTAAATTTTTCAATAGCCTATACCTGTCAGAAGTGCTGATAATAATAAACCGAGAGCACCGAAATAAATCAGCTAACGAAATTCTGGAAAAATGCGACTCCGAAGAAGCCGTCAGAAACTGAAACTGCTGCTATGGATGTATTTGCTTGTGTCAGTCACTTCATGGAATAAGATAACTTGGCAGAATCAATTAAAACTTGGATTACTAAGGGTGGTATTGCCAAAGCGTCGGCATGCGCATGTCCAGCGCGCAAACTGCATTTCATCCAAATCAACGCCCTTGATACTTAAGCCAGTACACCGTGGGGAAGAATGCTCGGCAGTATTATACCAGATGCGAGTATAGCCTCCCGGGGTAATTACACGAATCAATCCTCGTTATTTTACTTAAAGCTGGACGTTGATTGCTGTTATATTGATAAAGGCAGTTGGTATTGTACATGCTAATTTTTAGGATGCAAATTGGTACGTGTACTATATTTAATTGCCGAGAGTCAACAGGCGACTTTATCTTGCGCAAGAGTGCCAACTAAAAAATGTGACCAAGCAATGACTCAGTCACAATCATTAAATGACTGTATCTCGGTACGCTTTAATAGAAATCGATCACCCTTGCTCTAGGCAGACAACCTGTTAGTCTCCTCCACAGCCACCGCTGCAGGTTCCGCTATCTCCACCAGTACTGTCGAAGAAGTTACCACCTGATCCCGGCGCGCCGGATGATCCGACGCATCCGCCAGTGCAACCGATATCCCCCGCGCAATAGCCGTTGTTGCCGTCAGCTCGTGATTTAGCGCTGCCACAGGTGATGTCGTATATGAAGCCGCCCTTAATCTTTAGCCGTTCGTCGAGTGCGAATAGCAGGGGTAATCGGTTGGGTTTTTTGGGATTGATATTTCCCTTGGCGCAGGCTAGGCGCCAGGCGCGCTTGATACCCTCCTGAGCCAGTATCTGTGTGTGCATCCCTTCAGCAGGGGTATGGTGCAGGAAACGGCCCTGAGCCTTGCGACAGAACTGTTTATAGGCGCGGGTAAAGAGGATAAACTCATGCCAGGCAACATCCACTGCCTGCGATGGCATCGCCACTATGCGCTTACCGGCTTGATGGCAAATATAAAAATAATTTTGTAGCCCCTTGAGCACCTGATCGACATCCCTGTTTGTAAGGTGTGGGTAACGCTCTTGCACTTTGCGCCCGATAGCCGGATGGAATTCGAATTGTTCCATAAATTTGAGTTGCCGCGTCTTGTACCCTCGGTATAGCCCATATATTGGCAATGCGATTGCCACCGGATAGCCCAGTAACTCCAACTGCATGGCGTTTTCCTGATTTTAAATTCGGAAGATTCAATATTATTTTATTGCCTTTTCTGCCTGTCCTCATGTGCTCAAGCCCTGGCTGACCAGGCTGCGCTTGCGGTATCTGTTCTCTGGATAAAATTGAGGTTAGGTCCTCCTTCACCAGATTATACCTCAGCCACAACAGCGTCAATTTCTGTTTCTACCAGCCATTCGGGATTGATAAAGCCTTTGACCTCTACCAAAGTACAGGCCGGTCTTATATCACAAAACAGCTCACCGTGAGCAGCTGCTGCCTGCTCCCAGGCTTGAATATCTGTGAGCATAATCCTTGTTCTGATGATATCCTGCGCAGAGCCTCCAGCTTCTTCAATTGCTTTTATGGAAAGATTCAGGCAGTATCTGGTTTGCTTATAAAGATCACCAATAAATACTGTTTTTCCATTTTCTAATGGTGCTGTACCAGAAACAGAAATTTGATTGCCAATTTTACAGGCACGTGAAAAACCAATTGTATTTTCCAAGTGAGACCCTGAGCCCACTAATTTTCTCATAGGTTTTATTCCAATAAAAATAAAATATCGTCATTGATATTACTGTGGTATTTTTTGCAAAAACTATTTCGCTATGTGTCATGGATAAATACAGCAGTGTCCATGCTGTGCGGTATTGCGACTTCAATGGCTTGATCCGCGAAGCAGCGCAGGAGGGGGGAGTGTGTAAAATTTCACCGTCTATTTTTGGCACTGAATAGTGCTACACAGCCTCGTATCTCAATGGAGTGTTCATTGAACCTGTTGTCAAGATACGATTCCAGGTCTCCCTTGCAATCTTCCACGTTGGAAAAGATGCCCTTCTTGTTGTAGATCGCCATGAGCTTTTTCGCCATGGCATTTTTGTGAACTCCCTTCGATAGGATCGTAGAGCCGAATACGGCGCCAGAATCTGAAAGTAGGGTACAGACATGGTCCAGAGCAGAGAGTTTTTCTGTCAGCTTTCCGGGCAGGCAGTGGAACAAGTAATTCAGGGAAATGGTATCAAACTTGCCAGTTGCAATGTTGATTTCATCAAGCACGTTACAGTGAAACTGGAGTGGCCTGTACCGTGCAACGCGGGCAGTAGCAACCTCCAGGCTGTTCTGGTTTAAGTCCATTAGCCCCAGCCTGACCTCATTGGAGGGGAAGCGGCATTTGTTCAGGAAATAACCGGTGCCGACCCCTACATCCAGGTGATTTGAACTAATATGCTGGTTGAAATGCGCCAGAAGGAGGGGCGTAGGGCACTGCCAGATAAAGCGATTGGATAAGCCCAAGACCCAAAGATCATATAGCCTCAGAACCGCTTTGGAATAAACCGCTTGCCCCTGTTCAATTTCTTTGGCAATGGCCATAGTGACCCTCTTGTTTAGACAAGCCATCCAATGCCTGGATTTGGCCCTGCCCGATTGCTGCTGCAGTGGTGCGTAATTGCTGGAAAGCCTGATATGGCGCAGGATATCAAAAGGGGTATGCCAGGCAAACCGGTTCTTTCTCAGCTATAAAGGGTAACAGTGAAAGATAAGAAAATAGAAAAACAAAAATGCAAAATAAGACTCCCCTGAAAAGCTGGCTGGTTGGTGCGGGGCTGGTATTCGGCACCCTGTCCGCTCCCCACACCAGCGCTGGTACCGCCTTTGTACACCTGTTCGAGTGGCCTTGGAACGATATTGCCAGGGAGTGCGAGCACTTCCTCGGGCCCAAGGGTTTTGATGCGGTACAGATCTCGCCACCCAATGAGCATATCAGCCACTCCACCTGGTGGGCGCGCTATCAGCCAGTCACCTACACCAGGCTGGCCAGCCGCAGTGGCACCGAGGAGGCACTGCAGAGCATGATCAGTCGCTGCCACGGGGCGGGGGTGAAAGTGTATGCGGATGTAGTGATCAACCACACTGCGGCCTGGAACGGTGGGGGCATCGGTTGGGGCGGGACCCCTTGGGCCCTGCTGGATCACCCGGAGTTTTCCTTCTGGGACTACCACCCAGATTGCCCCATCGATAACTACAGCGATGCCAATACGGTGTGGCATTGTCGCCTGAGCGGCCTGCCGGACCTGAATACCGGTTCCAGCTATGTGCAGGGCCAACTGGCGGCCTACCTGACGAAGCTGAGAGACCTGGGTGTGGACGGCTTCCGCGTGGATGCGGTCAAGCATATGTCCCCCGGTGATCTAGAGACCATACTGAGCCAGGCTGGCAATCCCTGGATTTTCTCCGAAGTGATCGGTGCGGTGGGGGAGGCCACTGAAATCCAACCGGTCAATTATACCTTCCTCGGTCGTGTAACCGAGTTTCAATACGGTACCGATGTGGCCGGCAACTTCAACGGGCAAATCAAATATCTGGCCAGTATTGGTGAAAGCTGGGGGCTGTTGCCCTCCGGCGATGCGGTGAACTTTATCGATAATCACGACCGGGAGCGCGGCCACGGTGGTGGCGGTAACCTCACCTATCGCGATGGCGCCAGGTACAATCTGGCCAATGTCTTTATGCTGGCGCACCCCTACGGCTATCCGAAGGTGATGTCCGGCTACCACTTTACCGATACCGATGCCGGCCCCCCCGGCAATGGCCCCAACCACTGTAACAATGGCGCGTGGGTGTGCCAGCACCGCTGGGGCAATATTGCCAATATGGTGGGGTTTCGCAATGATGTGCATGGCACCGGCATGAACAACTGGTGGGATAACGGCAATAACCAGATCGCCTTTGGCCGCGGCAACAAGGGCTTTGTGGTGATCAATAATGAGGGCGGCGCTCTGCATGAGACTCTCTATACCGGCCTGCCCGCAGGGCACTACTGCAATGTACTTGCGGGCGAGAGCGCGTGCAGCGGCGCCGTGATTGCTGTGGATGGCAATGGCTACGGCACTTTCCGTGTTGCGCCCAATACTGCCGCGGCGATTTACGCCGGCCGCATGGCCACGCCCTGTGACGATTGTTATGGACAGAATTTTCCCAGCCTGTACTTTCGCGGCACGGTCAGTAACTGGGGCGCCGAGGCCATGGAATTGGTGGCGGATAACCTCTGGGAGATTCAGGTACGCTTTGATGGCCGGCCCCTGCAGCGTTTTAAGTTCGATATCAGGGCGGATTGGAGCGAGAATTACGGGGATAATGAGCGTGATGGTATTCTGGATCGAAATGGGGCGGATATCGATACCAATGTGCGCGGCAACTACCGGGTGCGGGTGAATGACCAGAGTATGACTTACCGCCTGGTTGCGCTTTAGGCGCTGTTTGCTCCGGGGCTGATCCAAACATCACTGCGGTTTTCCCGCCCGAGTGAATGGATCAGTGATGCTTGCACAATCAACCCGGCTATAGCGTCGGGTTGACTGCCTCTACTTTCCCATTCTTCAATTGGAAAATATGGCTCTCATAGGGCGCTAGCTCCAGGGCGATAAGCCCCGTCTTTTCCCCGACAAACAAGTCTACACTCCGGCCGCTAATCTGGCCCAGCAGGCGATAATGGCCCTGACTCAAGTGCCACTGTTGCAGCAGTGCTTCTGGAATCTGCAAACCGAACGTTGCAGCCGTATCGCCGAAGTTGGCCACCACCAGCAGTTTCTCCCCACCGTGCCATCGCGCAAAGGCAAATTGTTTGTCGCCATAGCCGGGGCTGTGTGCGCGGTTGTAGCCGTGCAGGTCCGCATACTGTCCGCGCAGAGCGCTGCTGGCGGTGGAGAAGTTCAGAAGGCGCTGGTAGAAAGTCCGCAGCGCCCTTTCCGCATCTGTGAGCTGCGCTGTATCGAAATTGCCGTTATTGTTCCAGCGGCGCACACTGGGGATCGACCAGTAATCAAAAATGGTGGTGCGGCTGGCCTTGCCGAAGCCTGCATCGTCGCTTGCCGGTTCCCCCAGTTCCTGACCGAAATAGACCAGTGTGGGGGCGGGGGAGAGGGTGGTGGAAACCAGCATGGCCGGTTTGCCCGCTTCGGCGCTATCGGCAAATCTCCCGCTGGCGATACGCTGTTCATCATGGTTCTCCATAAAGCGCAGCAGATGGGCGGAGATGTCCTGCAGGTCCGCTTGGATTTCCGCGATCTTGTCGGTGCTGCCCGTTCCCTGCAAGACTGCGCGGATGGCATCGTAGGTGCCGACTTTATCGTAGAGAAAATCCATTTTGCCCAGGTACAGGTAATCGCGGTAGCGCGCCGGGGTATAGATTTCTGCAAGCAACAGGGCGTCGGGTTTGCGCATTTTAATCGAGGTGTTCAGGTAGCTCCAGAATTCTACCGGCACCATGCCGGCCATATCGTAGCGGAATCCGTCCACGCCAAAATCCAGCCAGTAGTGGGCGATATCGCGGAACTTTTTCCAGGTGTCCGGCACTTCCTGGCCCGTCCAGAACTGGGCGTGGGCACGGTAGTCGCGCCCGGCATATTCTGCCGGCAGCTCGGGAAAATGCGTGCTGCCGTCCGGGCGCACGCCAAAATTGATCTTGACCGTCTCGTACCAGTCGTCAAACCCAGGTTGTGCGCTGCGCGCACCGTTGCCGGTCCACTTGGCCGGGCTTTCTGAAAACCGTCCGTCCACAAGGGGATTGGTTTCGCCATTGAGGGGTCGGTAGCCGTTTTCGGCAACCGGCACGCGGAAATCTTTGCCCACCACGTAATAGAAATTGTTATTGCGCGCGTAGGTGACCCGGGTATTGTCGTCAGCACCGAAGTCGCGTATTCCCTGGGGCTTGTGCAAAGACTGGTAGGCGCGGGCGACGTGGTTGGGCACTATATCGATCATCACCTTGAGGCCAGCCGCGTGGCTGCGCTCCACCAGCGCGCGGAATTCCTGCAAACGCGTTGCGGGATTGTCAGCGAGATCCGGGTTTACGCTGTAGTAATCCTTAATGGCATAGGGGGAGCCGGCACGACCTTTGACCACGTCCGGGTCGTCATTATTGATGCCGAATGTCGTGTAGTCGCCCACCAGGGCGTGGTGCAGGACTCCGGTATACCAGATATGGGTGGCGCCGAGCGCGTGAATTTCCTCCAGTGCTTTGGGGGTAAAGTCGGAAAACTTGCCCACGCCGTTTTCTGCAATGGTGCCCCAGGGTTTATTGGTGTTATTGGTGTTGCCAAAAAGACGCGGCAGCACTTGGTAGATGACCGCTTTTTCCTGAGCGACCTCCAGAGTGGGGGGTGTCTGTTCCGGAGCGCTTTTGTGTCCGCAGCCCGCGGCACCCAGCAGGGTAGCGGCGAGCAGCTTGGCAATCAATGGGGAATAGGATGTTTTCATCTTGCCCTGATTCTGTTGGGTAAATGGTTTTTTCGGTCGCTGGTCAATACACCTTTGCCTGGGTTATGGATTTTTAACCGTCAACGTCAGCGGCGCCCTGTGCCAATCAAATTTTACCAGCAGTTGCTGTGCGCGCTTGTGGTACCAGGCTCCGCGCTCCGCTTGGTTAAAGGCCTTTTCACTCAGAAGGCGTGGCAGGGCTTCTCCGCCAACTTCCAGTGTCGCCGGAACCGCTTGCCAGTTGTGGATTTTTAGGGTGATTGTGCGGGATTCCGGCATCCCCGCGTAGCCGCCACCCTCGCGTTTAAAGGAAAAACTGAGGCCCCGGGTATTTCTGTGTGCGGAAAAATGCAGTTTTTCATATTTGCCCAGAGCAAAAGCGTTAGCGGTCTTGCCGTCATCTTCATAGATATAGCTGCTGGAAGCTGGAGCGGATTTGTGGGCGTAGTAATCCAGGGTCAGGGTTTTACTGGTGTAGTCACGGCTGGTGTTGATATCCCCGATAGTGGGAATAAAAGCCCCCGCCCGCACCAGCACCGGAATGGTTTCCAGGTCCACTGGCACCAGGGCCTGATCGCCGGTATAGCGGGTGTCATTCCAATAATCAAACCAGGTGCCGCCGGGGAGTTTCACCGCAACTGTATCCATACCGGCTTCGACAACCGGGGCCACCAGGAAATCATTGCCCCACAGGTAGGCATGCTTAACGTCGAGCAGGGACAAGTCGCTTTCGTTTTCAAAGAACAGCGGGCGCATCAGCGGCAGGCCTGTCTGGCTGTTTTCGAAGGCAAGGGTGTAATTGTAAGGCAGCAGGCGATAGCGCAGTTTGACGTATTCACGCAGGATATTGCGGGTGCGGCGGTCGTGGAACACCGGCTCCGAGGCGATATGTTCCTGGGCGTGGGGGCGGTATACCGGCTGGAATACGCCATATTGCAGCCAGCGGATATAGAGTTCGCGGTCAAATTTGTCACCGCCGGCAAAACCGCCCAGATCCGAATGGGTGTAGCCGAATCCAAGCAGGCCCATGCCCAGAGCCAATTCCACCTGCGGTTGCAGGCCGCCCCACTCCCGCGCCACATCGCCGGTCCAGGGGATCATGCCGTAGCGCTGGGAGCCGGCAAAGCCGGCGCGCATCATGATAAAGGGACGGCGCTCGGGGTATTTTGCCGTTTGTCGCTCGTACAGCAGTTGTGCCCAGGTGTGACCAAAGGCGTTGTGAATTTCATCCGCCATGCCGATAGCGTGTACGGTGTCGGCGGGGTGTACTTCCGGCTCGCCCAGATCGCCCCACCAGCCGGAAACCCCCTGGTCCAGCAGGCCGTCATAGATATTCCAGAACCAGTCGCGGCCATCTTTGGAGAAGACATCGATGAGGCCGGTATTGCCAAAATAGAAATCAAAACGCTTGGGGCCGCCGGCCAGGTTTTTCGCCAGGGCATTGCTGGCCACCGCTTCCTGCCAGCGCGCAGAGGTGGACAGGACAAAGGGCTCGGTGACCAGGATGGTGTTGATACCCCGCTCATTCAGCTCGGCCATCATTTTTTCCGGCGCGGGGAAGGCTTTTTTGTCCCAGGCCAGGTTGCCCATATGGCCCTTGATGTCGGCGCCGAACCAGTAGAGGTCGAGCACCACCGCATCCAGGGGGAAGTCCTCTTCGGTGAATTTGTCCACAGTCGCGCGCACTTCTTCCTCACTGTGGTAGCCAAAACGCGAGGCGAAGTTGCCCAGGGCCCAGCGCGGCGGCAAGGGTTGTCTGCCGGTGACATTCACGTAGTTTTCCACAAGCTGTGGATAAGTCTCGCCAGCTACCACGATATAGGCGGTGCGCCCGGCGACAGCTTCAAATTGCAGAATGTCCTGTTCACTGGCACCCAGGTCGAGGGTGCCAGTGGCGGTGTTGTCGAACAGCAGCAGATACTTGTTGCTGGATACCACGGCCGGCAGGGAGAAATACATCTGGGGGGATTCCGTGGTGTAGCCGTAGTGGGCGCGGTTATACAGCGGCAGGCGCTGGCCACGGCGGTCCATGCCCAGTACCCGCTCCCCGCCACCGAGCAGTTTCTCGCCGGGTGCCAGCGCAAAACGAAATCCGCGCAGGGTGTCGCTGGCGAAAAAGCCGCTCTCCTCACTTAAGAGCCGCTCTTGCCCGCGCAGGTACTCAATATGAAATGGCGACTTGTGAATGACCGCGTTCAGGCTACCGACGCGATAGCTGAATTTGCCCTCGTCTTCGCTCAGGATTGCCTCTGGCCCACTCTTTTTGCCGGAAGCGATGGCGAAAGAGGGCAGTTGCTTCAGGCCATCGCGGCGGTAGTGGATTTCCAGGGCGGAGGGCCCCACCGGGGTAAGGGTGACCTCGCCATCGGTGATCTGGATGGTCAGCGCATTGTCGCTCTCAAAGTGACCTTGATAGCTTCTTAGTTCCTGGGCATGGGCCTGGATAAACAAACAGAGCGTGGCGGCGAGGGCGAGAAAGCGCTGGTGTGAGAATGTTGCGGTCATCAAGCGGAACTTCAGTTAATGGTTTAGCGGTCATTTTTGGTGCCAGTCTCCTGTGGGGGTACACTGAGCCCAAGCCTATGCTAGTGCGCTGTTTGGAGCCCGCATCCTCCCCGGTGGGGGGGGAGGGAATCTCCCCGGGGCTCGTGCCAGAATGGCAAAATAAGCATAACGAGAGTTGCGGTGATTCCTATGACCCCATCAGCGAGCAGCGCCTGCGCGCCGCAAGTTCAGCAACCGCGCCTGCCGTTCTGGCAGGTGTGGAATCTCAGCCTTGGTTTCCTCGGGGTGCAGTTCGGTTTTTCCCTGCAAAACGCCAATGCCAGCCGCATACTCTCGGATCTGGGCGCGGACCTGCACGCCCTGTCCCTGTTCTGGATAGTGGCGCCGCTGATGGGGTTGATAGTACAGCCGCTTGTTGGCTCCGCCTCGGATCATACCTGGAACCGCTTTGGCCGCCGCAATCCCTATATTTTGTTTGGCGCTGTTGCCGCGGCACTGGGGATGGTGTTTATGCCCAATGCCGGCATTGTGGTTGCCCTGGTGGCGCCGATCCTGTTCGGCGCTGTGATGCTGGCGCTGATGGATGCCGCCTTCAATGTCACCATGCAGCCGTTTAGGGCCCTGGTGGCGGATATGGTGCCTTCCCAGCAGCGCACCCTGGGCTATTCGATCCAGTCGCTGTTGATCAATATCGGTGCGATCCTGGGCTCTATGCTGCCCTTTATTCTGACCAATGTGATCGGCCTGGAAAACACTTCGCGCGGCGGTGCAGTGGCGCCCTCGGTTATCTGGGCCTTCTATATCGGCGCTACGGTACTGCTCGGCAGTGTGCTCTGGACAGTAGTGCGTACCAGAGAGTACCCGCCGAGTCAGTATAACGCCTACAAGGGTATTGATGCCGGGCAACTGCAACAGGAAGGGGAGCAGCGGCGGTCCTTGGGGCAGCGCCTGGGGGGCTTTTGCCAGCTCCTGATCAGGATGCCGCGTACCATGCGGCAATTGGCCCTGGTGCAGTTCTTCTCCTGGTTTGCCCTGTTTATCATGTGGGTCTACACCATGCCAGCCATTACCCAGCATGTGTGGGGTGTCGAGGCTAAGTGGTTCGATCCCGGTTATCTGAAAACGGTCGGTGAGATCCCCGCACATATCGCTGCGGCGAAAGGGGCAGCCGGTGACTGGGTAGGGATTATCTTCGCCGCTTATTCACTGTTTGCCGCCCTCTTTTCCCTGATTTTGACTCGGGTGGCGCAGACCCTGGGGCGCAAGCTGACTTATTCTTTGTCCCTGGCATTGGGGGGCCTGGGCTATATTGGCTTCCTGTTATGCCAGGGTGGCGCACCCACGCAGGTGGACCTGCTTATCACTCAGGTCACGGTGCCCAGCGGAGCCCTCGGCCTGCTATTGCCAATGGCGGGGGTGGGTATTGCCTGGGCAGCAATCCTGGCTATGCCCTATGCGATCCTCTCCGACTCCCTGCCGGCCAGTAAAACCGGTGTTTATATGGGTATCTTTAATTTCACCATCGCCGCACCACAAATTGTCTCTGCGCTGGTTGCCGGCCTGGTCCTGAAAACAGTGTTTCAGAACCAGGCGATTTATATCATCGTGTTGGCCGGTGTGAGCATGCTGCTCGCGGCTCTGTCTGTATTTTTTGTACGGGAGCCACAGCCAGTGACGAAGGTGCTGGAGACAAGTACTGCGAACTGAAAAGACTGGTCAAGTAGGCATTCAAGTGGGTTTTTCGTGACTTGTGTCATTTTCCCCTTGGAAAATACGGGCGCAACGGCTGCGGAGTGCCCCTGTTTCAGGAGTCCACTAAACAGCAGCGAGCTCCTTGGCCGCGCTGTTTTTGTTCGCCGGCGTTTTTACATAACCGGGGTTTTTTGACAGGGAGACACAGATCTACATAGACTGCCTTGAACCAAGATGCCCAACTACACCCTATGTCTTTTTTCAATGCGCTCGATTCTGCCTTGCAGGCCTTTGCCAGTTTTGTCTGGGGCCCGCCACTATTGGGACTCCTGCTCGGCGGTGGCCTGGCCCTGCTGGTGTATTCCCGTGGCCGCCCTTACCGGCACCTGGGCCACAGTATTGGGTTGCTGAGTGGCCGCTACGACGATCCCGGTGATCCCGGCCAGGTTTCCCATAGCCAGGCCCTGTCCACTGCGCTCTCCGGCACTCTTGGGCTTGGCAATATTGCCGGTGTGGCGATTGCCATTACCATGGGCGGACCTGGCGCTATTTTCTGGATGTGGGCCACCGCCCTGGTGGGGGTGGCGACCAAATTCTATACCGCCACCCTGGCAGTGATGTTCCGCGGCCGTGATGCGCATGGTGAATTGCAGGGGGGGCCCATGTATGTCATCCGCGAAGGACTGGGCCGGCGCTGGATGCCCTTGGGCGTGCTATTCGCGCTGGCGGGGTTGTGCGGTATGTTGCCGGTATTCCAGTCCAACCAGACTACCCAGCTGTTGCGCGAGTCATTTGCCGAGCCCCTGGGCTGGATCGCGCCGGGCGGATCGTTGGTATTCGATTTTGCCATCGGCCTTTTGCTGGCTATCGCCTCTGCCTTTGTAATTGCCGGGCGTATACAGCGCATCGGTAAATTCTCAGTGCATATAGTGCCCGGCATGGTGTTGTTTTACCTGGCGTTGACCCTGATTGTGATCGCCAGCTTCTGGGAGCAGGTGCCAACGGCTTTTGCCCTGATTTTCAGCGATGCCTTTAGTGGCCAGGCAGTTGCGGGCGGTGCCCTGGGCACAGTGATTACCATCGGCGTGAGCCGGGGTGCCTTCTCCAATGAAGCGGGGATCGGCACTGAGTCACTGGCCCACGGCGCGGCCAAAACCCGGGAACCGGTTCGCGAGGGGGTTGTCGCCATGCTGGGGCCCATCGTGGACACCCTGGTGGTGTGTACCTGCACGGCTCTGGTGATTTTGCTCACTGGGGTCTGGCAGCAGGGCGAAGGGGTGGCTGGTGTAACCCTGACCGCCCAGGCATTTGCACAGGTTTTCGGCCAGTCCGGCCCCATCCTGCTGCTGCTGATGGTGCTGCCCCTGGCCTTCAGTACTATTGTCACCTGCTGGTATTACGGTATGAAGTGCTATGTATTTTTGTTTCGCGGGCGCTGGCAGAACCTGTACACAGCGCTGTATTTGATGCTGATTGTGCTTGGTGCGGTGGCCTCCCTGAGTGCGGTAAACAGTATCATTATCGGCATGTATGCCGTAATGGCCATTCCCACAATGCTATCTACACTGTTGCTGGCAAAGCATGTCAACCGTGCGGCCCACGATTACTTTACCCGCCCGGGCGCCGTGCAACGGGCACGCAGCGAAGATCTCGCTCCCCAATAACATCCACCATAAAAAAGGCGGACCATAAGGTCCGCGCCTTTTAGCAGTATTGACAGTGATTGGCCGGTCCGGCTTACGCGCCGGATTACCTATCTGTCCGCCACACAGTTTGCCGGGCTGATAACCACCTAAGCCTAACGGACAACGGAAACCCGAGTACCGACTCTGGCATGGCGATAGAAAACCTTCGCCATATGCCAGGGCAGGCGAATACAGCCGTGGGAGTCCGGATAGCCCGGTACCCGACCGGCATGCATGGTGACGGGGCCGTTAATGCGCATCATATAGTCCATGGAGGCGCCGCGAAAAACAGAACCCCGGGGTCTGCGGTGGCGGCGCACATCGACGTTGCTGCGCATCACGTAGCCACGGCGGCTTATATAGTGCCCGTACAGGTTGGAGCGGTGGCTGTATTTTTTCTCGGAAATACGGAAGTTGCCTGTGGGTGTCCTGAAACCGGCTTTGCCGGTGGAGACTGGAGACATGCCTGCCAGGCGTCTGCCCTTGTAAAAATAAGCCATCTGATCACTGAGGTCGATCACAATCCGGGACGCGCCCGATACATGGGGCCGAAACCACATATGGCCTCCATAGGTCGAGTGGGCCTGCCTGGCGCCGTGGCGCAGATAAGGATTGGAGTAGTCGATAGCGGATACCAGCGGGCTCAGAACCATCGATCCGATCAGCAACAGGGCTGCGACCAGGGATGAGTTTTTCAGCCGGGAAGAGCGACATTTCTGTCGGAGCGATTGATAGCCTTGCAGTAAAGACTGGTTTTTTTGCAGCGAAGGTTGGCTATGCATTACACACCTCTCTATTGCCAGTGGGCTGTGTAAACAACAGCGGATTGCAAACAGTACCGTTGTCAGGCCGGGCGCAGGAAGACACTGCCGCTTATGCCGGAATCTGCCAACAGTCAGTGATTCCCCAATGCAGATTGCCGTTATACCCGGCATCACCCGCGGGATGGGTTAGCAGCGGTTTTGCCACTGCAGGTCCAGTCGATATTAGGGTGGTGCTTTTAGGGCGATCACATCAAAAAGAAATAAGTGCGAAATTGGTTAGAGAAGAATCGATAGATTTGAATGGAAACGGCAATTAAGAGGTGCGTTGCACGGCGCTTTCCCGAAAGCCAGCGGGCACGTTGTATCCAAAATTTTGCAGTGCAGGAGTCGTCAGGCCAGGTGGTGAATTTCACTAATGTGGGGCCGCCCTGTATTTTTTATCGTGGCCACCCATGGCCTTAAAATACAGGGCGGAGGTGGGATCGGTGCAATGGTGAAGTGCTGTCTCAGAATTTCCTGAAAATTGGAAGCAATCTGTTTTGCAGGGAATAGAATAGGGTTGTCCGGGTTGAATGGGTTTGAATGATGATGACATTGGATAGCCATTCTTGTCAGATTTTAAAAAGTGGAGCACCTAACCAGTTGCATCTTAAGGTTTTTCTGGCGACATAATTTTTACCCTCTCATCGCGTTTTCTTTTTCGCATCAAATGAATGCGGTTTTTATACAAATTGATACTTTTTCGTCACTTAGTGGTGCTGGAACAGTCACTGTAATAATTTGTGATCGAATCCAGTTGACCAGAATGCCATGAAATGATAAAAATGCGCCATAATATAATAAATTGTTGTAAGGAAGTTGTAGTGACAGGGTTGTTCCGCCAGCAAGCCATGGAAAAACAAGCAGATCGCCTGCATGGTGAGATTCTGCTTCTGCCACGCCTTTCACACACCGTCATTTTGTCATTGCTACTAGTCTGGGTGGTTGTTGTCGTTATCTGGCTCGCCGGCAGCCACTATGCCCGCAAGGAAAGCGTAACTGGTTGGCTGGAAC
>NZ_CANLDD010000064.1 GCF_947489355.1 uncultured Microbulbifer sp. | reverse complement strand
AAAAGCGAGAAGTCTACGGGCAACTGGCCGCTTTTTCTAGCTCCATTGAGATATGCACTTACAAGTTGAATCTAGGAAATAAATAAAAAGAAAAAATTTTTGGATAAAGAGTCAAATATTGCTATCAATATTTCCCCGTATGTGAAATCTATGGGCAAGATAGTGATGAATCACTATAGCAAATATAAGAATTTGATTTATATTCCCCAAGATCAAAATAGCCTTGAAAGAATGATTTGGGGAGAAAAGGCTGCTGATACTTATAAGAACACACTAATTCCTATACACATCAATCATCCAATATTTCTTGAAAATAAGGTGAGATATTTTGTTGATCCAACAACATGGATTGATTACTTGAAAGACATGGATTTTTCATTTGGCACTAGAATTCATGGCAATATAACTTCATTGCTTGCTGGAACACCTGCAATGGTCTTTGCGCATGACTCAAGAACATTGGAATTAGCACGATATTTTGAAATACCACATAAGTTGCAGAGAGAAATTAGGCCTGATGTAGATGCGGCGGAGCTCTATGAAGAGGCAGATTTCACTAAGTTTAATAATGGCCATGCAAAAAGATTTGATGCTTATATTTCATTTTTGGATAAAAATGGAATTGATCATATTTATCAAAAGCAGCAAAAATTCGATTTTGATAAAGAAATAAAAAATATTTCTTTCCCTAAAGCTTTGGAGGTAGCAAATAGTGCAAGTGTATATGATCTTATAAACCGCACCGGATGGCTAAAAGCCAGAAATGATAATGAAATTAACAAAATGAAAAAGAAAATTGCAGGACTAGAAAAGATCATTAAGAATGGGGATGTTAATTATGAAGATAAAAATGTGTGCCTTAAGAGGGTTGAAGAGCTGTTAACAGAGATAGAGCCGCTTTTGAAAAAGGTTAATGAGCCACGAATGGCATCTTTTATAAAAATGTTTAAGGATAAATTCAAAAAATAAACTTCAGTATGATATGGTTTTTTACTGATGAAATAATTATTAACTGGCACCGTTAAAAAAATTTTTTATTAATCTTGCGTCAGCTTGATTGATTCGAGCTGGCCCTTTTTTATATACTAGTAAAGCAGGAGGGAAGAATACCCTTCTCCCAGGATCGTATGAGGCATGGATGCCGATTACGAGCGTACAAGGATGTATTCACAGCGTGTCCTGGGAGAGGGGTATTCATTCCTTTCGACCCGGTAGTAAGTCTCACGTATTATGCAATGTGGCAGTGGTATGGTTGTAATGAAATAAAAGATAAATATGATGAAGAGAAATGAGGGCTGAATATGAAAACGCGAGTTCAACCTTGAAACGCATACCATTTATGCGGCTTGTTCCGCCAAGTAATTATTCATTAAACCTTCTGGAGTTTCAAATCCTAATGTTTTCCTTGGTCGGTTATTTAAATCGCATACCACTGCATCAACCTCTCCCTGAGTTATCTTTTTAAAGTCCGTACTCTTGGGCCAATATTGGCGCAACAGGTCATTCGTATTCTCGTTTAAACCACGTTCCCAGGAGTGGTAGGGGTGAGCGAAATAAACCTGCGCTCCACGCTCCTTAGTAATTCTTTCGTGATAGACAAACTCTTTACCATTGTCCGCCGTGATCGTATGCAATGCCGGCGTATACGGCTTCAGCAGTGCTTTAGTGGCCTCTGTCACCGCCTCTGCACTTTTGTTCGTAAGCGATCAAACAACCATTCAATTACCCACAAATTCGGCACCAATTTGATTGCTTACCAGCTATTTGTTACCTTTCAGTACACCCGCTGTGCTGAGGGCACACCATGGACTCCTGGTTAGATAAAGAGCTTTCCAGTTGTATTTTCAAGGACAAAAGGCTTACCGAGCGTTTTAAAACAATAATCAAAACCCTATCAAAGAGATGTGGAAAATCAATCCCAAAAGTTTGTGAAGAGTGGTCGATGGCGAAGGCAACCTACCGCTTTCTATCAAATGACAGAGTTGATAATGATGATATTCTTGCTGGTCACTATGATCAGACCAAGAATCGCATTGGAGCAACTCGCGGCCCAATCCTAATTTTGCACGATACCACTGAATTTTCATATAAGAGGGAATCGCCTAAAGCCATTGGACATACTCGAAAATTACCTACACCTGATCGAATAGCTAAAGCATTTGGGCAACAGCACAAAGCCTGTGGGGTATTGATGCATGCAAGTATGGCAATAACGGCCGAAGGGTTACCTCTGGGATTGACTGCTATTAAATTTTGGTCACGAGAAGTGTTCAAGAATACCACCAAACTGAAGAGTAAGATCAATCCAACACGAGTACCTATATCGGCAAAAGAGAGTATAAAGTGGCTTGAAAACCTTAACTCCTCGAATGAACGAGTTTCAGATAGCCCTGCAAAGCTCGTTCATATCGGCGATAGGGAAAATGACATCTACGAATATCTTTGTCAGTGCCAGGGACTTGGGTCTTATTTTGTGGTGCGCAGCTGTGTGGATCGCTTAGCCAATGAAACAACTCTTGCTGAAGAGGTGGCAACGAGTAAAGCTTATTACAAACATGTGATCAATTTTACAGATAGCGATGGAAATACCGTTAATACGGCAATGAATATCAAGGTAAAAACACTCGCCCTTCATCCTCCTATTGGAAAAGAAGCGAATTATCCCGATTTGCGAGTTACCGTTGTTTCTGCACTTGAAGCCCAAGAGCCTGTTGGCAGAGAGCGTATTAAATGGACATTTCTCACAAACTTACCAGTAAAGAAGAAGGAAAACGCACTAACGGTACTGAATTGGTACAAGCAACGTTGGAAAATAGAAACCTATTTTAAAATATTGAAATCTGGGCTGAAGCTTGAGGAATCAAAGCTAAGAACAGCCGCCAGGCTAACAAGGTTGATTTCCATTTGTTGCATTCTGGCGTGGAGAATACATTGGCTGACAATGTTAAATAGAGAAGACAAGCGGTTGTCTCCAAACTTGGCTTTTGATGATATTGAAAGGAAAATATTGATCCAGTATTTTCAGAAAATAGTGGTGCCTTCAACTTTACAGGATTATATCGATCGATTAGCGAGATTGGGTGGATACTTAGCGCGGGCAAGTGATCCGCCACCAGGCAATACCGTCATTTGGAGAGGCATGAACAAACTGTATGAATTGCGTGCGGGCTTCGAACTCGCCTTAGGTGTGGGTAATTGAATGGTTGTTTGATCGTTTACGCCGGAGAGGCAGCGTTATCGGTGTAAGAGTTGCCAGCGTCGTTTTGATGACCTGACTTTATCCGTGTTTTCGGGCCACCATCAGCCTCTGAAAGGCTGGGTGCATTGCTTGTATCTCATGTCATTGAACCTATTAAATTCACAGATCAGTCAGGAGCTTGGCCTGAACAAAGACGATATCCAGCAGATGACGCAACAGCTCAGAGAAGCCGTTCACAGAAAAACTTCTGATATCACTCTTGACGGTGAAGTGGAATGCGACGAGGTTTATGCTGTGGCGGACATAAGGGACAGCCAGAAGCAGTTAAAAAAGGCCGTAGTGGGAGGCGGAACCGGCTGAGAGGTGCCCGTGGTCGTGGTACGCTGTAGAAAGAAAAGCCTTCCATTTTTGGCATGATCCAGTGGGGGTGGCCAGGTTGCGATAAGTATGCTTGCAAATGTTAAACAAGCAACGATTCGACCGTTAGTTGATGCTACAATCTCTTCGGGCACTTTGGTTTACACAGATGAATACAACATTTATGACCGATTGAAAGAGTGGGGTTTACGGATACAAGTCTGTTTGCCTCAATGCTGGCGAGTATACTCGGGATGAAGATGGTGACGGTTTTCATGAAGTTCATGTGAATACTATGGAGGGTTTCTGGTCTTTGTTGCGGTCCTGGTTACGCCCCCATTGAGGGATATCACAAGAGAGACTCCCTGTGTATCTGAGTTTCTTTGAGTGTCTGCACAATATTAAACGCAGAGGAAAGGCCGCTATTTCAGGGTTGTTTTACCTACTGTTGGGCTAACTCCCTGGAATCCATAAAGAGCCTATGTCTATTGCTTAGTTTTCCCCCGATATTCAGGACCGCACTATTGTACGTAAGAATTTAACTGCTAGCAGTAGTATTCTAGATAGATTTTTGGCTTTTGGTCGAGCATCGAGTTGCCGCTGAACAACCTCGATCGCCTGTTCAACTGAGATAGCAGAACCCGAAACTGGACACACATACGTTGGATACTTCACTAATGAATGAAAAACAAGTTCAGACAAGGATATTTTTCGTGTTCGTCTACGACAATGAAGTATGTCGGTTGTTAATCCCCAACCTGAGTAGAATGGAATACCATAAGTCGTTACACGTTTACCTCTGAGTAGAGCCTCGAAACCTGTTAGCGACGTAAGGGTATGAACCTCATCGATTGAATGTAGCAACGTACCCATGTCTGCGTCTAACTCAATGTGATCTGCATTCATCAAAGCATCGTTGCGCCAATAGCCATTGTCTCTCTGTCCTGCGACCACGTCAGGATGGGGCTTGTAAATAATATATGCATCTAAATTATGTTTACGAACAGTGGTTAAAAGTTCGGCATTGGTATTAATATTTGGAGCTCCAAATTCAAGTGAACCGTCACTTTCTACCTGACCAGGAACTAAAATGATACTGGTAGAACCCGGAAAAGATATGGGTCGCTGGCTCCCGACGTTATACTTCGTCAAGTTTACAGCCGCTAGTTCTTTAATCAGGTACTCGCCTCTCATTCGCTCCCAGTCGCTACAAGGCTCATATTGTAGAGATGCTTCCAAATCCGATAATGTCGACGCATCAAAGTAAAGACTGCGTCGGTCACAAACTAGTGATATTGGCCGATTAAAATGAACCCCTAGGCCGACGGACCGAATAAAACCATCTTCAATACGTAGATTCGCTCGATTTTTTCGCCCCCAAGCTACTGTGGAAGCTCCCGAATCTTTTGCTTCTTTCATTCTCCAAACAATAAGAAAATCTCTTATCCAACCTCGTTTCCACTTAGATATATTGTCGAGATTAACGTGGAGTTCCTGTCGCGAAGCTTCGCGTTTGCGATCAGCAACAAAGTTAATAATCTCCTCAAGTTCTATATCGGCACCATTGTTCGGCGCACAGTAATAAGCATATTGAATATAGGCCGCATAGAATACTTGCTCAAGCGATCGTACTTGACTACGACGAAGGATAGATATGTAATCGATCGTAAGTCCCCAACCGGCATAAAAGGGGACGCCAAATGTTTTAACTTTTACACCAGCCATTAGCGCCTCGAAGCCGAACAAGCTCGATACTGTATAAACCTCTTCTAGCTGTGCTGCAAGAGTCCAAATTGAAGGATTACCAGTTAAAACTTTTACATTTGGCAAACTGGCTGCCAACTCCGTCAAAAATCCACGTTTTTTCCCGCTGAGTACATCGGGATGGGCCTTTACATAGATTATCTCACCGGGATGATCAATGACAGCTTGATGCAACATTCTATGAAAACTTGCTCCATCAGCAAGGGCACCCTCAATTGAGGCATCCCCGATAGTCTGATCAACGACCAATATACCCGAATTCATCGACTTGCTATTCGACGAACTGTCCTCCGTGTTGTATTTCGTGATCTGAAATTCAGATATTGCTGACATGGCCGCAACAGAACGTTGGATTTGCTGTTTGTTCAGATACTTTGACTCATTAATTAACCTCTCAAGCCGACTCTCGAAGCGAGCATCGTAATAAATGCCTAAGTCGTCAACCACCAAGCTAAATGAGGGGAAACCATCCACTCCAAGCCCAATCGAGCGAATAAAACCATCTTCTAATGCTACATAACGGAGCCCTAAGACAGATGAAAGCCATCGTGCATGTTTTGAGAAAATTGTATATCCCCAGCCAATGATATCAAGCGGACGCGGTTGAAAAAAATAACGTTTTGAATTAATAAATTTACGTAAATGTGTAATACGAAACATTCTGTAAGAAAAAAATAGCAAATTAGATATCCTCTGAAGTTGATTCGGAAATCCTCGCCAGAATTAAATCAATATAAGCTGAAAATGGCTGCCCAGAAAGATAGCTTTCAGCCGATACTAATTTTCGCCTCTGCTCAGTACAATCCTCAGAGAAATCAAACGGAAGGCTTCGCAGTTCATCAACAGATGAGAATATATAATCGGATCTACTCGTCAAATAGTACTGTTCTAAATTCATAGCTTTGTCCTTGGGTATATAACTAACAAGCCTCTTATCTTGTGCAACAGCCCATATTGCCATGGATGAAATGTCGGTAATGACAATACTAAATGCGCGAGATTTGACACGATTGATTGCGTGCGCACCTTCTCGTGCACTAAAACGCGAGGACGTGGAGACAAACTTGAAGCCAGCCACACCCTCGAATGTCATAATTACCTCTTCTACCGCATTTCGATAGGTATTTTTTATTACGCCAGTTGAAGGATGAGGCTGAAAGTAAACAGTTAACCCCCTTTCAATAAGGGCGGCAATAAGTTCAGCTGCAAGTAGAATCGAAGAATATGCTTGAGCGTCATTCGCACCTTCCCAAGTCGGTGCGTACAGCACCCCATCACTATCCACGATATCGGCGTGTTCAGGTGCAATATACGGTGTTCCGATTCGAAAAAAACGATTTTCTCGATCATCAGAGCTAAAGAATAAATCATTATTAAAATAACGATCGATAGATAGGGATCCGGCTACAAATATGTGATCATAAATTCGGACGAGAGGGTTTATCGAAGCAATTTTATCACTATCACCGTGACCAATGAATACATGCTTAACATTACGATTGCGCAGTAACAGATGATTGGTATTCGTGTTAAATGGATAAAATACTGCCTTCAACCCTTCACATGATAAGTCTCTAAAGCGATTATAACCAACAAAAGAAAATCCGTAGCCATCTAACATCTTCACGAATTTTGAACAGCATTCGGGATAGCTGCGAAGAATGATAATGGTAGACTTTTTATTAAAGAAATCATTTTCAAACCACTTATTTACGTTGCACAAAGTATCAACATCACGACTATCGAGATATACAGCGTAGCTAAATTTCTTTAATATGTCAGGCATGAATATATTCGAACGCTGACGTATAAACCCACCTAGCAAGGTAAAGCTTTTCACGCCTCTGAAACTATAAATTACTTTTTTTCCTCCTAGAGCTATCCAGAGCGCATTCGAAATATTTTTTCCTATTTTTGACAACACTAAAAAACACCAAATTATTTATCACAGGCACTACGTGCACTTTATTGATTTAACTCCGCTTTAAAGACAGAATCGAATGAGCAATCTTCAAAATTATCACTCCAAAACTTGTTCCAAACACCAATATCAACTTCTTCAAGCGCCGCAGAAACATCTCGCTCTAAAAACCGACCATCAGAATTCAACAGACTTAAAGGTATCGAATCAAAGAAAATAGGAACAGTACTAGGCGCAATTCGATTTTTATTGCCTGATAGGTAGAGAGCTGGAGAGTGTGCACAAAGATTCTTTGATGTAAATTTATCTATATCTGATATGATTAATCCCGCACTTCGACATCGCTGACCATCTAATATTTCTATATCAATATTAAAAGCCATCGCGAATTCCTTTAGGTCTCCAGCTAGACTACGTGCTTTTTTATTAACAAACTCAATTTGAAACACTTCGTAACATTTAGATGCAATGAGCGCCGATACGATTTTCAAGAAATTACGCCGAACCAGACACTCATCTCCGACCACAAGTTTTACTACACGATCGTCGACCAAGTTATTATGCTGTACTGGCAACCCAACCATGGGCATATGGATACCGAGCGATGTCATTCCGACTTTCTCAAATTTCCGATAGGAAAAGTTTCCCGTAATGAATATAGAATCGTAAACCCTATATAAATTTGAAGGGATCGAATAAAAATCTGTATTACGATTACCCAAAAAAACATGCCGATATTCATTGAAGCGTTGAGAGTGAATATTAACCGCAAAATTACTTAAATAAGTAATAGTCGTTAATTTCGGACAGGACTTGAAAATGGCTTCAACCTCTAGAGGGCTACCAGCGTAATATGTCCTGAGATTACCAAGTTCACTTCTCAAACGATTATAAAAATCTATATTTCTTACAAGAATTGCAAAGCCGATGTCTAACTTTAAAAGTCTTGGCAACCAATATAAAAGGTACTTGAAAGACTGTTCGTAATCACCGGGCAGGTACACAACAAATTGAATGTCGTTTTTGCTCATTCGACCTAATAACTTCATTTAAAGACACCTTACAGTAACTTATCAAGCTGAACAACAAACTCATCTTGCAATGTTTCTTCAATGCCCAAAATATAATTCATTGCAAGTTTACGGTTTTCTGCCAAGTAATCATCTCGATTATCAACAACCTGCTCGAGTAGCTTAAGCAATTCAGTCACAGAACTATAAGTATAACAATAATCGGTGTATGGCATCTTGCTTTCGGCAAGTTTAACATCTTTGTCCGGAGGTAAATAAACAAAGATTGGACCATTGAGAGCTAAGCATTCTGAAACTACTGCTGAGATGTCACAAATAAACACATTATAACTATCGATGAAACTCTCAATGGTATCCTCAGCCGTATATAGAGTTAGACCTGAGAAGTCGCCATTAATTGCTGATTTCGCCTGAGATGACCGACTCCCCGTCATTGGATGAAATTTTAGACCGACATTAAATCGGTTCTTTAAAGCACCTAGTAGCTGCTTACTATGTGATACCGAAGAATAATTTTGCTCTTCATAAACACCTTCCCACGTCGGTAAGCACAGTAGATTCACGGATTCATCAAATCTTGACGACCAATCCGGCTGAGCCTCTAGGGCTACTGCCTTTAACGTCGGGCGCCCAATCTTTACAAACTCCAGACCGTTTCTTGCTATTGATTGAAATCGATCAATATTTGCCTGACCGGCCACCCAGTTTTGATTATAAACTCGGAAAAATTTATGAGCACTTGCTGATTTGTCGCTATCACCATGTCCTATAAATATATGTTTAATTTTTTGATGTTTGATCAGATGAATATTATTACCCGTATTAGACGGGTAAAAACATGCACGCGTGCCCTGCAACCGACCTATCAACACATCGATTTCTTTTTCGCTCTTACACAATATCACATCTGCAGGATAGTTGTTTTTAAATAGATAATTACCCACTGAAATAAGGGATTTTTGATAGCGTACAACGATTAAAGTGCGCCCACTAGAACGCAGAAAGGAAGGTAGCCAAATTGCAATATGAGGGACGGCCGCCGTCACCTCTCCTGTATGCAAAACAAAACTATAAGGCATAAGGAGATTAACACTATGTTGGCTCGCCTTACGGCGACCAGAGTCATCTGGCACCCGAGACCGCCTAGAAACAGAAGCGTTGTAAGCAGTAGTGGCGACGCCCCTTCTTGCTAAAGACTCTTTAATTAGCCTTCGAAAATCGAATAACAAAGTTTTTTTCATGATCTTAAAGAGCTTATTATTCTTTGAAATATTCATTACGCTCCCCAACATTGTCAAATCTAACGCTCACAACATGACCAGAACCTCCACTAGCCATTGTATTGATTGACGCCAAAGCTACATCGGCTGACTTTAGGAGTGAATCAGGAGCTTCATGACCAAAATTCGAAACGCGCATTGGTGTAGCTGTTCGCTCCGGGTTGATACAATTGACGGAAACATTAAAATCCACCCATTCTTCCGACAATGCTTGCGTGAGGTTAACAACAGCAGCTTTCGATGCAGAATATGAACTATAAAATGCTCGACCTCTAGTATACGAACTAGAGGTGAAGTTAAGTAGACTGCCTTGGACTTTTTTCAAGAATGGAAGAGACTTCTTAGCCACAATAATTGCACCAAAAAGATTAACATCGATAATGTTCTTTATTTCATTATCATCCATATGTGACAGAGGTTTCTTCTTCAATAGTGCAGCAGTGTTTACTACAAAATCAATTCTACCTTTTTTTTGATAGACACTGTTAAGTGCATACTCAACATCATTAATATTCGATACGTCTGTATTTGTCACGCCACGACTAAAGCAGAAAATATCGGCACCGAAATTCTCCGCCATGCTGGCAATATCCTGCCCTATTCCATAGCTGCCACCAAATATCACTACAACCTTACCATCCATAGTTTCACAAAGCTCTTTTTCCTTCATAAAGGAGATTTTCGCATCTCCTCGTTGTTGAAAAACATGGTCGGCAATCGAGATATCGATTGGTTCAGTTATTTTGATATTCGTATTATCTCCCATCACAGTTGCGATTTTAATTTCGGGGCTAACTTGCATTAATACACCGCAATCGCAAGTTACTTTGAGCCCATCATAAGTTTTCGCTTTTTCATAGGCATCGTAAAGAGTCATGAACGCAAAACATTGAGGCGTCTGACCACGGCGTAAGGACGAGCGGTCTGGAATATCCTTAAGAATTCCACTTGAATCTACTTCAACGATCGTATCAGCGCTGTTAATCACTACGTCTACGGCGTTGAATTTTTCAAGCGCATCAAGACAATCTCGAATAGTGTTCTCAGTTACAAAAGGACGAACTGCATCATGAATAATAAGGTTGATCGCTTCATGCTGTTTATAGTTCTTATGGATGAAATCGAGCGCATTTTGGGTCGAACCCATCCGGTCCACTCCCCCGGGGATAACAGAAGAAACCTTAGAACAACCTCCTTTATTAACTAAATTCCAAATCGTATCTACAAAATTTGCTTTTGAGACAATAACAACCTCATCTATCTGGCCATTTAATTGAAATACGTCAATAGTGTGCTGAAGAAGTGTTTTCCCCGCCACTTTTGCAAACTGCTTTGGATAATCTTTTCCGAATCGCGAGCCTACACCGCCAGCGAGAATTACAGCTATATTAGTTTTCACTTATTTACTCCCAGCTGAAACTAATTTCACTCAAACTAGTCAGAATATCGAGTATCTGATAGAGAGTTAGAACATCTTCTTTAGATTTAATTTTAAATCCATGGTATACATATTTAGAATGAATACATACTAATTTACTACCTGCTTTACGCTTTATGGCGTCAACAAAGGCGTATCCGTTTTCCGTATCAAAGCGAAGGTGGTTAATCATTAAATAAATCGGAGGCAGCTTCTTATTAAAGTCGTTGATAAAATCAGTAAGATTTTGCCACACTCCTCGCTCTTGGAGCTGCGCAATGTCATCAATCAATTTCAACTTTGGATTTTTTGGAAAGCTTTTAGCGGCGAATTCTTTCGACTCCGAAGCAACCACTTGAGGCCCTATAGCAAATACCGAGACATCGAGGTCCATTCCAATTCTAAGCGCAGCAAATGCGGACATACTTGAGCCCATGATATGCGTATGCTTTTTTTCGTGGATACTTGATACGCTCTTAATTATCTCTTTGTAAACCGCATGATTAGTCTCAAGGCTATAGAAGTCATCCGCTGGGTTATTGATATATAACAAGCTCATATCATGACTTGGGACTAAAATCTTGACCCAACAGAATCTATCACCCTGATTATGGGGCGATAGTATTATTAGCAACTTTTTAGAGTTTTCTTTGGGTAGATAGACAAAATTGACACCCTTATGACTACTTCGATTTTCTCTTAATGTATTCTTTACATTAAACATAAAGACACCTCTAGCAAATTCAAAAATTCTCAGAATTTTCTTCTAAATTTATTCGGTAATTATTTATAATAATTTTTACTTTTTATATAAAACACACATCATAGGGTTGATTGTTTTATAAATTAGGAACAGTTTTTCTCTACTATGGGACCTATTTTACTGTTTTCTGATACCTTTGCTCAGATGATACAGGAATCGACCTGACTTTCCTCCAAGAATTATCCTATTTCTATCGGAAGACTCTTTTATCACAACTTCATCACCCTCAATTTTTTTAAATTTTGTGATTGTATTCAATAGTAGAAAACATGTTTCTTAATATTTCTCTAAGTAGTGCTTGTAACAAACATAAGATAAATATACCACTCATCTGCACCAACTTAGAAAGACAGGACCGCCGCGGTACCCACCGCTATACGGTACAGTATCTCCGTAATATCTTTGGTTACCTGTAACTCACTGGAGTGAATCTTGGGCATTACCATGATTTCATCCCCAGGGCGCAATCGATCGCCCAGGCGATTATCGAAATCCCTACCCTCAACTCGACTAATGGTTCCATCCAGATGCAAAATGATCAGTTCATCCTGATTAGCATTGTTGGCAAACCCCCCTGCCAATTCAATATATTCTTCCAGAGTGCGCTTTTTACTATACACAAGGGAAGTCGGGAAAATAACCTCTCCCACAACAGAAACCGTGAAGGGCTTTAACGGTACAACAAGTTCATCTCCATCTTCCAACAACATCTCTGAAGCATTGGGGCTATTCGCAATCACTACCTGCCCCCGAGGTTCCGCTTTACGGGCCTGCTCGATAAAGTTTTGTATCATGGCTGCATTATCTTTCTGCGCCGCCTTTTCGAGATCCGTATTCGGCTGCCTTGTCAGCACCTCCATTTGTAAAGCATCCAAAGAGCGATCCAACGCTGCCCGCTGCTTTTCCGCAACACTTTTGCGATAAAGCTGTACCGCAGAACGATCTGCGTTTTCACGAAAATTTAACTGTATCATCAACTCATTCAGTGTAGCGCCGTAGGGCATTACATAAGTAGCTGGACCATCCAGATCCCCGGAGACGCGAATTGAAATCGATTTGATATCGTTGTCCCGTACAAGCTCCACCTGGGCACCAGGATAGAGATGCATTGTCATCGCCTCGGTCAGCGGTAGATAGCTCGCCTGCCGCAACCCATCAACTACCTGAGTGATGAGGGCAAAATTAGCTTGAGGATCCGGCTTGGTTGCCAGGAGCACTTCGCCCAATTGTGAATAAGGTCCAATAAATTCCATTTGTGCTGCCTGCTGTACAGCGCCCTCAATAGTCACTGAACCCTTACGCGAACCTACAACTACTACATCTCCACTACGTAATTGCAACGATGGCATAACACCTTTTACCAGGAAATTGTAGAGGTTGATCTTTTGTATCGGTTTACCGCCACGCATTACCGTAATGTCAACAAAACTCCCACTTTCCGAATCTATACCCCCAGCACTATCCAGGTAGTAGAGAATGGAATCGGAGGAAAAGCCATTATATAATCCGGGATTACTGACGTATCCGGTAACAAATACTTTTACCGGCTGGCTGGCTTCCAGATTCGCATAGGCCTGTACATTTTTTTTGAATACACGTTTTACATAACGCAAGACAAAATTATTGAGCTCACCGTTTTTTACCCCCCCCACATGGATCGGCCCTACTTCCGGTACAAAAATATTCCCTTGCGGATCTACCGGCAAAGTCGCATTAAAGTCATAAGCACCCCACAATTGCAGCGTTATTTGATCCCCTACTGTAATGCGGTAGTCCGGATTGAAACCATTGAAAGGCTGATCCTTGAACGCCCCCCGAAAAAGGGATTGACCAAAAACCGGTACTCCGGGTTGCGACAATTCTGAATTCTCATCGCTGTCTAGCAGTTGTGTTTCAAGAGCTATGGCCTGCGAGCATACAAAAAATGTTAACAGGCCCAAACCTAAACGACAATTTCTCAATTTCTTTGCAATCATCTCTGCGAATCTATTTACTTCACTCACTATTTCAACAAACAAATCTGCTATGCCACTCTCGCAAATACTCACTGTAGTATTCACCCAACAAAAGTACTGATAACTTTTCCCCATCTTCTTACAAATCTCCTACAGAGAGGACATCACTCGCGCCTAGAGTAAAATTCCTACTATGCAACGCTCCTACATTCTGTGATCACGAATACTGGCAACTAGCATTTTTCCAATCCCGTACAGCAACAGCAACATAATGGCAAAACTCACAAAATTATATAATTTACGCGGATATTCCGGCTCTTCTGCCAGAGAGGGCTGTGCAATCACCGTCAAATGTTTTAGCTTCCCAGAGGCCTCCATGCGGGCAGCCTCCAAAGCCTTTAAAGAGGCAGCATAGGCATCAGTTGCGAATTGAAGATCAAGCTCCAGGTTTTGGAACTGTGCCCCTAGGCTATTCAATCTTTGCTTTCCTTCCTTATCTATTCCCACCAACCGAACTTTTTCCATTTCAATTTGATGCTTTAACGCATCGATTTTTGACTGCATGGAGACAATCTGGGAAGAGTTCGGGTTCAAATAGGTCTTTGCCGCTGTATATTCAGCACGCTGCTCTGCAAGCCTGGCTTCAAGACCCTGGATAATACTGCCAATTCCTTTGGTAAGCTCTTCCGGGCTCACAATATTATTACGGTTTTGAAAATCCAGGATTTTCCGCTTTGTATTACGTAAGTTTTTCTGTGCTAATGCCAATTCGCTTTTTACAAAATCAACCTGTTTATCCGCAAGCTGATTACTGATTGCGTTCACAAAATCTTCAGATTTTTGAATAACAGTTTCAACAAGGCGCTGAGAAAAACGTGGATCGAAAGCTTGCATCTTAATGGCAATAATACCTGTAGTTTCGTCCAGACCAACGCCAATATGCTTTCGGTAATACGCCAGGTAGTTTTCCTGGGTTGCATCCGCATCAAGACGGGAGAATACGTCATGGCGATTGCTCTTGTAATAATTTGCAAGATCCAATTTTTCATCCAGATACAACGCCATATCCAAAGACTGGATATAATTGACAACCAGAAAAACATCCTGATTATCAGATCCCATACCTGGAACCAAAAATCCCAGCGCGTGGGATGTCGCTTGAGCGGTGGCGCTGTCTTTCACTATTAGCTGCGCATGACTCACATAGCGCTCTGAGACCCAGAATACGTAATAAGCTCCAACAATCAACAGAGGGGCTGCGACAAAGAGCAACAAGCCACGCCAGCGGCGTAAAAACTCTACAGGATTTCGGTGTGTATCACTCACATCATCTGAGAGATTTCCTACAGTTTTCCTTACTGTATTAACTACCCCCTGCAGTGCCTTGCTCCCCACTATTTCGATTTGCTCATCTGTACGCGAATTCTTTGCTTCCATATACTTTAATATACACTTCTTACTTGAGTATTTACGATGCGATATTGCTCTTCTGCCGAGAATCTGTGCCTTTCAGATACAGAGCAATAGCTTCATCCATAGAGTCACAAATCTTTACTCTTCCTTCTTCAAGGTAGATACCCACTTCACAATTTTTTCTCAGCAATGACATCGTATGGGCAACAATAATAAAAGTGGAGGTCTTACGTTTCTCCGCAATAACCGCTTCACACTTACTCTTGAATTGGGCATCCCCTACTGACATGACCTCATCTACCAGGTAGACATCAAAATCAATAGCAATACTTAACCCAAAAGCAAGGCGTGATCGCATACCTGAAGAATAATTTTTAATCGGAGCGTCGAAATAATTTCCAATCTCAGCAAACCCCTGAACTGTATCCATCACCTTGCGCTGGCCACTCCCCCAGATGCCGTGAAGGCCGCAGACAAAAGCGACATTCTCCCTGCCAGTCATGCTCCCCTGAAAGCCACCGGCCAACCCCATTGGCCAGGATATTCTCTGGTTGGTAATCACTCGCCCAGCATCGGGATAGTCAATCCCCCCCATAATACGCAACAAGGTTGACTTACCGGCTCCATTGCGCCCGAGAATGCCTATATTTTTGCCCTCAGGGAAAGTAGCATTTACAGCTTTGAACAGTACATTACGCCCTTGGGGCGTCCGGTAGGATTTTGTAAGATTCTCCAGCTTAATCATTGGCTGCGCACCAAGTCACGCCAGCTCACCCTATAAACCAGCAATCCAAATCCCAGCATACCGATTGCAGTGAATGTAAGATGCTGAAAATTGGCAAACATGCCATGGTAACTGGCAAACAAGCCCTGGCGAGTAAGTTCTATTACATGTAGCAGGGGGTTCCAGATCAGATATGGATGATACTCTTTTGGAATCTGGTCGAGCGAAAAAAACACGCCTGACATAAAGTACAAAGGCCGCACAAGCACAGGAAGCACTTTAGAAAACTCTGGATATCTTTCTCCCACAACACAAAGGACCAGACTCAAGCCCAAGCAAAAACCAAAAAAAAGAACATTGACTTCAACCAACAAAAGAAAATTACCAAAGGCGGCTTGCACACCGCACCATGCCAGTACAATTAGCAAGGCAACCAGACTTAACAGGTAAATAATGAACTCCAGCAAAACCCTGCTGAACACAGCATCAAAAGGGCGAAGCTGGCGATAATTAAATAGCCCACGATTGGAAGCTACTGTAGCCAGGCTTTTGGTAAAACAGTGGCTGAAAAATAGAAATGGGGCTATGCCTCCCAGCATAAATAACAAGGTAGGTATGCCCGGATATAACTCCCTGCCGCGAAAGCTGAAAATTGTCGCCAAGACCATGATGTGCATTGCCGGCTCAAGTAGGGCCCAAGCATATCCTAGCCGCCATTTGCCAAAGCGAGTTTTCATCTCTCTAACCAGCAGTGCATGAATCACATCGCGCTGGATCTGCCAAACGGTACGCTGAACTGTAGGACCCATATCTTTCTAACTTCTTGAATATATGCGAACCAACTCCTTCACAGCCGAGCAGAGGAACAATGAAAATCTAGTCAGGCTTATCTAAGGGAGAATTATTCCATAACCGAGAGCTCTGAACAGCTAAAGTTCTGCCATACCTAACTCCCCGGCTGTGAGCAACATTTAAATCACATGTTATATAACCAGTTTTTTTGAGATATTCACCTCAAACCCCATTTTGCGCGGCATCCTACCACACTCCATTGCCTGCGTCACACCGTGCCGATTGCACGCCATTACGCATTAGCCGCAACTTGCTTACCAATCCTATTGGGCTCCTAAATAATGGAAGCGTTACACAATTGGAAAAGTCCGACAAAGGAGCCATTCTTATTGTCATCATTGGACAAATTGCTACCAGTAGCTCATTAGATAAACAATCTATGGCAATCAAAACGTAAACATCCGCACGTGTGCCTCCACCCACGGGCATACGAACATCCCGCCACAGCGTCTGGCAAATCTGCCGTCCGCAATCCAGCCAATGCTTCTGTAGGCCCTGAAGTTCAAGGAACATTTCGTCAATGCTGTACATCTCCACTTCCGGGCTGAACTGCCGCAAGGTCGTCATCACCCGGTGCGAGATATCCCCATAAAGGGGGTAGTTGCCGGAGAAGATAGCCACCTGGTGCAGCCACAACAGATGCTCGATCTTAAAGAAGGGCTCAAGACCCCCGATACCCAACGATTTGGCCTCGTTCGAACGTGCCACAACAAAGCCGTCGTTATTGGAGAGTACCACCACCGGCTTACCACGAAGATCCGGCCAAAAAATCTGCTCACAACTGGCGTAACAGCTGTTGCAATCCACCAATGCCAGCATTCACAAAGGCCGATGGTAGCGAATGGAGGCCTTGGCCACCCTCCCACACTCAAGTCCTGCCCCTCCCGGATAGGGGTTGGAGGATATTTGCTATTTGCCGACAAAAGGCGTCTGTGGTGACGATCCAGCACCTTGCAGGCCAATTGGCCATCCAGAGCGACCACCACCACATCGCCCTGTACCGGTTCCAGGGAGCGGTCGACAATCAGCAGACCCCGGTCAAAGATCCCAAGCCCCTGCATCGAATCGCCATTGGCACGCGCGATAAAAGTTGCCGCGGGTTTAGTGATCAAGTGTTCATCAAGACTAGGGGCTGTTCCCGTTTGGATGTAGCCTATTGATTTGTAAGAGCAAGCTCGCATTGTTGAGGTTCTAACACA